>NZ_DAMAUN010000051.1:0-43393 GCF_032078915.1 Lacrimispora sp. | reverse complement strand
TGTGCTGCTGTATGCATTCTTTAAATACAGGGAGGCTCTCTCCGCTGTCATGTAATCGGACAAATCCTTAAGAATTCCCATGGACTCAAGGGCAGGCGTCATGACGTTCTCACAGATGATCAGATCAGGGAGGTTATTCTGATCCTTATCAATGCACAGCTGCTTTTGATAGCCGGACTGAGAGACATACTGGATCCTGACCTCCGGATTCCCCGGCAGTTCAGAATATTCATCCACAAGCGCCTTTAAATAATCGCCGCTTTTATCCTCCTCGCTGACAGCCATGACCACAAGCCGGTCTCTTTTTTCCTCCTCAGCCACCACCTCATTGGATTCTCTGTAATATTTTAAAATTACGCTGATCAATAAAAAGGAAACCAGCAGCCATAAACAGATCAGAAGTTTTTGTACGGTCCTGTTCATATCTTAAAATACCTTTCTATAATCTGAGGGCGATACTCCCATAATGGAACGAAATACCTTATTAAAATACTTCGTATCCTTATACCCTACCATTTCAGCTACCTCATGGATCTTATAATTGCCGGTTGCCAGAAGCTTTTTTGCAATGCTGACACGGAATTCCCCTAAAAAGGTGCAAAAGTTGATCCCCATTTCCCTGGTAAACAGCTTGCTTAAATATTCCGGTGTGATCCCCACCAGATCAGCCGCATCGGAAAGTGAAACATCCTTATCATAATTCTGCCTTATGAATTCGATCACATTTAAGATCATGCCATTGCCGGTCAGGGCATCCTTTTCCCTGTCATCTGCAAGCATGTCAATCACTTTCCAGTAATTGTTCAGAAATATCTCCCTGATCCCGGTTTTCATCATATCGTTTAACAGGTATTGGTAGAGGGCCTCAATGTCTTTGTTTTTCATTAAATCCCTTGCGGTATTTAAGGCGGCCATAACAAAACGGACGGTATGGTTTTTGATCACCTTAGGCTCTTCCCTGCTTTGAATGACCATCTCCTCAAATTTCCTGGCGTTTCTTCTGATTCCCTCCTTGTTTCCATTTCTTATGTCCCTTTTCATTCCGCGCTCCAAATATTCCGGATATTCCACCCTTTCAAAGGACAGATTTTCAACCAGCTCTCTGTCAATGACGCACTGGTCCTGAAATACAAAGGTATAGGAAAGATATTCCTGCATCTGCTTTAAAGTATCTTTAAGACTGGAGAGACTAGAAAGTTCCCCGTAGCTGATGAGAAATTCTCCCTTCTCCTTCAGCTCCTTCAGTATCTGGGTTTTAAATATGGCCTTTAAATACTTAACGTTCTGGCCGTCTGAAATCATGACAAGGATCTGTTTTTCATAGGGAAGCTTAAAGATGAAAAAGCCGGTCAGGCAGATTGCATCAAGGCTGTCTTTAAGGACTTCCGTCATCTGGTTCGTGGTATCCTCCAGAATGCTTTCCGACTGGATCAGAAACATGGAAATGGCCTGGTCCTTTTGTTTTCGTATCTTTTCAGCAAATTGCTTTTGAACCGCTTCCTGATCGCTTCCGTCTCCCGTAAGGATGGAAAACAGCAGCTGTTCCGCAGAAACCTGCTCCACCTTGTTCTTTGATAACTTTTTTTCCACGGTCCCAAGGACCTCTATGATGTCCTCCACATCAAGAGGTTTCAGCAAATATTCGGTTACGGATAACTGTATGGCGCGCTGGGCGTATTCAAACTCCGAATACCCGGTCAGAAGGACTGCCGCCGTCATAATTCCTGCTTCCCTGATCTTGTGGATCATGGCAAGTCCATCCATCTTTGGCATGTTGATATCCGTTATAACCACATCCGGATGCAAAGATAACACTTTTTCAAGTCCTGCCTCTCCATCGCTTTCCCCTGCGACCACTTCATGTGACGTATACTTTTCAATGATTTTTATGATCCCGTTCCTTGTGTTTGGCTCGTCTTCCACAATTACCACTCTCATGCCCAAGTATCGTTCCCCCTGTCTATTCTTCAAACAAAATCTCAGCCGTTATTCTGGTTCCCCTGTCATTAGATTCAATAAAGAAATGCCCTTCTTCTCCATAATAGTATTTGATCCTCATAATCACATTCCGTACCCCCATGCTCCCCTCAATGGTGCCGCTTGAATAATCATAGTGATTCAGTTCCCTGACCAGTTCCCCATCCATGCCTTTTCCATTGTCCTCCACTTGAACCACCAGATGCTTATCTCCCTTTTTTCTGATGGAAACCGTGAGCATATCCTGTCCCGTATCGCCTGGAAAGCCATGGATAATGGCATTCTCAATGAGAGGCTGGAACAGCAGCTTGTGCATTTTTAGATCCAGGACTTCCTCATCCACATCCATAATACAGTGAAAGGAAAAGGAAAACCTTTGCTGCTGGAGAAAAATATACTGCTTTAAATATTCCAGCTCACTTCTCACACTTACCACACCATTGCTTTTATGTACGCTGTAACGCAGGATGGATCCAAGATTTTTAAGCATTTTACTGATTAAAAACTGTTCGTTTTCTATGGCCATCCAGTTGATGGCATCCAGGGTATTATAAAGAAAATGAGGGTTGATCTGGGCCTCCAAAGCCTTTAATTCCGCATTTTTTTCACGGAGAAGGGCTTCCTTTTCTATCTTTCCGGACTGGTCGATCTTTTGTACCATGTGATTGAAATGCCTTGCAATCTTTCCAAACTCATCCCGCCAGGTGTGCTCGATCTGCACCGTATAATCCCCCTTATAGGCTCTGTCCATGGCAGAGGTGATCTTTTCAACACAGACCTGCAAGGAACCAGCAAACTGGATCATAATAAGAATGCTGGTAATGATAATCAATATCGTAAGCAGAATGATCACCTCAAAGATATATTTAAAATCCTTTAAAGGCTCTCTGTAATCCCGGAGGCTGACCAGCACAAACTGGTTTTTTAACACAGGCTTTGTGTAAATGCTGTAATATCCGTTATTCATGATCTGATGGGATTCCACCGCCTGCCTGATCTTTAACTCCGGCTGGGAAAACAGCTCCTCTGTGCTGTCCTCCCATTCTTCAAAAATGCCTGTCCCAATTAAATCCGCCCTGGTACTGGAAAGGATGCTTCCATTGGCATCGCAAAGAAAGGATACATTGATTTCACTTTCGTTTTCCTGGGAATAGGTTTCCCGGATATTGGTTTCGTCAAGGCAGATCAGAATGCTTCCTACCGTTCCCTGTCTGTAATTATTAATATCCGCAATCCGGTGGACCAGATAGATGATATTTCTTTTTGTCCCGTTTGCCTCCTCCCGGTTAATGACATTGGAATAAACGGTCTGGGTGTTATGAAAGGTCTCATCGGTCACAGCCAGCCAGCTTTTATCCTTTTCCGGAAAGCAATAGCTGTCCATGGTGCTGTTGGTAATGGAATCATACAGAATGCATTCCTTCTTCTGTGTCACCACCGCAATCCCCAATATTTCCGGATGAAGATAGGAGATATTCTCCAGATCTTCTTCCAGCTGCTTCTTTAACAGATAGTAATTCCTGGAATCCCATACATTCAGCTTTTCTAACTTTAGGGCATATTCATTTTCCGTATAAATAGACATGATGATGCTGTCATATTCGGAAAAGAAATCTTCCAGCCCCTTCTGGGAGAGCTTCATATTGCTTTCCACCAGAATATCCATCTGCTTTTTTATGGTGTTGGCGGCAATGATACAGGTTATGATTTCAATTACCATGACAGGGACGATCGAGACAAAAAGCAGGATGATCAATGTCTTTTTGGCAATCCCCCATCCTCTGTATCTGTTTACCAAATATTTGATCAAGCCATGTTCCCCCTTTGTTAAATTCTTCCAATTCTCTTCTTTTTTTGTATTATATCATAATTTATAAATTAGGATAAGATTTTCAGTCGGTCCGGAACAAAAAGAAGGCCTCAGCAAAAATGCTGAAGCCTTCCGTATTATAGTCTTTTAAAATGTCAGGTTAATGCTAAGGCGGTTACAGATTTAAAACGATGCCCTTCTTCTTCAATTTCATTGATCAGGACCTTTACCCCAAATGCCTCTTCCATATGTTCTTTCGATACCACATCATCCACTTTGCCAAATATACTTTTTCCGCTGCGGTTCAAAATCAGCGCCTTATCGGATATCTTTAGCGCGTGTGCCGGGTAGTGGGTATTAAAAATACAGGATATGTTCTTTTCATCCGCCAGGCGGCGGATCGTATCCAGAATAATCAGCTGGTTTCTAAAGTCTAAATTGCTCTCCGGCTCGTCAAGCACCAGTATCCGGGGTTTTGCAGTCAGGGCCCTGGCAATTAAAACCATCTGAAGCTCTCCGCCGCTGATCCGGCTCACCAGCTTTCCTCTCAAATAATCAATTCCAACACTCCGGATCGCCTCATCGGCAATTTCCACATCCGCCTTTTTCGGACGGCTGAAATTTCCGATATGGGCACTGCGTCCCAGTAAAACCATCTCTTCTACCGTATAAGAAAAAAGGGAGGCTTTCGCCTGGGGAACGTAGGCGATCGTCTGCCAGACATCCTTTACAGGCATTTCCGCCAGGCATGTTCCATCCAGATAGCTTCCGCCTGATTTCCATTTCAGCAGTCCCATCATATTGCGAAGCAGCGTGGTTTTACCTACGCCGTTTGGTCCCAGGATTGCCAGTACTTCTCCATCCTGAAGCCGGAATGTGATTTCTTTTAAAATTTCTTCCCCTGCCTTGTATCCAAAGCATCCTTCCTTTACTTCAAAAATCACAGCCATCCTCCTCCTGTCTTTCTCAGCAATAGAATAAATACCGGGGCTCCGATCACTGCGGTTAAGATCGACAGGGGAATTTCAGCAGTCGTTGCAGCCCTGGCAGTCGTATCCATGACCAGCATAAATACTGCCCCAGACTGATGCTGGCTGGAATGACCCGTTCGTTATTACTTCCAAATAACATCCGGACACCATGGGGAATTAACAGCCCCACCCACTCGATCCGGCCGCACATGGAGGCACAGGAGGCCGTGATCAATGCTGCTGCCAGAATAATGAGAATGCGAAGCTTTTTTAAGTCAATTCCCATGGACCTTGCTTCATCCTCAGACATAGACAGGATATTCAGCCGCCAGCGCAGCAGATAGATCAACACAATTCCCACACAGATCAGGGGACCGCCGATGGCCAGACTCTTGTAGGTAATTCCGGCCATGCTTCCTAACAGCCAATAGGTAATGGTCGGCAGCTGAGACTCCGGATCAGCCACATATTTAACCAGCGATACCAGGGAAGTAAAAAGAGAAGAAACCGCGATTCCCGCCAGAATGATCATAAACGTGGAAGACTGACCCTTAACCTTACTAATGGAATAAGTAAGCATAATCGCAATCAGGCCAAATACCAGGGCCACCAGCTGAACCCATAAAAGACTGTTAGAGAATAAAAGGGCCAGTGCCGCACCGAAACATGCTCCCTGTGCCACTCCCAGAGTATCCGGAGTCGCCAGCGCATTGGAAAATAAGGGCTGAAAAGCCGCTCCCGAGACAGCCAGCCCTGCTCCGCAAAGAACTGCCAGTATGATTCTTGGCAGCCGGATATTGAATACAACACTGTATGCCTGGGGTTCGATGGCATCTTTTCCGGAAACCGCATAGGTATAAAGCAGTTTACAGATGTCAGCCAGATTAAAAGAATAGCGTCCGATGCCCAGACAGATCAATGCCGTTAATACCGGAGCCAGGATCAGTAAGATCCTGGTTCCGGTTCCATATCGTTTCATCAACATGGTTATACTCCGTCTGCCGCTTCACGGGGAGGATTGTATATGCCTTCCACCTCTTCATCCGTCAGCTCCACATGATAAAACTTCAGATAAAAGTCTTTAATTGTCTGGTTCAAATCAATATCTGCAAAAACTTCCGGGTGATTTTTCTGGGCCATCCAATAAAGGCAAAGAGAAGAATCGGAAGACGGCGGGAACCAGCGGTACATTCCCAGAGGGAATTTGTAGACCTTATGTTCCCGTACAGCTTTAACCGGACTCCAGTCAAATCCTTCAATGCTGTTGTCATAGAAATCCTGTGGCAGGTATGGACTGAAGTTTGTTACATAGATAATATCCGGATCCCACTCATAGATCTGTTCCATGGTCAGATCCACGCCTGACCCCGGAATATCCTTTGATACGCTGACGGCTCCGGTTGCATCGCACCAGTACTGTCCGAAGAACTGGTTGCCGGAAGTCTGGAATACCCCGTCTTTATAATGATAGATAATCATCACGTTCGGTTTATCTTCCTCTTTTACAGCCTTTAAGCGTTTCTCGATATCAGCGGCCACTTCACGTCCGTAATCCGTAATACCGGCTACTTTATCCGGTTCATCAAATATTTCTCCCAACAGTTCGACCCATTGATTCACTGTTTCCACCGTGTTAAACCCGGCAATGGAAGTGCTGAAGCCAACCACCGGTATACCGGTCTTTAACAGCACCTCCCTTTCTTTTGCATTGTTGGCGTTGCAAAAGATCACATCAGGCTTCAGCTTAATGAGTTCTTCCACATTGACCTCGCCGCCCTGAATAAAGGAAGTATCCACATCCTTTAATTCCGGGGCCACCTTCATCAACAGAGAATATTCTGCCGCACTTTTAGAAGCCGGATGCATGCCCACAAGTTTTGCGCCTGACCCCTGGTACAATACATAAACTGACGGCAGCGGCCATAAGGAAGCAATCGCCACACGCTCAATATTAACCGGAATGACCACCTCATTGCCGCCCTGGTCAATGATCGTCTTGGTCTCGCCGGCTGCCGGTGCGGGTCCTTCCTCTTTCCCGGCCTCCGGTTTGTCTTCCGCCGATGCCGCTTCTGTACCGGCTGTTGTGGCCGGAGCCTCCGTAGAAGCCGTCTTGGCCGTACAGCCGGATAATACAGCCAAGCACAGGGCCATGCTCAATACTCGCGTTACTGTTTTTTTCATCTTTTCAGTTCTCCCTTCTTCCTATCCTTGAAAGCTAAATAAGCTTCCACTCAATCGTTTCCCCATCAGCTGCGGCGCATAGTCCCAGCATACCTTGCTGGAAACCGCCACATGGGGCAGCTCGATAAATCGTACACTTTCTTTTTCCCGGATCAGCTGCCGGATCAGCGGATCAGCTATAATGGTATGGTATCTTCCACTGTTCACCAGTTTTCTGATATCACTTTCACTATTTAAGGAAAGGCTGTCCTGCCGGTACACTCCCTGTGTTCCTCCGAATAAAACCGCCGGCTGAATATCCCTTATTCCCCTCTCTTCTTGAAAATGAAATGCCAGCGACCGGATCAGAACTTCTTCTCCGATCATGAGAATCCGACTCGTTTCTTCTGCTGCCGTTTCCAATACCCTCTCCTGTTTATCTTCCATTGTTTCTTTCAGCATTACGGCCAGACGGTCCGCCGCCGGCTCCCCGGCCGGAACTCCCACCACATAAGGAATTTGATACCGTTTTTTCATATATTCTGCCAGGCCAAGACCGCTCTTTGACACCACCAGGTTTACACCGGCAGAGGTTGCCTGGCAAACCTTATGGAAATCAGATACCATAGAAAAATCCGCCTGAATGGTAAAGCCCCGTTTCTCCAGCTCGCCGATCAAATCAACTGCATTGCTGTTGTTGGAGAAATCAAGGGGTGTCAGTCCCAGAATATTGATGCTATCCCCAGACGGGCTGACCTCCTGCGGTGGCGGAAAGAACTTTTTCGCAAACGCTATGTAAGCATCTGAAATCCCTTTATCATAGTAATGCAAACCGGTTGTGGCAAGTCCGATGGAAGGAATTCCGGTACGCTCTTCCAGTTCTGCCGCTATTCCTTCCAGATCCGTACCGATCACCATGGGAACCGGACTTCCCAGAAAGCAAAGAAAGTTCGGTTTTAAATCATTTGCGGCATTTTCAATCTTTTGTATAAATTTTTCATCATTGCCAAGGATCGCATCCAATTCCCTGAGTCCTGAACAGTACACCAGACTGCGGGAGTCATACCATCTGGGTTCATCATAACCGGTATAATTCCCCGTGCAGCCGGAAGCATCATGAATTACCAGCAGGCCGCCCAGCGCAAACAAAGCGGAACATACACCGGAATAATCAGGAGCAAAGGGAGGCAGTTGTATCGAAAGTTTATGCATCATATCACCAACCCATAATTTTTTATCAGCGTTTCCAAATCTTCTTCCACCTGGACTGCATGGACGATCCCTTCCATCAGACGGACCAAACCGTCAAATCCAAAGTTCCCTTCATTGTTTACCAGACCGCACACATGGCGGGAACGGGTAACATATGCGGCTTCAAAGCCAATGGCAATGCTGTCCTCCGGAAATACTCCGATCCTTGAAGGAATATCATAGCCGATCGGATTTAAAATCTGGATCTCCGGCATGTGGTCATGGATCCAGTCCCCATGTTTCTTTTCTGCTTCCCCGACTGTCCGGGCAAAAATTCCGGCCACATGGAAACCTGCCTCAATGAGTGCCCTGGCTGCTGCAAAAGGAAAAATCACAGCCGTATCGTCGATAAAAACCGGTCTGTCCCGGACTGCCTCTCTTGCCTCCATAACAGCCTGCCTTGCCTTCCTTTGGTATGGCTCTAAGTCAAACCGGACATTCTCTTTGTCCGCCAGCTTATCCATCAGCCGTTCGTAAGTATTTAAAATATCTTCCTCCCGGTAGTTAGTGTAAGCTAACTCGAAATCAATATCCAACCGTTCTTTCATGTCCATGGCCACCTTCATTCCCGGCGGGGCTGTCACCAGATTCCATTGGGCAGCCGCCATCTGCTGGTATGCTTCAAAGGTTTCAAACTGTGCAATGTGGTTGACCTGCTGGATTCCCATCGCCTGCAAAAATGCAAACAATTCAGATTCCGGCCGGATCTGCACCGGGTTCCCAATGAGATTGACCTGCCCCGTCTTACCTTCCGACGGTTCTAAGAGACCGTACATCTTCCGGCGGATATTGACCGGAGGAGGATTATCCGTATCCAGGGTGATGGGGTTCATATGGCAGAAAGTAAACCGTACATCTTCATGCTGTTCCCGTAAAACAGCCAGTATGGACTCATGGTCTGTTCCCAGTAAGTCATCCAGGCAGCTGACAAAAATCATCAGAACTTTCGGTTTTTTCTCCAGTGTTTCCAGGAGCTCTGCCACCGCTTCCGGAATCAAATCCTCATATCCTCCCGATACAATATCACTTTCATCTATGTATAAATAGGAGAGACGGTCTTTTAAGCCATGCCCGATGGCTCCAAGCGCTCCATGCCTCCCACAGGCAAAAGGACATACAAACAGCTGGTAGCTTTCCGGAACCAGCATAGCCAGACGGACCACCCCCCACCCGCCGTGGGCAGGCGATGTATAATGAAGAGTACTGCAATCAGTTTTCATGACCGCACACCTCCAGAATCGATTCGGCTAATGTACGGTATTCTCCTGCCATGGCACTGTCCGGAAACGCTTCCACAACAGTTTTCTTCTGATGCTCTGCCTCCTGTACAATTCCGTCACGGGGCAGAATCCGCACGATCTTCCCGCCGCTTTCCTCTGCAAATTCCGATACCAGTTTCTGCTCTTTTTCAATATTTCTTGAGTTTAAAATGATACCTGAATACCGGGCATATCCCCGTTTGGAAAACTGTCCCACAGCACTGACTATGTTAGCGGCAGCATAAAGGGACATCTTCTCACCCGAAGTAACAACAAATACATGTTCCGCATAGCCGCCCCGGATGGGCATGGCAAAGCCTCCGCAAACCACGTCGCCAAGAACATCATAAAGTATGATATCCGGCTTGTAGATCTCATAAGCATTTAATGCTTCCAACCGTTCAAAAGCGGTGATAATGCCGCGTCCCGCGCAGCCGATTCCAGGAGTCGGTCCTCCGGCTTCCACGCATAACACCCCGTTGTAACCGGGAAATACAATATCTGAAAGCTCCACATGATCAGACTTTTCCTTAATTGCATCCAAAACTGTCTTTACCGGTTTTCCCAATGTCAGATTCTGAGTGGAATCTGCTTTTGGATCACAGCCGATCTGCATCACCCGGTATCCCATATCAGACAATGCTGCCGTTAAGTTTGAGGTAGTTGTGCTCTTGCCAATTCCTCCCTTCCCGTATATTGCAATCTTTAACATATATGGCTCTCCTTAGTTCACTTTTAGTTAGCGTTAACTAACCTCTGCATACTAACATGAAGCCGCCTTGGAGTCAAGATTGCACCGGGAAAACTGTCTCAAATGAGAAACATCCCTGATCACTATCTTCTGTTCCGTATACTCGATTGCCTGAGAAATACGGAAGTTGTCCAGTTCCCGATACAAGGTTGCACGGCTGATTCCCAGGCTGGAGCATAATCCGGTCTTCCCCGTACGCAGGAAAATCACCCCTTTGCTGTTGGCATGACTCACTAAATAGTCAGCCAGCCGGGCTTTGGCAGAGGTGGTATTAAGCATTTCGATCTTCTTCTGCAGAAACAGTATCTTTTTATTGAAAATCGTCATAATATGAAGCATCAACTCGGGATCCCTTTTAAACACCTTTAAAAGCTCACTTTTCTTTATGTACAGTACGGTTGTGGGGCACATGCACTGGAGTGTGTTTGGCATCTCTGCCTGAGTAAAAATCGTACAGATCCCAAAACAGTCTTTCGGGTAAATCTGTTTCATGATTAATTCTTTTCCATCCTGAGTGACCGAAGAGACGGAAATCTCGCCGGATACTACAATACCGATGGATTTCTCTCCCAGGTAGCGGTTGCTGACCAGGCTGCCTTTTTCTAGATTGCACATTCCGTACTCCATCCCCCCCACATTCATTCCCCGGAATAATTCTGTGGTTTTTAAAAATTCCAGGTCCTTTTCCCGTTGTGTCACATGAGACACCTCCCTCTTCCTTTGTCTGCTATAATACGGTTGAAATACCATTATTATACAAGGAGACAGGAAAAATGAAAAGTAAAATAATTCTCATTAGCGGAGGAGCAGCCAGCGGCAAGACTCTGGCTGCCACAAATCTGATCCGGCATATTCAGTCTGCCGGCAAACGTTCCTCCGTCTGCAAGATTGACTGTCTGCATTCCGATGATCCCGCTGCCTATCAGGCTTTGAACGTTCCTTTTATACTGGGCCTGTCCGGTGACATATGCCCGGATCACTTTCTGATTTCAAACCTTGAGGAAATGATTGCATGGAATGAACAGCAGAGAACCGAATATCTGATTATCGAAACTGCCGGACTCTGTAATCGCTGTTCCCCTGCCACCACCCACACAATCAGTATCTGTGTGACAGATTGTACCAGCAGCTTACGTTCCCCCAAAAAACTGGGACCAATGCTGACCACCGCTGATATCATTCTCATGACTAAAATTGATATGGTTTCACAGGCAGAAAAAGAAATTATACACTATAATATAAGCTCCTTAAATCCAACCGCTCAGATCTTTCCTGTAGACGGATTATCCGGTTACGGCAGCGGGCTTCTCTTCCAGTACTTAGAAAGCCTTCCAGAAACCGGGTGGAGCGGAAATGACACCCTGCGCCACACCATGCCTGCCGGTGTCTGCTCTTACTGTGTGGGAGAAAAGCGGATCGGAACCATGTATCAGCAGGGCATAGTGGAAAAAATGGACTTTACGGAGGTGCCCTATGTTTCATGAATTAGCCATTATTCCAGGCCGGAATAAAAACGGACAGCCGGAATCTTCTGCTCCCCTTATCATGAAGCCCGGACAGATGTATGCAGTTGTAGGCCATACCGGTTCAGGGAAAAGCCGGTTGATTCAGGATTTAGAACAGCTGGCCTGCGGCGACACGGTCTCCGGGCGTCATATAAAGATCAACGGAACCATACCGGAAAGACAAGCCCGCTTTCACACCTCCAGGCAGCTGATCGCCCATCTCAGCCAAAATATGCGTTTCGTATTGGATGTGACAGTCGATGAATTTATCCGCATGCACTGTACCTGCCGGCAGCGGGACTGGCAAACGGTTCTGCCGGAAGTACTTGACCAGGCCAATACCATTACTCCGGAGCATCTGCATGGAAGTGACAGCTTGAATCTTTTAAGCGGCGGCCAAAGCCGCGCCCTGATGATCGCTGATGTTGCCATTCTGTGTGAAAGTCCAATTGTTTTGATTGACGAAGTGGAAAATGCCGGTATCCATAAAGAAAAGTCTTTGCATCTGCTGCTGAAAAAGCAGAAACTGGTACTGATCGCCACACACGACCCCCACACAGCATTAATGAGTGACTGCCGGATCTGCATGAAAAACGGCGGAATACAATCGGTAATCGAAAGAAATGAAAAAGAACAGGAAACCTGGGAACGCCTGCATGCATACCAGCAATATATTTTAGAAATGCAAAGAAAGATGAGGGTCGGGGAATTATGCGTAAGATAAGTATGTATTGGAATAATATCTGTGTCCTGCACCGGTATGAAAAGAAACACATAGAAAAAGTAACATCGCTT
Organism: Lacrimispora sp.; assembly: GCF_032078915.1. Lineage (GTDB taxonomy): Bacteria > Bacillota > Clostridia > Lachnospirales > Lachnospiraceae > Lacrimispora. Next base: position 30,914 of record NZ_DAMAUN010000051.1, on the reverse strand, counting down.
TTGAAAGAACAGGATATCCTGCTGGAAACAGAATATTTTGGCCTTGGATATCCGAGAAAACTGTCAGAAGAGGTGAAAAGCACTGGAACCGCACCGGATATCATGGTCTCCACTGATTTAGAGGTGTTTGAAGATCCGGAAATCTATGGTTTATTTAAAGAAGACCTCCTGGAAATACAGGACCTGCTTCCACTAAAAAAAGAGATCCGTGACAGCAATCTCTGTCAGGACAAGCGTCTGCTTCCTTTTTTAGTGATCCCGCTCATCATGGTATTTAACAGACAGTTATTAGCCGGCCAGCCTTTGCCAACAACCCTAAGAGAATTGGCATTGTATCCCAAGGTGTTTGGAGGTAAGGCAAATTCAGCCGGGCGGGGTGTCTTTAAGCAGCTTACCTGGCTGTACGGAAAAGAGTTTACCGATCATTTTATGGAAACTGCCACGATCCTGGATATGCCGGTTCAATCTCTCCAAAGCGTCCAAAAGGGGCTCAGCCCTGCGGCAATTACTCCCTCTATCTTTGCTTTCCGGGCCGATGAAACACTTCTATCACTCCGGTATCCAAAAGAGGGAGCCTTAACCGTTCCTTCTTTTATCGCTGTAAAAAACACACTGCCACCGGATCTTGCCGGTTTGATTTTATCAAAACTGTTTACGGTTGACTTTTGTAATTACTTTGCTGAACATGGGGCAATACAGCCCTGTTTCCAGCAGGCAAACGATGTAAGCATGGTGGCTGAACACCAATTTCAATTTGTTTATCCTGACTTCTCTAAAATCACCGGAAGAGAATGATTACGAATAAAAGCTTTATTAAAACATGAGATTCTGCCTGTCCAATACACAAAGAAGGCTTCGGTAAAAACGCCTAAGCCTTCTTTGTCTGCATAGCCATTAATAGTCACTTCAATTACCGCTTAAACTCTAACATAAACCCATGTTCCGCCTTTTTTTCATGATATGATCTTCAATATCATCAGCTACCTGTACCGGGTCATCTCCTAACGCTACTTTGCCGCCGGTCAGGCCCTCGACGTCTTCTGTGAGCAGCTTTACAAGCTTTGGCGCACCGGTGATAAAGGGAGTTGGGGAAAGATGGGTATAGGCTCCGTATGCTATAGCAAATAAGCCGTCTATGGTTGCTTTCTGTTCCATCCATTCCGGTGCTGTCACTGCAATCGGAAGGTCTGAAATGTCAGCATCCAGGTGGTCTGCCAGGGCCGTTACAAGCATGGAAATCCTTCCTGTATCCGTACAGGTTCCAAAGCTTAACACAGGAGGGATTCCCAATGCCCTGCACACTCCCTGCAGTCCTTCTCCCGCCTGATCGATGGCGTCTAAATTGCACATACCAGCAACCTCTAATCCATGGTTTCCGCAGCCCCCTGCAACGACAAGGATATCTTTTTTAATCAGTTCTTTTGTTAAATTCACCGTATTCCAATCCTGAGGCCCGTTTCTCAAAGTCGAGCAGTTTGCCAGAGCGACAATTCCTTTTAACTGGCCGTTTGCAATTACATCCACCAGATTATTTAAATCATTTCCGATTGCGTCTAAGACTGCTTCTGTAGAAAAACCGGCAATGGCTTTTTGCTTGTACTTTGGAACCATTGGCTTGATTTGTTTATGCCTTTTCTTAAAGTTCTCAATGGCAACGTGGATGCATGTTTCAGACATCTCCTCCGCCTTCTTCGGATAATATGGCATCTTATGTTCTGTGCCGGGAACACCGATAATTGTGCTGACGCTTACCAGCGCAACCTGATATTTTTCCGCATATTGATCAATGGCCGGCGGTGAACAGTTTTCCTCCATTACAAATGCGTCCACAGTTCCTGTTGCTAAAAACGGTTCAATGGATAACCAGTTTCCCATAAGGCCCACAAACACATCATCCATTTCAAATCTTTGCAGCAATTCCTGTCCTGTTTCAATGGATCCTACGATGTGGATTCCCTTTGCTCCGGCCTGCTTTGCCATATCCTGAAACTCCTGCATCCTGGCCTTCTGTAAAGTCGCAACTCCAATCCAGGGCTGATGTCCATTAAATGCAATATTTACGTAGTCTGGATCCATAATTCCCAAATCCACATCCACTTCATGAGGCATCGGCGTACCGAATAATATATCCTGCGTCATCTCAAGGCCAATCTGTGCCGTATAAATCGTGGAAAGACCCAAGCGCAGAGCTTTTGTTGCCAGGGAAACGTAATCGCCATCTACGTTGGTCAGACAGCTTGCAATGCTGTTTTGCACTTCATGTTCAACCCCAGAAGGATAAATGTGTAAATCTTCCCAGATCTTTTTTCGTTTCTTCGGTGAAAAGACTTCCACCATAACACTTTTCTCATCAGGACTTATCTTCATCTCCCGGTCAAGAAACTCAGCAAGGCAGACAGCCATCTGGTTCACATCCTGATTGGTATTGATCCCAGTCTTTTCACACATCCATTTTAGCTTTTTGGTATCTGTAATCTGGAAAATGGTATTGCCTTTCCCTGTTTCCTTTAAGGTCCGGAAGGCTTCGTATGCGTGATGGGCATAGGTGGCCGCACCCATAATATTTCTCATGAGAAGATTTCTCATGGCCATGGCATCGGCCCCAATTCCGCAAACACCTTTTTCCGGTCCTTTTTGTTCGTTGATTCTGCAAGGTCCATTGGTGCATAATTGACAGCTTAGTCCTTGCAGACAAAATTTGCATCGTATTTTTTCCTGCTCGTCCCATCTGGAAAATACGCTTGATAATCCGTCATCTCTTATCCTGACCAGCATCTCTTCCACGGAGTCATGATAGCTTACCCGACCTTCTGTTTTTTCTAAAACCGTCTCTGGCATAATTACCTCCATTAAAATATTATTCCGTAAGTAGTATGCCAAATTTTAGCAGCCCTATTCTTTTGATGCAGGATCAAACAGTCCGATCTGTGTATCTTCATCCACCCAGGGTCACGTCCTGCCTGGAATACCATTCAATCGCATCGTATACGTGCTGAGGCGTAAAATCAGGCCAGAAATCATCGATCACATACATATCCGAATAAACGGATTGTACCGGCAAAAAACCGGACAGCCTTCTGCGTCCTCCCCACCGGATCACCAGATCGATCCTGGAAACATCGGCAGTTTTTAATTTAGGGCCTATGGCTCCGTCATGAAGTCCCAGATCCCACTCCCAGCTGTAATTGACCAGAAAGTTGATCTTCATTCCTCCATTGCCGAACTGGTGCCTGTTAGTATATGGCTTTAACTCCTCCGGAAACATGGCTGACGTTGTTTTTCCCAGAACCAAAAGCTCGGCATCTTCCTTTGACAATTCCTCCACGGCTTTTACGCATGCCTTTGAAAAGGCATCCCTCTGGATTGAGGGACGCTTTGTATTATCCACGGTAAAGCCGTAAAAGGTCATTTCGTTAATCCCAAGTTTTCTGCAAAGGTGGTAAAGGACCATTCCAGGGGATATTCCATTGTCATACCCTTCCTCTTTTTCCATTCCTTTTCCAAGGGCCCAGCGGCGGTTGCCGTCTGGTATGATCCCGATGTGCTTTGGAATTCTCATATACGTTCCTCCATTTTTCCTGCTATATTTGAATTATATAGAAAGTATAGCCAATTTTTTCTCTTCCATAATTCTCCTTAAGTAAATCTTCATTGGCTTCTAACTCTTCACCTCTGACCGCTCATAATATACCTTAATTCTTACCACCTTCATACCCCATCAAAGATAAACGGCAGTAACCAAAGGCAAATCATGGCCACCCACTGTGCGCGCTCCACTGTTCCTGCTCTATAAAAAAAGACGGCATGCCCCGCTTCCCAGGGCATACCGTCCATCTCCATATATGACTTTTATAAAAAATTATATTCGGTTAGTATCTTCTCCCGTCCCGTAGTCATATCCGTAAAGTATTCATAATAACTGATTCCCAGGAAAGAACCAGAAATGTTAATGATATTGTCAAAACCGCGGCCCTTTAACGCCATGGACGCATTATAGCTTCTCTGGCTGGTTCTGCAGTGTAAGTATACCGGCCTGTCATTAGGAATTTCTGATACACGCTGCCTCAGTTCACCTAAGGGGATATTCACGGCTCCAATGAGATGCCCCATCTCAAACTCGTCACGTCCTCTCACATCGATGATGTATGCTTTGCTCTCTACCAGTTCCCGCGCTTCACTTACATGAACCTGTTGAAAGACACCGTGCAGGACATTAAGTGCCACCAGCGCGGCCAGATTAACCACATCCCTTGCAGTGCCGAACACCGGCGAGTAGCAGAGTTCCAGTTCTTTTAAGTCCTCCAGGGTTCCGTTCATGGCAATAAGGGTTGCGATAACGTCGATCCGCTTGTCTACATTGCCCTTGCCGATGGCCTGGGCTCCCAGGATCCTTCCCGTGGGTACCTCGAATACAAGCTTAAAGTGCATGGGAGAACTGCCGGGCATCAGGCCTACCTTATCCATAGCCATGGTGTAGACCGAATCGCATGGTATATTATTTGCCTTTGCAGTTCTCTCATTCAGGCCTGTCGCAGCAGCGTTCAACTCGAACACCCTGACAGCGCAGGAGCCAATGACTCCGTTATTCCTGGTGGACATGCCATACATGGCATCAGCGGCTGCCCTTGCCTGGCGCAGAGCCGGACCAGCCAGAGGGAGCCTGGTTGGTTTGTGGGTCAGGCGCTGATAGACCTCGATGGCATCGCCCACTGCATAGATATGCGGGTCGCTGGTGCGGTAATCCGGTGTCACCTTGATCCCACCGGTCTCACCGATTTCAAGGCCTGCCTGCTTTGCAAGCTCTGTCTCCGGCAGTACGCCAATGGAGAGCACCACTGCATCGCAGGGCAGCTCCCTGCCTGAGTTTAAGATTACCTTATCCTCAGTGATGGCCTTAACACCGTCGCCTACCGCCAGTTCCACACCCTGATCATAGAGCTCTTTTTGCAGAATCTGGGTCATATCATAATCAAAAGGTGCCATGATCTGACTGGCAGCCTCTGCCACAGCTACCTGCTTTCCTGCAGATTTCAGATTTTCTGCCACCTCAAGGCCGATAAAGCCGCCTCCGATTACAACCACGCTGCGGATTTCTTCTCTGGCAACATATTGATCCAGCTCTGCAATATCATTCACATTGCGCACTGTGAATACATGAGGGAGAGACACTCCCTCGATTGACTTAGGACGGATAGGATAGGATCCCGGCGAAAGCACCAGCTCATCATAGGATTCTTCATATTCCCGGCCGGATACACTGTCTTTAATACGTATTTTCTTAAGGGTGCGGTCAATGCCGCACACCTCACTGTTAACACGCACCTCAATATCATAGGAATTCTCAAATCCCTCCGGCGTCATCAGCACCAGATAATCCTTATCCTCCACGGTCCTGCTTAAATAATAGGGAAGTGAGCAGTTGGAAAAGGATACATGCTCTCCCCGTTCAAATATGGTTATGGACGCATCTGCATCCAGACGCCTGATTCTGGCTGCGGCGGACGCACCGCCGGCAACACCTCCCACAATAAGAACACGTTTACCCATGATCACACATCCTTTGTAATTATTTTCTTATGAATCTCCCTTTGCTGAGGCTGGTTTCTTTTCCAGGTTCAGCGACTTGTCATTATATACTGTCATATCTATATTATTAGTCAGTTTTGCAGCTACCAAACCGGTCACCATACCATCGCTGACATTCAGGGCAGTTCTCGCCATGTCGATCACAGGCTCAATTCCTACCAGCAGACCTGCGAGCCCAACCGGGAGTCCAAGTGCGGATAACACGGTGATACCTGCAAAGGTTGCGCCGCCGCCTACACCGGCGATACCAATGGAAGCAAACGTGATGATGACTACCATCAGAATAAAGAAAGATGGGGTAATTTGCTGGCCCACAGCGGGAGCCACCATAACTACCAGCATGGCAGGATAAATAGCCGCGCAGCCGTTCTGTCCGATGGATGTACTGAGGGAACCTGCAAGGTTTGAAACTCCGTTATCCACACCCATCTCATCTGTTAAGGTCCTGATGGTCAGCGGCAGGGTTCCTGCACTGGTACGGGAGGTAAATGCAAATACAAGGGTTGTCATGGCCTTCTTAAAATATGTAAGAGGGCTGATTCCCACGACAGCCAGTATCAGTCCGTGAATGATGAACATGATAAATATAGCTGTATAGGAAGCAAGAACAAAGGTTACAAGCCGCAGGATACTGGTATAGTCACTTCCTGCAATGGTCTTGGTCATCAATGAAAAGATGCCGAATGGCGTCAGCATAATAATCATCATGACCACTTCCACCACCAAGGTATTCAGCGAATTCATCAGTTTCCCAAAAAACTCCGCCTGTTCCGGGGCGTAGGTCCTTACCCCAATCACTCCGATTCCCAGGAATGCTGCAAAGAGCACCACGGAAAGAGTTGCATTACTTCCCTGTCCGGTCAGGGCATAGATCGGGTTGGATGGAATGATATCAATAATGGTATCTTCAATGGAAAGGCCCTCTTTCGCCTTCTCTTCCAGCTGGGAAGTCTTTTTACTCTCAGCCTCGCCGATCTCCAGTCCCTCCGCGCTGACGCCAAATGCCGCAGCTGTAACACCGCCTACCACTGCTGAAATTGCTGCCGTGGACAGGAGAATTACCAGTACAAGAGCTGTAATCTTACCAAGGTTCTTGCCTGACTTCTGGTTTATGATAGCACACACGATGGATACAAAAATCAGCGGGATAACCATCATCTTCAAAAGCTTGGTATAAGCAGTGCCCACCAGGCTGATCCAGCGCAAGCTCTCAGAAACCGCTGCATCATCTGCCACTGTCTTTAAGATCGCACCAAATATAATACCGCCGAACAGACCGGCTATTACACGTACATTAAAAGATTTGCCTTTTTTCTGCAATACAAACAGAACACCCAGATAGATTAAAAAACAGATTACACTAATAGAAACAGCCATTTATTCCCCCACCTTTTCTTTGATGTTTTTAATAATACTTTCAACAGCAGTAACAACATTCTTAGTATCTGTAGCCAGGTTAATCCGGATAAATCCGTGCGCCATAAGGCTGAACCATTCCCCAACATCGCAGGCAAGACGGCACTTGTCCTGGATAAAGACGGCAGTCTCTTCTCCTGTAAGATAACCCCTTAAATCAATCCAGGACAGATATGTTCCTTCAAGAGGCGTAACCACGATCTTTGGAAGCTCCCTTGCAAACTCCTGTTTCATATAATTGTAATTGTGAATGATCAGCGCCTTCACATTCTCCAGCCATTCTTCTCCTCCCCGGAAAGCGGCCTCCATTCCTGCAACACCCATGAGGTTGACTTCCGGTGAACCAATGCTCTTGATGTATGCATCATAGGTTTCCATCAACGGTTTGTCAAATATGATGACATGGGAGTGAATCAGTCCGGCTAAGTTAAATGTCTTGGAGCCTGCATTTAAGGTAATCAGAATATCCTTATACTTACCGTTCCCGACCAGGGCGGAGGATACGAACTTCTTCCCCTCATAGGTAAAATCCTGATGAATCTCATCAGAAACCACCAGCACCCCATGTCTGCGGCAGATGTCGAACATGGTATCCAGCTCCTCCTCAGACCATACCCGGCTTACAGGGTTATGGGGAGAACACAGAATGAACATCTCTACCTTGTTGTCCATGATTTCCTTCTCAAACGTTTCAAAATCCAGGGTATAATAACCGTTGTTGTTATCAAGCTCACAGGTTACAAGCTTTCTTCCAGTGTTCAGTATGGCATCATAAAATGGGTAATATACAGGAGGGCAGATAATAACGGACGCTTCCTCTTTGGTATATGCCCTTACAGCCGCATATAAGGATCCCACCACCCCGGTAGCAAACCTTATATTTTCCCTGGCAAGTTCTACATTATGATGCTTCTTCTGCCATGCAAAGAAAGATTCAAAACATGCATCCTCCACTGTGCCATAGCCAAACACGCCGTGCTCCACGCGTTTCACCAGAGCCTCCCTTACTGCTGCCGGCGACTGGATCTCCATATCGGCGACCCAGAGGGGAAGTAAGTCTGCATCTCCAAAAATCTCTTGAAGTGAGTCCCACTTTAATGTACCCGTTCCCCGTCGTTCCACACAATTTTCCCTACAGAACTTCTCAATGTCCATGAAAATACCATCCTTTTCGTAGTATAAGCAAGTTATTGCAAAATATAGTTCACCAACTGAACTATATTATAAAATACTTAGTATATATTGTCAATATATTTTTAATAAATTTTTAATAATTAGGGCATTTTCCACATAAATTATTTACTTTTTATTTTTATAGTTCATTGACTTAACAATATTTCCCGCTTTGTTTGAAATAATATATTGAAGCCCTATTCTATATATGGTACTATTACATGTACAAACATCATCAATTGGAACAGGAGCATTTATATGAGTCATATTTCAGATATAAACAGCGCATATCAAAAGTTGAATGCACGGGCAGATACCTTGTATGAATTTATTATCTTATATCACAACTACATCTATGCCCATCACACATATGAGAATGAAAACTTTAACATGATGGAGATACACACCCTTACCTACATAGACGACTCCCCCGGGATTACTGCCACTGAGCTGTCAAAGATATGGCATAAAAGCAAAAGTGCCATTTCCCAGGTCATCAAGAAGCTGGTTGACTCCGGATACATAGAAAAACGATACAAGGAAAATAATGAAAAGTCCGTATGCCTGTACGTGACAGAAAAGGGAAAAAGACTTTCCTCGGTTCACAAAGCTTATGATGTAGCTGACATCACACAGACCACCTCCTATCTGATCGAACAGTGCGGTGAGTCAGACTTAGACGCCTTTTACCGGATTGTTGAAAAGTATAATGAACTTCTGAAATCTGATTTGGAATCATAGGTATATCAATTGTAAATGATATAAGAACAGCAAAAAAGCTGCTCAATCTAACCGTATGGTCAGATTGAGCAGCTTTTTTGATATGTTGCATTCTTTATAGAATTTTAAACAGCAAAAGGGGCCGTGTACGAAACTGCCGGTACCACAACCCCCTTTGACTTTCATATATAGATGTTACATATAATATCTTTCAATTGCTTCGCCTTCAGCATCATGAAGGAAACATATTTATTAGTTTTCCTTAATTGTTAAGTGCTGCCTGTGCTGCTGCCAGTTTTGCAATCGGCACGCGGAATGGAGAACAGGATACATAATCCAGACCAATCTTATGGCAGAACTCTACGGAAGAAGGATCTCCGCCGTGCTCGCCGCAGATACCAACATGCATTTCCGGACGAACGCCCTTGCCTAACTTGATTGCTGTTTCCATAAGCTTGCCTACGCCGGTCTGATCCAGTTTTGCAAATGGGTCATTCTCGAAGATCTTGGTGTCATAGTAAGCATTTAAGAACTTGCCTGCATCATCACGGGAGAAGCCATAGGTCATCTGAGTTAAGTCATTGGTTCCGAAGCAGAAGAATTCTGCCTCTTTGGCAATGTCATCAGCGGTTAAGCATGCTCTTGGGATCTCGATCATGGTACCTACTTCATATTTTAAGCTGCTTCCTGCTGCAGCGATCTCTGCGTCAGCAGTTTCAACTACGATCTTCTTGACAAACTTTAATTCCTTCTCATCACAGATCAGCGGAATCATGATTTCCGGGCAAACGTTCCAGTCAGAATGTGCCTTCTGAACGTTGATGGCTGCACGGATCACTGCCTTAGTCTGCATTTTTGCGATCTCAGGATAGGTAACTGTCAGACGGCATCCACGATGTCCCATCATTGGGTTAAACTCGTGTAAGGAATCAATGATGCTCTTGATCTGAGCAACAGTCTTGCCTTGTGTATCTGCCAGCTTCTTAATGTCGTCTTCCTCTGTTGGAACGAACTCATGCAGAGGCGGATCTAAGAAACGGATGGTAACAGGATTCCCTTCCAATGCTTCGTAAAGCTTTTCAAAGTCATCCTGCTGTACAGGAAGGATCTTTTCAAGAGCTGCTTCTCTCTCCTCAACGGTATCGGAGCAGATCATCTCGCGGAATGCGTCGATTCTGTCTCCTTCAAAGAACATATGCTCGGTACGGCAAAGGCCGATTCCTTCTGCGCCCAGTTCTCTTGCTTTTCTTGCATCAGCAGGTGTATCAGCATTGGTTCTTACTTTCAGCCTTCTGTACTTATCTGCCCATGACATGATTCTTCCGAACTCTCCGATAATAGCTGCATCTACTGTCGGAATGATTCCGTCATAGATCTTTCCGGTAGATCCATCAAGGGATAAGAAGTCTCCTTCATGATATTCCTTGCCTGACAGGACGAATTTCTTGTTCTCTTCATCCATAGTGATTTCGGAACAGCCGGATACACAGCATGTACCCATTCCTCGTGCAACAACTGCTGCATGTGAAGTCATACCGCCGCGTACGGTCAAGATACCCTGAGCGGCCTTCATACCTTCAATATCTTCCGGAGAGGTCTCAAGACGAACGAGAACAACCTTCTCGCCTCTTTCATGCCATGCTTTTGCATCGTCAGCTGTAAATACGATCTTACCGCATGCAGCTCCTGGAGATGCTGCCAGAGCCTTTCCAACAGGTTCTGTCTTCTTTAATGCATCTGTATCAAACTGAGGATGGAGTAAGGTATCCAAGTTTCTTGGATCGATCATCTTAACTGCCTTTTCCTCTGTAATCATGCCTTCGTCAACCAGATCACAAGCAATCTTTAAAGCAGCCTTAGCTGTTCTCTTGCCGTTACGGGTCTGAAGCATGTAAAGGGTTCTATCTTCAATGGTAAATTCCATATCCTGCATATCTCTGTAGTGATCTTCCAGCTTATTGCAGATTCCTACGAACTGCTCATAGGCTTCCGGCATAACTTCCTTTAACTGGTCAATCTTCTGCGGTGTACGGATACCGGCAACTACGTCCTCACCCTGTGCGTTCATTAAGAACTCACCCATAAGGTGACGTTCGCCGGTTGCTGGGTCACGGGTAAATGCAACACCGGTACCGGAGGTCTCGCCCATGTTTCCAAACGCCATCATCTGAACGTTAACAGCAGTACCCCAGGAATATGGGATATCGTTGTCGCGGCGGTAAACGTTTGCTCTTGGGTTGTTCCAGGAACGGAAAACAGCCTTGATCGCTTCCATCAGCTGTACCTTTGGATCTGCCGGGAAATCAGCACCGATTTTTTCCTTATACTCAGCCTTGAACTGTTTTGCAAGTTCCTTTAAATCCTCAGCTGTTAAATCTACGTCCTCTGTGATTCCTTTTTCTTCCTTCATCTTATCGATGAGCTCTTCAAAGAACTTTTTGCCCACTTCCATAACGACGTCGGAGAACATCTGGATAAATCTGCGGTAACAGTCCCATGCCCAACGGGGATTACCGGATTTTGCTGCCAGAACTTCCACTACTTCATCATTCAAGCCAAGGTTTAAGATGGTGTCCATCATACCTGGCATGGATGCTCTTGCACCGGAACGAACAGAAACCAGAAGAGGATTTTCCTTATCGCCGAACTTCTTTCCGGTGATCTCTTCCATCTTAGTGATGTGTTCCATGATCTGGTCCATGATCTCATCGTTAATCTTCTCGCCGTCATCATAATACTGAGTACAAGCCTCTGTTGTTATGGTAAATCCCTGGGGAACCGGAAGGCCTAAGTTTGTCATCTCTGCCAAGTTGGCGCCTTTTCCTCCTAACAGGTTTTTCATGCTTGTATTACCTTCGGTAAACAAATAAACCCATTTTCTTGCCATAAGTAAATTTCCTCCTCAAATTGTGTTGGTTGTCCAGCTTTTCTGCCGATTATATACGCAAAAAAGCCCTGCAAATATTATAGCATAATTCAAACACTAGTAAAGGGGGTTTCTGTAATTATTCCCAAAAATTAGCTCTTTTTTCGATACAATTACCATGAAAGTACTTCCATAGTCAGTCATTTTCTGATATGCGATTTTAGTTCGCATATACGAATTTTCCATCTTAAAATCCATGTTTTACCGCCAAAATTTAACAAAACAATTTTAAGAATTTTCAGTCAAAAAAGACTTATTTTCTTTCAGCAATACCAGGCAGATCCCCAGCGTTAAAAATTCTGCCGCCGGCATGACGGACCATATCCCCTTTACTCCCAATGCCATTGGAAGGAGAAATACAAGGACGCTGCTTAAGACAAGTCCACGCATCAGGCAGATGAACAAAGCCTTTCCCGGCCTTAATACCGATTGGAACCAGGTGCTGAACAAGATATTAAATCCCATGGGAAGAAATGACAGGAAATAAATCCTGACAGCAGGAACCGACATGGCTAAAATATCGTCCGCAGGCTTTACAAAGGCCTCTGTTACCAGAGCCGGGAAAAGCATGCCCACTCCCACAAACAGCGCACCGGCAACGCATACGGCCAATTCTCCCATACGGCGTGTTTCCTTTAACCTCTCCTTTTTTCCTGCGCCGTAATTCATGGCCAGAATAGGTTGGGATGCCTGTGAGATACCATTATTAATAGAAGCAACGATCAAAGCGCTGTTGGATATGATCCCGTACACCACCACTCCAAGATCGCCAACGTAAACCAAAAGCTGGCGGTTAAATAAAAACATGACGATTCCGCTGCACGTTTCTAATAAGAAGCTGGAAAGTCCGTTTACCACGATTTCCCCTGCTTTTCTCCATTTGAAGCCAAGGGCGATTCTTAAGGAACTTCCCTTGGAAAATAAATGGGTAAGCAGGATGCCAAGAGTCAGGCAGGAGCCGATCACAGTGGCCGCCGCCGCTCCTGCCATTCCCATCTTCATAGGAAAGATGAAAACATAATCCAGGATCACATTGGTGACACCGCCGGAGATCACGGCAATCATTGCCATTTTAGGAGCTCTGTCATTTCTGACAAAGGCCTGCAGGAAAGAAGAAAGCAGGAATACGGGCGCCCCCCATACCAGTATCCTTCCGTATTCCCTGACATAAAGGTCCATGGTTTCATTTCTCCCCAGAAACTTTGTCACAGGATCAAACAGCAGATGCCCTGCCGTCACATAGAACACACCGGCAACTGCCGCCATGCAGAGTGCAGCCGTAAAATATTCCCTGGCCCCATGGTCATCTCCCTTTCCCTTGGAAATGGACAAAAGCACACCCCCGCCTACGCCAAACAGCAGGCCGGTTCCGAAAAACAGACTGTATAAGGGCAGAAGAAGGTTTAAGGCAGCAATGCCGATGGCGCCTACTCCCCGTCCGATCATCAGGGTGTCCGCCAATATATATATGGAAGTAACCAGAGTGGCGCTGATGGATGGCATCAGATACCTTAAAAATAACTTCTTCACCGGTTCTTCCAGTAAATTTGCCTTTTTCATAAAAATCCTCCTTTTCAATTCTTTTAACATTCTATCATTTTTCTTTTAAATAACAAGTAAAATCAGAGAATATCCGTCCATTGTAAGAGGTTAAGGAATATATTCCATAAAATGCTCGATTGTTTTTTGATTTTTTCTGTAAAATAACACCAAATGAGATTGTTTCCAGAACGAAAATGTGATACATTAATGGTATCTCTGAAATTTAATCAAAAACAGGAGGAAAAACAAGATTATGAAAAAGAGAGCATTAGCATTAGCAATGGCAGTCATGATGACTGCAGCATTAAGCGGATGTGGATCTTCCAATCAAGGCGGCGCTACCACGGCTGCACCGGAAACCACAACTGCTGCTGAAAAAACGGCAGAAACAACAGCCGCAGCTTCAGAAAAGTCTGACAGCGGGTATGCACTTGCATTGGTTACAGACTTGGGAACCATCGATGATAAGTCCTTTAACCAGGGAGCTTGGGAAGGCATGAAGAAGTATGCGGAGGAAAACAATATTTCCTACAAGTACTACCAGCCCCAGGAAGGTACCACGGATTCCTATCTCGAGACCATCGGCCTTGCCATCGAAGGCGGTGCCAAGTTAGTAGTTTGCCCAGGATTTTTATTTGAAGAGCCTGTATTCCTTGCCCAGGATCAGCACAAAGATGTTCATTTCATCCTTCTGGATGGCGAACCTCACAATGGTGATTATTCAGAATTCAGAACAGAGGCTAATGTAATGCCGATCCTCTTCCAGGAAGACGAGCCTGGTTTCTTAGCAGGCTATGCAGCAGTGAAAGACGGCTATACAAAGCTTGGATTCTTAGGCGGTATGGCAGTTCCTGCAGTTATCCGTTACGGCTACGGATTTGCAGAAGGTGCTGACGTTGCAGCTAAGGAAATGGGAATCGACAACATAGAAATCATGTACAACTACACAGGAGCATTTGCCGCCACACCGGAAGCTCAGTCCATGGCAGCTTCCTGGTACCAGAACGGTACCGAAGTGATCTTTGGATGCGGAGGCGCAGTTGGTAACTCCGTTATGGCTGCTGCTGAAGAAAAAGGCACAAAGGTTATCGGCGTTGACGTCGACCAGAGCTATGAATCCAATACTGTTATTACCTCAGCGATGAAAGAACTGTCCGTTTCCGTTTACGATGGAGTAAAGGCATTCTATGACAATTCTTTCCCAGGCGGAAAAACCAGCATCTTCACAGCAAAGAACGATGGTATCGGACTTCCAATGGATACTTCCAAATTCACCAAGTTCACACAGCAGGATTATGATGCAATCTTTACTCAGTTAAAGGATGGTAAGATCGAACTTGTACAGCCTTCTCAGGATAACAACAATCCTACGGTTGACTTAAAGCTTGAAAAGACAAAAATTAACTTTGTAGAATAACCTGCAAAAGAAGCTTCCTTCGGGCATTTAAGCCCAAATAGCGCGGGTTAGAAAGAGGAATACCTTCCAGGCATACCTATATGCCCAGAAAGCATGGGCGGGAAAAAGGAAAGGAGATGCCGTTTGATTCACCAGTCAAAACAGACCTGGTCTCTTACGGCATCTCTTTTTTATTTCTCATAAAACAGAAAAATACCAAGGTGTATTTTATTAACCAGGTCCCATAGATAGGTACCGAATTAAGGGGGATTTTATGGACTACATTATTGAGATGCTTCACATAACGAAAGAATTTCCTGGTATCATCGCCAATGATGACATCACTCTGCAATTAAAGAAAGGCGAGATACTTGCTCTGCTTGGTGAGAACGGCGCGGGAAAATCCACGCTCATGAGTGTCTTATTCGGCCTGTACCAGCCGGAAAAAGGCGTCATTACGGTCAGAGGCAAAGAAGAAAAGATAACCGGGCCGCTGGATGCCAATGCTCTGGGTATTGGCATGGTTCATCAGCATTTTAAGCTGGTAGAGAATTTTACCGTACTTCAGAATATTGTTCTGGGCATTGAAACGACGAAACGCGGGTTTTTAAAGATGGATGATGCCCGCAAAAAGGTTATGGATTTAAGTGAGAAATACAAATTATTCGTGGACCCGGATGCGATCATATCGGACATTACCGTCGGCATGCAGCAAAGGGTCGAGATCTTAAAAATGCTTTATCGCGACAACGAAATCATGATTTTTGACGAACCCACCGCGGTTCTTACTCCTCAGGAAATTGAGGAACTGATGCAGATCATGAAAGATCTGGTAAAGGAAGGAAAGTCCATCCTGTTTATCACCCACAAGCTCAATGAAATCAAGGCGGTTGCGGACCGCTGTTCTGTCCTGCGCCGCGGTAAATATATTGGAACGGTAGAGGTAGCAGAAACAACACCTGAAGAAATGTCAGAGATGATGGTTGGCCGAAAGGTAAATTTAACCGTTGACAAGAATCCTTCCAAGCCAGGAGAAGTTGTGCTGGAAGTAAAGGATCTTTCGGTGGAGGCCAAAAGAGAGGGCCAGACAAAAAAGATGGTCCATGATGTCTCCTTCAAGGTAAAAAGAGGTGAGATCGTCTGCATCGCCGGCATCGACGGCAACGGCCAGACAGAGCTTATCCATGCCATTACCGGCATTTCCGATATGAGCACCGGTACCGTTTCCATCAATGGGGAAGACGTGACGAAAAAGAGCATCCGTTACAAAAATACCCATGGTTTGTCCCACATACCGGAGGACCGGCACAAACACGGCCTTGTCCTGGATTATAACCTGGCCTACAACCTGGTTCTTCAGCAGTATTTTGAAAAGGACTTCCAAAGCAGTACTTTCTTAAAAAATGACAAAATCTATGAATATGCGGAAAAGCTGATCCAGGATTATGATATAAGAAGCAGTGAAGGCGCCTTTACCACAGCACGCAGCATGTCCGGCGGAAACCAGCAAAAGGCTATTGTAGCAAGAGAGATCTCTAAGACTCCCGATATCCTTCTGGCGGTTCAGCCCACCCGTGGCTTAGACGTGGGAGCCATTGAATACATCCACCGCCAGCTGATAAAGCAAAGAGATGCGGGTGCCGCCATCCTCTTAGTATCCCTGGAATTAGACGAAGTCATGAATTTAAGCGACCGGATTCTGGTCATGTTTGAAGGCGGAATCGTTGCCGACCTAAATCCTAAGAACGTTACGGTTCAGGAATTGGGTCTTTATATGGCAGGCGCAAAGAAAGAAGGTGGCAAATCATGAAACCGAAACAAATAAAGGACCATACAGGAATTCTTTCTTCCATTTTTGCCATTGTGCTTGGATTGATCGTAGGCCTGATCATTCTGTTTCTCTGCAATCCGAAGCAGGCTCTTCCCGGATTTGCAACGATTTTATCAGGAGCATTTACCCATGGAGCCAAGGGTGTTGGACAGGTATTTTATTATGCAACTCCCATTATCCTCACCGGTCTTTCTGTGGGGTTTGCCTTCAAGACAGGACTTTTCAACATCGGAACTCCCGGCCAGTTTATCATGGGAGGATTTGGCGCTGTCTATGTGGGAATCCTCTGGACATCCTTAGGGCCGGCTCACTGGATCGTCGCCCTTCTTGCCAGCGTCATCTTAGGCGCTGTGTGGGGCCTTGTACCAGGACTTTTAAAGGCTTATTTTAACGTAAACGAAGTAATTGCTTCCATTATGATGAACTACATCGGCATGTATCTGGTTAACTGGATCGTAAAAAGTTATAAGCCCTTATTTAATAACCTGCGAAATGAATCCCGGAATGTGGCAGCAACAGCCAACATTCCAAAGATGGGACTTGACAAGATATTCCCAGGTTCCAGCGTTAACGGCGGAATCCTCATTGCAATCCTTACGGTGATCGTGATCTGGCTCCTTCTTAACAAGACAACCTTTGGCTATGAATTAAAGGCTGTGGGCTTTAACCGGGATGCCAGCAAATACGCGGGCATCAATGAAAAAAAGAGCATTATTTTATCTATGGTGATCGCAGGAGCCATTGCAGGACTTGCAGGCGGGCTCTTGTATCTGGCAGGTACCGGAAAGCACATTGAAATCAAAGATGTGCTGGCATCGGAAGGCTTTACCGGCATTTCCGTTGCATTGCTGGGCTTAAGCAACCCTATCGGAGTTCTCTTCTCCGGCATCTTTATCGCATACTTAACAGCCGGGGGATTTTACTTACAGCTGTTTGAATTTTCAACGGAAATCATTGATATTATCGTTGCGGTTATCATTTATTTCAGCGCCTTTGCACTTATGGTAAAGATTATTCTTTCTAAAATTCACAGACAGAAAGGCGAAAAAGCAGAAGCAGCTAAGGAAGGAGGAACGAAATCATGAGCGTAATTTATTTCATTTTTCAGCAGACCATGTATTTCATGATTCCTCTCATGATCGTAGCTTTGGGAGCCATGTTCTCTGAGCGAAGCGGAATCATCAACATAGCTTTGGAAGGAATCATGACCATGGGAGCCTTTACCGGAATCCTGTTCATTCATTTTACAGGCGGCTCCATGAACGGACAGTTCCAGCTCATCATTGCGGTGTTGATCTCCATGGCAACCGGTATGGTATTTTCCCTGTTCCACGCCTACGCTTCCATTAACATGAAGTCCAATCAGGTAATCAGCGGTACGGCATTAAACATGTTCGCCCCCGCATTTGCCATCTTCGTGGCCCGTGTTATTCAGGGAGTACAGCAGGTCCAGTTTAGCAACACCTTCCGCATTGCATCCGTCCCGTTATTGGGAAAGATTCCGTTTTTCGGTCCTCTCCTGTTCCAGAACGCTTATATCACCACTTATATAGGCATTGCAATCTTTTTGCTTTCAACCATTGTTCTTTATAAAACCCGGTTTGGTTTAAGGCTCCGGTCCTGCGGAGAGCATCCCCAGGCGGCCGATTCCGCCGGAATTAACGTATATCGGATGCAGTATGCAGGCGTTATGATCTCCGGCGCCCTTGGCGGACTTGGAGGACTGGTCTTTGTAGTTCCCACCTCCACCAATTTTAACGCAGACGTAGCCGGATACGGTTTCCTGGCTCTGGCTGTATTGATCTTCGGCCAGTGGAAACCAGTCAATATCATGTTTGCCTCCCTTTTCTTCGGGCTCATGAAGGCTATCGCATCAGCCTATTCCGGAATCCCATTCTTAAGCGCAATGGGCATTCCAAGTTACTTCTATAAGATGGTGCCTTATATTATCACCTTGATCGTGCTGATCTTCACTTCCAGAAACTCTCAGGCTCCTAAGGCAGAGGGGATTCCTTATGATAAGGGGCAGAGGTAGAAGGTAGGGATTAGAGGTGGAGATTTGAGATAGAGATTATAGATAGGGATAAGAGACAGAGATAAAAAGATGGAGAAAGAGGCAAATGCCTCTTTCTCCATCTTTTTTATTATATGAACTGATGCCTGTTAAATAAACAGAATCATGTTTAGAAACGGAACTTATCCTCAAAGTAGCTCTTCAGCTCTGCAATGGGAACTCTTACCTGTTCCATGGTATCACGGTCACGGACGGTTACGGCGAAATCTTCCTCTGAATCAAAATCATAAGTAACGCAGAATGGAGTACCGATCTCATCCTGTCTTCTGTATCGCTTTCCGATGTTGCCTCTGTCATCGAATTCACAGTTATAATATTTGCAAAGCTCTCCATATACCTTTTCTGCGCCTTCATTCAGCTTCTTGGAAAGCGGCAGAACACCGATCTTAACAGGAGCAATGGCAGGGTGGAAATGAAGCACTGTACGTACATCTCCTTCTGCGATCTCTTCTTCATCATACGCGGCACAAAGGAATGCAAGGGTCACACGGTCAGCTCCTAAAGACGGCTCTACCACATAAGGAATGTACCGCTCTTTCTTTTCGTCGTCAAAATATGTCAAATCCTGTCCTGACGTATTCTGATGCTGGGTTAAGTCGTAATCGGTTCTGTCTGCAATTCCCCATAACTCACCCCATCCGAATGGGAACAGGAATTCAATATCAGAGGTTGCCTTGCTGTAGAAGGAAAGCTCTTCCTTCTCATGATCCCTGACACGCATCTCGTCTTCTTTGATTCCCAGGGTCTGCAGCCAGTTGATGCAGAATTCTTTCCAGTATGCGAACCATTCCAGATCTGTTTCCGGCTCACAGAAAAATTCCAGCTCCATCTGCTCAAATTCCCTGGTTCGGAAGGTGAAGTTTCCTGGTGTGATCTCGTTACGGAAGGATTTACCTACCTGTCCGATACCGAATGGTATTTTCTTACGGGAGGTTCTCTGCACGTTTTTGAAGTTTACGAAAATACCCTGGGCTGTCTCTGGTCTTAAGTATACGGTATTTTTGGCATCTTCTGTTACTCCCTGGAAGGTTTTGAACATCAGATTGAACTGACGGATATCTGTGAAATCATGCTTACCGCAGCTTGGACAGCAGATGTTCTTCTCATCGATATAGCTCTTCATCTCTTCCTGGGACCAGGCATCAACAGAGCCTTCGATGGTGATATTGTTCTCAGCCATATAATCTTCTATCAGTTTATCTGCACGGAAACGCTCCTTACATGCCTTGCAGTCCATCAGCGGGTCGGAAAAGCCGCCTAAATGTCCGGAAGCAACCCAGGTCTGGGAGTTCATCAGGATGGCACAGTCTACGCCTACGTTATATGGGCTTTCCTGAATAAATTTCTGCCACCATGCTTTTTTTACGTTATTCTTCAGTTCTACGCCTAAGTTGCCGTAATCCCAGGTGTTTGCAAGGCCGCCGTAAATTTCGGAGCCAGGATATACAAATCCTCTTGATTTTGCAAGTCCCACAATCTTTTCCATTGTCTTTTCCATGATCTTAACCTCTCTTATTTAAAAATGATGTAATTTTTCCCTTGGGCTGTCTGTACGGTATAGCGATCTTTTATAACTGCATTCTTGGAAACAAATAAAAGCCTTCCCTGGGTTTGTATTGTCACCGGCTGGGGTGTCTCCACGACGATGGCAAAGTTATCCCCTTTGTTGGACAAAGCTTTTTTTTCTGCCGGTTTTCCATCAGAGGCTTTTACAAATGCCACTCCTTCTGACTCGCTCTGCCCCAGGACATCGGACAAACGGGTCACTGTAATGGAATCTACCTGGTTATCTTTGTCTTCATACTGAGAGGCAAAGCCTGCTAAGTCACTTCCTGATGCATAGTGGAAAACCATTTTGGCATTTCCGTTTTCCATCGTACAGGAATCCAGGGTTACCGCTCCCTGACCATGGGTCTCGTTATATCCGGAAACAGCTTCTTCCAGATAGGCTTTCAATTCTTCTGCTTGATAATAATCCTGTTCCGCATAGGTTTCCACCGTGGCGGTCTGAAGGGTTCCTTCTTCCGTTACATAAATTCTGCTGCTCTCCGCATTCAAGGTGCCGCCACCGCTCCTGCCTAAGCATCCGGTCAGCATTCCGGCGGCTAGAATGGCAGCCAGAAAGGCTTTCTTTTTTTTCATCCATTTCCCTCCTGCATTGAATTCGTTGTTGCGCGGATTCGGGTGCTGGTTATGAAACTGTTGTGTTGGGGGGTGTTGACTGTAATAGTGCAGCACGTGAAGCCGCAGTGCAGCACATAAGTCCGCAGTGCAGCCCGTGAAGCCGCAGGCTTCACGGGCTCACGGGCATTCGCCCTATGAATCAGGGCACGAGAAAATTTTCTTATGTGCAAGCACAACGAAAATTTTCTCGTGCCCTGATTCGCACTGCTCATAGCATTCCTGAACATTATACCAAACCCCACCCGTCATTTCAATACTTTCCATCCAGTCATGGTGTGTAAAATATCCAGCGAATGAAATTCCCTGTCTACATAGCGCTTCTTATTGATCTCTACACAGCGGACAAATTCCTCCAGCACCGGATCTGTCAAGGTAAAGTTGTATAGATGCTCTGCCGGTGAGGCGATCACATACTCCCATGCATAGCTTGCCGAATCACTGACAGGACAGGGAGGGGTTTCTGTGTATTCTCCGTTTAACACCATTGCTTTCAGTTCAAAAATCCTTTGTACCAGCTCATTTTTAAGAGCTGGTTTTAAAAGCGCCCGTATGGACTGGTATAGTAGCTTTAAAAAACCTGTTCCGTCCATATTCTCCCTGGCGTAATAATCGGCCAGTTCCAGAAAATAGGATCCATAGCAGGTTCCTTCCACATCCAGGGACAATGCTTCAAAATAATTGGTGATCTCCGCCGACCGGAGGGTATAGGAATCCCTGCCCTCATATAGGGAAAACTGCCCGAAGGCAAAGGGGCGGCTTACCGCCATGAATGGACTCCCCGGTCTTCTGGCCCCTCTGGCAAATGCGGTGATCTTTCCTCTTTCCCTGGTGAGTATCACAAGGCGCTTATCCATTTCTCCAACCGGGGAAACTTTTATTACCATCCCCGTCATGGTTTCAACTTCCCTCAATTCCTACCACCACTTTTAAATTTCTTTTTCATTATATCCATAATTCTTCATATACAACTCGCTGTCCCGCCATTCTTTCCGGACCTTGACCCAAAGCTGTAAATTTACCTTTGTATCCATCAGTGCTTCTATTTCCCTGCGGGCAGAGCTTCCGATTTTTTTCAGCATGGAACCGCCTTTTCCAATGATGATCCCCTTGTGGGATTCCCGCTCACAGATGATTTCGGCTTCAATGTCCATGATGCCGTTATCCCTCTCCTTCATCTTTTCAATCGTAACCGCAATCCCATGAGGGATCTCATCATTTAAAAGACGAAGGGCTTTTTCCCTGATAAGCTCCGCTGAAATCTGACGCATGGGCTGGTCTGTTACCGTATCCTCATCGTAATACTGAGGCCCCTTTGGAAGGTATTTATAGATAAGCTTCAACATCAGATCCGTATTCTTGTCCTTTAGAGCGGAAACAGGAACGATCTCGGCAAACTGGCAGACATCTTTATAAGTGCTTATAAAGGTCAAGATGTCCTCCTGGTTTTTCACTGTGTCAATTTTATTAATGACAAGGATCACAGGAGTTTTTACCTGGCTTAACTGCTCTGCAATATGCTGCTCCCCGGCCCCGATGTAGGTAGTCGGTTCTACCAGCCAGAGCACCACATCCACTTCTTTTAAGGTGCGCTCCGCTACGCTTACCATATATTCGCCCAGCTTGTTTTTTGCCTTATGGATTCCGGGAGTATCAAGGAAGATGATCTGTCCTCTCTCATCCGTATACACGGTCTGGATCCGGTTTCTGGTTGTCTGGGGCTTATCGGAAGTGATAGCGATCTTCTGGCCGATGAGATGGTTCATCAGGGTGGACTTTCCAACATTTGGACGTCCGATCAGGGTAACAAAGCCTGATTTATAGTTGTTTTCCATATAGGGGTTTCCTTTCCTCTTTCGTGTCCACGTTTTTGGACATTAAGGTATGCCTGTAAGGCTTTGTATTATGAGTGGAACAGGTTCTTGGTTTCTCCGAACAGATCCTTATCCGCCTCGATTTTTTCTTCATTTCCTATGACGCAGAGACTTCCTGTATTTAAAACAGCGTTTACAAGAGATGCCAGATTGCGGATATCTTCCTGAGTGGCGTTTAATACTTCTTCCCGCTCTTTTTCCATCATTTCCCGGTCAACTCCGGATAAATAGGCGGCAAGTCCGCGGTTTCCTCTGGTAGACGGAGGGTACGGCACATCCATGTCGCTGATGGTACCGATGACATACTTTGTCATATCACGGTCCGTTGCCTGAAAGCTCTCTAAATAATCTACCACTCCGTCATAGATCCGATTTGTTTCTCTTACGTTTGGATCCCGGTAGGAGGTAAAGTACCCTTCTCCTGAACGGCCAAATCCGCTCATGCAGCCATAGGCTCCTCCTTTGACTCTTAAATTGATCCAAAGGTAATCATAGCTTAAAATGACCTTCAATATTTTAAGAGCACCGGTATATTCCTGGCCGCTGCCCGCAAAGGTTCCGCATCTTGCCACATAATTGACCTGGGAAGCCGTGCTGAAGCCTTCGTTTCTGTTTTCCGTTGAAAAAGCAAAGGGATAGCGGGTTCCTTCTCCTTCCGGCAGTAGGTCTGTGAGCTTTTTAAGAGCCTCTGGAAGCAACTTATATCCTTCTTCATCTGCCGTATAGCTGACAAGCATGTTTTTGGAGGTGAAGAGCTTTTCCATGACCGCTTTTAAGCGGGCAATGATCTCCTTTTTGCGGGTAGGATATTCCTTTTCCAGATTCTCTAAAAATTCATAGTACCCGATTCCGCCGGTTAAATCGTTAAAGGAAGAGGTGGCAGAAAAGTAAGAAGTGGCCCTGGCTACGGCTGCCGAATGGCAGGAACCTTCCAGCTTCATTCTGGCTCTTGACCTGGTTTCACTGATGACTTCGCCTACCCGCTTTTCATCATCTAAAATGGAGCGGGTCAGGATCTCGCCAAGAATAGAGAAGCCAAAGTCCAGCTTCTCATAAAGCACCCTGGCACTTGCCATAAAAAAGCCTTTAAATTCTCCATTATTTCTTAAGTCCGGATACGAGGATACGCTAAAGCTGACACCGCCGCTGTTTAAATGGATCTCACTGGTTAAGTCCCCATAGGTGAAGTTTTCTGTATTTACATAGCCAAGCAGGGATTTTAAAAATCCTACGTAAGGCAGATCTTCGACAGGAACTGCGGAAGTATCGAACAGCACCTTTAAATACCCGATTCCGGAGGTAAACATCTCATGATGGATCACCTTGACGCCATGGGCCGATTTTTCTTCCCATATGATCTCCTCTGCTTCCCTGCTTATATCTTCTCTCGTAAGCATGGGAATCATCTCCAGCATCTCCTGGGTAGAAGGGGTTTCCTGGTATTCTTTTAAAGCACGGGTCTGTTCTGCCAGTTCCCGAAGCTCTTCTTCTGAAAGAGAGGCTTTGTATGCGGCAAGCTTCTTCGCTTCCTTCTCATCTTCCATTGCCGTTAAGTTCTTTTTGGGGCTTACGGTCAAGACGGCCTCAAAAGGATTGTCCAAAAGGTATTCCCTGATAAGCTGTTCAAAATATCCGTCATCTACCACTTTTTTCAGGTAATCAAAGGTATCCTGGTATTCTAAGTGCATCATCGGATCTCCGTCATAGAGCCAGCTGTCCAAGCATTGAAGCCCATACATCAGGCCCTTTGGCGCCGAACCGTAATCCGCTTCCCGGTAACGGAATTCGTAATAGTTCATTCCTGCTTTCAGGCTCTTCCTGTTGATGCCTTCATCTGCAAGCTTTCTTAAAGTACCTTTTACAACAGCGAGAAATTCTCCTCTCTGCTCCTTGTTTGCATTTTTAGCAATGATGGTAAAATAGGGCTGAAGAATGCCGCTGTCATATCCTCCTAAAATGTCCTGGCCGATCCCGGCATCAATTAAAGCCTGCTTTAAAGGCGCGCCCGGCGCATCCAAAAGGGTGTATTCCAGTATCTGGAATGCAATATAAAGCCTGGGATCCAAGTCTGTTCCCACGGCTGTACTAATGGAAAGATAGGTGGCATTTTCTTCGGTCTCTCCTTCGGTAATGGAGTAGAAAGTCTCTCCCTCTACCGGGTTTAAGAATGGTTTTTGTCTTGGGATACTGGAATCGATTGATATTTCGTCGTATTGGCTTAGGTATTCTTTATCAAGCCATTCCAGTTTTTCTTTCATGTTCATATCCCCATAGAGATAAATATAGCTGTTGGAGGGATGATAATATCTCTTATGAAATGCCAGAAAATCTTCATAGGTCAGGTCTGGAATAAAGGCAGGATCTCCGCCTGATTCCTGACCGTAGCAGTTATCCGGGAAAAGAGTTTTCCTGGTGTAGCGGTCCAGCACTTCTTCCGGAGAAGAAAATGCTCCCTTCATTTCGTTATATACTACTCCATTGTATATCAGGTCGGATTCCGGGCTTTCCAGTTCATAATGCCAGCCTTCCTGCATGAATATCTTTGGTTCTCTGTAAATATTTGGATGTAGTACGGCATCCAGGTACACGTTCATCAAATTCTGGAAATCCTTGTCGTTGCAGCTTGCTACCGGGTATACCGTTTTATCTGGGTAGGTCATTGCATTTAGGAAGGTGTTAAGGGAACCCTTTACCAGTTCAACAAACGGATCTTTCACCGGAAATTTGTCTGATCCGCAGAGCACACTATGCTCCAGAATGTGGGCAACACCGGTGCTGTCTGACGGAGGGGTACGGAATCCAATGGAAAATACTTTGTTCTCATCATCACAGGATACGAGGAACAGCCTGGCTCCGCTTTTTTTATGGCGGAGTACACATCCGGATGCTTTGATCTCTTTTATTGCCTTTTCTTCTACAACCTCATAGGCTGCAAGGTCTTTAAACTGATTCATTCTGTGTTTTTTCCTCCTGCATGTTCATATTATACGTGAGTCCGCAGTGCAGCAAGCGAATCCGGAAGATTCGCCTGCCCACGGGCATTCGTGTAATTACATATTGCCCACTAATTTGTCTTTTAATATGGCTGCGCACTCTCTAACGCAAAAGTGTACGAAAAGAATGGGGTCAGATCCACAGGATATGCCATAAATATCCGGTATTCCCCATTTTTTTCCAATCTGCAGCGCCCGAAATACATGAAAATCACTGGTGAGGACCCCAATTTTAATGGGCTTATCCGGCACCTCTTCAAAGGTTCCCGGCTCCATGAAAATCGGCTGATCCAGACGGCGGGCTTTCCTTTCCGCCTGATCTGCTTCAATGGCTACACGGCTGTATGCAATATTCTCTACCGTGCTGGTGGAGCGGGTCTCTAAAATCAGCTGTTCCTCTTTTACTCCGTTAAAGACCAGATAATCCCGCATGGCTGCGGCTTCACTGACAGGTTCATCATCCCCCTGTCCGCCGGACAGAACAAGAATCGTAGATGGATTGTCATCTAAGTACTCCATGGCTTTATCCAGCCGTTTTTTTAAGGATTTACTGATTCCTGTTTCTTTTACCCTGGCTCCCAATACAATGACATAATCCAGATTGGAAGTATCCCGTGCAGCAACTCCCGTAAATACCAGGATTTCCACCACCAGAAATATCAGAATTCCGGTACAGCACATGGAAATCACCGACACCGGAATCCATAAGGGAACCTTATCCTTATGTTTCACATAGGCTTCCCAGCCCACCGGCAGCAATATGCATATGGCAGCAAATACAAGCCATATAAAAGAAAGAGACGTGGTCAGACCTGAATAAAGAATGATCACAACATAATAAATAATGCAGGAAACGGCCATCAGCCAAAAAATTAACGCCATATGCCAGCCTCCATTCTACACTTTTTAAAACCAGGTAAATTCTGGGCATAATTCCTTTATAGCATACCACAATATAGGGATTTCTACAACTGTCACAGAAATTATAGCAAAATCAGGTATGGATACACCGGATGAATTTATGAGAATTCAGTAAAAGACGGCTGACAAAAGAAAAATAGTACCTGTCTTCTTCTGCCAGCCGCCTTTATCTCTCACAAACTGTGTTTTTATTCCATATTCCCCGGGAATCTTGGAATTCCGTCAAATCCAGCCTTTAAATCATCATCCGTTGGAATATAGTCTGTCATCACTCCGTCATGGAACTTTTCATATGCCATCATATCAAAATATCCTGTGCCTGTAAGTCCAAAGAGGATCGTCTTCTCTTCTCCTGTCTCTTTGCATTTCAGAGCCTCATCGATTGCCGCTTTAATCGCATGACTGCTTTCCGGCGCCGGAAGGATCCCTTCTACTCTCGCAAACTGTTCTGCTGCCTCAAACACAGCTGTCTGCTCTACAGAACGCGCTTCCATGTATCCGTCATGATAAAGCTGTGACAAGGTGGAACTCATTCCATGATACCGCAGGCCTCCTGCATGGTTTGCTGATGGAATAAATCCACTTCCCAGGGTATACATTTTTGCAAGCGGACAAACCATTCCGGTATCACAAAAATCATAAGCAAAAACGCCCCGTGTCAGGCTTGGGCAGGATGCGGGTTCTACCGCAATAAACCGGTAATCTGCTTCGCCCCTGAGTTTTTCCCCCATAAACGGAGATATGAGTCCTCCCAGATTGGAGCCGCCGCCTGCACAACCAATGATAATATCAGGCTTGATTCCGTATTTATCCATTGCAATCTTGGCTTCCATTCCGATCACCGACTGATGCAGCAGCACCTGGTTCAAAACGCTTCCCAGTACGTATCGATACCCATCTGTGTGTGTTGCCACTTCCACCGCCTCAGAAATGGCACAGCCCAGACTTCCTGTGGTTCCGGGATGCTCAGCCAGGATCTTCCTTCCTACCTCTGTTTCCTCAGACGGAGATGGGGTCACGCTTGCTCCATAGGTACGCATTACCTCTCTGCGGAAAGGTTTTTGTTCGTAGGAACACTTAACCATATAGACCTTGCAGTCCAGCTCCAGATAAGAACATGCCATGGAAAGAGCCGTACCCCACTGCCCTGCCCCGGTCTCAGTGGTCACTCCCTTTAACCCCTGCTCCTTTGCGTAATAAGCCTGAGCAATCGCAGAATTCAGCTTATGGCTTCCGCTTGTATTATTGCCTTCAAATTTGTAATAAATTTTAGCCGGAGTCTTAAGCTTCTCTTCCAGGCAGTATGCTCTTACTAATGGGGCCGGACGGTACATTTTATAAAAGTCAAGT
The DNA here is from genome assembly GCF_032078915.1 of Lacrimispora sp. Lineage (GTDB taxonomy): Bacteria > Bacillota > Clostridia > Lachnospirales > Lachnospiraceae > Lacrimispora. The sequence continues at coordinate 2,931 of NZ_DAMAUN010000051.1, read as the reverse complement.
ATTTTTTGCGGAATTTCTATAAAACGATTATCATCATCCAGCTCTTGTTTTACCAGTTCCCTGCAGAATACAGTTCCAAGTTCCTCTTCTGTCATTGGCTGTAAGGTTCCAGGATTTAAAAGAGGCGCCGGCTTATTCTTCATGTCGGCACGTACGTTGTACCACGCTTTCGGCATCTCGCTTTCTTCCAGATAAATTTTGTAGGGAATCTTGTTTTCACTCATATAAAATCTCCTTTCCTCTTTCCTGCCCATGGTTTTTGGGCATAATGGTATACCCGTAGGGTGTTTCCTCTTTCCTGCCCATGGTTTTTGGGCATAATTCCTTCCGGGATAAGTAGATTTTTAAAATAAAAAATACTCTTATCCCTCACAATAAATTATTGCAGGGACAAGAGTATGTATCGTCATAACTCCTGCGGTGCCACCCGGCTTGATGCATATTTGCATCCTCTCACGCATACTGACATATGCTGAATTTCTTAACGGAGTTTACTCTCCGGCTCACCTACTTACCATTCAGTTCGCCCTCAGAAGCCCATTCCCAACTGCCTTTCCCTGCTGCAATCCCACCGCCTGCAACTCTCTGTGTGGTAAGTACAATGGTACTTGCTCTTCCTCATAGGTTTAAAAAATTCTAACACGGGAAGTGTTAATTGTCAATATTTTTACTTGAGTTTTTCATTTCCATCTCTCCCCTATAGAAAGGACTGAAATGTTTCAAAGAAATCATCGGTCCATGGAATATTCACGTAGTCTTCATTGATGTTTCTCTTAAACAGGCTGGGGTACTTTTTAATTAATTCTTTTTTGTCCCTGTCCAATTTAAAAAGGTGCTTTTGCAGCACGTAAAGCATTTCTTTGGTATCCCTTGTCTGCAGTGCGAGTATGATCTCCTCATGCTGGGCAACAATCTCTTTTATGTTTTGCGCTTCCCGGCAGCTAAGCAGCCGTATTCTCCTGAAATGGCCTCCAACGTTATTGATGGTCTGAAAACTGAAAAGCCGGTCTGTTACCCGGTAAAATATTTTATGGAATTCATCATCCATATGCAAAAACTTCCTTACATCCCCATTGCCCATCTCGGCAAAGGCTTTCTGTTCCATCAGGTTGTTCTGTAATTCCACTAAGTCCGTAGGAGTATGGCATGCCATGAACAGCTTCATAACCTCCTCTTCTACGGCCAGCCTTAGAAAACGCTCCTGTTCCACTCTATCTAAATCTATCTTGGACACCCTTGTTCCTCTCTGGGGGAGAAGGGTCACCAGATCTTCCTGTTCAAGCCTTATAAGCGCGTCCCTGACCGGAGTGCGCCCAATGTTTAATAAATCACAAATATCCCTGATACTTAAGTTGATTCCCGGTCTTAAATGAAGATCCAGGATTTTCTCACGGAGAAGCTGATACGCATTGTTATCTGTGCTTTCTCCCTGGCGGGAAGCCTCCTCCTGGCCGTCATCGGAAGCTGATATGGTTCCTTTATATAATTCCAACATTGAACCTCCTTTTATTATTGACCATATTTTTTCTATAATCGTCATTTTCCAACAATAAAATAATCATATTTCATTTTATAGGATAGAGGAGAAAAAATCAATAGAACAAACACCCGTCTTAATTAATAAACACATTTCATACAGGCAGGGAGAATAGGATATCCCGCTCATTATCTTGGAAAAATGAATGGCCCCCACCTCTCCTGCCCCGTCAAGGCCTCTGGACCTGGGAAACAGATTCCATACCGGTCTTTTCAACATTTTGCTGCGGGTATAGATCCCCGGTGCGTTTTCTTCAATCCAGTGGAAAATTTCATGGAACAGAACTACCTCTTCCAGTCCTTCATCCCGGATTATTTCCGACAAATCATTTTCTCTTATAAAATCTTTCATTGCATTTAAGGTACTATCATTTAACATGATAGTACCTTCTTCCGGCTCAAATATTCCCATATATAAAAATGGTCTTCTCAGTTCTTCTGTTGTCCGTTTTATGGATAATCCCATTGCACCTGCAAGAGAAACACCGGAAATATTCCCATAGCGTCCCTTAAACTCTGATGCATATTTTTCTGCCGTTTCCATGGAATAAAACAGAATTTCCTTTTCTTCCTCTTCTGACAGTTCACAGGAAGCCGGGTGATTTTTTAACACCCGGCTATACCATGTCACATCGCAAACAGCAGCAATTTTTTCTATCAGTTCCTGCATATGCTTCATCTCTTACAGCTCGTTGCGCGCCAGGACCAGGATGATTTCTGCATCCTCTTTTATATCAATAAGCTCAACTCCTGCTAGTCCTGATACCTGTTCCAGGGCCGGAATTCCGGAATAATCGATGACCCTGGATTCTGCGGCAATATAGCAATCCGGGTTGATCCTGACTTCACTTGAAAAGTTGCTGGCCTTATCCCAAGCCAGTTTTAAATCCTCACGGAGCCTGGACTTAGTTGTTACCAGTACCGTACCATTGGACCTTTGCACTTTCACAAAGCCCTTTTTATCTATCATTCTCACGGGAGTCTTCCCGTCTTTTTCTGCAGTTACTACAAATATGGAACCATTGCTTCCAGCCATCTTCATCTTTGACTGTTCCAGGCCAATGGATTCCGCCGCGATTTGAAGTGCTTCTTTTTCATCACAATTCTTCATTAAGTCCGTGGTCTTAACTTCTGTGGAACCCATGGCAATGGCTGTGACCTTCTGGGCCTGCTCATCAATCTCCACATAGACTTCAATGCTGTCTTCCACTGCACCGCTGTTCATGGCCAAAGTTTTTGCTTCTTTCTTAAGGGCTGCGATGTCTTCCGCAGTGGGATTGGGAATGGTCCGCTCTACCATCTCCCTTACCATAGCCAGTGCCACGCCGATAGAAGAAATAACCTCAGCATTTACCGGTATCTGGTATTTAAAATTCATTTCATTGGCAGTAAAGG
>NZ_DAMAUN010000050.1:0-44865 GCF_032078915.1 Lacrimispora sp. | reverse complement strand
ATATGGATTTGCTTGAGTTATTAACTCGTTTCTTCTCCTATCTTATTTTTATACACAAAAAGAGCCAGTCTATTGACTGACTCTAAATTTTGTTAGATACCGTTATTCATCTTCTAAATTTTCCAATAAAGCATTAATGTTAATTGGTGGTAAAATAACTGCCTCCACATCTGGTTGTGCGGTTAATAATGTGACTTGACTACGTAAATATGGAAATAGTATAGCCATGGTATTCTTTGCTATTATTACATTCCTAGTTTCTTCATCAAAATCGCCTCTTAATTCAAAAATGCCTGAAACTTTTATTTCTAAAGTTGCGTCCTCATCATTATCCGACATATTTAAATTAATTGAGCACTTGTATTCATTTTCATTGACTGCTATTATTTCTTTTCCTATACCAGTGTCACTAAACTTAATTATATTACCATTATGTTTACTTCTTTGAAAAAATATCTTTTCAAAATATATTTTTTTCGCCGATAATATACTTTCTGATTTTTCAATAATTGACTTATTTCTCATTATTTTTCACCTAAGCCGCCAATAAAGAGATTTTATTCGAAATTGAATATTCATCTTTATTTTTCAACTCACAACTCTCGATTTTAAATGACATCAAAAGATCTTTTTTCATACTAGAATATACTTTATTAGTGGAATCTACTATAAAACCACCATTTCCAGGGGTAGTATACGATATACCTACACCATATCGTTTTGCCAACATTTCAACTTGCTCTCTAGTCGTCATACTATTATCACCTCTCTAACAGAATTTTCATCTATAGAACTTCTTTCAACAATAAACTCAACCTTAGATACACATATTTGTTTCTCATTATAATTAAACCCCAACTCTTTTATTGCACTTACATGGTATTTACTTATTGCATAGGATGGATCATTTTTTGTAAAAGTATAAATAAAAACATCTATATTTTTATCTTGTTTTATTTTATCCAGCCAAAAACATCTTTTTCGTTGTTTTGCTAAAATCAATCCTTTTTTAGAATTATCACCCATAACAAAATTCAAGATAATACCTTGTGCAACAATTTCTTCTTCTAATTCTTGACAATATTGCTCCAACCTATTCATTACAAAAGGGTTATCTAAATCCATAATGTTCTCAACTTTAATTTTAGCTCTCACTACACTCGCAATGGATTTTCTTGCATATTTTTTAATGTGCGATGTTACTTTTGTGTCTGCCCACCACTTCGCCAATTCATAATCATTAAAAAAATATATTCCATGTCCTAACCAATGATTGTCTGTTTTTTTTATTTCGGCAATCTTAAAATTGTCTAAAATAATTGAATTAACATTCTCCAACTTCGTGCCATGAAAGCCTATTATCTCTTTCACATATGTAACCTCCACAATATATGCTTAAAGTGCATACAGATATAACTATAATACCTCTTTCTTCAAACATAATCAACTCTTTTCTTCAAATACATAATATGTATTATATGCAAGGCTTCTTTAAATTGTGAGTATATAATTTTCCAAATTTCTACAAGAACATATATTCTTATTGGAGGAGGAGGTGTGATGGGAGTTCTTTTATAACTCCATAAATATTATTGCTTATCCAAGAGATATGCTTCCAACTTTTCAAATAAATGAGGGTATAAGTCAATTTTCTTATTACGAAACTTCGATAAAACTCCTGCATCAATTCCTATCGTTTTCGCAATATAGCTTTGCTTTTCCCTTTCTAATCTCATAATATAAATATTCCTTAAATCTTCTTGCGACATAATAATCCTTTCTTTTTCATTGTTATGTTCATTTTTCTTGATAATATTTAGATTAAGTAAGGCATATCCTCCGAGTAGATATGCCCCACTGTATTGCCATATTTGAAAGATATGGCATCTATATAAACCATCACTCTTGCAACGCAATGGAATATAAGCATGTGATTGCAGCAAAATTAATGTTTGTGCATTATTACCATATACAACAACTAAACAATATAGTATTATAATAATGGATATTTTTGCACATTTTTATAAAAATAAAATAATAAAGAAAGAACACTACTCGACTTACGGTTCTTTCATGCCCTCTCTTCACAGGCAAATATTGGAAAGCCTTATAATACAAGGGTTTCCCAATTTTTTTGTGGACTTTTTTCTAATTTTTTGAAACATTCCAGGAAAGTTTCTTTGTCCTTATCGTATAAAACAGTCAACATACTATCTCTAATATCTTCATTCCCTGACTCAAATGCATATGCAATCAATGAATACATTGCATCTTCTTTTATCTTTAGTATACTTAACTTCCCCATACAGATTTCAAATTCATTGAGGCGATCTTTAGAATAAGAGTCGTTTTCCTTATCAAAATCAAGTATCCTCACATTTTTATCATACTCCTGCACAATACTGATGATTTTTTTATACTGCTTTCGATCAGCTTTCACCCTATTAGCTTTATATTCAAATATCGAATTTACACCTACCTTTTTTTCCAAAAAAGTTATGGTATTCAAATCTTTATGCTTTCTAAGGTCTATTACGCCCTCATCAATAATTCTGTACAGAATATCCATTGGACAATTAAAGAATGCAACGTCACTTTCCTTAATTTCCAACTTCTTACCTTTCTTTCTTTTATTATTGTTCTTTTGAATATCTGCATAGAACACAGGATATCTCGGCTCACGTTTCATGCATGGCATTTTTGATATTCTTCCCAATTCTGATTTAACATTTATTCCAAAACTTCTTTTTGCAGAATCAATAGCCACTTGTGCAAGTACAGAGCATATAATAAATATATCTTCTAATTCCTCATTTTTGCAACCTTCACCGAAATAATAACTCAAACCCAATTGGGCAATGTTGCTCGCAAAACCAATATCATATTGAGCAGACGAAATAGTTGAATCCATTTCAGAATAGGATTTCATACTTTTATCATACTTGCTTACCCCAGTTGGTTTAATCCCATTAATAATAGTAGGATAATTCATATAAGCCAACCTAGCCAGGTCAACAACATGCTTCTGATTTGTGGCATATATTGCATCGGTGTCTAAGTCCTGGCCGTTTAATCTGCTTTGAACATCTGTTTCAATCCCATTAATGATAATAACATTCCTACCTAAATCAGGAAAGTACGTTCTAATAGGTTCAGGATACACATTTTCAAGGTGGACAATATTATTTGGTGAATTATGAGGACTTCTAAATCCAGCAATCCTTTCTCCATCTGCAAATCTGGTTGTATGACACTGTATTCCATCCGGAATTTGTTTAAAACACTGCTCATTTTGAAAGTCTTTTCCCATAACCTTCATTAACATTGCAATAGGATTTCCGCAAATTGTTAAGTTGTCACCGTTCTGTAGCAGCTTTCCAAGTCTTAACCTTTGATTCTTAAATTCATTAATAATACTTGTTCTTTTACGCTTAAAATACTCCATATATCTAAAATTATCATTTAGCCTATATAGGTCAATCAGAACATTGTTGATACTGTATTTGGCGCTTCCTGTTGCCTTTAAATGCTGAAGAAATGCTTCGTCATTCAATTTTAGATTATTAAAGTATTCAACGCTATCTTTTGCTATCTCACGTAAGATATTCCAGTCTGTAGTTGGTAATGTATTGTTTGCTTGAAATGAGCTTCGCTGTAAGTCCCCCCACTTGCTACGATGGGCAGTCTTCACGATTGCAAATCTTTCACCATATTTCTTCATAAACTTATCGTAATATTTAAAAGCTGAAGCCATCGTTCCGTCTTTACTCATTAATTTTAAAAACTTCATCCACTTTAATGAATTCTCTGTAACAATCACCTTTATGTCCGTTACTTTAATTTTGCGACCAATCATATCAATTTCATAAGCGGTATCGTATTTATCACCATAATGATCTTTAAAATAGTCCTGTATTTTCCCTCTAAATAAACAGGATTTAAAGAAATGACTTCGACAGTAGATAAACCCTTCCATGCCCTCCGGGAATATAGAATTATCAATTAACCCCATACCGTCCCACAAAACATTAGTAATTTGAGATTCCTTGCTCTCTCTGTCGACGTAACACTCTCTATTAACATATGCAACTTCTTTCATTGGACATAAATCCACGTTTATACCATGCGCTTCAAGCGCCTTCTTCTTTTGGTCTACCCATGTAAGTTCAGGGTTTCTTTTTACCTTTTTCTTATAAAACGTAAGATTAAATTGGTTGATATATTCTTCAAAAGCAGGATAATCTCTTTGTTCTCTATACCTATCAACATCATGTTCTTTTACGGTAAATGCTTTTTTAAATACAGATACCTCTTTGTCCTCTAGCACAAATATGTTTTCCATAGGAATATTTATGTAATCAATGGCTGTAGCTGTGATTAATGGTGCATAAGCGGACATTTCTACTATTTGTGCACCCTTTTCATTTAGCATTTTATTCCAAAGTCCCATTGTTAGAAAATCCCTAGTCTTATTGAGCAAATCATCTTTTATAAAAAGGCAATGGCCTTCTTTTGCTTTCCCAGGGCTTCGCATAAGCATTTTATATAACACGGTCTTTTCAGAACCAATGATTTCTTTCCCTGTTTTGGAATTATAATTTTTCCAAGTAATACTTGCTCCTGTTTCATAATAATAGTCTCTTAAATCTTTTGACGTTTTAGCTGGCTTGATATTATCTTTATCGGAATCATCTTCGTCAACTCCCCAATCAAATTTCATCATTATAAAATCTAAACTGGTATTTCTCTTATTTACAGTCACACCATGTTTACGAACATATTCTGCAAACAGTCCATTGTTTATAACAGCATTTCCAAAATCCAAATATGATTCCTTATATGAAAACACTCCATTTCCCTTAGATAATCGAAAACGATATCCGTTGTTATACCTGTAAAGGCTTGCTGCCTGTATGCTTTTAATTTTAATAGCACTGCTCTTTTCTGTCTGTTCTATACTTATGACTTTTTCCTCCAATTACACTTAATATTTTTCATCTTAGAAATTAGGAGGTTGCAAGTTGCAACTTCCTAAAAAATATTCCCATCTTGAAACTAGGATTTCATTGCAACTGACTTTATGGCTACCATCATTACTTGTTCTCTTTTTATCCAATAATTCTTTCATTGAATCTGTAAGATTACGTTCAATGGAGAGTGCCCGCTTTAAATTAGTTTTGGACATATTTAACTCTTTTGCAATTTCATCCAAATTCATGAGTCCAGTTTGGACTTTTGATTTCCTATCTCCTCCTTGCTTATACCCTCTCAGTTCTACATATATTGCCAATGCCTTCCTGTCTTTCTCAGGATTGTTCTTTCTACGCCCAAATGAGGACTTCTTAATTTTAAGCAGTCATTCAAGGAGTGTCTGAAACGGACATGCCTCGATTTCTCAAAAATACGAACTCGCCACATCTTGACTTCTACATCAGCGATCTTCAAAAACCACTGTGTAAAACATCAATTCCATCAAATTTGATTACGCTTCCACTCATCAAGACAAATAATTTCAGCCTGTCCTTTTTTGTTTTCAAAACTAATGCTAAATTCGTCCAACTCCAAAAGGTCAAATAACTCACTGGCCGGAATATCTAATGTATCTAAATCCGTCTCTACCGCTTGTATATGCATATCTGAGAATGAAATAGCCGACACCATATAAATCTTATCTACGACTTTTATATATTTAATTTTTGTTGTGTTTATTGTAATATCCCTCCCGTTACATCATGAATCTATTAACAGGTACTTCCTTGAAATATTCATCTGGATTTTCACCGGAAGCAATCAATTCTTCTCTTCCCTCTTCAATCATTTCATAAATCATTTTCACCGGAACATTATAGACTCTTGCCATATCTTCAGGCATACAGACAAATTCTTCTCCTGTTATCTCACTAATTTGCTTCATCAGATCCAGATAAATAAGATCATAGTTGGCACCACTCTCCAATCCACTATCTATAATCTCATTTACCATTTCTTCTGTAATTCCATATTTATCATAGTTAATCATAATATTCTGTATAATCATTTCTCTATTCATATGTAGTAATTCTCCTTTTCTCTTAAAAAATTTATATCTGCGAGCAATCTTCAGATTGCGAACAAGGTATGAGATTGCCGCTTTTAGCAAGCTCGTACATATACTGTCAGAGACTAATATTCCATAAATTCGTCATAATGTATTTCTCTAATTTTTTCATCAATCATAAACTTTAATTCTTCAAGTATTGGCTCCTTTTCATTACCAGTAATATCTGAATCCATAAACTTATCTAATATTGTGGAAAACTGGTTATATAATTTCTCAGTATATTGTTCCTTTGTCATACTTTTCTCCAATCTTATATTTTTCATTCTTTATATGTATTATCTAATTCTCCTTCTATAATCCCACATACAGGATTTCTGTAGGCGTAGCCGGAAGAAATACTATTGTGCAAAGCACTCACCTACTCAATTAAGTAAGTACCAGATACAATTATGTCTCTTATCTGGTCACATACATTTTTAGTGGGAATATTTTTCTCCTTTACCTTAGATATAGAATCTTTTATATCATCAAGTGTCATATGATAATCCTTCATAAGAAAATCAATAAAAGGTTGTCGATATGATATCATTTTATCTAAATCCAATTTATAATTATTACAATAAGAACAATTTCTATATTGCTTTTCCTTATAAGCCAGTTCATTGATTTTGCTCTCATATTTAGCAATGCAGCTTATTACATATTCAACGGTCAACGTATTGCTGTTTAACCTATTCTCCATCTTTATTCTGTAGCTTTTATCCATTCTACCCTTTCTCATCATAGTGGATCGCTCTGCGATATAGGTTTATGTTCCGCCCACAAGGGGCTACACATAAATCCAATCGAGGTTTTAACTTGTTACCCCATTATTATTTTATATAGAAATCAGATAACATATTAGCACTGTCCTTATAATGGGGGTGATTCTCTAATATAATATATTAGGTAAACCCCCCTAAAATTTAATTAGCTAATCCTGTAATATCCTTTTTTATCGGTCTGCATTTGTTCAAATAATAATCTTACAGTTTGATTACTCTTCTTTGTGTCCTTAAATGAATCATTGTTCAATCCAGTATCAGATAGTAATTCATTCAATTTAAAGAGTTTTCCAGTAGTTTGTGAATCACACCAATTAACAATTTTTTGAGCATTTGTCATCTTTTTACCGTCAGGTGGTTTTCTGTCTTTTACCTTGTCTATCTTCAAACTCAAAGGCGTATCTTCATACTCAAAATTTGTTCCAACAGCCTTATATCTGTCTTCTATCATTGATGATAATTCACCATACAAATCATCATCTACATTATAGAAAGTCCATATTTGCACTTTTTCTGTATTCTTATAATTTCTTATTGCTAACCTAAATATATTCTGCTCAAAATCTGCAAGAATGCACCTAAGCATAGTTTGTGTAATTATGTACTGGTATTCTTTGTTATGATTTTTGCTTATTCCATCAAAAAAATCCATAGACTCTTGTTCGGTCATTTCAGATAATCGCTGATAAATTTCCATATGGGAACCGCAATACATATAAAAATATGCCATATTGGGAAAACGATTCATGCCTATGTATGCCATATTATATAAGTCTTTAAAATCATTAAATCCCCTTAAATTACCAAAATACCCTATATATTTAAAGTCTTTAAATCTTTTAATTAAATCACTATACAGCACTATCAGAATATCCTTTGGTCTGCCTATATAATGTTTTAATTTATTTCTTATGTATTCAATAATGGCGTTTGTGGTATTAAAAGAGGACTTTTTTCCATTACAAAGAGCATTTTTACTTGTGGACATTTTTACATTTGTAATTGTCATATTAAGAGGTATGTTATACTTTTTACCATCAACTATCTCCACATAATCTAAATCATAGCGTGGATCAATATCGGCAGTTGCATCAAACACAAAAAATTTTTTATCCTGATTTAAGTAAAAATAATCTCTATTATCAATTACCATTACAAGAGAACGCTCATAATTTCCGTGTTTCTTTTTAATAGAATGGAATATGGCGCCGTCTTTTGCAATTTTCTGTAAACACATTAGGTCTTTCAAAATAGCATTATATTGTTTGGAAAGAGGTTCCATATTCTCCGTAATAACCTTAAAGAATAATGTATCATTTGGTGTAATTGTTGAATACCTTTCATCTTTCCAATATAATATGACATTCAAATCTTCTGATAAGTTTTCTTTATTATCCATCTGATCAAGGAGTCTATCCTTAAAGGTCTTAAACTCTTTAATTACATAATCCTTATTTTCTACTTCATTAGATAGTCCTTCGTACAAAGCAGATTCTATCCGTGTCAGATTTACGCTATTAATATTTATTGTTTCAGAGAAATACGGACATTCATCAAAAATAACTATATCCCTTTTAAGCGGTTGTTTTTTGTAGCTGAAAGAAAATAGCTGTTCTCGAATACTCTCACTTAACATAAAGTAACGTTGGGTTGACAATAGAACAATGGGTTTGTAGTGCTGCTTAATCAATTGTTCCATAAAAGGAGTATCAGAACGCAAAACAATCACACTGTTTTCAAAATTTTTATAATGATTACTAAAACCAAAACTTTCAAAAACTTCGCCCCAATATTTTTCTGCGTTTTTTCTATCTTTTTCTCCGTTAGACAACTCCTCTAATCGTTTTATGGAATCAGTGACAACTACTAATCCTTGAGGTTCGTGTCGCCCACAGTAAAAAAAGTCTCCGATACAACAGTGCATAAATGACTTGATAAATGTAGATTTTCCTATCCCTGGTCTGTCTGCAATACAAGTAACTTTTGATGTATCTTTGTTATGAATAATTGTTTCAAATGTCTCTTCGAAAAACATAAGCTGTTTATCTTCAAAATTATAATCTGGTAAATAAGTCTTAAAATCTTCATATGTTAGTTTTGATTTATTCATTGGCACACCTCCATTTATCGGCTCATATATTCGTCTATTGCCGATTTCAATTGAGGTGAGTCTTTAAAAAAGAACACATTTCTACCAGACTTCTTTAAATCTGGTTGCATATCCACAAGTACAAATCCCTTTTGCATCAAATAACCAGACATTTTCTGACTATAAACAATAAAACTTTTCTTTTCCACTGTAACTATAATAGTTTTATTCCTCCCTCTTCTTATACCCTATCTCCACAACATTCAATTTCAATTGTTACACCACATTTCATAATCACATGAACTGTCTGGCTTCCATACTCATCCTTTACCTGATAGCAAGCAATTACATCACCATATGGAATTATCAAGCCGTTTTGAGGTCTTCCCCATGTAATCCTAAATCGGTCTCCGCCATTTGTGTTTTGATTGTAACTTCTTTCACATGGAATGGTAAATCTTCCGATAATGGCTCCTTTTGATTCAGTCTTTAAATATGATTCAATAGCATATTCTCTATTCCTGTCCATAAAATCACTTAATATTTTGCTTGTAGTATCTTTATCCATACCTTCTATTCTCCATTTCTATCTAATATTTGACGGGAGAAAATATCCCCCGTCCCGGCTAATCTACTTATTCAAAAGTTCACCAAGTTTTATTTTCATGGCTTCTTGCAACTGATAAATCTGTTCGTGAGAAATGGTTTCTTCTGCTAAGATATTCGTAAGCAGCTTTTTATTTACATAGCCCGTTTCGATAATTTCTTTGAATACTCTCCAATCCCTACGGCACATATTTTCCCAGTGGTAGGAAACCATATCAAGATTATTCAGAAATTCGCCGGACGTTACCTTGATGTTATCCGAACCTTCCATACAGTAGAACTTAATAGTCCCATCTGTAGTCTCACAAAATGTACCAAGTGATTCCTGTTCTTCCTTCCAATCCTCAACGAACCGCTCGGCGGCATACTCATTGTCTGACTGCCCGCTATCTTTCAGGTAGTCCTTATAAGCCAGCTCTATTACCTGAAAATCCGATTCCGTAATGAATACACCTGTTATTTCTCTTAATCTATCCAACCTTAACTCTGTCATTGCTTGTCCTCCAATTTATTTTTTATGGTGCTGTTTATATCCTTTTACTGCTTTATTTGCCGTATCATGCAAAGCAGATATGTAGATTACAAACGGTGTTGGCTCCTTATTTTTCTTATGCGTTTTAGGCATAACCATAACAGATTCTTCGTTTAATATTTTCTCTACAACAACTTTGAAGCAACTCTTGCAATCACTTTTACACGTGACATAATAAGTGCCACCAACTTTAACATCTTCTATTTTCATATTGTTCCTTTCCCTATAAGATAAGTATGAATTACACTTGCCTTACTGATTCACTGATATATCTGCCTTGTTGCAATATCCATTAATCTAGCGTTGATATCCTGCAATTCTTTAATTATTTTCTGGTATTTCTCAACAGTTTCATCTTTAGACCGCCATTGGTGATCATATTCCACTGCAAGATTGTTCACAACTTCCCAAATATTAGGCTCATATAAAGGATCGGAATTATATACACATAGGCAGCTAACCGCATCATCAGTTGTTTCATATTTGAGTGTGCCTTTTAACTCTAATTCCTCAACACACGTTGAATATTTTGCTTCATAGTTTCCTACGAATTCATCAACCGAAACTCCTGAATCCTTGAAATCGTCATAGATGGTTTCAAAATAGCCTGGTGAGACGAAAATACCCGTCTGGTTGATAAAGTCTACCCTTGATATGAAATCCTCGTATACGGGTTCTCTGGTCGTTTCTACGGGGTGGATAAGAATTCTCTTCTTATCTGGATAAAACCTTCGTAAATCTGGTTTATCATGCAATGTCCTCATAATTGTAATTACTTTATCAATGTCACCGCCAAACACGCCAACTTCTGTACATGATTTAAGTTTGTCATATCTCACGGTCATATCTTCGTTGTAATACTCAAGATTATGCTTTTGGTAAATCTTAAAAAGTTCTTCCTCTAACTGTTCCTTTGTTATTGTTCCGTAGCCTTCCATTATAATTTCCTCCGATTTATTTAATATCAGCATGTGCCGAAACTGACACATGCCGTTTACATTACTTTCCTACTTAGAATTCACCGTTTCTAAGTAAAGCCATTACTCAAACTTATTATCATTCTCAATGTTGTAAATGTAATATCCCTCATATCCAAGAAGAATCTGCTTGTCCTTACAGATAATAACTAAACTCAATGTATCTATATCATCAGAATCTTTATTCACTTCTGCCAATCCAGTTACTTCCACTGCAACGTTGGAAATGATTGATTCGCAATTATCTTCTTTGATTCTGAATAACTGATTGTCTTCACAATAATAGCCAGAATCGTAAAAGTCTGCATCATCTAACCATTTAGCAATAAACTGTTCCCACCGTGAAATTGTTCCAGTCTTTACGCTTTTACCCCCTTTGAGGAAAGTACCGATATAATCGTCATAAACTCGCATAGCGCAATCTCGTTCGTCCATCAGCAAACCATTAACCGCAACTTCATTGTAAAAGCTAGGCTCGTCATTTTTAACTGTTCTGACAACAATAGGCCGTCTATCATAGCCTAAGTCATCACTTAAAACTTTCTCACCACCGCTAACCTTAACTGTAATTCCATGCACATGGGTTTCGATATAATCCTTAATCTCCATGAGCTTTCCATACTGTTCATAGTAATTATTGTCTGGACTTAATTTCAAGTCTTCGTTGCTTTCGACAATTACATTTACCTTTTGCTCAATCAGTCCACAATCCACATTTTTCACATATTTTCTTAATTTCTTAAACATATAAATACCTCCGATTTTTATTATGTAGAGTCAGCATTTCGCCAACTCTCAAATAATAGTTTGTTGATGGGATAGGAGCCGTACCCTATCATGAGTACCATCTAATATGTTATTCTCTGTTTGGAAACAGAAAATTATTAATTTTTAGAAACATCTTTACAAAATATTCTTACATGCATAAAAGGTTGTCCAAATGGTATTATTAGAATGGTATCAAGGAAACCATTTTTGAAGAAAATTTGATTGAGTTCTTCGGATAAATCAAATTTAAATGATGTTTCTGAATTTCCAACATGAAGAATGTTTCTGTCATTTTCTTCGTCTTCGTCAATTTTTACTGATATTTTTTCACCAGATATTTCAACAGAAAACATATCGGCAATATACATTGAATGTGGTCTGTGAAACTCATTGTTCAAATAGGATTTTAATTCTTCTACTTCAATTTCGTTGAAGTGTTCTTTGACAGTTATTTTTGTGTCATCGGTGTGAAAAATTGTTATGTCTAAATTTAGTTTATTTTTCATTTTAATCGTAATGTGGAAGGCGTCCATATTGTCTAACATTTTTCCATCTATTGAAGTAATATCAGATTCTAAAATAGTGTATTTTGTTTCTGTACAACTCTGTGAAAATTTCAAAGTGTTGTTGATTTTTTCAAAAGTGTTTATGTACATTGAAAGTATGTTTTGATTTTCTGATTGGACGTGCAACGTCGAAATGTCAAACTTGTTAATAAATTCAAAATAGTCAACTGCACTTGCTTCTTTCTTGTCTAATACTGTTTTAATAATTTTGTTCATATCGGTTTCCTCCATAGTTTTGATTTTATAGTTAGATGATAGGACAGGAGCTTATAAGCCTATCTGCTTCCATCTAATATGTTATTCTCCGTCTGGTAACGGGAAATATCTTAAATAAATTATGCTACTTCCTGCTTAACCTTAATTCCTGCTCTTGCAGCCAATTGTTCAAGGCTCATATCCTTATACAAAATTCTATTTCCATATGCGTCTATGATAGCCTCATTTAAGGCTTCTTCCACCATAGACAGTGTCAATATAGGCTCCACATTTACAGCCTGAATACGGTCATTCCCTGGCCTTTCACCTAGTTCAAAGGAGACAATGTCCCCATCATGAAACAATCTGAAACCGTCCATATTAATTTGCTTGTGGTGCACGAAAACATCGTTCCCCTCTGAATCTGTAATAAAGCCATATCCCTTCTTTGCGTCAAACCATTTTACTGTACCTTTTATTTTAAATCCTCCTTACATGTTATCTATTTTGCTATTTCTTTGCGCAATTTTTTCACTAGTTTCTTTTCTATACTCAGAATCTTCGTATTTCAACCTCTCAGGGTGTTTTAAGTAATATTTATCGATCCTTTTATTACTTATAAAATGCAAGTTAGCACATAAAAATTGTTGTAACTTTTTATTATTGTTACGATGTATGTTTCCAGAATTAAAGTAGCCGTCCATAACATCATATAATTTAGGATTAATTTCTTTAAATTTGACACTAAGTTTTTTACCCTCCTCACCTGTAAAAGTTCTGTTTCGGTGAAACATGGGTATATCGGTTTCCATTGCAATTAGAAAGATTACTTCTTTTATAGACTCCTGGCTCATTTTTGTAGCAATATTTAAATCTGGCATTTTCTTGAGTTTTATAGGTTGTCCATCTTTTGTAATTTTAAGCTGATTACACGTTACAATTGCCTCTGCTCTTACCATTTTTGCTTTATCTTTCAATGCAGCATCTAACAATATCTTTTGGCATAAAGCATTTTCACCTAGATTGTATTTAATAAAATAATCACTTCTTACAACAAAATACCTTTCCCTCCACGTTCCTTTTTTCATAATCTTTTTAAAGTTTTCTACCTTTTCTTCTAACACTCATATCCTCCTTATTCTCCTATGAAATATGCATTTCAATTTTGACAGTTTGGCAGGTGGTTTTCACCACCCACCATATAATTCTCTGTTCTAAATCTGGATATTAAATTTTGTGGAATTCACCTGTGCTTCTGGTAATAACTGTTTCGTCTTTTCGATAAGCATAAGCAACACTTTAAAAACATACATTTCATCACCGGCAATATAAGAAGGTTTTGAGTGTGAAAGAAATGGTAGTAACTCATGAGCATGTTTTAACACAAATCCAGCATACAAATCATCAACTGAAGATTCCTCTGGTAATTCATCACTCTCATAAATAACCGCTCCATCAATAAGAGGTATAGATATGTATTCAGTGTTTACATCTAATTTTTCCAATACAGAAACTTTTTCACCATTCGCACATATTCCAATAAAATAGTTGCTTGCGTTGGAAATGCAGCCCATAGTATTTCTTATAAGCACTTTGTCTTCAATTGGCGTAATGTCAAATCTTAGAGAGCATAATGAATCCATATATGACATAGCTGCTGTGATGATGTGATTTGCAATAATGTTTTTAACCTTGTTCTCTTCCTGCCATTTGTACACTTCCATATATAAATTTGTAAGCTCCTCATCGCACTCTTTCAGGTTGGCATCGTGCTTTAATTCTTTCATAGAAATATCCGCTGTTCCCATTGGAACAAAATTCTTCTTGCTATTAACGTTGGTTCCGTTTTCTTTTGCCATTTTTCTTCTCTGCTCTCTGTTCATGTCTAAATCCTCCATAATTTTAATTTTTATAAGTTATACCAGTGAGTAATTTTGAACTACCCACTGTGTAATTCTCTGTTCTTTGATTTTCTTTACCTTTTCTTTTATAAAAACTCACTCAAAATATCCAGACTTGATACCTTTTCTTCTTTTTTAGGCTTCGTCTCTGTATCAAATGCCCCCAAAAAGTCAATGGAATCATCAAAAAGCCCGTCACTTGCTGCCTTAATACCCTTCTGAATGATTTCCGCATTGGTTTGTGCCATAGCCTTGATCTCATTTAATCTTGCTTTGGGCAATGTAAGTCCTGCCAGCATACATACATTAGATGGCGCCGAGGTCCCTATGTAGCAGTCAATTGGTGTCCCTACTACCGAATACAGTTGATCCAATTCCACATGAGTATTGCAACTCATAATTCCTACATAGCGGATAACCTTATTTGGCTCTATAGGTGCATAGATATTAGCACTAGTAAGGGTAGATACAAACTTGTCCACATTGTCCTTGCCGAGCTTAGATATAACGGCCATTCCTGGTGTGCTTAATAATTTATTAATCTCACTACGATCCAGGCAACCATAATCACCGCCGTTTTCATTAGTCAGCAATGCATCTAAATGAGTGAAGAAGATTTCATTAATCTTCAGTTTGTCCTTGTTCTTTGAGTTATCCAATATAAAAGTGGCTCCTATAACATCTAATTTCTCTATTTCTTGAAAAAGTTCCACCGTATTCGCATATGACTGGAAATTCTCTGATTTATCTGGAAGTACAGTTACAATGCAAATGTTAATTCCAAGCTGATTACTTAGTATTTTGGCGACGGCTGCCAACATTCCAGAACCAGTACCACCGGCAGATGAAGCACATATGAATATTGTAGTGATTGCTGGCATCTTTGCTCTTACTTCATCAATCAGTAATTCTAAGTTTTCCTTTAATAATGCTTTAGACTTTTTCCTATCCTTATGGCACCCCTGACCATTTCTGAAATGGAATTTGTTCTTTGCACCTCTTGTCGCCAAATCTTCAACAGAACTATTGGCAACCACGCAAGGATAACCAGCTTCTTCAAATTTCTTTGTGGCATTTCCTCCGAACTGCCCGATTCCTAAAAATCCATAAAACTGAATGTGATCCTTCTTATACATTTTTCTTTTCCTCCCTTTTTTCTGGTAAAATATTAAGCCCCTTTTCTGTCAGATAATAGGTTTTTGCTTTCCCAGCCTTTACACCATCATCTACAAATCCATTTTCTTTCATTTCCTTTATTCTCTTATGAATTGTATTTGGCTTACTAACCCTTTCCAATGCGGATATTTCAGCAATAGTAAGGCCATGCACTTTATCAGTAGCATTTTTAGTCCTTAAAATTCCTAGAATGACATATGCACATCTATTTAGTTCCACATACTCACCCCTTTCTATATATGTGCGTTGATTTTTCTGACCTTGTAATGATAAACTTTGATTTGAAATGTAAAAATATTGGGGCATTTCTGCCCTTTACCTAAGATGAATCAAGTTCTTTTGCCGTTGGAGTGGGTATTTTCCTTATTTTATATGGAAATAAGTCACAAGCTCCTTGCCGACACTCTGGATTGTAATATTTACAACCGTCACAAGCTGGTCTTTGCCACTTAACATGATTTTTAATCAATCATAACCTCCCTTTCTATCAATAGAACGAGTTATATTCTGTTTACAAAAGTTCATTTATAAGCCCTATCATATACGCAATAAGGTTCATAAAGTAATTCTCTAAATTTTCATTAAAATATGGAGTTATAGCAGAAATGCCGATTTGCTTGAAAAAACTTGACTATTATGAAATAGTTATGTAAAATAGAGTCAAGCATAGTATTCCGCTATGTTGCGTAAACCCATTTCTTCCAAAAATGAGTTTATGACTTTTATTAATTATGTAAATTGCAGTCTGTTTAGAGGAGGTGCTTCCAACACCTATGATTCTAGGCAGGCTGCAATTTTTATTTCTGGAAATCTGAATCTCTTGGACTAACTCGATTATAAAGCAAACATATGTTCTTGTCAACTGCTTTTCGAACATACATTCGAACATTTTTAACATGTTTTTATTCCAATAATTTATACGGAATTAACATCATATCATGCTTTATTCCCCTGGGTTCAATATTAAAAACATCTCTCTGTAACGCACTGTATAAGGAAAGTATTGAAAATGAATCCTCGCCATCATTATCCTTATTCAATACAAAGGTCTTTGAATCGCTTACCAGTATGATACCATTATTTCTATCAACTCTCTTTTTTCCAAGAGGTTTGTCTTTTTCTAAATCATGTGATACTACAAGGAAAATATCACATTTATCCTCTAACAGCAGCTTAGCAGCCTCTTCTCTATTTAATCTTATTAATTGTGCCATCACTATACTCCTTTCAACAAAACTGCAACTCTTTTAAATCTTGGTCAAAGTCACCATAGGCAGCCGAATAAATAAAACATCTAAATATATTCTTTTGCATTTCTCTATCAGTGATTCTGCCGATCCTCCTGGTCTTACACTTACTTATAGTAGTTGTCTGCTCCGCAAGAAGCATAGAATCTTCACTAAGTCCATTAGCATCATCACATTTTATAATTGTGTGGGTTGGCTGATCTGTATTTTTGAGTTTACTGGTCAAGGGAATTGCAAGAAGTGTCGGCGAGTATTTGTTTCCGATATTATTAGAAATTATAAGGTAGGGACGGTATCCAGATTGAATTGATTCTTCATTTTGAGGTGATTTACCGTACACTATGTCATATTTGTTATATGCTGTCACTGAATTTTTACCCTCCCTTCTCATGGTTTACATTTACTTTCTTCATTATATCACCTTTATATGCATTATACAAGTTTAAAGTGTAATAATAGTTCACAAAAATACACTTTTATATTGTATAATATTTATGTAGATTGATTATTACACTTAAACTATACTTTCAGGAGAGATTATAATGACGTATACACCGAAAGAGCTGATGGCTGAAATCAGACGTATTATGATTTTAAAAGATGTTCAGATGAAGGAGCTGGCTGCCCTCATGGATACGACACAACAGAATATTAGTAACATTTTTAGAAATGCAAATCCTAAGTATTCAACCTTGCTTCAGATATGTGAAGTGCTTAATTTGGATATGGATATTAAATTTGTAGACAAAAAAGACGATAGCGAATAACTCCTATCGTCTTTGAGTTCACTCCAATATCGTGATTATCTAAACTGCACGTTTTTTATCTACCATTTTTCGTGCAACTTTTGCATAGAATGTCTCCACTTTTTTGATATCACTAGACTTATTCTTTATAGGAAGTGCATCCCAAACCAATTGTTTATATGGTGCTTTACTGCCGTTCCCTAATCTGGGATCTATTATTGAAACAATTCCAAAATCATTTTCATTCCTAATTAATCTACCTATACCCTGCTTCAATTTTATAATCATTTCAGGAACATCCACTTCCATTAGACCGTTTTTACTAATACTTCTTTTGTAGTCGATAATTGGTTCTGGTACTGGAAATGGTAATCTGAATATAATAAGATTTGATAAGGCCCTTCCTTCAATACTAATTCCTTCCCAAAATGAACCAGTTCCCAATAACACCGAATTCGTATCTGTTTTAAATTCTTTGATCACATCATTCTGCGACGCTTTACTATTTTGCATTAAGATCTTGTATGGAACTCTTTCGTGCAATATTTTATATACTTCAAGCATGTCCCGTTTAGCAGTAAATAATATCAGTGCTTTACCATTTGTGAGATTCAAAAGATTAATAATTTCTTTGATACCTGCTTCAATAAAAGCTTCTCTCTCATTACTTGGATGTGGTATACCTTCAGTGTAATATATCATGGCATGGCTATCATAGGCGAAGGGAGACTTTTTTGAATCGCATATTAGTGTCTCTTCGTCTGGTAAATTAACATTTGATTTAAAGTAGTCATAATTGCCTTTTCCATCATTTGACAAGGTTGCCGAAGTCATAATGACCCTAAAATTATTACTGTTAAACAACAAGCTCTCTGTCAACTCATTAACGTTTTTAGGACATTTAGATATTATTATATTCTCTTTATCTTTGGGTTTGCTATTATCTTTGGATTTACTATTCATCCAAAAAATATCCTTTTGATCGGTCTCAAGTAAAGATGAGAAAAAATTACATTGTACCTCTAATTTTTCAAGTGACTCATCTTCACTACGTGTTTTATATGTATCTTCCATACCAAAATCCATAGAGGCAGAATCATGTAATTCACATAGTATTGTTACCAATTCAGCTAATGCTTCTATATTATTTTTAACATAATACCGTTCTAAGTCTCGATCATCTTTAGTCGCAATTTCATCCTGCCTAGCTATTTGCTTAGACAGACTTATAAACACTTCATCAATGAGAGTCAAACAGCGTGCAATTTTTTTATCTAATACAGAGCCTAATCTTCTGTTTATACCTTTTATATCTTCTATTATGCTTTTGCAATCATAATAAGTTAAATGTGTTGTATATGATGTTCTTACCCGGCTTTCCAAGTTATGTGCTTCATCTATAACTATATATTTAAAATTAGGTGAAAATATTTCATTATTAAAATTATTACGTTTTCTCATATTCATCGCTAATAAGTCTTGATTGCATAATATAAACCCGTCTGTCTTCTTTAAGTTTATCCGCAACCGGTAGTAGAAACAGTAATCTTTATGAGGACAGTTCTGCCTACAATTGTTGGGATTAAATGTAGAAACATTTATCTTATCCCATATTCTATCTGGAACATCTATATTCCAATCTTTTTTCTCGTGACCACCCCTATTTATTTCTTTATAGTATTCATAATCTTGGGTGTTCCTTTTCCCCAAAAAAAATGTCTCTAATCGATCTTTACATAAAAAATGAGTCTGGCCTTTGGCAATTAGAATTTCAGGGTGATAATCAAAAATGTCTTCAATAGTTTTTAAATCAGCTGCTAATTGCTCTTGTAATGCTATCGTAGATGTTGCGATAATGATCGGACTCTTATACCTTTTATGATAATATAACAGCGGAACAATATAAGCAAAGGTTTTCCCGATTCCTACACCAGCCTCTACTAATAGATGCTTCTTGTCCAACATTGCTTGAACAATATCATAAGCCATTTCCTGTTGGCCTTGTCTTTCTTCAAAACCTAATAGCGGAGCCTTATCCAAAAAAAATGAATCTACCTGCGTACTAATTTGGTAAAGTTCTTTCTTTTGTATTTTTTCCAATTTTCTTTTCTCCTCTTTAAAATCCCAAAAATCAGTCATTGAAAATCCTCTCTTTTACATTTGGCAGCACTCGAATGTTTGTTCTTCAATGATTATATCATAAATCCGCTTATAGTTCAACTATATATAGTATATTTTAAACACGTACACCTAAATATTGTGTTTCATAATGGATTGATAACAGTGAAAGTTCTTCCAATTCAGGAATCATATCTGCCATCATTTTATAGTTTTGAAGAGTGGCAACCGATATGCCAATTTGAGATGCGATATCCGATTGATTAACTACCGAATAACTCGGTAGTTTCAGAGTGTAGACAAAGTCATTTATATTTTAAAGCACTTTATATTGTGATAATAAATATGCGGTGCTTTATTTTTAGTTCGCTCTCTGCTATAATTAAATAAATTTGATTTTATGGTCGTTAGAGAGGGAAGCACTATGAATAAGCACGAGATTTACGATTATCTAAATAAGTGGGAAATTTGGTATGAGGTCACGGAACATAAAGCCGTATTCAACATGGCTGAAATTTCCGATGTTGTCCTTCCATATCCAGAAGCAGATGCCAAAAATCTTTTTGTGCGTGACGATAAAAAGAGAAATTATTATCTTATCACGGTTAAAGGAGATAAGAGAGTTGACCTAAAGGAATTCAGGCAAAAAAACAGCACACGCCCATTATCTTTTGCGTCAGAGAATGACTTAATGAAAGTTATGGGGTTAATTCCGGGGGCCGTGACGCCTTTTGGTATCTTAAATGATATAGAATGCAAAGTGCAATTTTTTATTGATGAAGACTTTTTTATTGGCATTCATCCAAATGATAATACAGCAACAGTGTGGGTAAAAACAGATGATTTAATTAATATTATAAAAGGACATGGGAATCAAGTTAATATTGTACAAGTCTGATACAAATAGTTTAGTTGCGCTTCCCGTATCGACTAAATCCGATAATTCGGGGATCATATCTGAGAGGAGTTTATAATTTTGAAGAGTGCGAAGTTCTATGTCCATATTTTTTGCCAAAGCTTCTTGTGTGAACGAATTTTTTTCGCCCACAATGGTTCCCTTGGTATTAGCAGAACCTTCTCTGACCCCGTACAACCTTTCCAACTCCCTAATGCGTAATCCCATTTTCCTAGCAGAGCCACCCACGTCACCGCGTCTTCTGATATTGGTTTCCGAGCTGAATACGAAACTAATACATTCACATACATATCATTCATTTTAAAACAACTTCGAACTGGGAATAGTAATATTTACTATTATTAATGTCAGATAACTAACCATTGACCTTTTCGCAAAAATGCGTAAAACCCTTACAAATAAAGTACTTTTGACACATCATATGCTTTCCTTATTGTCTGACAATTCAAATATTTAACTGTTTTCTGTTCGAAACCATGTTCGGTAATACATCGTATTTACAAGCAAAGCTAAATATTCTGACAACTATATTTTAATGAATTAAATATCTAAAATCTTGATAACCCTTGTAAATAAAGGGATTTTCGAGATACGCTAAAATTTATGTGTTTTCCGGCAAAGTTGCAGCAGGATCACATTAATCCAGACGACAAAAAAGCTATAAATCCATTGTAAAATAAGGATTTATAGCCTGCTCATTTTATACTAATCGTGTCAGTTACCGAACTATATTCCTCAAAGCTGTCACCAGGTGACAACTTCTTCCTGTGGTGGCGGATTCACCACATCTGCAAACCCATTTTTCACCAGTGGTCATAAAACTTTTAAGTCCCATAATAATGTATAATTTGCAGTGACCTTTAAAAACAATGCGATAGTATCTTCTATATTTTATTCCTCTCCAATGCATTTTAGTAGTATTTGTAAATGCCATGTGCCAAAAACATTATCAACCTCTTAATAGTTTTATAATCCAATTCGTTCAAGTTTCTTAGTCACCTCGTTGAAATAAGCTTGCCACAATTCAGGACTAAACTCCATGACCTTTATCGCATATTTTGCTATTTGCTTTTCTATGATATTTTGAAATATATCTGTTTTAAAGAAATGGATTTTTTCATTCTTATAATCTTGATCAATCATATAAATCACATTCAGTCCTTGTAAACAGACAACTGCCGCTTTCGGCTGTTCGCCGTTCAATGCTCTAACCTTTTCATAACTTCTATCGCTAATTAAGGTGTTAAATCTTTGTAGATATTGGATTCTCTCTTTTGGCGAAAAATCGATAGCGCCAAAGAGTGGAACAATAGCCTTTCCTATAGTGGCAAATTCAAACATCGCATTGACTGCCATAAAAAAAGTGGTTTCCTCGTTCATAACTCTGTGAAAAAATTTTAAAATAACTCTTTTTGAAACTTCCAAGCCCCCTACAGCTTCCAAATCCTTCTCACCTATTAAATAGCCTATGGGTATAAAATTATATACGGCATCCACATGCTTGTCCGTAAGCCTAGAAAGAATGGAAGGATCCATTTCTAAGGCAGCTGCCGCTTCTCCCCCACTATAACTTATTTTCTTTGTCTCCTTTTTTACGAGTGCATCCGAAAATATGTTTAAATAACTTTTATCAGAAATTAAAGTCATAAGCGGAACTCTTTCTAACGGAAGACTAAATAGCAAAAGAAATTTCCCTTTTAATAATAAAAAGGAACAATTTATATCCTTTGTTATTTCCCAAAAATTCAAATCAACATACTCCTGCGCCTTAACGATAGAGGAAAAAGGTACTATACCATAATCACTGGTGGACTCTTCGATATTGGAAACATTAAGAAAGTAGTTAAAAATAGCTCTTTCCAGTTTCAGTGAGTTTATAATTTTTACTCTTGGAAAAATATCCGAATATGCCTGTTCAAAAAAAGGAATGTTACTGTAAAATTCCAATGGCATATCATGATCGCTTATGATGTAATTGGAAACAATCACGCAGAACATGGTCAATATGGTCTTATTCCCAATAAAGCTTGACTTTCTATTATATAAGCTTAGATTTCCATTGTTTTCCTCGTCAAAGTCTTCATCAAAAGCATATTCTAAGGCATAGAACAGGAAGTTTTCTAGTTCATATCTGGAATTGAAATCATATATGACCGGAAATAAATGAATGAGTTTCAAATAACAGCTATGACCATATAAAGCGTCGGCGAAATAAGTAGCCGCCTTTCCACAGAATTCTATTTTTTCCTTTAGTAAAGGTAGCCTTCCACCTTTCAGGATTTTACTTAATCCGCTTGGAGTCATATTCATGTAGATTGCAAAATCCGTTTTCGGCGTCTGCGCAATATTAATTAATTCCTCTAGTAATTTACCAGTTTTCATTTCATTCTCTCCCACTACTTAATTAATGTAATTTGGCAAAGCTATTCTATTTTTATGTTCTTCAATATGCTTTCCTCCATTCTACCACATTACCTATTGTATATAAACGACATTCTCTGTTTTCTAGCGTCAATATTTTTAGTTTACCGTAGAAAATCTTCATTGAAATAATAAAATAAAGGAATTGCACTATATAGCACAATTCCCACTGCAGTCTATCCAATAATCATCATCTTTCTAATATTTAATGCAGAAAAACCATGACTTCTCAGCCATGACCTTTCCAGAAATCAATCAATATATATCAAGGGGTAATCAATCCCTAGACAACAAATCTCACAAAAATATTATATCATGTTATGGATTATAATTCCATCATCAAAAAATCTCACCTTTACAAATGGAAGAAGAATACATTATAAAATTATAGCAAATTTTAAGTATATGGTAATATCTAGTTTCTTACTTGATTGACGCATTCCCCAGCACCTTCACTAATCACTACTTTATTACGATCATTATTTTTAGCCTTATATAAAGCGGAATCGGCGGCCTTTATTAATTCTATTGAACTAGTATATTTAAGATTCATGCATGCCAAACCACAACTAATAGTCACATGTATTTTATCTGCGTCGTGATGCATGGAAGATCCCATCATTGAACGCATTCCATCACAGACCTTATAGGCTTCCTTTACACAATAATCTTTAAATATAATGGCAAATTCATCTCCGCCAATTCTGAATACGTAAATATTTTCATTTTTATTGCTTTCAAGAATATGTGCCAAACGAAGAAGTGCTTTATCTCCTGCCATATGACCATAAACATCATTTATCCGTTTAAACTTATCAACATCTAGCATAGCTAATGACAGGCATTTATTTGAATTTTTGCATTCTTCCATTAATTGAGGCAGCCATTCATCAAAGGTCTTTTTATTATAAAGGCCAGTGAATGAATCCAGCTTTAGCTGTTCTTCCATGCTATTTTGCCGATTCTGATATTCAATTAACATCATTAAGCTATCATTTCCACTTCGAATTAAAGCTCTAGCCAGAAAATAGGAGCTAAGTAAAATATAATATGCAACGAATATCTGCATAATCATATCTTTATCCAAATCACCCTCAAAATAGAGCTTTACGCCGGTGAGGAGCAATGCTATACTGCTCATACCAAAAGACCATCTGGTTATGCGAACATTTGCGAAAATACAGGAGGCAAAAATTGTCAGCGTATATGAGGCAAGTAAAACCGATGCAATCCTATGAGTTAAGCAAAGATAAAGTGAAAATATCAAGAACAGCGATAAGGATATATATTCTTTTACAATTAGCTGTACACGGTTTGAACGAGTGAGTAAATCTGCCGTTACCGTTAATAAAACAAATCCAATGGTAGGATATATAATATAGTGCCACAAATAGATTTCCGCTGGCCATGCCAGAATTCTTCTAGCTGCAAAGTACCAGACAACATGGGCTAATGTCATGGCCCCAACGGTTAAATAACCGGCAATAACAATATATTGACACCACCTAATAGGCCCTATGGTAACCCGGATTTTGCTCAACTTATTTTCTTTGATCATAAAATGTCAGCCCCACTACTCCTATTATTCTAACTTCTAAACTCATTCTATCTTATGTTTATCAATTTAGCAACATTGGACTTTGTATATCATCTTATTCTTAATATTTATTTAGTTCTTCCTGATCTTATCTAACTCCTGTTTCTTCCTGTTCAAATGCCTTACTCTGGCTCTCGGTTCATACTTACTACACTTCTGGCAGTAATGGGCATGATCCGCTTTTCTGCCCTTTGTGCATAGACCAGCACACACATAATGCAAACATGGTGTTTCTCTATCTTTTGCCATTATTTGAGTCTCCCTAATTTATTTCCAAATCAGCGAATATATTGCGCAAGTTCTCTATATCTGATTTAATAAAATATACCCTTCCTTCTATGCTGATCGGATTCCCATTCTTATATGCATGGAGAATCTTTTGTTTCATTAACTCAATGCCGTGATTAATTCCTTTCTGATATTGGGAGTCCAATAACCTTTTTAATTCTCTTTCCTTGATATTCAGCATTTTCTTATCCTCCTGGACTAAGTTTAATTGTGCGTGTTTCTTCTATATATAATAGATGATAAGAATCACAGTAATTTTATGTGATTTCCTTTAGAATAGTAACATACTTATAAAATGTGCTTACTGCGATTCCTTGTAGCCTTGCAAACTGTACGACTGATATGTTTCCGTACTCTCCCGATTGAAATTTATTGTATTCCTTAACAAACTCCTTCGGCACTCCCGTTGTCGGCCTACCTAGCTTCTTCCCCTTTGCCCTGGCAACATTCAGGCCTTGCATAACTCTATCGTGTATCTTCTCTTTTTCCTGCTGGGCAATGTGAGCCTTTAACGTGACAAATATATCTATTATCATCTTAGACAGACTATCATCATTCATTTTCTGCCAGTCATTCAGAAACGGAACATCTAAAGCCACAACACGAATACCCTTAGATTGTAACTCCTTTATTTCCACAATAACATCATCTGCATTTCGTCCCAACCTATCTATATCTGAAACAATAATTGTATCTCCACTACGTAGCTGTTTCTTCATATTATTATAGCCTGGTCTATTATCTGCTTTAGTTCCACCTGTAATTACATCTGAAAAGAATTCGTCAACTCTGAATTCATTCTTGATTGAATATTCAATTATTGTTTGCTGTTGTCGGTCTATCTTCTGAGTTTTATGATTTGTGGATATTCTCATATAGGCAAATTTCTTATTTTCCAACTATACTGCTTCCTTTCTTACACAAAATCCATAACTCTTTTCGTGTATGATTTTATTTCATTTTCTAAGCTGTTATAGCCGTAAAAACCATCTCTATGAAATCAAATGTTTTCATGTAAGGGCAATTCACCATATCTGATTGCCTTTTTCACTTAATCAGCCTATACTTTATATATGGGATAAACGTGTGCAATCTCTCCACGATCTTTATAACTTTTTAAAATTTTCTTTGAAAGGAGTTGATACAGATTAAAATTGAAATAAAGAAGCGTAATAGATTTAAAGAACTGTTCTATAATATATGTAACAAAACAGAAGATATCCTATTCTTTATGATTCAGAAATTACCTGTAAGTTTGACACCTAATTTTCTTATTGAATGGTTGCAGCAGTATATGAACAAACGGATCGCAAACCTTAATCAGCAGATTGTTCATGACAAATGGAAAACTATGGAATTGCATAAGGCAGTAGATTCGATCCGGCAGCAAGACATAAATAAAGCACCTTCAGAAGATTAATTTTCTCCTGTTGGCGCTTTTCTAATTGTGATTACTGTTCTTCCTTGAATCTGCTTTCATAGGATAACTCAGGTTTTAAGTCAACCTTCCATTCAATTAAATCTTGTGGCTGACACTGTAGAAGCTGACAAATATCTTCAATGGTCTTTGTGCTAACATCACACATAAAATCTTTTCCATCATGTTCCTCTTTGTATTTTTCCAACTTCTTTTCTATTTCTTCCATCGAATCTGCTGAACACATTTTCAGCTTTGTTAAGGTGCTTTGAGGTATCAATGCTTTCTGCCGAATAGTATAGGTTGTGATTCCATTTTCCTTTAATTTTTCCATCAATTTATTGTAATTTACCATAAACATAAGCTCCTATTCATAATATACATTCATTTACGTGTACATTATAACACTCCTCCCCCTTTTAATCAATCGACACCAGCAGAATTTTCCACCAGTGCCGACACACCTATACCATCTTTTCCAAAAGTTTATGTACAATTTTCCATTTCATTCTATCAGCATATTTCCTTTCCATTTGGTACATGAAAATTTCAATTATGCGCTCCATAAAATCATCAGGCAATATATGCCCTTTAAATTGATTGCACGTTTTACAAGTACAACTCAAATTTCCAACATCATCAGGCCCATTCATGGCAAGCGGTATTATATGGTCAAGCGTCATATCTTCAAACAGTATCTTATGACCACATAATACACAACGGCCACCAGCTTTATTGTAAATCATCTTTCGCACATCGGTAGAATATTTCCGTCTTTTCTTACCATTACTTATTTTAAGGATATAGTACCCTCGACACTTGCCGGGCGCTCTTTGCAGCTTGCGATTCGCACTATACATACTAGAGAATCGTTGTGCCTCTTCAATCCGTGGTGTTTTAATAATACCACCGCTTTTCTTTATGGCAATGTAGCACTGTCCATTTGTTAATACAAAAGTCATATTCTACCCTCTTTCAATCTGGCCGACTATATTAGTCAAACATTAATTCTTTAACCGCTACCCTGATTCTCTGCATTTCAATAGTATAAGTTGATGAAGGAATACCCATTGCGGTATATATCTCTTTATTGTTATAGCCGTTCATTTTAAGATGAGTAATTTTCCGATATTTTTCTGGTAGATTTTCTAATACCGTATCAATCATAATCTTTTCCAGTACATCAGCTTCAGTAGATTTCCCGCCGATAATATTATAAAATCCATCTCCTTCTGCATATTCGGCATCTAAACTTACAACGGTTTCAACCGGCTTCCTCTTCTGGGCATTTTGAGCTACAAAATTATCCTTAATCTCCGTTTTCATACTTAGCCAACAAATTGTAGAAAATTTGAATTTGTTTCTTAAATCCTCTCTTCTAAGATATAATTGTACTGCCTTAAGATAACCGAAAATAGCAATATCGTAATATTCTTCAATGCTATATCCATATATGCGAAGAAGTTTATATACAAGATCATGACTTTCTTCAGCAAATTTCTTTTCCTGCTCTGTTAACGGGGATAATGTATGATTTTTCATGTGGTTCACCCTCCTATTTTTGATTGATGGGAAGATTGTCACTTGGTGACAACCCTCCCTTTGATTGCTGATACTTTTAGAAGAAGCGGTCAATCAGAACATGAATGATAGCTTTCTTTAACTCCTCTGTGTATGCGGTCAAATCAACCTCCGTATAACATGCCGTATCTAATCTGTCGTTATCTGCATCATGAAAGCCTGTTACAATCACATATTTAACTGGCTTTTCTGCCCTCAACTCCACCGCCAAATAATTAAAGTCAATTACAACAGGCTTTTTGCCCCACACCGTGCTAAAACGCTTACATTCTTCATGTTCTGAAAGAAGTCTATTCCAATCTTCTGTGAATTTACACTTTTCAAGTTCAATCGTTTTGTTTATTTCAAGCTTGAGTTCTTCAGACATTTCACTAATGTCAATTGATATCTGTATCTCATCTTCATCAAATGTAACATTTCCAAAATTCAAAACTCCGATATTAGTTGTTGCTTTTCTTGTTTTCCATCTCATCATAATTCAATTCCTCTGCTTTCATATATCTTGAAATATTAGGGAAGCTGTCACACTCCCCTTGTCTACGTACCTGATTAACCAATTACAGATTGAAAAGTGCTTCTCCCAAACCGTCCCATATGATTTTCTTAATCTTCTTTGAATCTTCATCATTAAATGATACTGGGATTTCCTCATAGAATTCTGTTGTATCATTTCCAGTTTCATCATCTGACTTCTGCCATATGATAATAAGTAAATTAAACTCTGCTTCATCTTTATTTGCGTTTCTAAAGCCACCGCAGGAGAAAACCACACGCACATCAAAATTAAGTTCTTCTTCTGCTTTCACATCTTTATAGTTCCTCATGTAGTTATTCACACATTCATCTGTCACCTTATCTAGTTGTTCCGCTGCTATTTCAATGGGTACATGAACTTCAATCTGCCCACTTCCAATACTGACACCTTCAAGATTTACGGTTCCTAAGTTTTCGATTTCTGCTGTTCTACTCATTTTGATTACCTCTGCTTTCTGATTATATTTGATTGATTTTTAGATTTTTAAGGTTAATACCGATGGGACAATGTGGAATCGAACCACATAGAAAACCGTTTGTCCCTACCTTGCTTATGACATTCTCGCCCACTCTCTTCTACGAATGCGGTTGTAAAATGTAGTTGCCATTGCGTAGTCAGTGAAAGCTTTAACTGCATAGGTGATACCATTTTCCAGATATTCAACTATGTACTTTTTCATAAAGCTAACCCTCCTGTTTCAGCAATTGGCTATCGTCAAACCATCTTATAGAACCGTCTCTATTAATGGGAATCTCAACCCTTCCTCCGGTGCTACACTCTATGACCTTTGACAATCTTCCGTCCTCTGCTTTCGTAAATACCTTGAATTCATTTGGCATGATCTGATTACCTCCGTTAATATAATTTTGTCAATCTGCTATCCTCTGCCTTTTTCATAGCGACTTGGAACGCTCATAGGTGGCATTATAGCGGTTAGGCTTTGGGGATTGCCCCCCTCTGCCTATGGTTTGCTATTTGATTCTTAAAACACCGAATGAAGTTGTTTTCTCAAACGGTTTTAAGTCATCGCCTAAAATCTCGGTTAGCTTCTCTTTATCTAATGTTGTACGGCTCTGCTGTTTATAGGTGATTTTTGCGGTATCCGTAATTTCTGAATCAATTCCCTTCTCATTCATATAGGAAATAATTTCAACTTCTGCCGCCTTTACCTCGTTTTCAAGTTCTTCTTTCATTGCTTTAAGGCTTCTTAACTCATTTACTTTCTTTTCAAGCTCTGATTTTGTCATACACATTTGCTTACTCTCCTTCTTTATATTGGAAGCCCTTGAATCATCTTCCTGTCTATTGGTTTTGCTTGTGCTCACTCACAGGTATATGGTTTCTAGTTCATAGCTTTTCGGGCTATTGGTTTCCGTTTTATGTAGGTCTGTCTTGCTTGACCTTGCAAGTACATTCTACACCTATATTCGTGAATATTCTATTGGCATTATACACGAATATAGGTGAATATTTTTGTTTATTTTATACACCTATTTTCGTGAATTCTGCATTGACACATTCACCTTTATTCGTGTATAATAGTCTTATCTTAATAAAGAAATCAATCAAATATTCAAAGGAGACCTTCCAATATGAAATACTTTAATAATGTAGGTACACTGGAAGAATTAAGAAAGCAATACAAAGAACTATTAAAGAAGTTTCACCCTGATAACCCAAACGGATCAACAGAAGCTACACAGGAAATCAATGCAGAGTATGACAAGCTGTTTCAGATATTAAAGGATAAACATGATAATAGGGAATATGGCAGCAGAACCGCATATGATGATCTGAAATATGACTTTGCAGAAGATGAAAGATTAAGGGAAGTATTGCAGCAGGTTATCTCATTCGTTGGGATTAATATAGAGATTGTAGGCGCATGGATCTGGATAGATGGCAACACATACAGTTATAAAGCAGAATTGAAAACCCTGGGATTCAAATGGGCATCGGATAAAAAGAAATGGTATTTTCATACTGAAGCATTCAGGAAAAGAAGCCATAAGAAGTTAAGTATTGATGATATTCGTGACTACTACGGAAGTACAGAAGTAAAGCCAGAAGAAACAAAGAAGTTAAAGCAAGCGTAAAAAATAAGGGTGTAACCAATTATAAACGGCTACACCCTACCACCTTAAAGTAGAATATAAGACTATGAAAAGAACATTGAAAACAATCGGAGTTATTGCAATCATGGGAACCATGCTAACAGGTGCTTATCTCATAGGCACAACAAAGGCCGGCGTCATGGACGGTACAAACGAGGAATTCAAGAATAATTATGTGGATATGCGGAATGTTGTTGAATTTAAAACCGATTGAAACGGCTTACAACTGTATTATAACGATGGTAGTGGCTACTATTGGGAAAGGTAGAACAGACAATGAAAATTAAAGTAGATGATATGGGAAACGGCTTTTTCGTGGATTCGTCTGGAAACACATACATTTTAGATTATGACCTTGTGATTGACCACAACAAAGAAGATTGGAAAGTTTATAGAATATCCGCTTATGATGAATCAGGCGAGGTGATAGAGATAGAAACTATTGATTAAAATAATATAGAATTTTGAGTAAAAAATAAGGCTAGGAGCGATTAAACTTCCGGCCTTTTGTTGTGTGTTGTATGGTGTAATTCTATTGTCATTTAAAGCGTTTATTAGCCCATTTTCGGCTTATAAGTGGTCAGGTGTAGACTTGTTAGGGTAGCATGATTTAAACGGAAATAAAGCTTATTTAAAGCGTAATTATAACGTACCAGGGCAGCAGGTGTAAGGGTATGGGGGGTATTATACATTATTAAGTTAACACTTTAATTCGCTAAAGGTGGTATCATATCCATCCACAGACTAAGTTAATTTTTAGACCTTTCCGAACTACAGCTCGCCGTTCGCATCTGTTTATTTCTTTAACATATAGAAAAAGGATAAAAAACATGGTACAATAACAATAAACTTGAAATAAATTCTATCAGAAAGTTTGGTAAGCGATAAGAGGTGCTATATGGAATTGTTGTTAATAGGAAACGGTTTTGACCTTGCTCATGGTCTACCTACAAGATATACTGATTTCTTAAAATATTGTCGTGACTATGATGATAAAAATTCTGTCTCTTCATTGAATGAACTTAATGAAGAATTTATTTCTTTTACTACTGATAACGTATGGCTAAAATATTTTCTTGGCTCATTATCAGAGCTTGATAACTCTAATACATGGATAGATTTTGAGAAAGAGATTTCTGAAGTTATTAATGGTATCAACTCTATAGATTTTGGGTCGATAAAATATAAGGATATAATTTCAAATACTTCTCTTGCTCTTCCATCCAATATTAAGTCTAAGAATTTTATTTTGACATTTAGCAGTTTGTCCAAAACACAAGAATTAAAAATAACAGTAAAAAATATACATAGTATACCCTCCCTTAGTGAATTTATTTATGTTCAATTAAGGAACTTTACAAGAGCATTTGAAATATACTGCTTATATGTTAATGAAATACCAATTATTGAACCCGTCATATCTTCTGAACGCAGAACACAAATGGATAATGCAAATAAAGAGGCTAAACATTACTCAAATCAATTACAACTTGCACGTGGATACCTTGGTCGGGAAAGAAAAGTTGCAGAATTCCAAGAGCTGTACAATGAGGCAATTAAAAAGTACTCATCCTTTTCATCTGGTATCAAACCAATTGATTATTTAAGTATATCGAAATTTGATTGTGTACTGAGTTTTAATTACACCAATACTTACGAGCGATTATACGGAAATGATAAAACAAAATACTGCTACATTCACGGAAAAGCACAAAATGATAAGAATGAAACAAATATGATTTTTGGAATAGACGATAATTTACAACGTGGAGAAGAAAGTAGTAACTTTAAGTGGGTAAGATTTAAGAAGTATTATCAAAGAATTATATATAAAACTGGCTCAGAATATAAAGATTGGCTTAGTTCTATTAGTAATCAGACGACAAGTCAAAACTATGTACATATAGTTGGTCACTCACTTGACAGAACTGATTACGATGTGTTATACGAGATTTTCGATAATATAAATTTCAAAATAATTGTTTATTATTATAGCTCTAAGGATTTTGAGGATAAAGTTCAAAAGGTTATTAAATTACTTGCTTATAAAGGAATGAATGGAAGGGACGAATTAATCCGTCGTGTCCATGGAAGTCAATGGTCTATTAAATTCGTAAATCAATACGATAAAACAGAAGGACTATTTATCATATAAATTCATAACCCAATGCAAGCATGGGCAAGGCCATTTTCCATTGGTTCTTGCCCATGTTTGTATTATAAATCTGTTTTTAGGGTTTTCAAATAAAACTACCCTTTGGCAGTCTTAATACCTTGTTTTGGGACTTGTAGGATAACCTTTCTTCGAAGAAGATCTCCCGTTGGGAATGGATAATTCCCCGGCCCTGCCGGTGACCACGTGACCTTTCGGAGCTACCGGTTAAAGCCCTCTATGGTATTTGTAAATATCCTGAGGCGGTTCGCAAACTAATCTACATTTCCTAATAATTCTCTCAAGGTAATTCCTCTCTCCCCATTCTTATGGCAAGGAAACATTATAAATAAATACTCCCCAGTATTATGATTATTTCACCTGGTGCTTCAGAAGGGATACTTCTTCTTCCGACAAATCCCTTAAATCTGAATTTTCCATAGATGTATCGCTGTTTTCAATCAGCAGAAGTTTGGCCTCTCTGGTCATAACCGTATTGTGCCAAAGAGTGGGCGGAATCTGATACACCGTATAAGGCTTCATTTCAATGATTTCCAAGTTAAGACCGCTTCCCTCTTCTTCCGCATAAACCAGAGTACAGCTTCCGTTTAACAGAACAAACAGTTCGTCCGTATGGTTGTGTCTTTCAAGATTCCCAATCTGCTCAATGTCATTGGCCGACTTCCAGTTCTTGATTCCAACTGTCCACTGTGCATTCTCATAAACTCTTTTCAGAGCTTCTCCATCATACCGGTATTCTAATATCTTCATCTGCTATCTTTCCTTTATAATTCATTCTCCATATTAATTATTCATTTCCCGTTGCTACGGCATCTAAGAATTTATACCTGCCGGCTGATCCAAGAACTTCCATATAATGCTTTACAAATTCCCTGATTCTTTTTTCAGCTTCCATGCACATGTGCATATAGTCCATATTGGGCTCCCGTTCAAGAGCCTCCATCATTGCCTTCTTGCCTATGGAAAATGCATCTGTAGCTACATTTACCTTATTAATACCGTATTTAACAGCCTTTTTTAAGTTTTCTTCACCGGAGCCTGAGCCTCCGTGCAGAACCAGCGGTATATCCACGGTCTCCTTTAATAATTTTAACCGGTCAAAGTCAAGCTTTGGAATTTTGCCCTTCGGATAATCTCCGTGGGCCGTACCGATTG
Source organism: Lacrimispora sp. (assembly GCF_032078915.1). Lineage (GTDB taxonomy): Bacteria > Bacillota > Clostridia > Lachnospirales > Lachnospiraceae > Lacrimispora. Next base: position 10,883 of record NZ_DAMAUN010000050.1, on the reverse strand, counting down.
CTACGGCCAAGGCATCCACGCCGGTCTTATTTACAAAATCCAACGCCTGATCGGGATTGGTATAAAGATCCAGATTAGTATCATCAGAATCCACTGCCATTCCAACGTGTCCCAGTTCTCCTTCAACGGAACAGTTTACTGCATGGGCCATGGCTACCACCACCGCGGTTCTTTCCACATTATCTTCATAGCTCAATGAAGAGCCATCAAACATGATATTTGTAAAGCCTCTGTTGATGCAATCCGCAATAATATGATAATCCGTTGCGTGATCTAAGTTCAGTGCGATGGGCACTGATACCCGCTCCGCAAGCTCCATGATCATGGGAAGCATTTCCTCTGCGTGAGCATGGTTCTTCATCTGGCCGCAGCCAAACTGAATAATCATGGGAGAATAAGACTCCTGGGCCGCCGTAATCGCACCCCTTACCATTTCCATGTTAATACTGTTCATCGCCATGACTGCATAGTTATGCTTATGGGCATGATCCAGAATTGTTTTCATTGAAGTTAACATAACACTTATTCCTCCATTTTACCTTTCCGTTTACTGAATAATATAGGAGGGGTTACAAGACCACTATTGTAGTTTCCTCCCGTAACCCCAAAAGTACTAATAATTTTTAATTATAATATTTTGATGTTCCCAAAGAATTTAATACCTGTATCTTTATTTTGACTACGTCTTTCACTTTTTCCACCGCATCCTTGGCCACTAATGTCGGACTTACTTTCGTAGGATTTTCAATAACAAAGTCTTTTACGCTCTGATAGTAGGCATATTTGATTTCACTGGAGATATTCACCTTATGAATGCCCGTTTTACATGCGGTTGCCACCTCATCATGAGGAGTCCCTGATCCTCCGTGAAGTACCAATGGAACCGTTACTGCCTCTGCAAGCTCCTTGAGCAAAGGAAGTTGAAGCTTAGGGACATAACCGTTAGGCAACATTCCATGCACGGTACCAATAGAAACTGCCAGAGCATCAACCCCTGTCTCTTCCACAAATCTTAGTGCTAAATCAGGCGATGTATAAATCATATCTTTAACGGTTCCCTTGTCATAATCATCTGTTTCCCCAATAGTGCCTATTTCTCCTTCAACAGACACCCCTGCACCGTGCGCTGCCTCTACAACTTTTTTGGTAAGCATAACATTTTCCTTGTATGACAAATGAGATCCATCAAACATGACAGAAGTAAATCCTGCTTGAATTGCACGAATACATCCTTCATAGGATTTACTGTGGTCGTAGTGGAGTACAAAGGGGTTTCTACTCCTTTGCAGCCGATTTAAAAAATATAAATATAATTCCCGTTCCGAAAAATTAAATTCATTGGGCGAAACCTGAATTATAACCGGAGAATGAAGACTTTCCGCTTCCTCTACCACAGCTTTAAACATAGTACTCTCCGTCACATTGAAACCACCTACAGCAAAATTATAACTAACAGCCTTCTCTAGAATTTCTTTTAAATTTAGCAACATTTCTTTTCCTCCATTCCAAATTACAATTAAATATTTTCAAAATTTATTCCATCTGAAGAAACTTCCCCATTGCCAAGCTCCAGACCAAAATCCATGGATTCATCTTCCGTCACCGTTTTCTTCCATACAGAAAGAATAACTCCCATTATAATGCCTCCTAAAAGCACCATGCCTGCCATCAACAAAGGTTTGTTAGATAGAGGTATAATAAACCAGCCTCCTGCAGTAACATAGTTTTCAATTCCAAGCATCATAGTAAGTCCCCCTGCTATGGATGTTGCGATAACAGAAGATCCAATTACCCTGAGAGGATCGTTCATGGCCAGTGGAATCACCCCCTCAGTTATCATGCAAATTCCCATTGGAAAAGCTGCCTTAATCGCTTCTTTTTCGGCCTTTGTATATTTATTTTTAGTTAACACCCAAGATAAAGTCACTCCAATTGGTGGAATCATACAAGTCACCAATTTTACTGCTTCTGGGCCATAGATTCCATCAACTAAAAGACCATTGGCAAACAAAGAGGCAGTTTTTCCTATGGGACCTCCAAAATCCACACCGCACATTCCACCTACTATAGCTCCCATAATAAACTTCGAACCGCCTTGCAATCCCAAAAGCCAATTTTGAAGAAGGCTCATTACAGATGCCACGGGTTTTCCAATAACCGCATACATAAGAGAACCAGAAATCAAGGCTGTCAAGAAAGGTAGAATTAACACTGGCATTAGTCCCTGCATCGTTTTGGGCACCTTTAAGTGTCTTTTTAGAAACAACACCGTATAACCAACTAAAAATGCCGCTATAATACCACCAATAAAACCAGTATAAATTTCGGTTGCAATAGCTCCTAAAATTAATCCCGGCGCAATAGCTGGCTTGTCTGCAATGGAATAAGCTATAGCAGCAGTTATAACAGGCACCACAAAACTCATTCCTATCTTTCCTGTTTTCCAGATAAACCATATTAATGTTCCCTCTGCTTCTGATACCTTTGTTCCACCAATAGCAGTACCTAGAGCCATACATAAGCCTGCCCCCACAACAATTGGTATCATAAAGGAAATACCCGTCATTATATGTTTTTTTATTTCTGATAATTTAAACCCCATCATAACCTATTGCCCTCCTTTTTTTTTCTTTAATGCTTGCTCAATGCTCTGTAGAAGAGCCGCTGTATTATTCATGGCTTTCTCTGTGCTCATACGTACCACTGGCTTGTCTTTAAATCTACTTTCTCCTGATATCTTAACATCAATAGCTAATATTACGACATCAGCATCACGTATCTCTTCTGGTGTCAAGGGAGTCTCAATTCCTATACTCCCTTGAGTTTCAATTCTGCAAGAATATCCTAGCTTTCTAGCCGATAGTTCTAGTTTTTCCTTAACAATATATGTATGCGCTATTCCGGCGGTACAAGCAGTTACCCCAATAATATTCATCTTCTCTTCCTCCTTTCTTCACTATTAACAAAATGCCTCAAGAATTTCTTCTTTTGAGCAGCTGTTCCTAAGTTTTCCACAAACTCCCTCCTGCGCCAGTTTTTTAGCTACACTAGCCATCAGGCGCAAGAAATATTCATTTTTATCCTTTTGATTGACAGCAAATATGATAAACACCTGAACAGGCTCATTGTCCAATGTCTCCCACTGAATTGGCTTTTCCACCTTTAAAATCGAAACACAGTTACGTCTTACCGCAGAAGATTTACCATGAGGTATGGCGATGCCCTCACCGATTCCTGTCTTTCCTTGAGATTCTCTCAAATATAAATCCTGTTTAAACTCCTCTGTCGAAGTAATGCTACCATCCTTAAAAAGAAGGTCACATACATAATCAAAAACTTCTTCTTTATTTTTAGCTCTTACATTTACAGCCACCGCATTCTGATTGATTACATCCTTTAAATCCATTATCTTCCATCTCCTTTAGTGATATTATTTAAATATTGCGTAATTTCTTTTTTATTGTTTAAGTTATGAAAATTATCATAAGCACTATTTTCTTCTAACAAGGTGACTATCGAAGAATAAAAGCTAATTATCTTGCTCTTTGATTGAAAGCTCTTGTCTAGGTTAAGAGCCAACAAAAATATTCTATCAACCATTTTACCATTACCCCAATCAACTGGTTCTTTTAGCACCGCTACTGCAATGACTGGTATTATAACAAGGCTTGCTGCTCCATGAGGTATGGCGACTCCATGATCAATAATTGTTGAAGTGGTTTGCTCTCTATCTAAAACAGTAGGCTCATATCCTCTAGCTACATATCCTGCTTCTTCTAGTTTTTTACATAAAAAAGAAATCAGATTTTCTTTATTACTCCCAGCACCAAAGCTATACACAAGTTCTTCCCTGAAAAGATTATATTCTTCCTCTACTGGTTTGGAGGATATCCCCTGTAACCTTTTTTTTCGTATCTGCTTCATTTCTTTTTGAATAAACTGTATATCAGAGTGTTGCAGTACATTTCCAATCTGAACCACCTGTTTTCCCGCAAAATTATCTCCCACCGGTACTGAGGAAATAAGAAAATCGCAATAGCTTTTTTGTATTTCAAACAAATCTCTTGTTGTAAATACATCTATAACTTTTATATTCTGAATGGATCTTTCTATCTGTTCTTTAAGTATTCTAGATATTCCAATTCCATAATTACAGAGTATACAAACTCTTATTTCTACGTTTAACCGCTCAATGGCACCACCAATGTAGAGCGCCAAAAACGACACCTCATGATCTCCAATTCTCACTTCAAGATCTGATTCTATTACAAGACTGGCCGACCAAGCCGCCGCATAGATATTGGGATACCTTATTTTTACCAAATCCGTTAATGGGTTTATTTCTTTCAGACCATACTGAAGCTTAAGCACACTAACTTTTATATATAAAAAAAGGCAATCATAGAGAGTTTCATCTTTTTCTATATCTTGCCCAAGTATATTTCCTATAATAGAAATAACTCGCTCAACTGTCCGACATATTTTTTTATTCACATTAAAATAATTCTTCTTGAAATTTTCGTTGCAGAAATCTCGAATCTCCGTAATACTTATTACTAATAGTATAAATTGTTTCTCATTTTTAGGAAAAGTAATCTGGTAATAGCTTTTCAGATCAGTTTCACAAGCATCTGCAATTGTCTCATCAATCACTTTACCCTCATATGCAAGATCTATGGGCAAATCTACAACTTCCTTTTTTCTTAATCTTATAACGCAAATAGAAAGCAAAAATAAAAGCTGTTGGTATCCATCAAAATTATAGTTAAATCCAAATTTTTTCTCCAGAGCTCCAATAGCACGTACAACACCTTCTATATCAAACCCCCATAAATACTTCTCAATATGAAATTTTATTGCCTGACTTGTAAAAACTTGTTTCTCACGAGTTATTTCCCGGAAAAGATCCCACATTGCTATACGCCAATCGTACTCATTGAAATCAATCTTTATTCCAATCCCCCTTCTACAATTGACGGAAATGTCACGATCTTCCAGCCAATTACTTGCCAGATTTATCTGCCTTTGAGCATCCAATCTACTAATAAGAAGCTTTTCTTCCAGTTTTTTTTTCTGTATACTACTTTGCTTTAATAATATTTCTAGAATCTTGAGTTGATTATCTGAGCTATTTAATTCCGATCCATTTTCACTGTTCCACTCTGCCTCAGCCTCCTCCCACTCCGTATATTTTATTAAATATACTCCTTTATTAGATTTTGACACAATTAATCCGAGCTTATGCTCCTGTAAAAAATCTCCAAGTTGTTTTAAATCATTTCGGACAGTTTTGAGAGAACACGACATATTTTCCGCTAAAAATCTGGTAGTGACAAACTCATTTGAACTATACAGTTTTTTTAGAATATCAAATCGTCGCTCTTGCATCATATTTTCTCACTTTCCACCTGTACTTCGGTTCATTATCGTCTTGTATATATTATATTAGCATATCTTCCTCAATCTCATTACCATAATATTAACAGAATAGGTGTTTTTTCCTCTTAACTTTTTCCATAATATATACAATTATTCCTTTCAAAATAATTTCTCTTTTGTTTGCTTTATCTTTTTCTGTTCAAACAGTTGTATATACCAGATATATCTATCCAATATGCCTATAAATTTAATCGTCAAATTCAATCTTCCATTCCAACATAGCCAGATATACCTTATCTGGTATCATACCCTTATACTTTTCAGCCATATCATTAATGACATTTTCCTTATATTCCTTGTATACAACAAATGCAGCAGCAGGATTTTTAAAGGTTCCAAGTTTAGTATTTTCATCGCAATTCATACGTGCACGAAATTTACCCTTACCTTTTTCATAGTACACGCCTAACGGTAAATTACCGCGCCATTTCTTACCATTAATAAACAATGTGTTAATGCTATGAGGAACAATACAGCAAGTCTCCGGACTATATACCAGATTCCCCTTAAACAGAATATCCTTGTCCAAATCCATTCGCTCATTACCAATAGTATAATAATTTTCTTCGTACCACTTTTTGAAATTACTGTAGTTCTTCCATTCCTCACAGATTTCACAATTAGAATACTGCGGTTGTAATTCATGGAATTTTTCATTGTAACACCTATTAATCATATCATGCCATCTTAAATATGTTTGTGATCTACAATCAACATCGTCACTACCCCAATATCCAACACCACAAACTGACGGCTCCATTGTTGGCCTGTTCCAATTATCAGGCTTATATCTTATATCATTCATAACCTTTAGTATGAATTCTTCTGAATCATCACCTGTTTTTATGTAATTCTGCTTCACTGTATTATACTGAACCATACTCAGAGGATATAAATTCTGATAGTAATTATCTTCTTTGTTGTAACCACTGTGCCAAATATAAACGTTATTTTGCTTATCTGGATTTACAATAAATTCATCTACAACCAACCTGTGAGCATATACTGTACTCTCTGGTATGTATATTCGCATTCTTTACATTGTCCCAGGTAATAAGGCATAGATACTTTGTTATCCATAAGCCTGAAACTGCTTATCGGCAATTCTCTTCCACATTTTTTACATATCCTAGTTTCTAGGTTATAAGAAACCTCATTGTTCTTGTTATAAATAATTTTAATGTCATACATCGAACCTCCTTTTATTAACCGGAGATTCAAGAAAATTGCTATGGGGGATATAATAAACATAATTCAATAAAGTTCGGTCCCATCAAAGAAACCCCTATTTTATAAGGATTCCTTCAATATCTACCACCCTAGAAACCACCATTTTTCGTTAATTCAGTCCGGTCAGTGCATAGCAAATAGGACGTTCCCCGTGGGAAACAGCCTTATAAATCGTTCATATTCTATTTTTACTTATTTTCATTCTTTATCAATGGGAATAGGTGTGCTGAATAGACTTAGGGAAACGTAGTAATGAGATTACCACATTAGAATTTAACGTCACCCAATCGTGGGACACATAGAATCTGACAATCCAAAATTGGACAGTCAAAATAGATTTACTCTTGAATCCTGATACTTGTTTTCTTTTACTTCCCACCAGTTAGGAATTACAAATACAAAGCTTGTAAAAAATTCATACTATTCACTTACTTCTCTCTTAGGACACCACTTAGGACTTGTCTTTGGCGGACTGTCTACGCCTAATAATTTAAACACTTTAAATGGTTCGTTTTCTTCACAGCAGTAATAGCTTTTATAAAACAGATCTGTAAATTGACACCTCTCGCACTCCTTACAATGTGGTACTCTGTTTGCCATTCAAATCCTCCAGAATTTCCTCTATAGCGATTGCGATATGTTTATTAACGATTCGCTCAAGATCATTGACCGTCATATTACCATATAGACGATAAAGTCCATTCATATTCTCGATGCTGATAATTGCTATCCTGTCTTTTAACTCCAATATGTATACCTCCTATTAATTCTTACTTTTTGTGCTTTCAGTTGAGTCAATCACAATAACATCTCTTGCGTTGTAGTCGCTTCTATCATTAGAAAATGGCTTGAAGAACACCAGATACCAAGGCCTTATACATTCACCGTTTAATTTTGATGCATGGATAAAATATGTCTTGTTATCCTCTCCACGAATGAATCCATATCTCTTTTCTTCATAATATCTGGTCACTCTTCCAATCATTCCTCTTCTCCTTTCAATCCATCAATTCCTTTTTCTAGGTTTTCACTTAATCTTTCTTTTAATTGTTCCTTTAATATATCGCTAGTGCAAATGTTCAGTCTTACAACTGTATAAGAACTATCTTCTCCACTCTCTTCTCTACTCTTCATTACCGGAAGTCCACAATGCACAGAATGTATGATATTGGGACGAATCGTTCCTACACCCTTAATATTAATCTTCCCACCATTTATTAATGTTTGCATACATTCCTCTGCATACATCTTCAATACTTTTTCAATTGTCTTCTTGTTATATGTATTGTCCTCTCTTTTGTGGATTTGCTCTGTAGCTCTCTTAACAGTAAAGCCACGATCATATGTTTTCTTATTCATTTTTAACTACCTCCTGTGATTTATTTTCCCTTATGAAACTGTTATTTCAATTTGTTCCTCATATTCCCCTGTGACATATCAAAGCACACCATATTCGATCCATAAATCCGTTTATGAGTTATACTATCCTAAAGTTTTACTGAGAATCCTTTACTTTTCAAATATGCTACTGCCAATTTCAGAAGTTCTCCATTACTAACAGTATTTTCAATTGTGTCGTCCCAAACGTGAGGCGTATTGTCTCCCACATCTAATCCACCATGTAAACCTTGATTTGCCCATGTAGCTACCTGATAGCCAGTTGCATTATAATAACTGTCCATAGAATCTGTATCAATGTACACAGAAGCTATAACTTTATTACCTTTTACTTTTGGTTCAACCTTTACTGCTGAACGCAAAAAATCATATTGCCTTCGGTAGTATTTTGGATTATAATCATTGTAATACTCTTGTAAAAAATAATTCAATGTCTGGTAAACTCTTTCAGTCATCTCATCAACCATACCTAACATAGTAGGCTTTAACGCAGCAACCAATTCATTCATATTACTTACTCTCTTTGCCATAATTCTTTGTTCCTTCCTTTTCTGTTTAATTGACGACGCTTTTAAACTCTTCGTTACATCATAGTTTCTTGTCCTTATATCAAACGAAACACAAGTCTATTAGGTGAGTATTTCTTCACCAAAGGTATTGAAATTTTCTGTACAATGGTGGTTGTTTAAATTCTCGGCTTAAAACTCATTCTACGTGGTTTGGCTTGCCTGATATTTTCTCATACGGTTGTATGTCGTTCTTCTTCAATGACGAGCGGAATATAATCCTTGCTTCAAAGTGCACCTTTACAATGCCCCTATGAAGCACCAGAATCGCCATATAGCCATTTGGAGCAATGGTAGGGGGATATGTTTGCATATACAGTTTAAGGCACTAAAATAAGCCCACATACTCATTTTAATCATACAAGTATATGGACTTATTTAGATGTCCAACTATATAAGTGGTCAATAAGTGGTCAAATTGTTATTAACAACGCTTAGAACGTTGGTTTTTACTACATTTTATGATAATTAACCGTAGGTTCGATTCCTATCAGATGCACTTTTTATTGTCTGGATTATTTATCTAAAACCCTTGATTTTACGGGCTTTCTCACACCTATCCGTTTATTAATCCCATGTTAAAACCATAGCTTTTCCAATTTTCATTCCTGTGTTAAGAATTAGACATAGTATTATGAATTCCACTTTTACAGTGTATTTCGTGTTGTCCTCAATATATTCCTGAATTATACATTTCGCATCCTTTAACTCTTAACAGAGAATCATTTATCGGCTGCTTTGCCTCTGTCCCATTGTCTGATAAGCCCTTCTTGCTATTGCCCGTGAATTCAACATTCACCACTTGACTAAATCCTGAAGTCTCTTCATATCTCTGTGTACAAATCCCAGTTCATTTAACGCCTTAAGAATACCTTCTGCATAACCCCAATGCCTGTCTGATTTTCGCTGATTCCTTTCACAGCCATACATATCATCATTTTTAAAACACTGCTTTACAATTTCAAACTCTTCTCTTGACTGTTCTGCTATTCTGATTGCTTCATATAGCAAATCCTCACATCTTAAAGTTTCACGCTGCGTCATAGTGCAATCCTCCTGTGCTAAACTATAATATACTTTCAATCATTAAGTTACTGGAAATTATTTCCAGGATCAGCACATGACTTGTGTTTCATCTAATTCTATTCTTGTTGTAACTCTGCATCAAGCAGTTTACATAAATAAACCTAAGGAGGTATCCACATGGTATACGAAACATTTCTGGAAACGATCAAACATTCCCTGAAAGAAAGGCTGGGGCCGGAATTCACCCTGACGCTCCATCCCATCACCAAGAACAACGGGCTTATCCTGCATGGGCTATGCATTGGAAAAGCCGACGAACGGGCAGCCCCCACCATCTATTTAAACCATTTTTATGAATCCTACCAAAAGGGCAGGCCGTTTCATGCCATCCTTGATGACATCATGGCTCTTTACCAAAACAGTCCCCTGCCGGGTGAACTTCCCATTGAAGAATTCCTGTCACAGGAACAGATCATGGAAAAGATCATCTTCCGGCTTATCAACGAACCGGCCAACCGGGAACTGTTAAAAGAAGTCCCCCATATTTCCTATCCGGAACTGGATCTTTCTATTGCATTCTACCTTTCCCTTCAAAAAGGCGAAGACAGCCATCTTACCGCTCTCATCCACAACCGCCATCAAAAAGCCTGGAACCGGTCCACGGAGGAATTATACTTGGCAGCCAAGTCAAATACGCCCCGCCTTTTTCCCTCCCGTATCCGTTCTCTTCCCGAAGCTATTAAGGACATTGTAAAAAAATCATCCGAACCTGGAATGAACGAGGAATCCCTGGAAGAATTCTTTGATACCACGCCTCTGTCTCCTCCTATGTACGTACTGTCCAATTCCTCTGGATTAAACGGAGCCGGCTGCCTGCTTTATGAAGGCATATTAAAAGACTTCGCATCATGCATCGGCAGCGATTTAATCATACTGCCTTCAAGCATTCACGAAGTCCTCATCATTCCATATAGTAAAGAAATTTCTTTTAATGAATTAGCAGAAACCGTTTTCTCCATTAACCAGGAAGAAGTACCAGAAGAAGACCGTCTTTCCAATCACATCTATTTCTATTCCGGAAGCAGCGATAAGCTGTCCATTTCATTCACCTCTTCTGCCCCAATCGGAACAAAGAATCCATAATAAAAATAGCCATTGCTATGGCGCCCAAAACCTGCAGCGTTTCCACCAGATAATGACTGGAAAGCTCCGGGTTGTTTGCGA
>NZ_DAMAUN010000049.1:0-45716 GCF_032078915.1 Lacrimispora sp. | reverse complement strand
GATGCAGTCACTGGCACAAAAGTATGGAAAGTCCATCGCCCAGATTTGCGTGGGGTGGAGCCTGGAACGCGGATATCTGCCGCTGCCGAAATCCATCACGCCCGAACGCATCCGGGAAAATGCTGATGTATTTGATTTCCGGCTTTCCCCTGAGGATGTGCAGACAATTGCCGGCTTAAAAGGCTGCTGTGGATATTCTGCAGATCCTGATACAATCACATGGTAAGACAAAACAAAGCCAATAAATAAACCAAAAAACAAACCAATAAATAAACCAAAAGAAAGGGTAAAATAATGCTTAATTTTGATTTCTATTCACCGGCACGTATACTATTTGGAAAAGACACGGAGAAACAGATTGGTGCTCTTTTAAAACCCCATGCAACCAAGGTTCTGCTGCATTACGGCGGAGGCAGCATTAAAAAGAGCGGACTTTATGACACGGTGGTCACTTCACTGAAAGAGAATGGGCTTTCTTATGTGGAACTGGGCGGCGTGGTGCCAAATCCCCGTCTTTCCCTGGTACATGATGGAATTGCCTTATGCAAAGAAGAAAAAGTGGATTTAATCCTGGCAGTGGGCGGCGGAAGCGCCATTGATTCTGCCAAGGCCATTGCAATGGGTGTATATTATGATGGTGATGTGTGGGAGATTTATGAACAAGGCAAAGCAATCGAAAAGGCGCTGCCCGTAGCTACCATTCTTACCATTCCTGCTGCAGGAAGCGAAGCAAGCGGTGACACAGTAATCACAAATGAGGAAAAACAGCTAAAATACGGTTATGGCAGCCCCCACCTGCGTCCTTTGCTCAGCGTCATGAATCCGGAATTGTTCTGCACCCTGCCAAAGAATCAGATCGCCAACGGTGTGGCCGACATGATGAGCCATGTTTTTGAACGTTACTTTACCAACACCACACATACCGATCTGACGGACGGTTTGTGCGAAACAGTATTAAAGACCATCATAAAGAATGCTCCGCTTGTCCTTGAAAATCCCGGGAACTACGATGCATGGTGCGAGGTAGGTTTTGGAGGCACAGTCGCCCATAACGGTTTAGTTGGTATGGGACGCGAACAGGACTGGGCCTGTCATGGCATGGAACATGAACTCAGTGCCATCTACGATGTGGCGCACGGAGCCGGTCTGGCTGTACTTACTCCTGCATGGATGCAGTATGTATACAAGGACAATGTGAACATGTTCGTACAGTTTGCGGTCAATGTCATGGATGTGAAGGGCAGCTATCGCGATCCGGACGCAATGATTCAGGAAGCGGTCTTACGTCTCCGTGAATTTTTTAACAAGATGGGGCTTCCGGCAACCCTTGGAGAACTTGGAATCGACGCAAGCCGGCTTGAAATAATGGCTAAAAAAGCGACAGGTGCTGCATTTGGAAATGAGGCTCCCATTGGCGGCTTAAAAAAGCTGTACTGGCAGGATGTCCTTGAGATTTATAAGCTGGCTCAATAAAAAATAGTCTGAAAAAGAGAATACAATTTAATTCTGATAAGGAGGTTCAATGTCATGAGAACAGTTAAGTTAGGGAATTTGCAGGTACCGGTAATTGCAGTCGGCTGCATGCGTATCAATAAACTGGATAAGTCCGAAGCAGAGCATTTCGTACAGGCAGCACTGGATTTAGGCACTAATTTTTTTGATCATGCGGATATCTATGGCGGCGGTGTATGGGAGGAGATATTTGCAGAAGCGGCACATATGAACGCGGCTGTGCGTGAAACGATGTTCCTTCAATCCAAATGCGGAATCCGTCCAGGTATCGCTTTCGATTTCTCCAAAAAACATATTTTAGAAGCAGTAGACGGCAGCTTAAAAAGGCTGAGAACGGATTATCTGGATGCATTGCTGCTCCATCGTCCGGATGCTCTGGTGGAGCCGGAAGAGGTTGCCGAGGCATTTGACATCCTGCAAAGCACAGGTAAGGTACGTAACTTTGGTGTATCCAATCAAAATCCCATGCAGATACAGCTGCTGAAGAAGTTTGTTAAACAGCCGATCATTGCGAATCAGCTGCAGTTAAGCATTACAAACGCCAACATGATCTCCCAGGGGATTCATGTCAATATGCTTGATGATCAGGCGGTGAACCGGGATGGCAGCATAATTGATTTCTGCCGCTTAAATGATATCACCATTCAGCCCTGGTCTCCCTTCCAGTACGGATTTTTTGAGGGTGTATTCCTTGGCAATGAAAAGTTTCCAAAGCTCAATGCCAAGATTGATGAAATTTCCGCTAAATATGAGGTCAGCAACACGACAATCGCCATGGCGTGGCTGCTGCGTCATCCGGCCCATATGCAGCCTGTGACAGGGACCATGAATGTGGAGCGTTTGAAGGATTGTGCCAAAGCCGCCGATCTTAAGCTGACCCGGGAGGAATGGTACGAGATTTACCTTAGCGCCGGGAACATTTTACCGTAAGCAAAAAGATGCACATATACGGCGGTTATCTTTCAACCGCCTTTCAAAATCCACCCTGCTGAATTATAGTTCTTTATTCGGCAGGGTGCATTGATGAGATCACGTTCCATTTATTTTTCCAGCAGTATAGAAATCGTTGTGTTCTCTGTACGATAAGTGCCTCCTGCAACATCTCCAAACACTTCGCATACTTTGAAACCCACATCAGCCGCTTCTTTCATTAACATTTCTCTGGTAAAACAGGTATTCCATAAATAGTAAGAGATAGCTCCTGTATCAGAAACAATAGAAGTTTGTTCTAATGTTACATTTTCTGGATACCGATAGCATCCGTTAAATGCAATATAGTTCTCTTTGCGCCAAAATCCCCCATCCATAAAAATTTCCCAAGTTTGTTTTTCTTCAAAATCGTTATACTTAGCCATTGAAAAAACATCCAATAAGAACCTTCCCCCAGGTTTTAGATGACGATATACCGCAGTCATTACCGTATGCCTGTCTGCTGTTGAAAGCGCACCGTAGTCGCAATAGATCATTGTTGAAAAGTCATAGTTACGGTTCAAATCCATGGTTAAATAATTCTGATACAAGTATTGAATATCCAAACTTCTTTTTTTTGCAGATTCTATGGCGTAGTTTATAGATCGTTTGGAAAAATCAATTCCCGTCACCTGATAGCCCATTTGTGCAAATCTTTCCGCATATATTCCTGGTCCGCAGCCAATGTCAAGAAGCTGTTTGTACTTTGACGGTGGTGCAATCTCTTTTATCCAAATAGCAGATTTATCTATGAACGCTAACGTTCTGCTTGCACCTTCAAAGCCAGGATCCAGATGGGCTTTGAGCATTTGCCTGGATATATGCTCATCATCCCAAAATGGAACTGCTGTTTTCGTGTACAGCGGCGGTCTTTCTAACATTGTAACTAAGCTTTTAAACATAATGTTTTCTCCTTTCAAAAATGAGCAAAAGAAAAAGCCGTAGATTTTACTCTACGACTAATCTCCCTGGGATAAAGATAGAAGTTAAGAGTAAAATAAAATCAAACATCAGGCACAAAAACAAAACTGTGTTAACAGCTCGTTCATAAACCTATTGAATTGATTTTATCTGCTCTTTTCCAGTGATATCCATGTCACCGATTATGTGGCATCGGATATGCCGGACTTCCATCACCTTTTCTGTAAATTTTATGTTTTTATTTTATAGTACATGACTTACTTTGTCAACAATATCTGACAGACGTATGGGTTCCCTTATGAGGGTATGATAATTTTAATATGAGGTATCAAACAAAAAAAGAGTATTCCCATGGGGCGCACTCTATCTATATGATAATCGATCAGAAAGAAAAAGTCTATATTTTTATAAAATTTTATTATATAATTTTCGCTGTTGCAACAAATATAAACGATTGACAGGAGAATAAAAATGACAAAAACAAAGATAGCAAATATCCCTTATGGACCGTATGTTACTGTTTTAGCAGGGGCTTCTGTAAAAGGAAAGCCCAATTATGCCACCATTGGAGCGTATGGGGTTGTAAGCCAAAAGCCTGTACTTTATATTTCTCTAAAAAATACCCATTACACAACAGCCGGTGTCATAGAAAATGGATACTTTTCTGTAAACATTCCCTCTTCCGCTGATATAGGGAAAACGGATTATTGCGGGACTGCAACAGGAAATAAAACAGATAAATCAACCATTTTTGAGTCATTTTACGATGATGCAGGGAATGCTCCCATGATAAAAGAGTGCCCGGTAAATTATCTTTGTAAAGTAATTCAGACGATTCCGATCTTTGACTTTACCATGTTTCTCGGAGAAATTGTTGCGGCATATGCGAATGAAGATTGTCTGGAAAATGGCAAACTAAATGCTTTAAAGGTCAATCCTACCATCATGATGGATTCTGGGTATTTTGATATAAAGGACAGAGTGGGTTCCATATTTCAAACATGCAGCGGGAATCAAAAAGTAAAGTAGGTATTTGCCCGAACCGGCTGAAGAAAAATCTGACATCAGGATAAATCTTTCATAAAACGGTTGACATTAACGCTGCGTAATAGTTTATAGTGGGTTTTGCAAGGGGGTGAAAAGATGGAATATACCATCAACAAGCTGGCGAAATTAGCGGGGGTCAGTACAAGAACACTAAGGTACTATGATGAGTTGGGATTGCTTTCACCTGCCCGGATCAGTTCCAATGGATACCGGATTTACGGACAAAAGGAGATCGATCGGCTGCAGCAAATCCTTTTTTACCGTGAACTGGGCGTATCCCTGGAAGAAATCCGTAATATTCTTGCTTCCAAAGACTTTGACGGACTATCGGCGCTGGAGAGCCATTTGACCGCCCTGCTTGCCAGGCGAGAGCAACTTAATTTGCTGGACGCCAATGTCGAAAAGACCATTAAGACCATGAAAGGAGAAATGATAATGAGTGATCAGGAGAAGTTTGAAGGCTTCCTTCAAAAGCTGGTGGATCATAACGAGCGTCAATATGGAGAGGAAGCCCGGGCAAAATACGGGGATGAGCGCATAAACCGCTCCAACACCAAGGTTTTAAATATGAGCAGGGAACAATTCACTGAATTGGAAAGGCTGACGGAAAATTTGAACGAAACATTAAAAGCGGCCTTTGAGCAAGGCGACCCAGCCAGTGAACTGGCGCAAAAAGCCTGTGAGCTGCATAAAAAATGGCTCTGCTTTTATTGGGACGATTACAGCAAAGAAGCTCATAAAGGCGTGACACAGATGTATGTGGATGATCCGCGTTTTACTGCTTATTACGATAAAATCTCACCCGGATGTGCAGTGTTTCTTCGGGACGCAGCAGCGATATATTGCAAATGATTTATATAACGACCGAAAGACAGAAAGCCCGCCTGCTGGAAAGCAGGCGGGCTTTCTGTCTTGATTGATGGGGTAGGGCAATATCATACAAGCATTCTATGATCTCTTGTGGTACACTGGATATCAGATAATCGTGAAAGGGGGCGTATGAATGAAACAAGAGATAAGAACTGTAAAATATGATGCCGAATTGAACGTGGAAGCCTATCATTTTCAAGGAATTATGCAGAAGTTTCCCAATCATTTTCATGAATATTATGTGATTGGTTTTATTGAAAAAGGACAGAGGCTTTTATCCTGCAAAAACAAGGAATACACCATAGAACCGGGAGATTTATTACTGTTTAATCCACATGACAATCATGCTTGTGAACAAATCGATGGTAAAACACTGGATTATCGCTGTATCAATATTCAGCCGGAAACCATGAGCAGGGCAATCTTTGAAATAACAGGAAAAGAATATTTGCCTTATTTTACACCTCAGGTAATATTTCATAGCGAATTGGTTTCTGTACTCCGGGAATTACATCAGATGATGATAGAGGAAGACAGGGATTTTAGAAAGGAGGAAATCTACTTTTTCCTATTGGAGCAATTAGTGGAAGAATATACAGAACAGCAGGTTCCGGCAGTCCGTGCAGAGCAAAGTATGGAAGTAAAAGCAATCTGTGAATTCTTAGAAGAGCATTACATGGAGAACATTACACTGGCTGACCTTTGCAAGCTGACCGGGTTAAGTAAATATTATCTGCTTCGCTCTTTCACCAGGCAAAAAGGCATTTCCCCTTACAGATACCTGGAAACGATACGGATCGATAAAGCAAAGAAAATGCTGGAACAAGGTCTACTGCCAATGGAAGCAGCATTGCAGACAGGGTTTGCCGACCAAAGTCATTTCTCTAACTTTTTTAAGAAGTTCATAGGACTGACACCAAAACAGTATATGAAGATTTTTATGGAGAAGCAAAGCTGATTAATTCTATCGAAAGGGTTTACATGGACAGAAAAAAGGATATTCAAGGACATCTGTTTGCATTTATGACAATTTTTATTTGGGGTACGACTTTCATATCGACCAAAATACTTTTAAAAGCGATTTCTCCAATTGAAATACTGTTTTTAAGATTTACAATAGGATTCATTGTGCTGCTTGCGTTTTACCCTCATAGGCTCAAAATCAAGGAAAGAAAACAGGAGTTTTATTTTGCTGCGGCTGGTTTGTGTGGTGTCACACTATACTATTTGTTTGAAAACATTGCCCTGACTTACACCTTTGCATCCAATGTAGGGGTCATCATTACGATTGCACCGTTTTTTACTGCCATTTTTGCACACCTGTTTTTAGATAAAGAAAAATTAAGATTGCAATTTTTTATAGGTTTTGCCGTTGCGGTTATGGGAATTATTCTCATTAGCTTTAATGGAAGCAGTAATTTTAAATGGAATCCATTGGGAGATATATTGGCTGTTCTGGCCTCTGTGGTATGGGCAGCCTATTCTGTCCTGACAAAGAAAATCAGCGGTTTTCATTACAACACGATCCAAGCGACACGTAGAATCTTTTTTTATGGGCTGGTGTTCATGGTACCGGCATTATTCGTATTTGGGTTTGAACCAAAGATCAATCAATTGATGCAGCCGGTTATTCTGTTTAACATTTTGTTCTTAGGGTTGGGAGCATCTGCCCTTTGTTTTGTGACATGGAACACTGCGGTAAAAATATTGGGGGCAATAAAAACCAGTGTTTATATTTACTTGGTTCCAGTAATAACCGTTATTACCTCCGTGATCGTACTTCGTGAAACGATTACCGGTGTTGCTGTATTCGGGATTGTACTTACATTGTCGGGATTATTTATTTCGGAGATTAAAACCTCTGCAAAATAAAAAGAGCTTAAGGGATTCTCCCGAAGATCAGGTCGGTACCGAGATTTTGCCTGAACCGAACGAACATCCTGCCGTTAAGGAATATCAAAAGAAATTATTTGCCGACGGTATTCCGGTGACCAGGATCCATTAAATAAAATGCTGTGTTTTTCATGGAATTTGAAAAGCATAGCTTTTTTATTGCCCTGAAGAGCACCAATATTCTCAGAATGACAGCCAGGGAGATAATTTGGAAGATTTACAATCGAAACATCTTGACAAGATATATCATAATAATATATCATGATGATATATTAAGCAACCAAAAGGTGTACAGATGAAAGAAAATACAGGGAAATCAAAATATGTAATACTGGGAATGCTCGCCCGCATGCCGCAGACGGGTTATACCATAAAAAAATGGATAGAGAACGAATACAGCCATTTCTGGCAGGAGAGTTATGGTCAGATTTATCCGACTCTCAAGAAAATGGTGGCTGAGGGGCTTGCCGTCACCTCAAATAATACACAGACGGGAAATGGACGGGGACAGATCGTATACAATATCACTGACGCAGGCAGAAAAGAGCTCTCAGATTGGCTGAGGGAGGAGCCGGAAATCGAGAGGATCAGGTACGAACTATTGCTTAAAGTTTCTTTTGGTGAAAACACGGAGCCGGAGGTGCTGCTCGGTCATCTGGACAATTTTATCAGAAGGAATGATAAGCTGGTCAAAGAAATGAAGGGCTATATGGAGCTCTGCGGGCAGTTTAAGGAACAGGATATTGACTGCTCCTACAGTCAGCTGACCGCACTTTGCGGTGTTTATGTTTATTCTGCAATGAGGGATTGGGCTGTTGAGGCAAAGAAAATTATAATAGAGAAAGAAGATGATAATTAACTGAATCATATTATTTAGAATGTAACTATTAACCGTATAGACGAATTAAGAAGAGAGGGATCTTTCATAAACTTACCCATTCATCTATACCACAAAAAGAATAAGCTTATAACCCGTTTTTTACAGGCTATAAACTTATTATATAAGGAGAATCGCTATGAGCACTCTGGTTGTATATTTTTCGTTTACTGGCAGTACGAAACCCATTGCAGAAAAGATTGCAGAAACGCTTGGCGCTGACATTACGGAGTTAAAGACAAGCAAAAACTATCCGACAGGAGGATTCCGGAAATACTTTTGGGGAGGAAAGAGTGTCATTTTTGGTGAGGAGCCAAAGTTAACAAACAAACCTGTTGATTTAAATCAGTATGACACGATTATAATTGGAACACCCATCTGGGCCGGGTCATTTACACCGCCAATTAAAAGCTTTATCAGCCAAAACAATATCCAGGGCAAACGGATTGCGCTGTTTGCCAGCCACGCAGGAGGCGGAGCCCAAAAGTGCTTTACAAAACTAAAGAAAGAGCTTACTGGGAATGAATTCATCGGTGAAATCGATTTTGTAGAACCAAAGAAAAGCTTAGAGGAAAATTTACCGAAAGCTGTCAGTTGGGCCAAGGGCCTTGCGATCTGATCAATACACACGATTGTCTGCCAAATATGAGACTTTAGAAAAGAATGGGCATTTAAGATTTTTACTATCTTAAAAAGTATGAACAGTTTTTTCGCTCTGTGTATGCTAAAAAACGAATAAAACAATAGAAAAGCAGCGCATCACAAAAAACAACTTGCAAAGTTTTGAAAAATTCGTTATGATAATTTTAATGATACAAAGGGAGGTGGCTTGATGTCGTCTATTCGCTAAGATAATGAACAATAAAATTTAGCTCTCATATCACGAGGGGTTTTTTGTTGTACTTATTTTGCGGATATATGAAGCTCAGGCTGCCTGTAATTCGATTGAAAAATTATAGGTTTTATTTGCGCAGGCAATGAATCAGGTGAACATAAATGGAAGTTCGCCAGGAGACTGCCGCAATTCCGTAAGAAACCAGCAAAGCGTGTTTTTTACGCTGGTGTGCGATAAGTAAGCAGATAGCTCTAAGTGACAGAGTTATCTGTTTTTTATTGTTCAGAATATCGCATAATGGAATTAAATTATTTCGCTCAAAAGGAGAAAGTATATTTTATTATGATCAGAGAATTGAAAGAAACCGATATCCATCAAATTATGAAGATATGGCTTGATACGAATATCAAAGCCCATCATTTCATTGACAGCAGCTATTGGTTAAAAAGCTATGTAACAGTCGAAAAAGTGCTGCCCCAGGCAACTGTTTATGTGTATGAATCCAATGGTCAGATCCAAGGATTCCTTGGACTGAACGGGGATTACATTGAGGGGATTTTTGTTGATGCAGACTATCAATCCAGAGGAATTGGAAGAGAACTGCTTGGTTATGCCAAAGAGAGGCATAACAAACTTCTTTTAAATGTTTACAAACGAAATGAGAGGGCAGCAGCGTTCTATCTGAGAGAAGGCTTTGCTGTTTCGGCGGAACAGATTGAAGAGGAAACAAAAGAACGCGAGCTCACGATGGTATGGAAGCCGCTTGAAGCAGAACATTGTACTGCTTATAAACAACCTTTATGAGAGGAGGAAGCATTTTATGATATTTAGCCCGGTTCGTTATGCATAGCAAGGGCTATTGCATGGCATCAGAACATTGATACTTGTATAGCCTTTGCCCATTCCTGAAAATACAGATTGGGAGGAGCATAATGAGCTATATCAAAGCAGCCGATGTGCTGCCAAAAGAAATAATAGATTTAATACAAGATTATATAGACGGTGAATATATTTACGTTCCAAGAAAAGAAATCAATCGCAAAGCATGGGGAGAAAACACCAGAAGCAAAGAGATGATTCATTTCAGAAACATGGAGATCTACGAAAAATATACAAAAGGAATATCAATAGACCATCTTTCGGAGACTTATTATTTATCACCCAAAAGCATACAGAAGATTATTGCAAAATTAAAACTGAAGAATCAGTAAACAAAGAAGCGCCATGAAACCGCATGGTGCTTCTTTGCTTCTGAAACGTTAAGTCGGTTGCCGCTATATAGAAACAGAACCTATAATATCTTATGAAAAGAGCAAGTGCAGCTTAAATGCTTGTTCCTGATCAGGAGGTAAAATAGGTGACTAAGAAAAAAGAGATTAAAATCAAAAAGGATATAAATACGGAAGCTTTTCAGGCTGCGGTTGTAAATATCATGAATAAACAAGTGAAAGTATTATCAGAAGGTGAAGTCTTTTCTTGCCTGCTTCCCGGTTCTTTGATCTCGAATAAGGATCCCCTGGTTGTTGGTGATAAGGTTGAAGTAGGAGATGCCGGAAACGGCCAATATAAACTAATACGTGTACTCCCAAGAAAAACTGCCTTATATCGGGGAAACCGCCGTTGTCCAGAGGAGAAGGTACTGGTAGCAGCGAATGTTCAGTGTCTTTTGGCAGTGGTGACTGCAGATTACCTGCTCAATCAGGCTGGTTACCTGGAATCGGCGATCATTGCCGCCAGACGCGCAGATATTCAAGTAGGCATATTTATCAGCAAATGGGATCTGCTCGGGGAAAGCGCTCAGGCTCTGTTAGAGGCCAAACTGGAACTTTATAAAAATACTGCTGACTTTGTATTTGCAGGTTCCGCCCGTGAGCGGCAGGAAGAACTATTTAAAACAGTTGAGGGAAAAACTGTGGTTGTCGTTGGTGACAGGTCCTGCGGAAAAACAACTCTCATACGTGGGAGTGATCCCCGCTGTCCGGTGCCGGGCACTCATGCCAGCGTATTGGAGGTTGGCCTTAAAGGAACCTTATGGATTGATACGCCGGGGTTCCGGGATTTTGCCCTGCAGCAGATCTCCGAGGAGGAGCGAAACGCGGTGTTCCCTGAGCTGGCACAATTAACAGAAGGCTGTTATTTCAGGAACTGTACTCATGTCCACGAAGATGGGTGTCAGGTTCTTGAGGCCCTTCGCGCAAAGAAACTTAAAAGAGAACGATATGATGCTTATCAGAAGATGACTGATGTCAAAGCCGCTTCAAGCATTACCCCCAAAATTGATTACCGGCATTCTGCCTGCACAGAGAGCTTCACATGCAAAGTCTGCGGAACGCTTGTGGTGCCGGAGGGAGCCGGGAGCCGGCATCGAAACCATTGCCCCAAGTGTTTGTCAAGCATTCATATAGACAATGATCCTGGCGACCGAGCTTCCCTTTGCAAAGGAATTATGGAGCCGGTCAGTGTTTGGGTACGCAAGGGAGGCGAATGGGCGATTATCCACAGATGCCGAATGTGCGGCACCTTGAGTTCCAATCGAATTGCAGCAGATGATAATCCAGCCATGCTCATGTCCATTGCAGTAAAGCCATTGGCTATGACACCATTTCCACTGAATAAATTGGAGGAGCTGTTTGATCAGAAAGAGAATCGTAATTAGGGCAGCAGATACATACGCCCTAATTTTTTTTACTGCCGCCAGGGAGCTGCCAGCTTCACAGTTCCTATTTTTGTGAATATTGGACTTGACAGTAAAATAAAGAAATGTTATATTTGTATGTACAAACAAAGGAGGGAATGTTTTGGATTGTAATAAGGAATCAAACGATCAGGAGTGTATGCTTAATGGCTGCCTGTTTTTTACTTCTGCGAAACTCGCCCGGGAATTGGGAAAAATGGCAGATGAAGCCTTCAGCAAAACCGGGTTGTCACCCAGCCATGCAATGCTCCTGTATATTGTAAACTTAAAAGGTGGTATACCACAGAAGGAAATTGGCGAAATGCTGCATTTGACACCGTCAACCATAACCCGCCTGCTTGAAAGGCTTGAGCGAAAAGGACTTATTGCTAAACAAGCGGAAGGAAAGAATGTATATCTTAGTACGACACCAGAGGGTCTGACCATGCAAAGTGAAATTTTATCAGCATGGAATCAGCTTCAAGAGAAATACAAAGACGTTTTGACAGAAGAAGAAACCCTTAAATTTATAGAAATCAGCAACAAGCTTCTTGAAAGCCTGGACAATAAAAAAATTAAATGAGAAATCAAATGAAGGAGGTCATGTCTATGGAAGAAATTTATATCAGAAGAAGTATTCGTAAGTTTAAAGCGCAGGAAGTGGAACCTGAAAAAATTGATAAGCTGCTGCGCGCAGCCATGCAGGCTCCATCGGCTGCCAATCAGCAGCCGTGGGAATTCATTGTGGTAAAGAATAAGGAAAGACTGGCTCAAATTGCTCAAACGTCTCCTTATGCGAAACTGGCTGAGAATTCCGCTGTAACCTTTGTCTTGCTGGCCAATGACAAAGATTTGAAGGTACCCACCGGTTGGGAGCAGGACATGAGCGCTGCGGCACAAAACATGCTTCTGGAAGCAGTTCATCTGGGACTTGGGGGCGTATGGCTTGGCGTTGCCACATCCGATGTTGTTACAGAAAATGTGAGCCGTTTGTTTGATCTTCCGGATCATATCAGGCCCTTTGCGCTGATTTCCATCGGATACCCTGATGGACAGCATAATGAATTTGTTGACCGTTATAGGGCCGATCGGGTGCATTACGAAATCTGGTGACAAAACGAAGAGGAGAGGTTATAAATCAATGATTAAAGTTGTTGCGGAGAATTTTATAAAATCAGAAAAGGTCGAAGAATTTATTGTATTAGCAAAGCAGCTTGTAGAGGATACCCGGCAGAACGACGTTGGCTGCATCCGTTATGAGCTGCTGCAGGACATAAAAGAACCACAGCTTTTGACAATACTTGAGGAATGGGAAGATCAGGAAGCGCTGAACAAGCATATGGCGGCAAGGCATTTTAAGGAAGCCATCGCTTTGTTTGCGGATCTCGTGGAAAAACCAGGTAATATCAATCTTTATAAGACGTTAGTCTGAAAAAGGAGGAGCAGCAAACTATGAAAATGGATTTCCCTGTTGCTAAAACAGTCAATGCACGCAGCAGTGTCAGGACATATGAAAACCGTGATCTTTCAGCAAATGAAAAGGATCAGATCAACGCCTATATTGATAACTTATCCAATCCTTTTTCCACAGATGTTACCTTTCGTCTTCTGGAAAAGGCTTCATCAGCCGATGGAGAAAAGCTGGGAACCTATGGTGTCATTAAAGGTGCAGGGAATTATATTGTTGCATCGGCAGCAGATCAAGAACTGGCTTTGGAAGCCCTTGGCTATTCTTTCGAAAAACTGGTTTTGTATGCCACATCCCTTGGACTTGGCACCTGTTTTCTTGGGGGGACCTTTAACCGCAGCAGTTTTGCTGCGGCCATGAATCTTAAAGAAGGGGATCTTTTTCCCTGCATTTCTCCCATCGGATATCCTGCAGGTAAAAAAAGAGCTATGGACTCATTGATGAGGTGGGTGTCAAAGGCAGATCAGAGAAAGGAATGGAACCAACTGTTTTTCAAACAGAACTTCTCACAGCCTTTGACGAAAGATGATGCGGGGGAGTTTGCCTTCCCGCTGGAAATGGTGCGTCTGGCTCCTTCCGCTGTTAATAAGCAGCCATGGAGAATCGTGCAGGATAAAGACACGTATCATTTTTATCTGGCAAGATCTCTTAAGAACGACAAAGAAAAAATTGACATTCAAAGAGTTGATATGGGTATAGCAGCCTGCCATTTTCATATGGCTGCATTGGAAAAAGAATTGCCGGGGAAATTTCAAAAGCTTGCAAAACCCGGGATACAAACCCCGGAACAGGTGCAGTATATTATTTCCTGGATTCCAGGTTAATGGCAACAATCCGCTGATCCAATGTTACAAGATCAGCGGATTGTTATATCTAATAGCTTATATATCTAAATTCTATACTAGTTACAGCTACTGCGCCGGCATAGTCATTAATAGCTGGAATACGGGCAATACTTAGTAAGGCAAAATCTTCTGCATGTACAAAATCATCTAAAAAAAATTCTATTACATAATGATTATACTGCTGGCTGCCAGGTGAATGTTTAACACGAATGTTCTCCTTGTTAACAGTACTTAAATTATCTATATCGATTGCTTCGTTCGCTTTGGCAAATAATGATGAGAGTCTGATTGAGAACCGGTCTCCCATCGGTATGCTTGAATTATCACTTATTAAATGAACAAATACTCTCGATTTATTGTATCCCTTCCGAGCATCTTTTGGTACACTGAAAGTTAATGAATATTCATCTGTATCACCTCGAGGCATAAGCCATCCTAATATAAAAATACCGGATCCTCCCAGTTGTTCCGTGTCAGATCCAGTAGTATTAGCATCATTCATATTTCCGGCGTTGAATATTAATGATTTATAATTCAGTATTTTATGATCCCGATAATTACGATATAACATTAATATATCTCCTTTCACAATATAGTATATTTTGCATGTCCAAGTAATGTTACTAATTATAAGAACCTCATTTTCCGCTGTAAGTTTAATTTTTTGGTGATATGTATATATGAAATATTTCGCTGATTTAATGGGTAAAAAGCATATTTCATAATGTATGAAAGCAGAAGATTTTATAATAGTAAAGACATCTGAAAGGCTGTATGAAAGGTAAGAAAGGAACAGGTTTTATGGTACACACGTCCGATGATACTAACACATTCATAGAAGCTGCAGAAGATTGTAATGCAGAAAAAGGGATCGAACCTCCGCTTAAAGCAGATAAAAAGTCTATAGCAAGAATGGATTCAAAAGAATATTCCGAATTTAAAAAAATCCTGGTATTAAACATAAAAAGGTAATGAGAGGTATAAAAAAATAATTATAACACTTGATGGCATATTTCCCATAAAGCGAATAACATTGACTAATTTCGAAAACGAGTTTATAATCATGTTTAATCTGAAAAAACATGATCTTATTAAATATTTAAGTGATCTAGGGTTCCGCAGTTTAACCTGTTTGTGACCGGGAGAGAACTCGCAGTTTCATAGCTGTGTCACGGAAGGATAAAAGTCTGGGAGATGTCAGGATGATATCATTCGGGCTTAAATTTTATTCCAGAGGTGAGAATATGACTTGTGGATATCTGATCATTGCAGGTAAATACCATGCAAGGAAGGGGAGAAACACCAAATGTTTAGAGAAATGAGAAGAAACAAACAATTATTATCGCCTGAAGATACAATCGCAGTAATGGACAGATGCACCAATGGTATCCTGGCATGCTTCGGGGACGACGATTATCCCTACGCTGTTCCGCTGAGCTACGTATATTTCAATGACAAAATTTATTTCCATTCAGCAAAGGCCGGGCATAAAGTTGATGCAATCACAAAATATCCTAAGGTATCTTTTTCGGTAATCGATGAAGATACGATTGTAAGTAAGGAATATACTTCTTACTTCCGCAGCGTGATCGCTTTTGGAAAAGCCCGAATTGTGGAAGGTGATGAACGATTGGAAGCATTTAAGGCTTTGGTGCAAAAATATTCAGGCGATCTGCCGGAAGATGCCAGGAACAAGGAAATAGCCGGTTGTACCCATGCTTACGTTATTGCAATTGATGTTGAGCACATAACCGGCAAGGAAGCAATGGAGTACGTGAGAGCAAAACAACAATGATTTTTAACACACATCAACACGATATAAAGCAATGACGTTCAGGCCCCTCCATTCATCAAGCTTACGGATTATTCCGCTGGGCTTATGGGTTGATGAATGGAGAGCGGCGGGGAACGGAAAACAGATTAATCTGCACGTTGGTGCGGTTTCCATCAAAACAACCTTTTTCCATCTGAAATATCTATATCAAATTCTTTGGCTGTACTGGTTTGCTTAAATGGATTTATCTTATCCACGACTCCATCATGTTTAAAGAGTGAGCCTGTGTTTTTAAACCAAAATGTTATATTTGCTTTTGCACATTGTTCACGGATGTTAAGCACCCAATCATAATCACATTCACGAGCTTCCCGTCCTGTTTCACCACCGACTGTAACATGGTCCACTCCATGAAGATAAGGGGTTAAATCTATCCCTTCTAAAAGTGGCGCACAGGCTATAAAGCGCCGTTTTATCGGATAGGATAAAAATAAAGGAAGTCTTTCGTCCGCCAGTTCTTGATTTTCGACAGTACACCCAATATTTACATTGTCATATCCTGCGCCCCAATCCGATGGAAGCGACACAAGAAAACGGTCAATTCGCTTTGTCAAAATCAAAAATTCTATATCTGTTCTTTTCCTGATCATAGCCCAAATTTCTTTACGCCATTCGTCTGCTTCAGGAAGAAAGAAATCAGTGGCAAAACATGTGGCTAGAATTTTATCTCCTTTAATTCTGTAATCGCCTTTACCATTTGTCCGTATCGGCCAGTCAAATTTATCTGTTTTTTGTATCGTGTTTTGACCATAGCGTTTCGCATATGGCCCGTAAAAATAGCAATTTGTACAGCCATCACTTGCTTTGTAGCAGCCTGTCCACGGCTCCCAGTTCATAGGCATCCCCCTCATTTTTTATAGCGAATATAGCGTTGTTAGTACCTATTTCCGTCTGTGTTTATATCGATCGTTATTCAGTATTAAATCTACAATATTAATATTATATGCCCAGTTGTTAAAAACATCAAGAGTTCTATTTAAGGGCAGCCACTCCAACCCCGGCTTTTGCTGCGTCATTTCACTGCCGCTCATTCCCGGGACAGAGAAAACAAAAAACAAGCGTATCGCTCATTGAGAACGATACGCTTGTTTTGACATTTCACCTGGCAGATGTCCATAAACAAGATTTATTTGGTGTAATTATCGAAGTAGCCTTGAACTAATACGATAGGTGTTCCTTTATCACCGCTTCCGGAAGTTAGGTCACAGAGGGAACCGATTAAGTCGGTTAACCGGCGTGGGGTAGTTCCCTGAGATACCATGCTTCCAACTAAATTGCTGTCCTTGCTTTGAATATAATCTGAAATAGCAGCCTTTAATTCCGCTCCGCTTAAATCAGCAAAATCGTTATCAGCAAGATATTTTAATTTGACTTCATTGGGCTGGCCTTCCAGACCTTCTGTATATGCCGGGGAAACCACCGGATCTGCCAATTCCCAAATTTTACCCATAGGATCTTTGAAAGCACCGTCGCCATAAATCATAACTTCAATATGCTTTCCAGTCTTTTCAAGGAGTCCGTCTTGAATCCTTTTAACAATGGGTTCGCAGTCGCGGGGGAATAACTTAACGGTGTCTTCGGTAGCTTTATTGCTGCCAAGGAGGCCGTAATTTTCGTTATATCCACTGCCATCAACCGGTGCGGTTAAGATATCATCAAGACCAAACACAGTCTCTGCATTGGCAGCTTTTAATAAGCGTTTCGTTCTAAAACGGGTATGGATATCGCAGTTAAGAACATGCTTTGTGTAATTTAAGATTGTCCGGCAGTCATTTGCAAGAACAACTTCTACTTCACAGCCTTCTTTTTGGATAAGTTCCTTGTAATATTCAATGTAATCAACTCCGGTAAACGTATGCTTACGATAGCCAAAAAGTTCACGGTAATGCGCCTCAGTTAAAACATCAGTCCAGGGATTGATGCCTTTTTCATCCAAAGCATCAAGATCGATTAAGTGATTACCTACCTCATCGGAAGGATAGCTTAACATGATTACGATCTTTTTAGCGCCTCTTGCAATGCCCTTAAGACAAATGGAAAAACGGTTACGGCTTAAAATAGGAAATACAATACCGATGGTTTCATTACCGAATTTATTTTTAATATCAGCGGCTATTTGATCTACAGTAGCATAGTTTCCCTGAGCGCGGGCAACGATGGCCTCGGTAGCAGCGACAACATCACGGTCACGCAATTCAAAATTTTCACTTTTGGCTGCATCAAGTACACTAGAAATAACGATATCTGCAATGTCGTCTCCCTGTCGGATGATTGGAGCACGTACACCCCTTGATACAGTACCTATTAATCTCTCCATATGCATGATTCTCCTTTAAACCCATGACAAATGCTGATGGGATGTATTTAATTCACTTTATTATATCATGATAATTGATATTGGTAAACTTAATGCTTTTTATATATGACATAAGTTGTACTTATATCAGAAACGATTATCGATATGAGAGGACAATATAAATAGATAAAAGAGTAATGAATTATTCATGTGTCCCGCTTTATAAAGAATCATGATCCAGGTACTTTTTTCCGCATGATAATGGAAAAATACGAAATTGAATCGTTAATTTTAACATGCTATACTTTGGTTATCGATGAAAAGAACTGCAGTTACAAGTATGTTGATAATTTTTTATGGAGGAGGATACAAGTGGATGGACGACTGTATACATTGCTGGCTGACCTTTCAGAGGATAATTTCATAACGGTTGGTGAACTTGCCTTAAGGCTTCAGCTGAGCCAGAGAACTGTCAGAGATCTGCTTAACCAATTGGAACAACAGCTGAACGAAAAGGGCGCCATAATAGAACGACAGAGAAAGAAGGGGCTGCGGCTTCATATAACGGACAGGGAACGGTACCAGGAATTTTGTAAGAAAGAAATACCTTCCAGAATTCCGGATTCCGGGGAACAGAGAATGGAATATGTGCTGGCACTGCTTTTTCAGACTCCGGGCCACATAAAAATAGAGACTCTATGTGACCAGCTGTTTGTGTCAAGAAAAACCATATCTGTAGACTTAAAAGGAGTGGAAAAATTCTTAAACCGTCATCAAATATCGTTAGAACGAAAGCCATATTATGGGCTGAAAATGAAAGGAACTGAGTTTGCTTTCCGTTTGGCCTTAAGTGCTGTGTTTTATGAATTGAGCGATGTGTGGTTTCGGAAAATTTATGAAACTTTTGAAGAATCTGAAATAATCAGAAAACAGATATTAGACAATATCCGCGAGATGGGATACACCATTTACGAGACGGATATTTCCAACATTGTTCTTCAAATTCAGATTGCTCTTTACCGATGGAAGATGGGGAGCGGAATCACCATGGAAGAGGTCGACAGCAAGGAGTGGCTGCAGGAGAGCGATATTAAGGTGGCCGAAAGGTGCAGTCTGGGTTTGGAACATGCTCTGGGAATATGTTTTCCGGTACCGGAAATCAAGTATCTTGCCATTCATTTGTCAGGGAAAAAGAAGCTGCTAACCAGTGAAAATGGGAATGTGGTCATTGATATGGAGATAAATCAGCTGGTCAATGAGATGCTGGAAACTGTTTATCAGGTATTTCAGCTGGATTTTAAATCAGATTTTGACTTAAGCACATCTCTGAGACAGCATATGATATCCCTGCGGATAAGGCTGCAGTATCATTTGAAACTTGAAAATCCCATGTTAAAAGAAATTAAGGAGGTATACAGCTTTCCATATGCAGTAGCGGCGCAGGCGGCTACCGTACTTTCTGAATATTTTCATGTTATGGTATCTGAGGATGAAATTGGCTATCTGGCATTATGCTTTGCTCTTTCCATGGAGCGGAATAAGAAAAAGAAAAAACGAAATATTCTGCTGGTTTGTGCATCAGGAGAGGGCAGCGCCAGGCTGTTTAAATACCGGTTCAAAGAATTATTCGAGGGATATTTAAATAAGGTGGAAATCTGCGATATTGGTTCTCTGCCGGGCAAGGATTTTAATGATGTGGATTATGTGTTTTCTACAGTTCCCATAGCATTCCCTGTTCCGGTTCCAATTTACCAGGTGCAGTATTTTTTTGACAGACATAATATTAACCAGGTAAAGTGGATTTTAGAAGATAATCATCCAGATACGATAAAGAGGTATTTTTCTGAGGATTTGTTTTTTACAGATGTAAAAGGGGAGAACCGTGAAGAGGTGATTCACACGCTTTGTCAGCGCATTGGAATGGTACGAAAGACACCGGAAGAATTTGAAGAAAGTGTCTTATACAGAGAGAAGATCATGCAGACGGATTTTTGCGGACAAATTGCAATTCCTCATCCTTATAAGCCCTTGACGGATGAAACCTTTGTATGTGTTGCAATTTTAAATAAGCCCATACGATGGTACCTTTGTGATGTGCAGGTAGTATTTTTGCTGTCTATTTCAACCCGAAAAGAAAATCTGGAAACCTTTTACAGAACGGCGCCCCAGATTATGATGGATGAAGACTGTATGAAACGCTTAATTAAGGACAAACGTTATGAAACCTTGATGGGGATTATTGACAATGTGGAGAAGTGTTAATAAGACTGATGTGTAAAATTGTGGAGGAAATATTATGGGTACATTGAGAGTGTTATTGTGTTGTGGCGCAGGCTTTTCCAGCGGATTTTTGGCCCAGAAAGCCAGGCAGGCCGCAAAAAAGAGAAAGCTGGATATGTCAATTGATGCCAGAAGTGAAAGCGTAGTCAGCGAATATGCGAATAAGATGGATGTGCTGTTAGTTGGTCCTCATTATGAAGGAGCGCTTGCCAAATTGAAAGAGGAATATGAACCTCTCGGAATAAAAGTGAAATTGATTCCTTCCGTTATTTATTCCACTTTAGATGGAGAAGAGCTGGTGAATCTGGCGATTCTGGCTGAAAATGAAAAAGGAGGGACATTGGTATGAATGGGTTGATGATATGGTTATCCGATGTATTCGCTCCAAAAGCCAGGAAGGTATTTGCCAATCCGTGGATTGATGCGGTTGCCAGTACAATGAAAAAGGTACTTCCATTTATTTTGACAGGCTCGCTGATCTTTTTTTACAATGTGTTCCGGTCTTATCTGGCCTTTTTGCCGGATTTAAGTGTAATCGCTAACTTTACTTTTGGACTTTTAGCCGTATTCGTGGTGTTTATCGTAACGCATGAAGCTATGATTAAGCTGGATCATGGGCAGTATCAGATCAATGCTTCCCTGACAGCAATAGCAGCTTATTTATTGCTCTGTAAGCCGCAGGTAGTTGATGGAGTTTTTCAGATCGCCAATGGTAGAATCGGAGCTGCCGGCATCATGTTTGCATTAGTGGTGGGGATTTATGTGTCGGTTGTGTTTCATTTTTATGCAAAGCTCCACGTATTGGAAAATAATATGGCACTTCCTGATTTTGTCAGTGAATGGATTAACAATATCATCCCCATTACCATTACCTTGGGAATAGCCATGATTCTGGGGAATGTTCTTGGCCTTGATTTCTATCAGCTGATCGTAAATCTTTTTATGCCGTTGCAGAAAGGGGCTCAGACGCTTCCCGGATTTATTATGATCTGTTTTGTTCCGGTTATCTTTTACTCTATGGGAATTTCCAGCTGGGTATTCAATGCGGTGACGACTCCGATTTTTATGGCCGCTATTGCAGAGAACATAGCCGCAGTTGCAAATGGGGGAGCACCGTTAAATATCGCCACCAGTGAAGCTGTTTTTACAGCGGCATTGATTACCATGGGCGGCAGGGGAGGAACTCTTCCTCTTAATGTGCTGATGCTTAAATCGAAATCAAAAAAGCTTAGGACAATGGGAAAGATTTGTATTGGCCCGTCCGTGTTTAATATCAACGAGCCATTGATGTTTGGAGCGCCGGTAGTTTTTAATCCTCTGCTTATGCTCCCTATCTGGGTAAACAGTATCATCGGCCCTGCAATTGTCTGGCTCACCATGCACTTTGGTCTTTTAAATATACCATCAAAAATGATACAGGTGGGACAGATTCCAGCGCCGTTTTCCAGCGTAATGATTACGGAAGACTGGCGGGCTGTGCCTTTGTATATTGCGTTGTTTGCTTTGTATCTTGTAATCTGGTACCCATTTTATAAGGTGTATGAAAAACAGTGTATGGAGGAAGAGGCAGTAAAGTAAATAAAGAAATATGAGGAGTTAATTTATGGAAAAACCGCAATTTAAGGATGAGGACAGGGTAGTAAAAGTGGCAATGGAAATTGTCATGGCAGCAGGAGATGCCAGGAACAAGGCTGGCAAAGCCCTGGATTGTGTGGAGACCTTTGATTTTGATGAAGCAAAAGAATATTTAGAGGAGGCAAAGCAGGATATTTTAAAAGCCCACAATGCCCAGACCGAAATGATTCAGGCAGAAATCTCAGGAGAAGAATCCCTCCCGCCAAGTCTGCTGTTCAACCATGCACAGGACACGTTAATGACAATTATGACAGAAGTGAACCTAGCGGAAAAGATAACAGTGTTATTTGAAAAGTTTTATAACAAGATGGAAGAAAAAACGGTACATAAATAAGGAGATGATGGAATGAATCAAAAACCAAAACAGATGCCGAATGGCTTTTTGTGGGGAGCCGCCACTAGTGCATATCAGGTGGAAGGAGCCGCTGCAGAGGATGGAAAAAAGCTGTCCCAGATGGATGTGCTAAACCAGAATACAGGCTTTTCTGATGCCAGTATTGCCAGTGACCATTACCATCGGTATAAAGAAGATATAGCGTTAATGAAGGAGTGCGGATTTAATGCCTACCGTTTTTCTTTTTCCTGGTCCAGAATTTTTCCTGATGGGGTAGGAGACGTAAACCCGAAGGGTGTCGCATTTTATGATGATTTGATCGATGAATTGCTGCGCAATGGGATCACGCCGGTCCCGACAATTTATCATTATGATATGCCTATGGCTCTGGTTGAAAAATATGATGGCTGGATCAGCAGGCAAAGTGTGGAGGATTTTGCTTCTTATGGAGAATTTTTGATTCTGAGATACGGGGACAGGATTAAAAACTGGCTGATTATAAATGAGCAGAGTATTATTGTGGAATTCTGGAAAAAGAAAAACTATATTCCACCCAAATACCATGATAATCCCCAGATAAAATTTCAAATCAATCACCACATGAACTTAGCCCAGGCCAGGGTGAGCAGTCTGATTCATAAATATGTAAAGGATGGGAGGGCTGGATCAGCAATTGGATACTCCCCGGTATATGGGTTGGATTCCTCTCCTAAAAACATGTTGGCCATGTTAAATGCAGAGGATTTAAAGAATCATTTCTTCCTGGATATTTATTTTAAAGGTGAATATGCACCTGGAGCCTTGAATTATTTAAAAGAGCAGCAGATGGCGCCGGAGATTCACGAAGGAGATATGGAGATCATAGGGGAGGGCTGTCTTGATTTCCTTGGAGTCAACTATTATGCAAGTAAATGTGTAAAATATCCTGATAAGGAGAAAAACCATCTCATAGAGGCAAAAAGCAACTTAACAGGACAAAAAGGCGGGATGGGAGCCTATGAGGTAATGCCTGATTTTTATGAATACATTAAAAATCCCAATGCAGATACCAATGACTGGGATTGGACCATTGATCCGGATGGAATGGAATACCTGCTGCGTGATATTTATGAAAGATACCGGATCCCGATGATGATTACGGAAAACGGAATTGGTGCCAGGGATATGCTGGAAGCAGATGGAAGAATTCATGATGACTACCGGATCGATTACTGGAAGAAGCATCTCAAAGCGATACATCGTGCAATAGATTTGGGCGTGGAAGTGGAAGGATTCCTTCCATGGTCGTTTGTGGACGTGCTTAGCACCAGCAATGGGTATCAAAAGCGTTATGGGCTTGTATATGTCAATCGGGATGATGAGGGCCTGAAAGATTTGAACCGAATGAAAAAGGATAGTTTTTATTGGTATCAGAAGGTCATTGAGAGCAATGGAGCTCTTATATGGAATACGGATCCATTTGTTAGATAAGCAACATATGGATCATATGAATAAAGTGCGTTCTCCGGACAAGGAAACGCACTTTACTTATATCAAAATGAAGAAATTCCTTCATATACATTTAGCAAGGCAGGAGCATCTTTCTTATAAAAAGAATGCTATAATACCATATAAGAAATGGAAGGAGGGATAGGCATTGAATTACAGGGAACATATAGAAAAAAGTATTGAGTTCATGGAAGATCATATCAGAGAAAACATTACAATAGAGGAAATTGCAAATCAATCCGGGTACTCTCTTTATCATTTTTGCAGGGTTTTCAACCTATGCATGGGTGTATCTGCTATGGAGTACATGCGAGAGCGCAGATTATCTTTGGCATCTACGGAACTATTCAAGGGAAGGAAAGTCATTGACATTGCTGTGGATTATGGGTTTGAGACATCAGGTGGTTTCACAAAAGCGTTCCGTAAAGCGTTTGGCTATACGCCCACACAGTATGTGGAGCGGATGTCCGGGTATGCTGATGTAAAAAATGCAAATCCTGTTATTGTAAAGAGGCCCGCATTTAAGGTGGCCGGATATGGGATTAAAACTGATATTACCGGAGCAGCCTATACAAAGGATATTGCTTCCTTCTGGAGCAATTATAACGGTGAAAATTTAGAAAGTAAAATGTACAAAATTCTGAATCCTGCAAAGCATGGGGAAGTGGGAGTGTATGTTCCTTTATCAGAAGAGGGCAATGCAATTTATCTTTTGGGCGTGATTGTGGATGATTTTACAAATGTAGTGGAAGATATGATGACAGCAGAAATTCCAAAGGCCGAGTACGCTGTTTTTACAACCAGCCCTGTGGATACCACCAATGATAGGGAACAAAAAGAGTTTGCCAGGGTTATTGCAGGAACATGGAAGTATATTTTTGAAGATTGGTTTCAGGGCAGCGGCTATGTTTACGACGAAAGTAAATTTGATTTTGAATTCTATGATGAACGATGTCACCATAGGCAGGATACGGTTATGGATATCTATATCCCTGTTAAAAAGGCATAATGACAGAATTTCAGGAAGGAAAGGTGATAAAGGATGTTGAGCTATTATGGTAGATTGTCTTCCGAAGTCTATGATTTGGATAAGCCTGTGGGCCATTCTTTTGGAGATATAGAATTTTATGCGGACCGGTTAAAGTCGTGTAAAGGCCCGATTCTTGAACCGGCAACAGGAACCGGACGTGTACTTATTCCGCTTTTAGAAAAAGGATTCCATGTTGAGGGATTTGACAGTTCAAAGGATATGCTGCGTATCTGTCATGATCATTGCAAAAGGAGGGGCTTAAATCCTAATCTTTTTGAGGCAAAGATGGAGTCTTTTTCATTGGATTCAAAATATGAAGCTATTATAGTACCATCGGGAACCATTCTTTTATTATACAAAAGAGCCGATTCCATAAAAGCATTACAAAACTTCCATGAGCATCTATCCGACGGCGGCCGGTTAATCGTAGATCTGTTATTGCAAGGTGATATTTCAAAAGGAATTGTATCCACAAGGACTTGGGAGTGTTCCAATGGGGATATCATTACATTAGAAAATAAAATTGTAGAAGTTGATGATATCAATCAATATACGATTTCCCACGGACGGTATGAAAAGTGGCGTGATGGCGTGCTTGTACAGACGGAATTAGAGCGTTTTCCGCTGCGGTGGTATGGCGTGGAGGAGTTTCGGTCAGTGCTTGAAAGCATCGGATTTAAAGATATCGTGATTTCTTCAGATTATAAACTGGGGAGATATCCAACAACATCAGAAGATATCATCACTTTTGAAGCAGTGGCAGCGAAATAATAACTTAACATGCCTGCAAAACGCTATGCAAAGATTATTGACGAATGATCTCATAAAATATATAATGATAACCAGTTGAAAAGATATCATTATATAAAAAGTAAAAGATTAGGTTTTCTGGGGTTCCGCAGTTTTAACCGGTCTGTGACCAAGAGAGAACTCAGAGTTTTATAATTGAGGTGCGGAATGATAAAGGCCTGAGAGATATCTGTATGATATCTTTCAGGCTTTATTGTCACTTGCTGTTGATTCGCCGGCATTGGGAAAGGAGAAAATAACATGAAGAAAAAATTTGCATTTATACTGATGGGAGGTCACTATAACCCAGAGCTGCATCAGGCTTGCTTTGAGACAGAGAACCAAATCAGCTATATATTTACCGTCAGAAATTTTAAAGAGGCCTGTGATAAGCTTGTTTTCTTAGAAAGTGAAGGTGTTGGGGCAGTTGAATTATGCGGAGCATTTGGTGAAGAAGGCGCGCAAAAATTGATAGAACTGACAAACAATAAAATTGCTATCGGCTATGTCACCCATAAGCCGGAACAGGATCAGTTATTTGCTGGTTTCTTTTCGAGCTTTAACCGATGAAACGAAAGCCATGCACAGTTAACAAAACAGGAGGTGTAAGGTTTTATGAGTGTTATCATCAGACCTATTGAGGAGAACGACGCTGAATCACTTTGGCATATGATGTCCGCACTTGATGCTGAGACAAAATATATGATGTACGAGCCAAATGAACGGACGAAAAATATCGATAGAATGAAATCCACCATCAAGGAAGCTGCCACAGGCAATAATCTGTTTTTAGTTGCCCAAGAAGATCATGAAATTGTTGGATATATATCTGCGCAAAAAGGCATGTTAAGAAGAGTAAAACATTCTGCATATATCGTAGTGGGAATTCGTGCAGCCTATCAGCGGCAGGGGATCGGCACCTCATTTTTTAAACAGCTGGACAAGTGGGCCGAAGAAAAAGGGGTCACCAGGCTTGAATTAACGGTAATGTGTATCAATGATGCTGCGAGACACCTCTACGAAAAAAATGGATTTGTGGTTGAAGGAACAAAGAAAAATTCCATGGTTGTGGATG
Organism: Lacrimispora sp.; assembly: GCF_032078915.1. Lineage (GTDB taxonomy): Bacteria > Bacillota > Clostridia > Lachnospirales > Lachnospiraceae > Lacrimispora. The sequence continues at coordinate 19,044 of NZ_DAMAUN010000049.1, read as the reverse complement.
GAACGTATATGGACGAATATTATATGGCCAAGCTATTATAAGTGATGGGTATAATATTAATCCGATAAACAGGAATCGGGGAGGTGATTTCAATTTGAAGCTGTTTATTATTGAAGACGATATCGTTCTGAGAACAGAATTGATTTCGCTGCTGGAAAGCTATAATTATTCTTGTGAAACAAGTGATAACTTTAAAAATATAATATCGGAAGCAACGGATTCTAATGCAGATTTGATTTTGCTTGATATCAACCTGCCTTATTATGATGGATATCACGTATGCCGGGAGATCCGTAAATTATCGGATGTGCCAATTATGGTTGTGACAAGCCGAAACAATGATATGGATGAACTGATGAGCATGAACCTGGGCGCAGATGATTTTATAACAAAACCCTATAATGTTCAGATCTTGTTTGCAAGAATCGGAGCCATACTGAAACGCACCAACCAGAAGAATTATTCATCAGAAGTAGAATATCATGGCTTAACATTGTCAATGGCAAAAAGCACAGTATATTATGAAAACAAAGAGGCTGAGCTCACGAAAAATGAATTGCGTATTCTCTCTGTTTTAATGCAAAACGCAAACAGCATTATTTCACGGGATGATTTGATGGATGAGCTTTGGCAGTCGGATGAATTCGTCGATGATAATACACTGACTGTTAATGTCAACCGTCTGCGTAAAAAGCTGGAAGAAATCGGTGCTGCAGATTTTATAAAGACCAAACGTGGCCAGGGGTATATGATATGAAGTTTTCAAGCTTTTTGAAGGATAAGATCCTGTTTTTATTGGCGCAAAGCTTTATCATTGTTTTTTTGGCCTTCCTGTTAGATGTCTACCATATCAGCCGCTATGCCATGATACTTATTTGTACGACCATAATCATAACCTCTTTCGTTGCGCTGGCTTACGAATACCTGGTACGCAGCAGATATTATAACAGATTAAATAAAACGCTGGAGTCAATGGAGCAAAAGCAGTATATTGCTTCCCTGCTAGAAGAGCCTGGTTTTGCCGAAGCGGAAGTTCTATGTGAAATTCTTAAGCATGTTACTAAAGCCATGAACGATGAGATTGCCTCCTATAAGATATCCCAGGATGAATACCGGGAATATATTGAAACATGGATTCACGAGATAAAGATCCCTATTTCCTGCATCGATCTAATCTGCCAAAATAACCGCAATGACATAACAAAGAGAATATCCGAAGAATCAGTACGGGTGGATTCTTATATCGAACAGGCTCTTTATTATGCCAGGAGTAAAAACGTAGCGTCGGACTACAGCATCAGAAGGCTTTCTCTTGACAGCTTAGTGAAGGCTGGGGTAAAGAAACATTCAAAACAGCTGATAGGGTGCGGCGCACAGGTGAAACTGGACAATCTTGATCATACGGTTTATGCCGATGAAAAGTGGCTTGATTTCATAATTGGGCAGATTATTGCAAATAGTATCAAATATAAAAAGGATGCTTTGACGCTATGGTTTTCGGCTTCAGAAAACCAGGAAAATATGATTCTTATTATCCGGGATAACGGAATTGGAATTTCTGAAGGTGACCTTGGGAGAGTGTTCGAAAAGGGGTTTACGGGAGAAAATGGAAGAGCTTTCGCCAAATCTACGGGAATCGGCCTTTACCTTTGCAAAGAACTTTGTAATAAGATGTATCTTGGATTAGAAGTTCAGTCATCCGTCGGAAACGGTACAACAATTAAAATAGCATTTCCAAAAGACAGACAGTCATTCCTGCAGTAAAGGGTTACGCTTTAAAATATGCGGAGCCCTTTCGCCTTTTAGACAAGCAATTTAAGCGTCGACGCACTTGCCCTGCCTGCCGTTTTATAGCCGGTAGTATTCGTCACGAAAGGAGTACTTTTTTATTGCCCGGAAGTAAACTATAATTGTGGATTAGAAACATGTGCTGTATCATTGAGTTTGAAGCAGAGATATGCAGAAAATTATTAATTCTAAGAAGGAAGAGGGGGATTCATAGTTATGTTTCGCTATGTACATACAAATATTATTGCTAAAGATGCAAAAAACCTGATTGATTTTTATAAACAGGTGTTTCACTGCAAAAGTATCAATGAAACTCGTGACCTGCAAGGGGTGTGGTTAGACGGACTAACAGGACTGAAGGATGCACATATTACAGGAGAGCATCTTCTTTTGCCCGGATACGCGAAAGACCACCCAACGCTGGAAATATTTTCATACGACATGCTGGAAGGAACCATACCTTCGGAGATTAACCGCCCGGGAATTGCACATATAGCTTTTGAAGTGGATGATGTGGAAGCGACCTTAGCAGAAGTTATCAGGGCGGGAGGAAGTAACCTAGGAGAGTTGGTTACTGCGGCATATCCAAACGGCAAAGAAGCGGTATTTGTTTATGCTCGTGACCCAGAAGGCAATATTCTTGAACTGCAAAGCTGGAGACAGATAAATCAAACCTAAAGAATGTGGCGTTAAATCCAATTGATCGTTGTGTCCCGGCAACGTTGACAGAGCGTATCACACATGATACGCTGCAGGCAAAGCAGTGTGTCAGCAAAAAAGGCTGTATGTTCCCTCTCCGGGAGCATACAGCCTTTTATCTTACAAATTTGTTCGATTATCGTAAGTAAAATCTATGGTTCCATAATTCTTCTCCTGTTATACTGAGGAAGCAAACCACGAAAGGAGTGATTTTGATGAAAAATAAAACAATTAGTATCAGTATATTGTTACTTGCTGTCATCAGCTTCCTTATGGGTAGTTTAAAAATATCTCCTATAGTTTCTGCCGGATATGAAATGTACAGGAATGCGACAGAAGCCATAAGCGTGCCGGATAAAGTAGAGGAGCTTAAACAGCAAAACAGTTATATTGCATTTGATGAGATACCGGATGGATATAAAGAACAGGTGTTACAGTCAGAAGATAAACGTTTTTACTATCATTTTGGCTTTGATCCCATTGCTATGGCAAGGGCTATGGCAAACAATCTGATGGCAGGAAGCTTCGTGCAAGGGGGGAGCACGATCACCCAGCAGCTTGCAAAAAATATGTACTTTTCTTTTGAAAAGAAATATGAGCGGAAAGTGGCAGAATTATTTGTTGCTTTTCAGCTTGAAAAAGATCTTACAAAGGATGAAATACTGGAGCTTTATTGTAATATTGCTTACTACGGGGAAGGATGCTATGGACTGAAGCAGGCGGCGAATCATTATTACGGTGTTGAGCCTTTGGACCTGACAAACGTGCAGATCAAAGCACTTGTATGGACGATTAAAAGTCCAAATAAGTACAATCCCAATGTTTACAAAGCGATTCCTGTATAATAGACGTTAGCTTCTATTATCGTGCTGCATTAGTAACATGCTGCTTTGCAGCGCTGGGCTCATTGTTTTCCTGGTATAATAAAAAGTGACAAAAATGTTCGTTCCCTGTAAGCAAAATCAATGGCTGTACAGAGACAGATGGAATTATAATAGACATAAGTTAGAAATAGAAAAGGAGATCATAAATGTTACAAAAAGGACTCAATAGTTTTCAGATTAAAATAATTGCTTTGGTGCTCATGGTATTCGATCATATTCACTATGCCTTTACAGGTGTTTTCCAAGTTCCGATGTGGTTTACAATGCTGGGCAGACTATCCGCACCTTTATTTATCTTTGCTACGGCCAATGGCATGAGATACACAAGAAACCCGGTAAAATATTTAATGCGATTATGGATTGGATTTGTATTCATGGGCTTTGGCAATGATCTGATTAATAAATATTTCCCGTTGCCTAGTGGGGGTATTATCATAAATAATATTTTTTCTACGCTATTAGTCATATGCCTGATCATATTCAGTATTCAGCGGATTTCTATATGCAGGAAAGAGAATCGTCCGTTTCTGCAATATGTATTATTAATGCTTGTTCCTGTTTTCAGCAGTATCATTATTCTTATGACCTTGTCTAATCCCAGTTTATTATTTATAACAAGAGGGATAATGTTCTTTGTTCCGTCCCTTTTATTCTGTGAGGGCGGTTATATATTTGTTGCTATAGGCGTTGGATTATATTTATGCAACCAGGATAAAAAGAAAATAGGCATATTTTATCTGGTGTTCAGTATGTTAGTCTTTGCAATGGGTTATAACCCCGAGATCGGTGTGAAAAGCATGTTTTTGGATAACATTCAGTGGTACATGGTATTTGCTTTACCATTTATGCTGCTTTACAATAAGCAGAAGGGCCGTGGAATGAAATATTTCTTTTATGCCTTTTATCCGGCTCATATTTATATTTTTGTGATTTTAGCCAATATTATTTCTAAATACTAGGGGAGAGGATAGACACTATGAATACAATCTTAAAGGTTCAGAACCTTCAGAAATATTACGGTAACAAAGGGAATGTCACAAAGGCTGTTGATAATATCAGCTTTAATGTTACAGAAGGAGAATATATCGGAATCATGGGGGCATCGGGAAGCGGTAAAACCACCATTCTTAACTGTGTTTCCACCATTGATGATGCGACCTCAGGTCATATTTATATTGACGGAACTGATGTCACTGAGATGAAAGCAGAGGCTCTGTCAAAGTTCAGACGTGAAAAACTTGGCTTTATTTTTCAGGACTTTAACCTTCTGGATACCCTGACTGCCCATGAAAATATTGCCCTGGCTTTGGCAATCATGAAAGCTCCTGCAGGAGAAATGGATGAGCGGATCCACCAGGCTGCCTCCCTGTTAAACATCACAGAGGTGCTGCATAAGTATCCGTATCAGATGTCAGGAGGCCAAAAGCAGCGTGTGGCCGCAGCAAGGGCTATTATTACGAATCCAAGCCTGATTCTTGCCGATGAGCCTACCGGGGCCCTGGATTCTAAGTCTGCAAAGATGCTTCTGGAAAGCTTTAAAAATCTCAATGAACAGATAAATGCTGCCATTTTGATGGTAACCCATGATGCTTTTACCGCAAGCTATTGCAAACGCATTTTGTTCATCAAGGACGGAAAGCTGTTTAATGAGCTTATCCGGGGAAAGGAATCACGCAAAGAATTTTTTGACCGGATCATGGAGGTTATGGCCCTTCTTGGAGGTGATTTAAGTGCTGACTAAGCTTGTTTTTAAAAATGTGGGAAAAAGCATGCAGGATTACACGGTATATTTTTTCACTCTTGTTTTTGGTGTTTCTATCTTTTATATGTTTAACTCCATCTATGCACAGAAGGATATCATGGTAGTGACGGAAATATTGACCGATTCCATGATTGCACTTAGAAAGATATTATCCGTCATATCAGTGTTTGTTGCAGTGATCCTGGGTTTTTTGATCGTATATGCAAATAGTTTTTTCATCAGGCGCCGTAAAAAAGAAATGGGTATTTACATGACTCTTGGTATGAGCAAAGGTAAAATTTCTGCCATTCTTGTACTTGAAACATTTCTCATGGGACTCCTTGCTTTAATTGCAGGGCTGATCCTCGGTGTTTTCGGCTCCCAGTTTATGTCCGTGTTCACTGCTAAAATTTTCGAGGCAGATATGAACGCCTACAAATTCATATTTTCTCCAGATGCAGCGGTGAAAAGTATCCTTTATTTTGCAGTGATTTTTTTGACCGTAATCATTTTCAATACAATTGCAGTCAGCAAGTATAAACTGATTGACTTGATCTATGGCGGCCGGAAAAATGAAAGCTTAAAAATCAGAAGTACCAAATTATCGGTACTGGTTTTCCTGGTATCCATTGTTTTCTTGGGAACCGCATATGTATTGGTTTTGAAAAATGGAATTATTAATATTAATTATATCTTCCTTTGGTCCATTATTTTAGGAACGGCTGGTACGCTGCTGTTTTTCTTTTCTCTTTCGGGAATACTTACTAAGCTGGTACAAACAAATAAGAAGCTGTATTATAAAAACCTGACCATGTTTGTAACCCGTCAGCTCACCAGTAAGATCAATACTAATTTTATATCCATATCCGTGGTCAGCATTGTCTTGCTTCTGGTAATCGGTATTTTTTCAACCGGTTACAGCATGAAGAATATTCTGTCAGCCGATTTAAAGGAGACTGCGCCCTATGATGTCAGTTTTTATGGCGATGGGAAAGGGGATCATAAGACCATATATGAAAGCCTGCCTTTGTCAATAAAAGGTATTGATGGGATTAGCCATGAATATGGCATTTACCGCGGGGACCTTCATTTCAAGGATTTCCCGGTCGATTATTCTTCCCTGTCCTTTGATATAGGGAAACGCGGCCTTGATTTTGTTATGTTTTCTGATTATCTGAAGTTTTTAGAAATGCAGGGAAAGGAAAAAAACGATCTTCCTGGAAATGGATATTTCATCATTGCGACCGGCGAAGTCTACCAGTATATTGCACAGCAGTTCCTTGATAGAAATGTAACAATTACCCTTGGGGGTAAAACGCTCCAGCCAAAGGGGGAAGTACAAAACATAAAGCTTTCCAACAGTGATTCCGGTATTACATTTGTTGTAAATGACGGGTTTTCCGAAATCCTTGACAAATCACCGGATCAGGTGCTTAACATGATATGCAAAACTGGGGAAGGATCAAAGGAACTTCAGGATAACCTGATTCAATATCGAAACAGCAAAGATTATCAGGAAAAGGGCTTTTGGTACTATTCAAGCAGAGAAGAGATCTATGCCTCATCGCTTGCCATGAAAGCCATTATATCCTTTTTAGCCATTTATCTTGGCATTGTGTTTATGGTTGCCTGTGCGGCAATTCTTGCAATCCAGCAGCTTGCCCAGGCATCGGATAACAAGGAACGTTATGCATTGTTAAGGAAGCTGGGGGCTGAAAAGAAAATGCTGGACAGAGCGCTGTTTGTACAAATACTTTGTTACTTTTTACTGCCTTTTATACTTGGAATTGTTCATTCTATTGTTGGGCTTACGGCTGTAAATCATGTAATGATGGCCTTTGAACGTGTGAATGTGATGGATAGCGTGCTTATCCCGGCATTATTTATTGTTTTTATTTATGGTGTTTATTTTGGATTGACTTATATCGGGTGTAAGCATATTTTAAGAAGAGATTAATATTAGATATGTTGGAAATCCTAAAAACAGGTCCGTGTTTTTCGAATATTGAAAAACATGGACTTTTTATAATATTATTTTTCTTTACGAATTGCAAGACTGGTACTATAATTCATCTATAGCATAAATGAAGTGAGGAGAAAAGATGAAGAAAGAATTATCCTATTTTAGAGTCGGAGATTCCTTTGGCGGAAATCAGGATTGGTTCCGGGACCCAATGATGCATCTGGGCGGCTGTGGGGCGGCAGCAGCTTGTGATGCATGCATCAATACAGCGCTCCATGACAATAAAACCCATCTGTATCCCTATGATATTCAAAGACTTGACAAGGAAGATTATATAAATTTTTCCAAGATAATGAAGCCCTATTTAAAGCCGCGATTTCATGGAATCGATACACTTGAAATATTTATAGACGGGTATTATAGATATTTGCAGGATGTGGGTGCAGCGGATATACAACTGACAGGCTGCCCGGGGGAAGTTCCGGCTAAGGAAGCAGTCAGGGAAATCATAAGCCAGATTGACAAGGGGATCTCGATTCCTTTCCTGCTGCTGCGTCATAAGAATGTTGATTTTAAGGATCTGGTCTGGCATTGGTTCATGCTTGTGGGATATGAAGAATTCGAAGATGAATTTTTTGTAAAGATTGCAACCTATGGAGGGTTTCGCTGGCTGTCTTTTTATGAGCTGTGGGAGACCGGCTTCGGGCGCAAAGGTGGGATGGTATTGATAAGAGTTAAGCAGTCGCAGTAAGGTGGCGGTCCTTCTTTGATAAAGAAAGCGGCTTTTGTATATATCATAGTGATAAATGGATTTCAAAAGATCTAAAAGATTTTTTTGCCACTGTAAAAAAAGGTCCCGGCAATTGATTGATGAATAATTAAAAACTGCGGGCCAATTTAACTTTTAGTACGGTAGTACATTTTTGGCGCGATAAGACGAGAATTAATGAATTGGATGGTGAATATTTTGATTGAACATTTGCTATTTACCTCACGGGATGAATTTAGAAATTGGTTAGAAAAAAAATGCCTCACCAGCGGCGGAATCTGGCTGTTATTCGGAAAAGCAGGCGGGCCAAAGACCATAGGTGCAAATGAAGCGCTTGAGGAAGCACTTTGTTTCGGTTGGATTGACGGTCAAATGAAGAGCATTGACGATAATAAATATATAAAATATTTCTCTTCTCGACGAGAGAATAGTAAGTGGTCGGAGAAAAATAAGGCGCTAACTGAAAAACTTGAAAAACAAGGGCTTATGACTGATTATGGCAAAATCAAAATAGAGGAAGCTAAGAAAAACGGACAATGGGACGCTCCCAAGCCTACAGGGGTTACTGATGAACAAATAGGGCTTTTATGTGAATTGTTGAAAGAGCATGAACCGGCCTATACGAATTTTCAAACGATGACACCATCGGTAAAAAAGACATATACACGGGCATATTTTGATGCGAAAACAGACGCCGGTCGTGTTAAGCGCTTGGCATGGATGATTGAACGATTAAATAAAAACCTAAAGCCAATGTAATTTTACTCAAACGATAATCTAAATAAGCGATACTCTATGTTTTCAAAGGTGCAGATAGTAAAACCATGAGGGTGTGTCAAGGATAATCAAGCGGCTTCGCCATCCCTGACACACCCTTAAGTCACCTTTTGGTAGTTAAAGCGGCAACGCGGCAAGTCCGGCCAACGTATATTTAAATGGTTATAAATCATGAAATTGACAAATCCTGTTTTAGTGATATATTTGATGTATGATGAATGTAGAGTAGACGTATGATTTGCCGGTTGTCATTGAGCTTTATTCCAGGTACATCGGCAAAGAATGGCTTTCAGTTTTAATGAATGACAATTTGAATAAAAGCATAGCAGGAGGTAATTGCCTTGAGTGTAAATATAAGCTATATCATTGGGATAATGGGGTTCTCATGGGTTCTTGTATTGTTTTCTACTGCTTTAACCCCATATTTTATACAAAAAAACATCTGCTTTGGTATTTCTATACCTATAAGCGAATATAACGATCCTAAGATAAAATTATTGCGGCGCAATTACTGCATCAGATGTCTTGTGTTTGGTCTGGTTTTGGGAATTGGAAGCACTATCTGTTATATCTGGATGCCGGCAAAACGGGCGTTATGGCTCCAGCTTAGCGGTATATTCCTGTATCTCGCTGCCAGTACTTTCCTGTATTTTTTCGCGCGTTCAGAGATCAAGGCGATCAAACAAGAACGTGATTGGGAGATTGATACGGAGATAGTGACAAATATCAGTGAAAAATCTGATAAAACGATTGGTACTGCGTGGTATCTTTTGTATCTGGTTCCGATTGCCATTGCCGTTTTTGCAGCAGTGTTTAAATATCCATCTTTACCCGGGCAAATTCCCATGCATTACAACCTTGCAGGAGAAGTGGACCGCTATGCTGCAAAATCCATAGGAACTTTTGCTGTGATGCCATTGATCCAAAGTTTCACTGGCCTTTTGTTTGCAGGGATCAACTTTGGCATTGGCACGTCCAGGCATCAGCGGAATAACCGGAGAACTCAGGCCTTCCAGGGGATAATGAGTATTTTCTTATATGCTGTCGGATTTATGGTAATGCTGTTATTTACCTGCATTCAACTTACTATGGTGTCCATAATAAATGAAAAACTTATGATGGTTCTGCCTTTTGCCTTTTTTGCTGTTATTTTTTTGAGCTGCATTTATCTTGGGGCAAAGGTCGGCCAGGGAGGAAGTCGGTTGGATATAAGGGATGATGCGGCGGGAAACAAAGTAGACGATGACCGTTATTGGCTGGGTGGTTTTCTGTATTTCAACAAAGAAGATCCATCTCTTTTTGTGGAAAAACGATTCGGAATCGGTTATACCTTAAATTTTGGAAATCCTAAAAGTCTCATAGCGATCGCTGCACTTGCAGTCTTTATTTTGGCAACTACAGTGGTTCCATTCATGTTAGAGTAAACTGGGATGTGTTTCGTTAAGGAGTAAATCACATGGTAAGATATATCGCAGCATTAACATTGGTTTTGCTTGTAATGCTTGTTATGATCCGGACCCTTCAATTAAAGAGGCTGGGGATAAGAGCCATTCAATTGTGACTTTTTAACCGTAAAATCCTTCTTTAGGAACAGTCGCTAAAAGGAATATACGGAGAAAAATATATGGTATATTGTAAAAAAGTAAGGCGGTTTTTATAATTTAGGAATAGGAAAGGAGGATTCTATTGTTAGGAAATAAAATTATAAAGCAACATGAATACAATATCCGGTTATTGTCCGGTGATGATGAGACAGACGTACAAGATCTATGTGAAAGATGCTCGGACTTTTTTGAATTAACTGAAGGCAGGCCGCCTGAAAAGGATGCAGGAAAAAGCATACTGTCTGACTTGCCGCCGGGGAAAACAATGAAAGACAAGTTTGTATTTGGAGTATATAAAAAGAATGTTTTAATTGCTGTAATTGATATGGTTAAGGATTACAAAGCGGCTGGAGAGTGGATGATAGGCTTACTTATGCTTGACCCAAGGGAAAGAGGAAACAGTTTGGGAAGAAAATTACATGATTCTATAAAAGACTGGGTTCTGGAAGAACATGGAAGGGCATTAAGAATCGGGGTCTTGGAAGATAACCGCATAGGGTATAGGTTTTGGTGTAAGATGGGATATATAGAAGTAGACAGAGTGAAAAGGACCTATGGAAATAGGAAACATACCGTAATAGTCATGAATTTATTTCTTAAATGATCCGCTGCCCTATGTTACAGGGCAGCGGTTTTATGTATGGGCTATAGCCTGAAACGGTTTTTACTCATGCCGATTGAGTATTATTTAAACTGATCGTGAAACGTATTCGCCAGCTGATTGGCGGCTTCCATACCGGTATATAATGCCCCCTGCATCCAGCCATGCTTTGTGGATAGGTGTTCCCCGGCAAAATAGACTCTTTGATTAAATTCCGGCTTTAGCATCTCATAGGCAAATAGCTTTTTCTGACCTGGAAGTGCCATAGCAAAAGCCCCCCGGTTATTAGGCTCATTATCCCATACTACTGTCTTATGGTCTTCCACAATAGAATCTAAGAATCCCCTTGGCAATCCGTGAACTTCCTCCACATTTCTTTTTATCAGTTTATACCGGGGGATTTCGTCCATATTTCCCACCCTTGTTGAATTTAAATGATAATTATAGGAAGCCACCAGTACTCCAGGCTCATCCGGCGAGCAGGAGGAAACATCGGGGCAAAGGATATGATCTCCCGGATAGAAGATGGACTGAATAGGCAGGTCTGTCTGGGAGAATCCCCCTGCCATTCTTCCGTAATCGGTATTCTGCTCCCAAAAGCGTTCATTGCACATAAAAAGTGTTTTTTGTGAATTGATGTAGTTTAACTCTAAAATGGCCTGCATTTTAAGGTTGCTGAAATATGGCTTGATTTCAACCTCTCTTAGAGTGGAGTAGGGAATCGCACATACAACGTAATCAAATACATCGGCAGTTCTCCTGAGATTCCGTACATTGCGATGCGTTAGAATGATCTGATTATTATAAGGAGACTGATAAATACCTATAACCGTCTGTCCAGGCTGATATTTAACCGTGCCAAGCTGGGAAGCCGGAATATTTTGATACTGGGCCGGATTGTCAGAGAGAAGGGATTGGACAAACGCATATGGCAGATTTACTATCCCGCCTTCGATGGTATAGGTGTTACGGTAATCGAGAGTATATTCTTCGTTGGTGAATTCAGCATAACTGACATTCAGCAAAGCACCGGTACCTGGGCTGACTCCTGAGATCAAGCTGATCGCCCCCTGGCTTAACCCCAGATTTTCCAGGGTCTGCCGCACGGAATAGTTTGTAAGAGTCAGATATTCCGGGGAATATTCCGGTAATATTCGTATTAGCTCTGACCGGATATCAGGCGGAAGCTGCATCATCAGATACAAAAAGGCATAGTCATCAAGCTCTGACCAGGGAGTGCTTCTTTCCTGAGGGGTCAAATTAAATAAGGGATAAAGCATCTGTTCAATGGAGTCTGATGTTCTCAAACGGGTATTATGTACGTATATAAAATTATTTCGCTGCCTTACGGACAGCGGAAGGGTGTTAAGGCCTAATAAATTGATGTAATGCCAGGTGGTCTCATGAGTTACCGGAATTCTATGAGCGCCGAATTCACTGTAGTATTTGCCTTCCGGATCAAAATAATAGGTATAAACTCTTCCTCCGATTCTATTTTCATTGGCTTCCAGAATTGTAATATCGGCTCCTAGTTTACGAAGCTCGAATGCGGCGGATAGACCTGCCAGACCTCCTCCGATGATACCGATTTTTACCCCTTTCATTTCTCCCGGCGATGCATAATTTGTGATATCCGGGGGAGGACTCAGTAAATTAACAATATATTCGTAATCTTCCGGCCGGCCCGCCGTTTCTAATGAAGTTCTGATCATTTCGCGCCGTTGTTCATTCGTGGGGTTTGTAACTTGATTTAATGGAACAGCCATTGATTATACCTCATAATATCATTACAGTTTAATATATTGGAAATCTTCCGCGAATATAACAAAATAGGGGAGTCATGAGCTGCAGGCCATCACAGTATAACATTATCTGGTGTGCGTCTAAAAAGATTGTGACACAAGAACAGATTGGTGGCTTGCAATTTTAATGCTTATTGTGTAAATTAATTAAAATGGATAAATACTGTTTCTAATGATGAATGGAAAACAGGGGAATAAATGAGGTTAGATAATGTCTAAAAACGATAATATGCTGGCAATTCTCTGGATGCTGAATTCAGGGACAAAAATTACTGCAAAACAAATAGCGGAAAGGCTGGAGATCAATATACGGACGGTTTACCGCTATATTGATTCGCTTTGCGCCAGCGGGGTGCCGATCGTATCCGATGCAGGCCAGAATGGCGGTTATAGTCTGCTGAATAATTTTATCAATGCGCCCTTATTTTTTGATGTTGATGAACAAAAGGCTATTCTTCATGCAGCTGTATTTGCAAAAGAAGCAGGATACCCTTTCAATGAAGCATTAAGCAGGGCAACTGAAAAGTTGAAAATGTATTCCAACCGGGAACAGGAACGCATTCTCAATCGCCATTTAACCGGTTTTGAAGTGATAAGCCGTGAGATCGATTCTTCTGTTAAGCCCAAATTGGCAGAAATAGAGCGGGCTGTGGCAAATGAGTATTCTGTGGAAATTGAATATCGTACAAGCCATGAAGAAAAATCCAGGAAAAGGGTAATTGATCCATATGGCGTAATTTACTGGAACAATAAATGGTATACCATTGGATTCTGCCACTTGAGAAATGAAATCCGCAGCTTTCGTGCTGAACGGATTTTACAGATAAACCGGACGCAAATGACTTTTCAACGTCCGGAAGCCTTTTCCGCCAAAGAATTCTTCTTACAAAATCTTTTGCCTGACTTAGCAAATAAGGACAGGGTGGTTTCCGTAGTGATCAGGGGCAGGGCAGAGGCCTTGGATGACTTGAGCATTCACTGGTTTTTAGGACATCATCTGAAAGAGAGGACTCCAAATCAGGCTGTCTTTTTAGTTGAAGAAGGAGTAATGAATGGATATGTGCCATATTCTCTCTTATCCTATGGGAGAGCCATTGAGGTCATAGAGCCTGAGAGCCTGAAGAAAAGGCTGGCAGACATTGCGTCGGAGTTGATGGAATATTATCAAATGTAACGATAATACTGACAGCAGCTGTCAGTGTAGATGATATATAATGAGTTAATCTTGATGATTTGTATTAAGGAGGAAGAGCAATGGCGAAATACATGGGTGCAACAGGAGATCATACAAAAAATGGGCTGCCGAATGGTTTTACGTCCATAACACCATTTATCGTAGTAAATAACCCCTCAGAAGCTATTGAGTTTTATCAGTCCGTATTCCATGCAAGGGTTAAGGACAGCACGGTATTTTCCGATGAAAACGGCAATAGTATCATTGTTCATGCGGAACTGGATTTTGGAAACGGCTTTTTGCAGCTGGGAGCGGCAAATCCGGCTTATCAACTGGTTTTACCGCCAGGGGAGGATAATGCCTGCTATTCTTTGGCAATTTATGTTTCCGATGTTGATGAGGTGTTTGATCATGCGGCGGCAAAAGGAGCAAAAGTCCGGGAGCCTGTTTCAAACTTTGTTTCAGGGGATCGGTTTGGAAGTATTCTGGATCCATTTGGAGTGAGATGGTCCATTATGACCAGGATTGAGGATTTATCGGAAGAGGAAAGCAGCCGGAGAGTAGAAGAATGGGCGAAAAGCATGAGTAAGGAATAGAATGCGGAATACAACCTGTAACTAAATTCAGTGGATTTAAACCAATGGCTTACAGAATGGTCCGATCTATTGATAATAATTTCACATGGGCAAACTTCAGCAATCCGTGTTTAAAGGAGTGGCAGGGCTGGCGGCTTTCATAAAAGCCGCCGCTTTTTTCGTTCCAATGCAACGAATCCCGTCCATCAATAAATCCAAAGACAATGTAAGATAATTATGATATGATATCAATAAATGATAAGGGGGAGGACGCAAAATTGAAAACAATTGGATTGATTGGCGGAATGAGTTGGGAAAGTACGGTCACTTATTATAAAATTGTGAATGAAACAGTGAGAAAGGTTCTGGGAGGATTACACTCAGCGAAAGTTCTTTTATATAGTGTGGATTTTTCTGAAATTGAGAAGTGCCAGGCAAACGGTGACTGGGAGAAAAGTGCTGCTATTTTATCAGCGGCTGCTAAAAATCTTGAAAATGCAGGGGCGGACTTTATTGTGATCTGTACAAATACGATGCACAAGGTAGTTCCCCAGATCCAAAGCAGCATTAGGATTCCTGTTATACATATAGCGGAGGCAACGGCAGATGAATTAAAATATCATAATATTACAAAAGTCGCATTGCTGGGTACAAAATATACCATGACCCAGGATTTTTATAAAGAAAAATTAGTTCATGCAGGAATTACAGTTCTTATCCCAGATGAAAAGGAAATAGAAATTGTGAATGATGTGATTTATGATGAATTGTGTTTGGGAATTATTTCTGAGGCATCGAAAGATAAATATCTCAGTATTATTCACGGCCTTGCAAAACAAGGCGCACAGGGAGTCATTCTCGGCTGTACAGAGATCGGCCTGCTGATACAGCAAAAGGATCTGGAATTGCCTGTTTTTGATACTGCACAAATTCATGCAGTAAGGGCTGCAAAGCGATCCATTGAAGAATAAATGCCGGTATAAGGAGGTAATCATAAATGGATCTTGCAGTGCTATCAGATATACATGGTAACTACATTGCTTTGGAAAAATGTGTGGAATACGCATTGTCAAGAGAGGTAAAAACCTTTGCTTTTTTAGGAGATTATGTTGGTGAATTGGCATATCCTGAAAAGACAATGAAGATGATTTTTGAAATGGCTGAGAAGTATAACTGCTATTTCATCAGAGGCAATAAAGAAGATTATTGGATCGATTATTATAATAATGGTGAACTTGGCTGGAAAAATAAAGATTCCACAACAGGTTCTTTGCTATATACATATCAGCATTTAGTAGAAAAAGATTTGGACTTTTTTAAAGGATTGCCAATATCAAGGAAAATTTCTCTTAAGAATCTGCCCTCATTTACCATATGCCACGGTTCTCCATATGCGGCTAACCAAAAATTGGTGCCTGATAACGATAGAATATTGGAAACTTTAAATGCTGTAGATACGTCTATTATAGTATGCGGTCATACTCACATTCAGACCAAATTTGAAATTAACGGAAAAACGGTACTAAATGCTGGATCAGTCGGAGTTCCTTTGTTTAGTAATAGAAAATCTCAATTTTTAATTTTACATCAAGCAGGCAAACAGTGGGAAGAAGAATTTATCAGTATTGAATATGATGTAGAAAAGGTAATAGAGGAATTACATACATCAGGACTTAACAAACACGCACCATACTGGTGCATTGTAACAGAAAATTTATTACGAAACGGTAATATACCTCACAGCACAGTATTGAAAAGGGCTATGGCATTATGTAAAGCTGAAACAGGTAAATGCATATGGCCAGATATTCCCGAAATGTATTGGAGACAGGCGGTAGAAGAAATTTTGGTAAGCAGGCAAATGAATGTTTGATTCAATCATCAGACAATGAACGTTTCTATTTATATAAAGTTAAGAAAGTTGAGGGAGGGAAAAATGGATATACAGAAAGTATATGAAGCTCCGGAAGCCCAGGATTACATAAGCCTTCGGTTACGTGCCGGAATGAATCATAAAGATTTGGAAAGAACCAAAATAGCTTTAAAGAATTCTTTGTTTACAGTTTCATTGTATGATAAAGAAAAATTGATCGGTTTTGGAAGAGTGGTTGGAGATGGTGGCATCACCTACGTCGTAAGTGATATTATGGTTGATAAAGAATACTGGCGGAGAGGTTATGCAGAACAAATTATGAAGGCCATTGACAGTTACTTTGAAGAAAACTCACATGAGGACAGTTATATATGTCTGATAGCAAATCGCCCTGCTGATTTACTGTATCATAAGCATCATTTTGAATATTTACCGGACGATAAGTGCGGAATGCTGCGGAATCAGAAAAAAGAAAACGATAATTGCTGAATGTGAAAGAAAGTATGTGAATGTAAGACTCTATTACTCAGGAGGTTTTTATTTATGGAATTAAAGCAACTAAC
Source organism: Lacrimispora sp. (assembly GCF_032078915.1). Classification (GTDB taxonomy): domain Bacteria; phylum Bacillota; class Clostridia; order Lachnospirales; family Lachnospiraceae; genus Lacrimispora. Next base: position 2,231 of record NZ_DAMAUN010000049.1, on the reverse strand, counting down.
AGATCGTGTGTTTTACAGCATGTTTGATAAAACGGCCGACCGGCCGGTTCTTGGATATGTAAATGGACAGAAGTATTCTTTAATGATAGACGCAGGCAATTCCCAAAAGCATGTTGAATTATTTTATGAAGCTCTGTGCGGGAAAGGATTAAAAAAACCAGGCATTACTGCGGTTACCCATTGGCACTGGGATCATACATTTGGTATGCATGCGGTGGAAGGGATCACAATCGCTCATAAAAAAACTAATGTTAAATTAGCAGAAATGGCGAAGTGGGAATGGACGGATGCAGAAATGAAAAAAAGACTGGAGGCAAAGATCGAAATTGAATTTGCTGATACTAGTATCCGTACAGAATACGAGCAGCTTTGTGAGATAAGAGTGGTAACCTCTGATCTTTCTGTTGGCGAATTAATGGAAATTGATCTGGGAGATGTAACTGCGGAACTTCATCACGTGGAATCTCCTCACAGTGAGGATTGCATCTGTATCCTGGTACCTCAGGAAAAAGTATTATTCATCGGAGATGCGGTTGGGGTGGATTATTATAACAACTGCTTCTTAGATAAAGAGAAACTTCGTTCATTAATAACGTCAATGGAAGGATTTGATTTTGATATTTGTGTCATGGGACATGCGGAACCAATGAGCAAGCAAAATATCCTTTCTATCATGAATTCTCTTATGGAACCTTAAGAGAATTTATGATAATTCAAGTATTCATAAGTAAAGCTTATGCAGCGTATTAAATGGAATGTAAAGTTTATTTAAGAAAATCGTTGGTTTGCGGGAGTTTGTTTTCATGGTATATTTAAAACGGAAAAGTAAAAATAACAATGATCATTAAAATTACTTTACAGACAAAAAACAGGAGGTTTACTATGCTAGAAGTAGATCAGTGTTTCTGGTGCAATGCTTTATCCTAAAAATCAGAATCGTCCTCAAAAGGGACGATTTTTATTTAAATGAAATAGAATTTAGCCGGCAATGCGGTATTTGGGCGCCCGATGATAAATCAACACTGATTTAACCTCATCTAGCAGCGAAGCGGATTGTGAATATCCGATTGACTGATAAATAAAGGAGATAGTTTATGAAGATAAGAAAGAAGATAGTAACAATTTTTATATTTGCGGCCATGGTTATGGTTTTAGTAACCGGATGCAAGAAGACAGAGGGCGGCGGTGAGATGCCGGAGGCTCTGAAAGGAGATCTAACCTCAATCATTGGTACAATTTACGAGAAAGCAAAGGTTGATTTAAGGCTGGAAAACACACCTATTGATTTAACAAATAAGGATATGGTGAAATATAACATGGGCCTTGACGATGCTTCTAAAGTAAAGGAAGCTGTTGTATCCGAGGCGATGATCGGTTCACAGGCCTATTCCCTGGTACTTGCCCGTGTAGATAATGCAGCCGATGCAGAAGCAGTTGCAAGGGATATTCTTAATGGGATTGATCAGAGGAAGTGGATTTGTGTTATGGCAGATGATCTCCAGATTGTTACTTACAATGATTTGATAATGCTTGTTATGGTTGATTCCAATTTAAAGGATGCTGTAACCTCCCAACAGGTTGTAGATGCCTTTAGGGAAATGTGCGGTACAGATTTCGACCTTAAGTTATCTAAATAGTGACAGCATGGTATTTTCAAGCATAACATTTTTATATTATTTTTTACCTTTGGTTATTGGCGTATACTTTGTATGTCCGAAGAAGTTGAAAAACGGTGTGTTGCTTTTTTCTTCCCTTATATTTTACGGCTGGGGAGAGCCGAAATACATCATATTTATGGCCCTTTCCATAGTGGTGAACTACATTCTTGGTTTGCTCATCGAGCGATGCTCCGGTTCGGCATGGGGGAAGAGATGGCTGCTTGTTTCGGTGGTCTTTTCCCTGGGGATGCTGGGGTATTTTAAATATGTGGATTTTTTTATAGCAAACATCAATTCCATGACCGGATTATCAGTTCCTATGCTGAACGTAGTTCTTCCCATTGGCATCAGCTTTTATACGTTTCAAATTCTCAGCTATACCATTGATGTTTACCGAAAAAACACAAAGGCCCAGAAGAATCTGCTGTCATTGGCCACTTATGTGGCCTTCTTTCCTCAGCTGATCGCAGGTCCCATTGTAAGATATACTGATATTGCACAGACTCTGGACAAAAGGGAACACAGCTTTTTAAAAGCCCGCATGGGTATCCGCAGGTTTTTATTTGGAATTTC
>NZ_DAMAUN010000048.1:0-45910 GCF_032078915.1 Lacrimispora sp. | reverse complement strand
CACCCGGACAGAGGCTCCAGACTAGCCACTTATGCGGCCAAGTGTGTGGAGAATGAAATCCTAATGCTTCTTCGTGCGAACAAGAAATATTCAAAAGAGGTTTCTTTGTTTGAACCCATTGGCGTAGACAAGGATGGAGAGACTGTAAGCTTAGTGGATGTCATTGAAATGGAAAATAAGGAGACTCTGGAATCTATTATTTTAAAGCAGGATATTAAGGAACTGTATGAGGCCTTTGACAGTTGTCTTAAGGAAAATGAAAAAACCATAATCGGAATGAGGTACGGTCTGCATGGAGGAAAAGAGTATACGCAGCGGGAGATCGCGGATGTCATGGGAATATCCAGATCCTACGTATCCAGGCTGGAAAAAAAGGCTTTGGAGCGGTTGAGAGACGAACTTAAAAAGAATTGTATTTAAAAAGAAGCATTATTAAATTATCCCATCTCTGATGGTTGAGTAAAAAGTCTGGGAGGCCCGATAAACAGGGCGTTCCGGACTTCTTTGCTGTCATGAAACAATGCGTTGGCCGGTCAGGGTGTTCTTATAAAGACTTGCTGCAAATTGTGATTAATATGGTTGACAAAAAAACAAAATCATAATACTATGTAAAAAAGGATATTTCATACTAAACATATATGTATTCTTTAATATAAGAAATGCGTACAATGCGCAGCACAAATATCTGAGAAAATTTTATGTTTATTTAAGGAGGAGGACAATTATGAAAAAAGTAGTCTTTCAAAAACTGCATAAGGTAATTGGATCTATGCTTGTTTTCGGTATGGTGGTATCTCTTGCGGCTTGTGCAAAGTCAAATCCCAATCCGGGAGCTGAGAATCCGGCTAAGGGTAATGTGGCAGAGGATAATTCCGCAAAGGGAGAGAGTACAGAGGATAAGATCGTTAATATTGGAATGACCGATTCTATCAGCAGCGTTAACCCCCTGTTGATGGATGCAACTGAGATCATGAAGACCTCCACGGCAATGGAATTCCTGCCTCTTGTTGAATTAAACAGCAATCTGGAGTTTGAGGGAATGCTGGCTTCTTCTATTACTACGGAGGACAATATACATTTCACCGTGAATATTGATCCGAATGCAAACTGGTCCGACGGTCAGGCAGTAACTGCAGATGACGTCGTATACACCGTTCTTAAGCTGTCAAGCCCCGTCCGTGCCAATGCAAGCATGGCGCTCTATGCCATTGAAGGCGTGGGCGACGACGGTTTTTCAGAGGCGGGAGCGACGGAGATATCCGGCGTTAAGGCAATTGACAATAAAACCGTCGAATTCACGACCAAATATCAGATGGCTCTTACCACCTTCCAGAATACATATGGACGCTATATACTGACACTGCCCAAACATGTTCTTGAGAGCGTAGCGGATGAGGACCTGGCTGGTTATGACTGGTTCAACGCTCCGACAGTAGTTAACGGACCCTACCGTATCACTTCCGTTGATTTGCAGCATTATGTGTCCTATGAGGCAAATGATACATACTGGAAGGGCGCTCCAAAGATTAACAGGTTAAATATCAAGATCGTACCTGCGGCACAATTGCTGACCGGGCTGCAATCAGGAGAGATTGATTTTGTACAGCAGACCACCGGTAACATCCTGCAGGAGGATTATGCCAGCGTAGAAGCCCTTGGGAATGTGACGGTCAACTATGGTGCTCCTGTTATCAACCAGTCGATCTTCTTTAATACCACCACGGTAACGGATCCCCGCATCCGTCAGGCAATTCTTTATGGAATTGACCGCCCGTCCATAATAACTGGTCTTTTAAACGGAAAAGGCGAAGTGGTTGACGGCTTCCTATCCAGTGCGGGACCTTTTTATGACGAGGGCCTGACGCCCACTGTTTACGATCCGGAGAAAGCGAAAGAATTGGTCGCACAGGCAGTCGCAGACGGCTGGGATGCTTCAAGGACATTAAATTTCTATGTAAACAGCGGAGATTCCACTTTCTGCCAGGCCGCAGATTATATTGCTGCGAAGCTGCAGGAAATCGGACTTAAGATTCAGGTGACAACCGTGGACTTATCCAGTTTAATGAGCAAGGCGGGAAGTAAGGATTTTGATTTGCTGGCAGTGCAGTATACCTATGCACCGGTAGATCCTTATCCGGACGTTAACTGGTTATTATCTGCGGACGGCTGGACCGGCTATGTAAATGATACCGTAACACAGGCCCTGGCGGCGACCCAGGCGACCAGTGACGTGAATGAAATCAAGAAAGAATATCGAAAGATCGATAACGTCATGCAGCAGGAGGTCCCGATGATTTCTGCCTATATCATAAGTGCAATCGGAGCTGTGAATAAAAGGGTGGAGAATGCGGCGCCGGATGTATATGGCTCTTTTAATAACGTCCACGAATGGGATGTGACGCAATGACACCTCTGCTGGAAGTAGATTCGCTGGAAATGGCATTCTCCACCGGTGCCGGAGATATCAAATGCTTAGACAGGGTCAGCCTTCATGTAGATCAAGGTGAGATCCTGTGCATCGTTGGAGAATCCGGCTCCGGTAAGAGCGTTACGCTTCTGTCAGTCATGGGTCTGCTTGGAGAAAATGGTAAAATCACAGGAGGTAAGGTGGTCTTTGACGGGCAGGAACTGCTTCATCTGCCGGAGGAGGAATTGGACCGTATTCGCGGGAGTAAGATGACCATGATCTTTCAGGACGCCATGGCCAGCTTAAATCCGTTATTCACCATTGGGAACCAGATCATGGAAGCCATGCGGATTCATATGAACCTGGACAGGAAAACAGCGAAGGAACGGGCACTGCTCCTCCTGGATAAGGTGGGGCTTCCGGATCCTTCTTCTATTATGAACAAATATCCGCATACACTGTCTGGAGGAATGCGGCAGCGGGCAATGATCGCCATGGCGCTTGCCTGCAATCCGAAGCTTCTCATTGCGGATGAGCCAACCACTGCGCTGGATGTTACGATTCAGGCACAGATTATGGAACTCTTAAGGAACTTGCGTGAGGAGCTTCATATGTCAATCATTTTAATTACCCATGACATGGGACTGGTAGCTGAAATGGCGGACCGGGTTATGGTTATGTATGCCGGACAGATTGTGGAGGAGGCAGGTGTTCTTGATCTGTTTAAAAGACCGGGACACCCTTATACACAGGCTCTGCTGAAATCCATTCCCAGCATCAGAGATAAAGAAGAGAGAGAACTGTTGACGATTGAGGGTGCTGTTCCAGAGTTTTACGGTGAGATCACCGGCTGCCGCTTTGCAAACCGATGTCCGTATATGACCGATGGCTGTGATCTGGAGCAAAGCCTGGTTGAGATAGAAGATAGTCACGGGACAAGATGCTGGCGGGCGGAGGAAATCCGGAAGAGGAAGACGCAGGTGTCAGGAAGGAATTAACAAATGCAAAAGGAACGACAACCTCTGGCAGAGATAAAGGGCTTGAAAAAATATTATCCGGTTCGCGACGGAATTATTCCCCATACAGTTGGGTACATCCATGCAGTGAACGGTGTGGATTTTGAACTGTATCCGGGGGAAACTCTGGGACTGGTAGGGGAATCCGGCTGTGGCAAATCCACCATAGGGCGGCAGCTGGCAGCGTTGGAAACTCCCACAGAGGGCAGCATTGTATATGAAGGATATCCGTTCACGGACCGGTCAGCTGCTGGTATGAGGCAGATCCGTACCCAGATACAGATGGTGTTTCAAGATCCTTATACCTCCCTTAATCCGAAAAAACGTATTTTTGAAACTCTATCCTATCCAATGCTGTATCATGGCGTCACAACAAAACAAAATGTCCATAGGGAAGTTGACCGTCTGCTTGATATGGTGGGACTTCCGAAAAATACGAAGGGGCGTTATCCTCATGAATTTTCCGGCGGGCAACGGCAAAGGATTGGGATCGCAAGAGCGCTGTCTCTTAACCCCAGACTGGTCATCTGCGATGAGCCGGTCAGCGCCCTTGATGTATCAATACAGGCTCAGATTCTTAATCTGCTTCGTGATCTGCAAAAGGAGCTAAAGCTTACCTATCTGTTTATTGGCCACGGTCTGGAGGCGGTCAAATACATCAGTGACCGAATCGCAGTCATGTATCTCGGGAAGATTGTGGAGCTTGCGGATGCAAAGGAGCTGTTTGAAAATCCGGTGCATCCTTATACCCAGGCATTATGCAGTGCGGCACCCATTCCTGATCCCGAGGCCAGAGGCAGAAAAAGAGTGATATTGCAGGGGGAACTGCCTTCCAATAAGGATCTTCCTTCCGGCTGTCATTTTCACAGCCGGTGCCCCTACGCCATAGAGGAATGCAAACGATCGGAGCCGGCGCTGATCCAGGTGCAGCCGGGAAGCGGGCATCTGGCGGCCTGTCCGGTGCTGACCCTGGGTAATCGGCCAAAGGAGGATGGGGATGCTTAAATATATTATCAAGCGTATTCTTATCGCTGTTCCGGTCCTCATTGGCATAACCATCATTGATTTTATGATCATGACTATGGTAGGAAGTCCATTGGAACTGCTCCAGGGCCCCAGAGTGTCCGAGGCTGCCATCGAAACGAAAAGAATAGCTTTAGGTCTTAATAAGCCTGTCTATGTACAATACTGGATCTGGCTGACAAATCTTCTTCAGGGCAACATGGGATATTCCATGAAGAGTTTCCAACCGGTAAGCCAAATGATTAAAACCTATATCGGGCCAACGTTACTGCTCATGTCCGTCTCGTTATTTGTCAGTATGCTGATTGCGGTACCGGCAGGAATCTATAGCGCAGTCCACAAATATACACCGCAGGACTATACCGTAGTCACGCTTTCCTTTCTTGGAAGCAGCGTTCCCAGTTTTTTCCTGGCATTGGTGCTGATCTATTTTTTTACCGTCAGGCTTGGCTGGCTGCCCTCCAGCGGTATGTATACCCTGGGAGCGCAGAAAAGTGCCGTAGACGTCCTAAAGCATATGATCATGCCTGTGATTGTATTGGCGACCTCCATGGCGGGGACCAATATCCGCTATATCCGCAGTTCCATGCTTGAGATACTTCGGATGGATTATCTGCGAACGGCAAGGGCAAAGGGGATTGGCCGCTTTCTGGTCATTAATAAGCATGCGCTTCGCAATGCGTTAATTCCGGTCATTACCGTATTCGGAATGCATATACCGATCTTGTTTGGCGGAGCCATCATCATTGAACAGGTATTTTCCTGGCCAGGGCTCGGCATGATGACCATGAGTGCAATTATCAGCAGAGATTATCCGGTCATTATGGGCGTCTGTCTGATGTCCGCCATTGTTGTTCTGGTGGCAAACCTGCTGACAGATATCATCTACGCACTGGTAGATCCGACGATTACGTATTAAAAGCAGGAGAAAATGAATGAATAGTGATAAAACAATCATCAGTGTAGATAATGCATACCGCAATACGGTATTGAGGCGGTTCTTAAAACACAAATTGGCTGTGGCCAGCACCGTATTCCTGGCTATAATCCTCCTATGTGCGCTGCTGGCGCCGGTTCTTTCGCCTTATGACCCGAATAAGGTGGTCGGCGGATTCAGCGATCCCCCTTCCTTAAAGAACTTACTTGGAACCGACCAGGTGGGAAGGGATGTATTAAGCAGAATGCTATACGCCGTCCGGATCTCATTGTTGGTAGGATTTGCCGCTACAGCTGTATCCACGGTTGTGGGTGTGGTTTTGGGCCTGGTATCCGGGTTCTTCGGAGGGATCCTGGATATGGTTATCATGCGGTTTACTGATATGGTCATGTCCTTTCCTTATATCCTGCTTGTATTAGTTTCTGCTGCGATATTTCGCCCGGGCCTTTTAAATATTATTTTGATTCTCGGTTTTGTTGACTGGCCCGGAATTGCCCGGCTGGTCAGAGGGAATGTCCTGTCCATCCGGGAGATGAATTTTATTCAGGGGGACCGCGTCGCAGGAATGCCAAAGCGTTATATCCTGTTTTCTGAGATACTTCCCAATACGGTCGCACCCATTCTGGTATATGCGACCTCCGTTATCGCCATATCGATGCTGGATGAAGCAGCCTTAAGCTTTCTTGGTATGGGAATACAACCACCTCAGTCCAGTCTTGGTAATATGTTAAACGGAGCCCAGTCCATCTCCATCCTCACTTCCAAGCCATGGTTGTGGGTACCGCCGGGACTGATGATCATATTGCTGGTCGTCAGTATTAATTTCATCGGAGATGCGTTAAGAGATGCTTTCGATCCTTCGGGAAATTGATTAACAGACCGCTGTGTATGGGACAGGGCCGTAGTCTGTTTTTTAGCTAAAATTCTGATTTGAGGATAGGAGAGAGGATTTCAGGCTGAAAAACGAGGAATGATAAAAAATATAAAAAATGTATAAAATTTTGTTGACTTTTTTGAAATAACTGGTATAGTTAAAGCAAGGATATATAAAGTGGATTGTTACTGGAAAGCAGGCAAAACCAATTTTGATTATGGAAAATGAAATTTTATTTTCGTGGTCGAAGTTGGTTTTTTATTTTATAGGATGGGACATTGTATGAAAATTGACAAAATAATCAATAACAATATTGTCAGTGCGCTGGAGCCGGATGGAAAGGAAATTATAGTCATGGGCAGGGGAATCGGTTTCGGTATGAAGCCGGGAAAAGAGATTCCGGAGCGCGCAGTTGAAAAAGTATTCCGTCTGGACAGCCAGAACAATGTTGACAAATTCAAAGAATTGCTGGTGAACCTTCCCCTTGAACACATCCAGGTTTCTACGGAAATCATAAATTACGCGAAAAGCGTATTAAACAGGAGTCTTAATCAAAACATATACATAACGCTGACAGACCACATCAATTTTGCCATTCACCGGTTTAAGCAGAAGATGAAATTTTCAAACCCTCTGCTTAATGAGATAAAAACCTTCTACAAAGAGGAATACTTAATCGGTGAATACGCCATCGCATTAATTGAGCGGAGGATAGGAATATCCCTTCCTGTTGACGAGGCAGGTTTCATTGCGTTTCACATCGTCAATGCGGAATTTAATACCGCCATGCGTGATACCATTGATATCACAAACCTGATCCAGAATACCGTAGGGATTGTGAAAGAATATTTTTCAATGGAACCTGATGAAATGTCTTTAAATTATCAGCGGTTTGTTACCCATTTAAGGTTTCTGGCACAAAGAATCGTTACAAAGGAGCTGTTAAACAGCGGGAATGTTGAATTTAACCATTTGATATCCGAGATGTACCCGGAGGAATACAGGTGCAGTTTGAAAATCAAGGATTATATAATGGAAACATACCATCACGATGTAACGGAAGAAGAGACCGCATATCTGGCGGTTCACATCAAGAGAATGAGGCTATAACAGAAAGGAGAATCATGATATGTTTGATTCATTAAAGAAAATATTCGGTGGAGGGGGAGAAAAAGAAAAAGAAAAAATTCTGGCCCCGGTTGAAGGAACAGTAGTGCCCTTAAGTGAAGTGAATGATCCCACGTTCAGCCAGGAGATCCTTGGAAAAGGAGTCGCCATTATTCCCGCAAAAGGTAGAATTGTGGCTCCGGCCGACGGAATCCTGACGGTGGTGTTTGAGACAAAGCATGCTGTCAGCATTACGACTCCGGAAGGCGCTGAGATCATTATCCATGTAGGACTTGATACGGTCAATTTAAAAGGGGAGCATTATACTGCTTATAAAAAGCAAGGAGACAAAGTGAAAGCTGGGGAGCTTCTTCTTGAATTTGACATGGCAGCCATAAAGGAAGCAGGGTATGAGGTGATTACTCCGGTTATCGTTTGTAATACGCCGAATTATCCGGATATGGTATGCCATACAGGGATGCAGGTAAAGGAACTGGAACCAATCATCGAATTATAGGTATTAAAATGAGGGAGTATTTGTATGAATTAAAAGATCCCCTGGGACTTCATGCCAGGCCGGCTTCCATGATCTTTATGGAAGCAAGGAAATATTCGTGCAGCATAGAAGCCCAGTGGGAATCAGACAAAGCGGATTGCAAAAGTCTTTTGGCATTAATGGGGCTTGGAGCCAAAAGAGGAAGCACCATCCGGTTCCGGTTTGACGGAGAGGATGAGGAGGCGGCCATGACCGGGTTTCGCGCCGTTTTGGAAGAAATGTGATCTGAACCTGCTTGGCAGCAGGAATGGATAAAAAATGTCCGGTAGGACAAAAAGAAAGGGGTTTCTTTATTATGATGAAGTATTTGCAAAAACTAGGTAAGTCATTGATGCTTCCGGTGGCATGTTTGCCTGCGGCAGGCATCCTGATGGGAATTGGTTACTGGATAGACCCCACTTGGGGGGCTAACAGTGCCATTGCTGCCTTTTTAATTAAGGCAGGGGGCGCCATTATCGATAACATGGCAGTTCTGTTTGCAATCGGTGTTGGTGTTGGTATGGCTGATGACCATGAGGGTACCGCAGCACTTGCGGCCATTGTTTCCTGGCTGATGATTCAGACAATTCTTTCACCTGGAGTGGTTGCCATGCTGAAAGGAATTGATATCAGCGAAGTGAATCCTGCCTTTGGTAAGATTGGAAACCAGTTTATCGGTATCGTATCCGGTATCATCGGTTCCAGCTGCTATAACAGGTTTAAGAATACCAAGCTTCCTGATGCGTTGGCATTCTTCAGCGGCAAACGGTCTGTTGCCATTGTTACCGCACTTGTTTCTTTGGTAGCCTGCCTTGTTTTATTCTTCATTTGGCCGGTTGTATATTCAGGATTGGTTGCATTTGGTAAGGGCATCCTGGGATTGGGCGCAATAGGAGCTGGTATTTATGGTTTCTTCAACCGTCTTCTGATCCCGATAGGTCTCCATCACGCACTGAACTCCGTATTCTGGTTTGACGTTGCAGGAGTAAACGACCTTGGTAATTTCTGGTCAGGAAATGGTGTCCTGGGCCAGACTGGTCAGTACATGACAGGATTTTTCCCGGTTATGATGTTCGGTCTTCCGGCCGCAGCTTTGGCTATGTATCATACCGCAAAGCCTGGTAAAAAGAAAAATGCATATGGTTTATTGCTTGCAGCAGCAGTTTGTTCCTTCTTTACAGGCGTAACAGAACCTCTGGAATTCGCTTTCATGTTCCTTGCTCCAGGCCTTTACTTAATCCATGCAATTTTAACGGGTATTTCCTTAGCGATCTGCTCCCTGCTTCCCGTACGTGCAGGCTTTAACTTCAGTGCAGGTTTCGTTGACTGGTTCTTGAGCTTTAAGGCTCCTATGGCTGTAAATCCGTTGCTTATTATCCCGCTGGGCCTTGTTTATGCAGCTGTTTACTACTTCGTATTCCGCCTTGCAATCTTAATGTTTAACTTTAAGACTCCGGGACGGGAAGATGATGATATAGATGAAAACACAGTCACTCTTTCCAATAATGACTATACGGCAGTTGCTTCCATTCTTCTGGAAGGACTTGGCGGTAAGAATAACATCACCAGCATCGATAACTGTATTACAAGATTAAGGCTGGAGGTCATAGATTATACTCTGGTAGACGAAAAGAAGATCAAATCCGCAGGCGTTGCCGGCGTAATCAGGCCAGGTAAGACCAGCGTACAGGTTATCGTAGGAACCCAGGTACAGTTTGTTGCAGATGAATTTAAGAAGCTGTGCCAGTAATAAACAGGCAAAAAGCAGGGGCATATAGCAGCCCCTGCTTTCTTATTCTGGATATGAGACAAAAATCCGTCAGCCTACGGGGTCCCAAACGGGACTTGAATGAATATATTAAAATAAAAAGGTAAGATTCCGGGATATGCGTGATATATTAATTCTTGTGCTGGCACTTAGTACCGACACCTTTGTTGCCAGCATTGCTTATGGGGCGAACCGGCTGAAGATTTCCTGCGGAAAGGTTATTGCAGTGAATATGATCTGCAGCGGCTGTCTGGGCGCTGCTCTTGTATTTGGAAGCGTGATCAGCGGATTGGTACCGGAAGGTTTTGCAAAGGGGGCGGCATTTTCCTGTCTGTTTCTTCTGGGTGTAATAAAACTTCTTGACTATACCATAAAGAAGTATATTAACAGCCATGTGAATGTTCAAAAGAATCTGACATTTTCTATTTCCGGTCTGAGCATCATCATAAATATTTATGGTAATCCTTTGGCAGCAGACTGGGACCATTCCAAATCCTTGTCCTGGAAGGAAACCATCATGTTTTCCCTGGCCATGTCCTTAGATAGTCTGATCGCCGGTGCTTTATCAGGATTTTTGATGATACCTCCGGGGCTTACGACCCTTTGCGCTCTAATTGTGGGAACTGCCGTCATGTATATCGGCCTGTTTCTGGGACATAAGCTTGCAGCTTTAAAGAACTGGGATTTGTCCTGGGTCAGCGGCATACTGTTCTTGTTTCTTGCATTTGGAAAATTATGATTATCTGATTTAAAAACGGGGTACACTCTTTCATGGGTTGCACCCCGTTTTTAAATGCGGTATAATCGTTATCAAAAAACAGGAGCAATCATTTATGCAGTTTACAATACCTCATTACTATAATAAATTCCGCTGTGTGGCAGGAGAGTGCCCGGATACCTGCTGTGCAGGCTGGGCCATCATGATCGATGATCTTACAAAGAAACGATACCAAATGCGAAAGGATTCTTTTGGCAGAAGGCTTAATCAGTGGATAGACTGGAAAAATGGCTCCTTTAGGCAGTGTGACGGCCGGTGTGCGTTTCTAAATAAGGACAATCTATGCGATATCTATAAAGAAGCCGGTCCGGGAATGCTATGCAAAACCTGCCGGGATTATCCGAGGCATATAGAAGAATATGAAGGAGTCAGGGAAATTTCTCTGTCCTTATCCTGTGAGGAAGCTGCCGGTCTGATTCTTGGTTGTGAAGAACCTGTCCGTTTTCTTACAAAAGAGGATGAAAGGGAGGAGTCCTATCCTGATTTTGATTTTTTATTGTTTACAAAGCTTATGGATGCAAGGGATCTGATCTTATCCTTCCTGCAAAACCGGGACATGGATTGCCGTCTGCGCGCTGCCATGGCACTTGGGTTTTCTCATGATATGCAACGGAGAATCAATGAGGAAAAATTATATGAGCTGGATGAATTGATGAAACGGTATCAAGGGACGGCCGGAGCCGAGATCGTGGAAAAGAAAATGGCTGTTCGCAGGATAGAAGACAGGATCCGTTATGAAAAGATGAAGAAGTGGTTCTCTCTGTTTGGAAAGCTTGAAGTTCTTAATGAGAGCTGGCCCCAATATTTGGGAACTCTTAAAGGGATATTGTTTGATGCCGGTGCAGAAAGCTATGAGGAAAACAGGAAAGCTTTTCACCGGTATTTAATGGAGGATGAAGGCCGTAAGCGTCAATGGGAGCAGTGGAGCGAACAGCTTATGGTATACTTTATCTTCACCTATTTCTGCGGAGCTGTTTATGATGAACACCCCTATGTTAAAGTAAAGCTTGCCGCAGTGAGCACAATTCTTATTCAGGAAATGGGCCTGGCAGTATTTAAGAGAAATGAAGGCAGCCTGAATTTTAAGGAATTTGTTCATCTGTCCCACCGATTTTCCAGAGAGGTAGAGCATTCGGATGTAAACCTCAATGAAATGGAACGAATATTCCGGGCAGATAAAAGCTTTGGTCTAGAGGAGATTCTCCAGATGCTTTAGGGGATACTGATTTTTAAATATCCGGTGGATATGAATTTTCAGATGAATGCAATTTCATCAGTACTTAGTGAAGCTCGAATATTCTAAAAAAAGTATTGACAATTAAAAAGGTTAAGATTATAATATAACGCATATAAACATATAGATATAGTAGGTAATGAAAAGGAAGAACACACAGCAAAACATTTCATTTCATAAAATACTGGAATATTGATTTCTATTTTCACTTAAAACCGCAAGATCGTGCAAATGAAATCGAATCAGATTAAAGAGCTGACTGGACAACTGGAGGTTCTGATAAGCAGTAATGCATATCAGAGGAAGGTTGTTCTTTTTTTATTTATGGTAATTTCCCCAGTCAGAAGGCAGATACCTGATTGATTTGCTCAAGATGGCCGGGCCGGGTTTTTTGAATCTGATTATTCTATGATAGAGGAACTATCATAAAATTGGCATAAATCTGACTAGAAAACTAGAGGATTTGGATGAAAGTCCAAGTCCTTATTGCATATTGGAGCAGTTTGGCTGATTCACAAATAACAGAAGATAGGGTGCCGTAGCCAGAAGGAAAAGGCAAGAGTCTGCAAAACTTAGATTGTTGGTTCAAATCCGACCGGTACCGCTGATAAATAAAAACTTAGCTGTTTATATAAATTAAAGAATACAAAAAAAGGAGAATGAAAAATGAAAAAAAGTGTTAAAAAATCCAGGAAAGCAATGATGGCAGTATTAACGGCAGTAGTATTGTTAGCGGCAATGGCTGCTACAGCAGGCTGCAATTCAAAAAGTGGCGCACCTGCTGACGGCGGGGCGGCAGAAAGCACAACAACGGAACGTACAGTGACGGATGTAAAAACTATTAAAATCGGAATAGGAAACAGCTTTAATCCTATGTGCTATGTGGATGAGGATGGAAATTTACAAGGCTATGATTATGAAACCTTAAAAAAGATTGATGAACTGCTTCCGCAATATGAATTTGAATATGAGCCTACGGAGTTTAAAAATATATTAGTAGGCCTTGATACGGACAATTACGACATTGCTGTTCATCATTACGGCTGGAATGAAGAACGGGCAAAAAAGTACTTATATGGCGAGGTGGGAAACTTTGATTATGGCGGATATACGTTCAGAGTTGCAAAAGGCTCCAGTATTGTGATTGGCAGTGAAGAAGACTTAGGCGGGCTAAAAATTGCGGTGTCCACATCCTCCAATGTAGCCTATTTGACAGAAAAATTTAATGCCGATCACCCCGACAATCCAATTACAATCATTTATGACGACGGAACGACGGAACAGCATTTGGCCAGCTTAAACAGCGGTATTTATGATGGACTTCTTAGTACATCATTTAATGACAGTCTGGATAAAGCAGCATATGGAGATATTTTTGATGTTACCGGTTCCGGACTCTTTTATGATTATGAAAAGCGAAACGGCTGCTATTTTATCTATAACTATGGTGATGAGCAGCTTAAGCAGGATATAGATGCAGCACAGCAGGAACTGTTGGATTCCGGTTGGCAAAAGGAACTTTCCGAGAAAATACTGGGTGCTGATTATACCGTTAATTTAAGCAAATAAGATAGGAAGGAGCAGATAATCATGGCAGGTGATTTTTTTTCCTTTCATAGAGTGGTAACATATTTTCCTAAAGTGCTCTCAAAACTACCGGTTACTCTTAACATCGTATTGGTTTCTATTACAATAGCAATTATACTTGCCACTGCAATTGCTATGATCCGCATCAAAAAGCTGCCTGTATTAAGCCAAATGGCGGCTTTATACATCTCTTTTGTAAGAGGGACGCCCATTCTGGTACAAATGTTTCTGGTGTATTATGGTATGCCGCTTTTTATTACGGCCCTTGTAGGGAGTAATATCACATCAAAATGGAATAAGCTGATATTTGTTTACATAGCCTACGGCTTAAACGAAGCTGGTTTTTTATCGGAGCATATACGTGCAGCTATATTATCCGTGCCGGCAGGGCAGACGGAAGCCGGATACTCCGTAGGGTTAAGCGGAAATCAGACTTTTTTCCGGATTGTCCTGCCTCAGGCTCTCCGGGTGTTGCTTCCGGGGTTCAGCACCATGCTGGTGGGACTTCTTCCTGCAACTTCCCTGGCCTATATGCTGGGTGTTACGGATATGATGGGGAAGGTCAGAGCTATTGGTACCGTTACATTCCATTCGTTAGAGGGATATTTTTGTGCGGCGGTTATCTTTGTATTGGCAAGCTTTATGCTGGAACATTTTTTTGCCCATCTTTTAACGCGGTTTAATTTTGAAAGTAAAATAAAAGAGGCGTGAAGAAAATGAATATTAAGTTAAATTATATTTTGGAATGTTTCTGGAATGCGGTTAAATATATCCCCAGCACTCTATATATTGCAGCTTTGGTACTGATTATTGGATTTGTATTCGGTACACTGATTGCCCTTGGAAGAACATACCGCATCAAAGGATTATCCTTTTTCCTTGACCTTTATATTGCTATTTTTAAAGCAGTTCCTGTGAATCTAATCATAGTCGCATCGGGGCTTATATTTGCAATGAAATTTAATGATTTGGCAGAAGCACTCAGGCTGGCAGTCCGGGTTAATGATATCAATATGCTTTATGTAGGAGTTTTCGCACTGTCTTTTACCTGCACCACTCAGCTATCTGAAAATATAAGAGGAGCACTTTCTTCTATTCCGAAGGGGCAGTATGAGGCAGGGTATTCCGTTGGCATGACCCCAAATCAAACGTTCCGCCGGATTGTCTTTCCTCAGTTTTTGCTGGTTTTGATTCCGGCCCTGACAGGGAGCATTATTTCTATTATTAAAGCCACTTCCCTGGTAATTTTGATTGGAGTTATGGACATATTAAATGGCGCTTTAAAATATGCCAATGCAGCTTACTGTTTCTTTGAAGCTTATCTTGCAGCAGCTATGATCTATTGGATGTTCAGCCTGGTTATACAGTGGAGCGGCAATGCCCTGGAACGACATCTTGGAAGATACAGAAAGGAGCTTTAAGTATATGAAAAAACTTATAAAAAATGCCAATGTATTTGATGGCAGGCATGAGAAGTTAAAGAAAAATGCATGGATTGTAATAGAAAACAACCTTGTAAAAGAGATCCTTGAGGGAGCATTCTCAGAGGAGAATTTTGATCAAATCATCGATGCACAAAATAAAACGGTGATACCAGGCCTGACAGATGCTCACGTTCATTTGTTTTTTAATGGAGCCGGAATTTCTGATGCCATGAGGCAGGATGAAAATGCAGTCCGTTCCGTCCGTTTTGCCCGTGATATGCTTCTTCGGGGGTTTACTACGGTTCGGGATGCAGGAGGCGTGACCTACGGGTTGAAGAAAAATATTGATAACGGATATTTAGAGGGGCCAAGGATTTTACCATCAAATGCATTTATCTCCCAAACAAGCGGCCATGGAGATACAAGAGCAAGCAGAGCAGAGTACCGGCTGACTGACAGTATCTATGTCTCTGCAACCTTACAGAGTAAAGGCACTGTATTAGCGGACGGAGTGGCAGAAATGCTAAGAGCGGTACGAGAACAGCTTTTTCTTGGGGCATCACAAATTAAAATAATGGCAGGAGGAGGGATATCTTCTGCTTATGACCCGATTCAGACGATTCAGTTTACCCTGGAGGAAATGAAAGCGGCAGTTTCAGCGGCGGCGGACTACGGAACTTATGTCATGGCCCATCTTTATACGCCCCAGTCCATGCAAAGGGCCGCAAGAGCAGGCGTTAAAAGTTTTGAACATGCGACTATGATGGATGAAGAAACGGCCAAGGTCATAGCCGCCAATGGAATATGGGTAACAGCCGGTCCGCAATGCGGCAGGAACTGGCATAATGAGCATACACCGGAATCCATAAAGAGAAAATCAGCCCTGGTAAAACAGGGAGAAGCGCTTACCACAGAGCTGATCCATAAATATAATCTTCCAATATTATTTGGAACAGACTCTTTTGGAGATCCGGAACGGGTAGACAAATACCAGTTAGAAGATTTTTCCTTTTTTAAAAAAAGATTTGGCAGTTTTAAAGGGCTTGTGGCAGCAACAGGGAATATTAATGAACTGGCGAAGCTTATGACCTATCAGAATCCTTATCCGGAAGGAAAAATAGGAGTGCTGGAAAAAGGGGCTTTTGCAGATCTGTGTATCGTGGAAGGCAATCCTGTTGAAGATCTGGATATATTGGCAGACAGGAATAATATTAAACTGATCATGAAGGATGGGAAGATTTATAAAGATAATCTATAAAATATTTAGCAATATTTAAAATGAATATAGAATTAACAGAACAGATAACTGGAGGTTTGCAGCATGGTTTTTGAAATTATGCTGCAAACCTCTTTAAAATGGTACTTGGTGAATTTCCAGTTTCAGTCAATTCCTTCTCAAGTAGAATTCTTTGGGAATGGGAAGATATTTACAGGAAGCCAGAGAATACAGAAGCAAATATAACGGTACAAAGTCCGGAGGTTGCTATGGCAAGGCTGCTCATAGCGCCTTCGATCTCACCCATTTCCAAGGCTTTTGTGGTTCCCACTGCATGGGAAGCTGAACCGATGGCAATGCCCTTGGCAATGGGGTCCGTAATTTTAAATATCTTGCACACAGCTTCCGCAATGATGCTTCCCTGGATGCCGGTGATGATGATGCTGGCTACCGTTATGGTCACATATCCCTTCATTTCCTCCGTAATTCCCATTGCAATGGCTGTGGTAATGGACTTTGGCAAAAATGTAACATACTCCTGATGATTTAACCCAAAGACCAGAGCCAGAAGCAGTACGGTGGTCATTGTGGTGAAAACCCCGGTCAGGGTTCCTGCTATAATGGCTTTGGAATGCTTCTCAAGCAGTTCCATCTGGCGGTAAAGAGGGATTGCCAGGCAAATGGTGGCCGGGGTCAGAAGATAACTGATGTATTTGGCGCTTTTGTCGTACACCTCATAATCAATGTGAAATACAGACAGAAATACCATGACAACACAGATGGATATTAAAAGAGGGTTGAAGATAGCCCATTTGAATTTTTTCTTTAAACGGAGTCCCAGCTCATAGCTTAAGAGACTGAGCACTGCACCAAAAAACAAAAAATCACTTACTGTATTACTCATTTTTTTCTGCCTTTCCATTTCTGTCGTTTTTCATAAATAACTGAGTCACTTTTCCGGTAATTATCATCACGATGATTGTGGAAAGCAGGGTGATGACCAGAAAAGGAACTAAAATGGGCCGAAGTATTCCCCAGGAATCCAGAAGTCCGACGGCCGCCGGAATAAACATCAATGGCATGATGTCTATGAGAAATATGCTGACTTCCTCAACTGCCTCCAATGGGATCCATTTCTTCCTTAACCCGATCAGCATGACAAGCAGACCATAGATGCTTGCAGGGACCGGAAGGGGAACCAGCAGATGTATGATTTCTCCTGCCAGAGATATAAATAGAATAATAGTGAATTGTCTGATGTATTTCATTAAATAGCCTCCTTAGTGTCCTTCCTGACATTTCAACTATGGTTTATCCTAAACTTAAATTTTGGGCTTGTCAAATGGTTTTATTATCATGGCGAGTTTTTTTTGATGGTAAATTTAAGGAGAACAAGGTATAATAGACGCTAGCGCCTAATATTTTGTTGCATCTGCCTGATGCCGCTAAGGCGGTGGCTGGCTCATTGCCTGGCATCATAGGCGCATGAATGAAAAGGAGTAAAGAATTATGATGGCTGGTACGGAATTTGATATTCTGTATTTTTTACAATCGCTACATACTCCCTGGCTGGATGTGTTTATGAAGGAGATTACCAGTTTGGGAGATCACGGGATTTTCTGGATCCTCACCGGAGTTATTTTACTGTGTTTTAGAAAGACAAGAATCATGGGCCTTTGTGTTATTTTATCTCTGGCAGCCGGCTTTTTGATTGGAAATACGTTCCTTAAGAACGTGATTGCCAGAGAAAGGCCTTGTTGGATCGACAGCAGCGTGCCCCTTTTAATTCATAACCCCAGAGACTATTCCTTCCCCTCCGGTCATACCCTTGCTTCCTTTGAAGGAGCTGTGAGCATCTGGCTTTACAACCGGAAATGGGGAACTGCAGCCCTGATACTGGCGGCGCTTATCGGTATTTCCAGAATGTATCTGTTTGTTCATTTTCCCACCGATGTGCTGGGAGGGCTGATTCTTGGCGTTTTGATCGCTTTTTTGGTCCATTCCATAGTGGAGAAAGGTAGAATTTCTAAAAAAAATATTTGCTTTCCGGGAAATCTATGATATACTGATGGCGTTACAAAATACAATATAATAATCGCAGAGTAGACCCGTGTGCGTTAAGTGCCAGCTGAACAGGGAGTTGTCAGCCGGACGAAAAGATTTTCTTGCGGTACACCGGTCGCATCCCGCTGCATCAGAAGATAGGAATATTATCTCCGGTTGTAGTTTGAGGTCTGCAAAGGAGGTATTTTTTATGAAAAAATTCGTCACTTTGTTCACCGATTCTTACAGAGAGCTGAAGTCTGTAAGGACCATTACCACAGCCGCCATGTTTGGCGCAGTAGCAATTGTTTTGGGCATGTTTTCCATTAATATGGGAAATTACATCCGGATCAGTTTTTCTTCCATTCCCAATGGAATGGTTTCATACCTGTTTGGTCCGGTAGTAGGAGGCCTGTTTTCCGGAAGTATGGATGTGCTTAAATACCTCTTAAAGCCTACGGGTGCATTTTTCCCGGGATTGACCCTGGTAACTGTTCTGGCAGGTATCATGTATGGCTGCATGTATTACAGAAAGCCTGTCACCTTAAAACGGGTTCTGGTTTCCAAGCTTTTAGTCATGCTGGTATGTAATGTGATTCTAAATACTATGTGTCTTTCTATCCTGTACGGAAAGGGCTTTATGGTACTTTTACCGGCAAGGGCACTTAAAAACCTGGTCATGTGGCCAATTGATTCCATGATTTTTTATTCCATGGCAAAAGCGCTGGATACCATGGGGGTTTTTAAAACAATCCGTAAGGCCCAGACTGCGGGAACAAAATAAAAACAAAGGCCTGTAGCGTCATTGATGACGGCACAGGCCTTTTGCCAAGTCAACCGGATATTCCCAACCCGCGACCCTGCTTGCTCACAGCGTGCCCCGCTTCACCAGGCATAACCTCATAGCTGCTATCGCAGATTGTCAGAACGGCCCAAAACGCCCTTTTATCTTCCTTTGCGTTGCAAGTTCAGTTAAGATATATTATAATCTTAAGTGTTTGTATGTTTTGACGGACACAGATAAGAAGAATCAGATTAAGAAGGAATGATGGAAAAATGGAAAAGAAGATAAAGGCCATTTTTTTTGATATTGATGGTACGCTTCGGGATTTTCAAACAAAACGGATCCCGGACAGCGCAAAAGAGGCACTTTTGGAAGCCAGAAGGGCAGGAATCCTGCTGTTTATTGCAACAGGACGCCATAAGCTTGAAATGGAAGAAGAAAACCTATTGGAGGGAATCCTCTTTGATGGATATGTGACGCTAAACGGCCAGTATTGCTATTGCGGAGACAGGATCATTTATGATCTGCCCATAGATCCTGGTGAAGTGGAGCGGACTTTAAGGTTTTTGGAGGAAGAGCCATTTCCCTGCATGTTTATGGAAGGGGACCGCATGTACATCAATATGGTGAATCATATAGTGGAAAAGGTCCAGATGGAAATCGGAACCATGATTCCTCCTGTTCTAAATGTAGAACGGGCCAAAAACCAGCGTATTTACCAGATAATACCTTATGTATCCTATGACATGGAGCAGAAGCTGAAGAAGTATCTTTGCGGCTGTGAGTTCATGCGCTGGCATGACGAGATGGGCTGTGATGTGATTCCCGCAGGCGGTAGTAAGTGGAACGGGATCATGAAGATGGCAGAGCATTACGGCTTTTCTGCCGGTGAGATGGCTGCCATTGGCGACGGCAATAACGATATTTCCATGATAAGCGGAGCAGGCCTTGGAATTGCCATGGGAAATGCCTCTGACGAGGTAAAGAGAGCAGCCGGTTATGTTACGGATTCGATAGAAACAGATGGCCTAAAAAAAGCCGTCTTCCATATATTAGACTATAATTTATTAGGAGGAATCATCAATGAGTGAGGTAAATTGTACTCATAATTGTAATACCTGCCAGGAGAGCTGCGGCAGCCGTGAGGAACAGGTGAGCTTTTTAGAACCCCTTAACCCTGCCAGCACAGTAAAAAAGGTAATCGGGGTTGTAAGCGGAAAGGGCGGCGTGGGTAAATCCCTGGTAACGTCCCTGATGGCTGCAGGCATGAACGGGAAAGGTTATAAAACGGCAATCCTTGATGCGGATATCACCGGCCCATCCATTCCAAAGGCCTTTGGTCTTTCGGATTACGGTGTGGGCATGACGCCTGGTGGCCTTATGATCCCGGCTACCACGGCAACAGGAATTGAAGTGATGTCAGCGAATCTGATTCTGGATCATGAGACAGATCCTGTCATCTGGAGAGGTCCGGTCATTGCAGGGGCTGTGAAACAGTTTTGGCAGGAAGCCCTATGGGATAATATTGACTATATGTTCGTGGACATGCCTCCGGGTACCGGAGATGTGCCTTTAACCGTGTTCCAGTCCCTTCCAGTGGACGGAATTATCATTGTCACCTCCCCTCAGGAGCTGGTTACCATGATTGTTGAAAAAGCGGTAAATATGGCGAAAAAGATGAACATACCGATTCTGGGGCTGGTGGAAAACATGAGTTACTTAATTTGCCCGGACTGTGGAAAGCAGATTTCTGTATTTGGGGAGAGCCGCGTTGATGAAGCAGCCAAAGCCAGTGGCCTTACTGTTCTGGCTAAAATCCCCATTGATCCACAGATCGCCGCCGCAGTGGATGGCGGTACGGTCGAGTATTTAGAGGTGAACTGGCTTAACGAGGCAGTTTCGGCAGCAGAGAAAGCTTAAAGTAATGTAAGTTTCGAGGGATAAGAATGAATATTAGTATGAACCCCAATAGTGAATTGAACCAGTCCATTGTGAATGTTCCCAATCTGGTTCAGGTTCCAGACCCGCTTATGAAGCAGGCATACCAGTTTCAGGAAGCTATGATGATGTATACCTGTGCCATCCGGGAGATCAAGACAAAGCTGGAGGTCCTAAATGATGAACTGTCAGTAAGGAACTCCAGAAACCCAATTGAAATGGTTAAATCAAGAGTAAAGAAGCCTATCAGCATTGTGGAAAAGCTGCAGCGCAGAGGGCTGCCGGTTTCCCTGGAATCCATGATGGAAAATCTGGATGATGTTGCAGGAATCCGCGTAATCTGCTCTTTCCTTGATGATATTTATGCGGTGGCAGATATGCTGGCCCGCCAGGATGATGTACATATCATTGCCATTAAGGATTACATCCGCCACCCTAAGAAAAATGGGTACCGCAGCTATCATATGATCGTAGAGATCCCCGTGTTCTTTTCCGACCAGAAAAAATGGATGAGGGCAGAGGTCCAGATCAGGACCATTGCCATGGATTTCTGGGCCAGTCTGGACCACCAATTAAAATATAAAAAAGAAGTGGAAGAGTATTCCCAGGAAATCAGTGAAGAACTGCGGGAATGTGCGGACGTGATCGCACAGACCGACGAAAGAATGCTGGGGATCAGAAAGAGAATTGAGGATCATGGAATTGCAGTTTCTAAATAAATAAGAGAAGGGAGCAATTGTGGGAAAAGCCTGCAATTGCTCCCTTTTTTAAGTTTTGTTTATGTGCTGGCGGGAAGAAAGGGGAAGGCTGACGGTAAAAATAGTTCCTGTTTCAAGGCTGCTGGTCAGGTTAATCTTCCCCTTATGGTGTTCAACAATGGTCTTTGCAATGGAAAGGCCAAGTCCATAGCCTCCATCCTTACGGACTCTTGATTCATCCGTCCGGTAAAAACGTTCAAAGACATGGATCTGTTCCTTTTCAGGAATAGGGTCTCCCGTATTTTGAACGGTCAAGACGGCATGATGGGATGATTTTTTTAAGCTGACAGATACGGAACCATGTTTTCCTGCGTATTTGCAGGCATTGTCTAACAGGATGTTGATTACCTGCTTCAGCTGGACTTCCCAGCCTTCCAGGATAATGCCTGGGTCAATTTTATTTTCCAGGTTCACCTTATTTTCAAAGGCAACGGATTCAAAAAGCAGGACTCCGTTTAATACGATGTCACTGAAATCCAGAGGTGCCATTGCCGTCTGGGAGGCATGGACGGCCCCAGTATCGGAACGGGCCAAAAAGAGCAGTTCTTCTACAAGCTGCTTCATGCGTTCAGCCTCTTCTTTTGTGTTGTTCAGCCATTTCTGCTGGTCCATGATGGTGCATTCCCTATGATGGGAAAGGATCTGTAGATTGGCTAGGATTACGGTAAGAGGTGTCTTTAGTTCATGGGATGCATCGGCTATGAACTGGTTTTGCATCCGCCATGCGGTTTCCACAGGCCTTAGGGCCAGACGGGACAGGAAAATACTCAGGATCAAAAAGAGAAAAACCGCCGCTAGAAAGACCAGCAGACAATTGATCAAAAGAGCTTTTAAATTATTCCGTTCATATCTTTGGTCTGCAAATACTATTTTCGTACCCTCTGCGGAGGAAACTTTAAGGTAACGAAGGGAATAATCCTTAAGCTCCCCCTGGGAAGAGTCATTTGCTTTTGCAAGCTCCACCAGGGTGGAAGCCAGCTCCCTGGTAACTGTTAAATTGTTTTCCCTTATGTTCTCTATGGAATTGCGGTTGTTTAAATTAACCACGAGAACAGGGACAAGAGGCGGCAGATTCCTTTGGGGTCTACGGGTGATTTCCACCTTATCCGGCAGATGGTCCGACCGGTTTCGGTCGGCGGCCTGGTAAAGAGCCATGACGGTCTGACGTTCGATGCGTTTAAAATTGGCGTAGTAAAAGATGCCAAGAACTGCGGAAAGAATGCTTATCACAAAAATCATGTTAATCAAAACAAACCGTATTCTTAATTTTTTTATCATGTTGTTTCCTCCAGGCGGTATCCGACCTTGCGGAGGGTGCTGATTTCTACCCCTGAACCCACAAAATTCAGCTTTTTGCGTAAAAAGGAAATATAAGCCTCAACATTGTTGTCCTCTGCGTCGGAATCACTGCCCCATACCCTAGAGATGAGAGTTTCCTTTGAAACGATCCTTCCGGAATTGCTCATAAGGATCTTTAACACTTCAAATTCCTTATACCCAAGATGTATGGATTTGGTGCCGCAGCATAAATCATTGGCAGAGAGATTCAGGGTCAAGTCCCCAAATTTCATTTCTTCTACGATCACTTCTCCCTGGCGGCGGGAGAGAGCCCTGATGCGGGCTAACAGCTCTTCTGGAATAAAGGGCTTTGTCATATAGTCATCAGCTCCCCGGTCAAGCCCGGTTACTTTATCCTGAATGTCATCCCGTGCGGTCAGCATGAGAACAGGAGTCTGGATGCGGGCCTCTCTCAGTTTTTTCACCACTTGAAAGCCATTTTCCCCCGGCAGCATGACATCTAAAACAATGACGTCATATTCCCCGGAAAGACCGCAGGACAAACCGTCAGTTCCATTATACACAATATCAGCCTGGTAATGTTGTTCCTTCATAATCTGTCCCAAAGCATCGGCCAGCCTTACTTCGTCTTCTACAATCAATACCTTCATGATCCGATTCTCCTATATTTATTATTATGAACCTGTTGACATCTATTATAAGCTGAGACTGCTTGTTAGGCAATCTTACATTTTACGTGGCAATGAGACGTACGAATATCATAATGGATTAACCTTAAAATAGGCTGAAATATCATAGCCAGAGTCTGCTATTGTTAATGAGTATAGGAGTTTTTTTAAACAAATAAAACAAAGTTTCAGTTTAATTTCAGCTTACTGTCACAAAACAGACATAAGCGCCTGTTAAAATAAGCTTCAGATTTGAATGATGAGAGGAGAAACTGGATGAACGGACGTAAAATAGCGGCTTCCCTGGCTTTTGTAATGGCCGCGACGGCAGCCAGCCCTATGATAACAGAGGCATCAAGCAGCTTTGATTTAAGGAAAAAGGTAGTCGGAGTTTCGGGAATCATGAACACTGGGAATTTAAATCTGGCGGTGACGCGGGGGGAATTTGCCAGTATGCTGGTAAATGCTTCCTCCTACCGGAGCACGGCCGGCAAGACCAGCAACACTTCCGTATTTGCCGATGTGCCAAGGAACCATGAATATGCAGCCCAAATCCGGATTGCAGCGGAACAGGGGTGGATGAACGGATATCTGGGAGGAAATTTTAAACCGGACGATTCCATAACACTTCAGGAAGGGGTAAAAGGAGTTTTAGGGCTTTTGGGTTATGCAAATTCTGATTTTACCGGTGACCAGACCGGTTCCAGGCTTTCCAAATATCATTTTCTGGAATTGGATGAAAATCTGAATAAAGAGGCTTTGGAAGTCTTAAATAAAGAAGATTGCATCAACCTGTTTTATAATCTGTTAAAGACAGATACGAAATCCGGAACCATGTTTGGAAAAAGCCTGAACTGTGAATTGACCAGTGACGGGGAGATCGATCCATTTTCTATGGTCGACAACAGCATCAAGGGACCGAAGACCGCAAAAAGCAGCAGCAGGCTCAAATCCATTCTGCCTTTTAAGCTTAGCGATGCCAATATTTATCTTGATGGGGAACCTGTTAATAATTCCAGCAATGCAATTGATGTTTCCTTGGAAAGCGAAGACGGAGTTTTAGTATATTATCATACCATTTCTAAAACCGTGTGGCTTTATACCATTGGAAACGAAAATGAAAACGGACGCTCCGCCATATTTGGAGAAATCACAAACGTTGTCTATGATTCTGCGGATTTAATGACTCCGGGAGCAATCATTCTGGATGACGGCAATACCTACGAGCTTACCAGCACTGAGATGAAGTTTGCATTTTCTTCCTATGGGGACCTTCGGGTAGGTGATACCGTGAATCTGGTCTATACCCTGTCTGTAGATAAAGAAGGAAATGAAACCCGGACTGTCATTGATTATATAGAATAGAAGATTAACAGGAGAAGCCGGAATGAAAAAAGTCATTCAGAAATTATTTTCAAAAGAAAAAAGAAAAGGACGGATAAAGGGGAAAAAGGTTTTGATCCTTCTTATCATAATCCTTGCGGCGCTGGCAGGAGTGATGGCGGCGGCAAGCTTTAAAAAGTCAAAGGAAGCATCCGCCGAAGCAAAGAGCATAAGAACTGCAAAAGTTACGAAGCAGGACATTGTTTCTGAGCTATCCTCCTCGGGAACCATTTCTCCTCAGAATACCTATGACATAACCTCTTTGGTGGAAGGAGAAGTCATTGCAGCAGATTTTGAAGAAGGAGACGAGGTAGAAAAGGGACAGATCCTCTACCAGATCGATACGTCATCCATGGAATCGGAGATGACATCGGTGAATAATTCCCTGACCAGAGCCCAGGAAAATTATCAAACGGCGCTGGATGATTATAATTCTGCTTTAGGTGATTACAGCGGAAATACCTATAAATCCACAGAGAGCGGGTACATAAAATCGCTTTCCATTAAGGAAGGGGATAAAGTAGGGAACAATACGGAAATTGCCTCTATTTATGATGATAAAACCATGAAGATCAAGCTTCCGTTCCTTTCCGGGGAGGCAGCCCAGATCGCGGCCGGACAGGCGGCGGTTCTGACCCTTACAGACACGGGAGAGCAGATCCAGGGCACAGTCACTTCTGTCAGCAATATGGATGTAACCTTAACAGGAGGGCGTATCGTTCGTTATGTCACCATTGAGGTTACAAATCCAGGCGGTCTTACCACGGAAACCCCGGCTACGGCAGCGATAGGCGATTATGTATGCAGTGTGGAAGCAACCTTTGAGCCCAAGCTTGAGTCGACCATGAAAGCGGACTTATCCTCCGGCGTGGAGGTAGGAACCCTGCTGGTGCATGAAGGTGATTATGTAACAAAAGGCACTCCTATCTTTACAATGGAAAGCAAGTCTGCGGATAAGCTGCTGCGTTCTTACAAAGATACAATGGAAAAGGCCCAGGAAACTCTGGAAGGATCAAAAAGCAAACTGGAGAGCACCCAGAATACTTATGAGAACTACACCATTACTGCTCCCATATCCGGAAAGGTCATTACGAAAACCGTGAAGGCAGGAGATAAGATCAGCAAAAGTTCCAGCGGAAGCACCATACTGGCAGTCATATACGATATGTCCGGCTATACGTTTAAAATGTCTGTGGATGAATTGGATGTCAAGTCCGTGAAAGTAGGCCAGGAGGTGAATATTACAGCTGACGCCGTACCTGGTAAAACCTTTTCCGGCACAGTTACCAATGTAAGCCTGGAAAGCTCTACTTCCAACGGGGTCACCAATTATCCGGTTACTGTTACTTTAAATGACGGCATGGATGAGCTTCTCCCCGGCATGAACGTAGACGGAGTGATCATTCTGGACAAAGCGGCCGACGTCCTGGCTGTACCTGCCGATGCACTGATGCGGGGAAATCGTGTTTATGTAAAGGATGAAACGGTGAAGGATGCCCAGGGGAACATTCCCGCAGGATTTAGGGCCGTAGAGGTCACCACAGGCCTGATCAATGATGATTATGTGGAAATCACCAGCGGCCTGGAAGAGAACCAGGAGGTTTACGTCGCTCAAACCACTGTAGGTACTACAACGAATATCATGATGCCGGGCGGCATGGGCGGCATAAACGTAGCCCCAGGAGGCTCTGGCTCCGGTTCTGGTGGCAGGTACCGCAGTGAAGGCGGTGGTTCCGGCAGTGGTTCCGGCAGTGGAAGCCGCGGTACAGGCAGCGGCGGCAGTTCCGGCAGCAGCGGCCGTCAGCCCTAAGGGCCGCAAGGAGGTTATATAGCGTGGAAAATACCTTGATTGAATTAAAGGATATTTATAAAGTATACCAGATGGGAGAGGAGGAGGTTCGTGCAAACAACGGCGTGTCCTTAACCATTTGCCGCGGGGAATTTGTAGCTATAGTAGGAAAATCGGGAAGCGGAAAATCCACGCTCATGAATATCATAGGCGCACTGGATGTTCCCACCTCAGGGGAATATCTTCTGGGCGGTGAGGATGTGGGCAGGATGTCGGATAACCAGCTGGCCGGGATACGCAATAAGATGATCGGTTTTATCTTCCAGCAGTATAATCTGCTTCCCAGACTGAATCTTCTGGAAAATGTGGAACTGCCCCTGTTATATGCAGGGGTAGGAACCAATGAACGGAACAAACGGGCTATGGCCTCTCTGGAACGGGTAGGTCTGTCAGAAAAGTGGAAAAATTTTCCCAATCAGCTTTCCGGAGGCCAGCAGCAGAGAGCATCCATTGCAAGGGCGCTGGCAGGGGATCCCTCCCTGATTCTGGCCGATGAGCCTACGGGGGCCCTGGATTCTAAAACCAGCCGGGAAGTCCTTGATTTCTTAAAAAAGCTGAACGATGAAGGGAATACCATCGTCATGATCACCCATGACAGCGCCATAGCACGGGAAGCCAGACGGGTGATTCGGGTACACGATGGTAAGATTAATTTCGATGGAGACGTAAATGAATATTCTGCAATCCTTTAAAATGGCTTTAAAGAGCATCTGGAGCAATAAGATGCGTTCCTTTCTCACCATGCTTGGAATTATTATCGGCGTGGCATCGGTCATTATTCTGGTAAGCCTTGTAAACGGACAAATGTCCTATATGACAGAACGATTTGCCAGCATGGGTACCAACCAGATTAATGTCAACGTAACAAATCTTTCATCCAGGTCCGTAACCGTGGATCAGATGTATCAATTTTATGAGGACAACAGAAATCTTTTTTCTCAGATGACACCAAGGGTTTCTCTGTCCTCCACTTTAAAAAACGGAACGGAATCATTGACCAATACTACGGTATCCGGAATCAGTGAGGAATATTTAGAAATGAAGGATCAGACCTTGGAATCGGGGCGGTTTCTCCAGTATTCAGATATCCTATCCAGGCAAAAGGTTTGCGTTGCAGGCTATTATGTGGCATGGGAATTATATGGAGGAACAGAAAAAGCCGTAGGCCAGACCATAAAAGTAAACGGATATGCCTATCGGATCGTTGGTGTGATTTCCAGACAGGATGAGACTGAACTCAAGGCCGGCGGTTCAGACGATGTGCTCTACCTCCCCTACACAAGTGCCGCCAAGATGAACAACACTGCTGATATAAACAGCTATATCTTTGCCACCGCCGACATGGACCATACCACAGAGGCTAAGGAGGCCATTAATACTTTTCTTTATGGAACCTTCAAGGATGAGGACTTATACCGGATTACTGCCATGAGTGAGCTTTTAGACTCCTTAAACTCCATGATCTCCATGATGTCCATGATGCTTGGCGGTATCGCCGGAATCTCTCTTTTGGTTGCCGGAGTGGGGGTTATGAATATCATGCTGGTGTCGGTAACGGAACGTACCAGGGAGATCGGGATCAGGAAGGCGCTGGGGGCAAAAAAGCGCAACATCATGCAGCAGTTTGTAATAGAGGCCGCAGTTACCAGCTCTCTTGGCGGGGTTGTGGGTATCGTGGTGGGCTCTGTGGCAACTACCATCATTGGAACTGCCATGGGAATGAATGCCACACCAACACCCGGCGCCGTCATAGTTTCCTTCAGCGTATCCGTAGGGATCGGCCTTTTATTTGGCTATATGCCTGCCAGAAGGGCTGCTGATCTGAATCCTATAGACGCTCTGCGCAGCGAGTAAATATCGAATATTTTCTTGCAAATATATCATATTGGTGATACTATTTGCATAGTTACCAAAGGAGTAGCTCATTTTTGGGCTGCTCCTTTTGCATAGAGTTCATTCAATGAATCATAAGAAAGGGAAGAAATTATGAAGGTTGTTGATATGCATTGCGATACCATTTCAGAGCTTTTTTACCGGAGGGAAGAAGGAAAGGTCTTTTCCATCTTAAAAAATGACTGTCATATTGACCTTGAGCGTATGAAAAAAGGTGATTATTGCTTACAGAACTTTGCTTTGTATACAAATCTCGCCAGGCAGGAGCATCCGTTTGAATATTGTATGAAGCTTGTTGACCTTTTTTATACGGAGCTGGAGAAATATGAAGATATCATTGGTATTGTAAAAAGCTACAGGGATATTGAAGAAAACCGGAAGAATGGGAAGATGTCTGCCATGCTTACCATAGAAGAAGGAGGCGTCTGCCAGGGAGAACTGGCATTCTTAAGAAATTTTTACCGGCTGGGAGTCCGAATGGCGACTCTTACATGGAACTATAAAAATGAACTGGGGCATCCCAACCGGATCTGGGAGGAAAACGGAGATGCCTTTTTTGAGCCGGAGATGGAGCATGGGCTTACGGAAAAGGGAATCGAATTCGTTCAGGAGATGGAACGGCTGGGAATGGTTATCGATGTCTCCCATTTGTCGGATGCCGGGATAGAAGATATGTTCAAGTATACGGAAAAGCCATTTGTTGCCAGCCATTCCAATGCAAGAACCATTGCCTCCAACCCAAGAAACTTAACGGACGATATGATTAGAAAGCTTTCCGAACGAGGCGGCGTGACCGGAATCAATTATTGCGCTGATTTTCTTCATGACTGGAAAAAGGGGGAAGGAGCCTTAAGCCGGGTGGAAGATATGATTTTACATATGAAGCATATGAAAAAGGTGGGTGGCATCCAGTGTATTGGGCTTGGATCGGATTTTGACGGCATCGGGGGAAATTTAGAATTGAAATCTCCGGAAGACTTACCCCTATTGGAAGATTATATGAAAAAAGAGGGATTTTCGGAAAGCGAAATTGAGGCAGTCTTTTATGGAAATGTCCTTCGTGTCTACAAAGAAATTTTACATTAAGACAAGAATTTACATAAATTTTACATTTGTGTGCATTTTACTTTACATGGATTTGATATAGTATTTACAAAAATGTATTATCATGAAAAACGGAGGATGCTATGTCAATCGCAGATTTACAAATGCTATTTAAATTCATCGGGGGGCTGGGAATGTTCCTTTATGGAATGGACGCTATGGCTGATGGGCTGCAAAAATCAGCAGGTCATAAAATGCAGCAGCTTTTAGGAGTACTTACCAGCAACCGGCTCATGGGTGTGCTTTTGGGAACTGGAATTACCGCCATCATTCAGAGCAGCTCAGCCACCACAGTCATGGTGGTAGGCTTTGTAAATGCTGGGATCATCAATCTGCAGCAGGCCGTTGGTATTATTATGGGTGCCAACATCGGAACAACCGTCACCAGCTGGATCGTATCCATGAGTGAATGGGGAGAGATGATGAAACCCGAGTTTTTTGCTCCCGCACTGGTAGGCGTGGGCGCTGTTTTAAGCCTTTTTACCGGAAGCGGGAAGAAAAAACAGGTTGGAGAAATTCTGGTAGGCTTTGGTGTGCTGTTTATAGGACTTTCCTTTATGTCAGACTCCATTACGCCTTACCGGAACGCACCT
This sequence comes from Lacrimispora sp., assembly GCF_032078915.1. Taxonomy (GTDB): domain Bacteria; phylum Bacillota; class Clostridia; order Lachnospirales; family Lachnospiraceae; genus Lacrimispora. The sequence continues at coordinate 15,692 of NZ_DAMAUN010000048.1, read as the reverse complement.
ATTTTCAGCCAGGCCTTTTCCGTTTTAGGAAGAAATCCTTTTCTTGGAATTTTGGCAGGCCTTGTTGTTACCGGCATCATTCAAAGCTCTTCAGCATCTGTAGGAATTTTGCAGACACTGGCCCTCAACGGCATTGTGAACTGGCAGTCAGCCATATTTATCACTTTGGGACAAAATATCGGTACCTGTGTTACCGCCCTGCTTTCCAGCGTGGGAGCTAACAAAACCGCTAAACGCGCCGCTGTCATTCATCTTCTTTTTAATGTGGTGGGTGCTGTCATCTTCGGATGCGTCATGTTTGTCGTGTTTAAACTGAATCCGGTTTTCGCGGCTTCACGGATCAGCAGCGTGGGAATATCCATCTTTCATACCATATTTAACGTGAGCAATACCATTATTTTATTCCCCTTTGCCGGGCTTTTGGTAAAAGCTTCCGGCCTGCTTGTACGGGAAGACCAGAAAGAATCACCGGTTGATTCTGATACCCAGATGAAACGCCATCTGGATGAAAGAATTTTAGAAACCCCTTCCTTTGCCATCGAGAATGTGAACCATGAAGTTGTGAGTATGGGAAATGCTGCCATGGAAAACTTAGATCTTGCGGAGGCGGCTCTTCTTGGCAACAACAAGGCAGAGGCAAAGCTGGTGGAAAAAATGGAACAGAAAATCAATGGTTTTGAAAAGATACTCACAGATTATCTGATTAAACTTAATAACCAGTCCTTAAACGAAGAGCAGCATCTTCTGGTTAAAAACTTATTTTATACAATCAGCGACTTTGAGCGGGTCAGCGATCACTGTGAGAATTTATCCGAGCTGGCAATAGAAAAAACCAATCGGAACATAATATTTTCAAAGGGTGCAGAAAATGAAATCAAGGAAATGTTTAAGGAAGTTCGCTCCTCTCTGGAGCATGCCATAAAAGCCAGGGAGACAGGAGACATGTCAGAGGTCCGCGCAGTGATTCGAAGCGAAGAACGTGTGGACGGCCTGGAAGAGGAATTAAGGGAACGTCATATCGAACGTTTATCTGCTCAGACATGTAAACCGGAAAACGGAATTATCTTTTTGGATGCACTGAGCAATCTGGAACGTATTTCAGACCATGCCCATAATATCGCCGGTTACGTGAGGGATGAGATGTAACAGAACGCGTGGGCAGGAAATAAGAAAGGAGAATGTATGGAACGTATCTATGTAATTGAAGACGATGACAACATCAGGGATTTAATTAAAATTGCCCTGGAAGGTTTTGGCTATGAAGTATCCGCTTTTGAGATGGCGGAAGATGCTTTAAGGCATATTGAATCAGATAAACCGGCACTGGCTGTGTTTGATCTGATGCTTCCAGGTATGGACGGACTGACAGCCATTCGGAGAATTCGGAAAAATGAGTCTTTAAAAGATATTCCCATTCTTATTCTTACCGCGAAAGACAGGGAGTTTGATAAGGTGGCAGGACTTGACGGCGGAGCCGACGACTACATGACAAAGCCATTTGGAGTCATGGAACTGGCAGCCAGAATCCGAAGCCTTTTGCGGCGAAGCACCAGGGGAGAGGCAAACGCAAACGAACTGAATCAATATTGCTTAAGTTTAAATAAAAAAACAAGAGAGGTCTATTGTGACGGCGTTAAGATTGAACTGACGTTAAAAGAATTTGAGCTTTTGCAGTATTTAATGGAGAATCATAATAAGGTCGTCACCAGGGATGAGCTTTTAAACCACATCTGGGGGTATGATTACGATGGAGAGACCAGGACTCTGGACATGCATATCCGTACGCTCCGGCAAAAGCTGGGAGAAAACGGCGGTTCCTGCATCAAGACAATCCGCGGCGTAGGCTATCGTTTTATTAAGACGGAAGAGTAGGACAATCAATCGTCTGGCTGTATCCGCAGAATGAGGGAATCTATGAGAAGCGTGATCTTTAAAAAATTTATCCAGATCATTCTGGTAGTGCTGATACTCAGCAGTTCTGTTTTTTATATTGCTTCCAGCAGCGCACTGCTTAAAAATTCCAGAAAAGATATGACATACACCTTAAGAGCTATGGATGAGATCCTGGATTATTCCAGTAATCTTGCCGGTGAAATAGGGAATTTAAAGCAGACACTCAGTGAGAATGAGAGCCGTTTTACAATTATACGCATGGATGGAAGTATTGTGGCCGATACTGGGAATGTACCGGCCGCTTCCCTGGATAATCATTTGGACAGGGAAGAAGTGAAGGAAGCTCTTGCGGAGGGAACCGGCACAGCCAGACGCTATTCCAAGACCCTTAAGGTAAATATGCTTTATGTGGCGATCCGCTCCTCACGGGCGGATTATATTCTTCGTATGGCAATTCCCTATTCCGGCATGAAAGAATACTTAATGCTTCTATTGCCTTCGATCTGGCTCAGCTTTCTGATGGCCATTATGTATTCCGCGTTTTCGGCGGACAGCTTTTCAAAATCCATTACAAAGCCGTTAAAAGAAATTTCTCAGGAGATGTTAAAAGTAAACGGGGATTATACAGACCTCTCTTTTGAAAAATACCAGTATCCGGAAATTAATATTATTGCGGAAACAACAACGGAAATGTCTAAGAACGTAAAAGAATATTTAAATCAGATCGAGCTTGAAAAGCAGATTCGCCAGGAATTTTTCAGCAATGCTTCCCATGAGTTAAAAACCCCAATCACATCGGTTCAGGGATATGCGGAGCTTTTAGAAAGCGGGATCATTCAGGATGAAGAACAAAAGATTGATTTCATAAGACGCATCAAAAAGGAAGCGGTCAATATGAATCATCTCATCAATGACATCCTCATGATCTCCCGGCTTGAGGCAAAGGAAGCAGAGGTATTAAAAAATGACGTGCGCCTGTCCATCCTTGTTGGCGATATCGTCGAATCCTTAAAACCATTGGCCGCATCCCATGAAGTCACTGTCCATGTGGATTGCAAACCACTTTGTATTTACGCCAATGGACAGCAAATGAAGGAGCTTTTTGGAAACCTCATAAGCAACGCGGTAAAATATAATAAGCCTGGCGGCGAAGTTTGGGTCACGGTGACAGAAGAGGACCGCAATGTAATCATCCGTGTGAAGGATAATGGAATGGGTATTCCAAAAGAATCCTTAAGCCGTATATTTGAACGCTTTTACCGGGTGGACAAAGGACGGAGCAAGAAACAGGGCGGAACAGGCCTTGGACTATCCATTGTAAAACACATTGTAAATTTCTATCATGGGACCATTACCGTTCGGTCAGAACTTGATATAGGAACGGAATTTTTGGTAAAGATTCCAATTCAAGAGAAAATATGTTAATATTGATTCAGTAAATGATAGGAGGTGTGCAGATATGGGAAGTTTTATTTTAACCTGCTGTTCTACGGTAGATATGAATAAGGAATTTTTTGAGCAGCGCCAGATTCCCTATGTGTGTTTTCACTATACAATGGATGGCGTTACCTATCCGGATGACTTAGGGCAGAGTATTCCCTTTCCTGAGTTCTATGACCGGATCGCCAAAGGTGCGGCCCCGGTGACTTCCCAGGTAAATGTGGAAGAATATTGTGATTTTTTTGAACCATTTTTAAAAGAAGGCAAAGATATATTGCACCTCACTCTTTCCTCCGGTATTTCAGGAACCTACAATTCTGCATGTGTAGCCAGAGAGGAAATGAGTTCCAGATATCCGGATAGAAAGATCGTCATTGTGGACTCCCTTGGTGCCTCTTCCGGCTATGGTCTTTTAACCGATTCAGTGGCAGACTTAAGGGATAAGGGTGTTTCCCTGGAAGAGGCGGCAGAGTGGACGGAGAATAATAAATTATTCGTGCATCACTGGTTTTTCTCCACGGATTTAACTAGTTTTAAGCGGGGAGGCAGGATTTCAGCCACATCCGCAATGCTTGGCACTGTGCTTAACATCTGCCCTCTCATGAGCGTTGACGACACGGGGCATTTGGTTCCCAGGCAGAAGATCCGTACCAAGAAAAAAGCCATCCAGGAGATCATAAACACAATGGAAGCCCATGCAAAGGGCGGGAGAGATTACAGCGGCAAATGCTTTCTTTCCTATTCCGCCTGTGAAAATGATGCCAGGGAAGTAGCGGTCCTGGTGGAGGAACGCTTCCAAAAGCTTTCCGGAAAGGTGCTGTTAAACAGCATTGGCGCAGTCATCGGCTCCCATACCGGACCTGGTACTGTGGCATTATTTTTCTGGGGTGATAAAAGAACAGATTAGTTCCGATCCCGGAGAGCACTCATAATAATGAGAATGCTCTCCGGGATTTTCTTTTACATAAATGCCAAAGTGTGGTAAGATAAATGCTGAATGCAGGAAAAAGGAGAGCTCTTATGAAAGTAAAAAATTCAGCACATGTGGCAGCGTTGTACGGAATGCTGATTGCACTGGCGTTTGTTCTCAGTTTTGTAGAAACCCTGATTCCCATTTCCCTTGGAATACCGGGCGTAAAGCTGGGGCTTGCCAATCTGGTCACGGTTGTGGGGCTCTATACGGTTGGGACAGGCGGAACGGTTGTCATTTCACTTTTGCGGATCGTTCTCACCGGATTTACCTTTGGAAACTTGTTTGCCATGCTCTACAGCCTGGGAGGCTGGAGCTTAAGCCTGCTACTAATGGTTCTTTGCAAGAGAAAAAACTGGATCGGCACAACGGGAATCAGTATTCTTGGAGGCGTGGGGCATAACATCGGACAGGTTTGCGTGGCTGCCCTTGTGGTCAAGCAGGCCGGAGTATTCTTTTATCTTCCCTTCCTTCTGATAGCCGGTACAGCCGCCGGACTTGTCATAGGGATCCTGGGCGGCATGATTATAAGCCGGATCAGTAATTTTATAAAAAAAATGCAATAAAAACAATAGATAGGATATTGTTTTGCCGCTGTTGGAAATGTATAATGGGATAGGTATATTAGGATAGGTATATTAGGATAAAAAGAAACCAGGAGGAACATCACAATGATTTACGAGGCAATTAAGAAACTGGTACAATATGGACGTAACACAGGCTTGATCGGGGAAGCGGACCGGTTTTATGCCCTTAACCAAATCCTTGATGTAATGATGATGGACGAGTATGAGGAGTCAGAGGGAGTACCGGAAGATATTGATTTAGAAGCTGTTTTGCACGAATTACTTGATTATGCATGCCAGGCCGGAATCATAGAAGAAGACAGTGTTACATACCGGGATTTGTTTGATACAAAGCTGATGAATTGTCTGATGCCAAGACCTAGTGAAATAGAAAAAACGTTCTGGGAGCTGTATCAGGGCCAGTCACCTGAGGCTGCAACCGGATATTATTATAAACTGAGCCAGGATTCCGATTATATCAGGCGGTATCGGATAAAGAAGGATATGCGGTGGGTGACCCCTACCAAGTACGGAGACTTGGATATTACGGTGAACTTATCAAAGCCTGAGAAGGATCCAAAGGCGATTGCCGCAGCAAAGCTTGCGAAACAAGGCGGTTATCCCAAATGCCAGCTTTGTATGGAAAATGAGGGCTATGCCGGAAGGACCAATCATCCGGCCAGAAATAATCACAGGATCATCCGTCTTGAAATCAATAACAGTGAGTGGGGCTTTCAGTATTCCCCCTATGTTTATTATAACGAGCACTGTATCGTTTTCAACGGAAAGCATATCCCCATGAAGATAGAGAGAGATACCTTTGTCAAACTGTTTGATTTTGTCAAACTGTTTCCTCACTATTTCCTTGGTTCCAATGCAGATCTTCCCATTGTAGGAGGATCCATCCTGTCCCATGACCATTTTCAGGGAGGAAATTATGATTTTGCCATGGCAAAGGCTCCCATGGAGAGTTGTTTCCAGTTGGAAGGCTTTGAGGGAGTGGAAGCCGGAATCGTGAAATGGCCGATGTCCGTACTGCGTACCAGAAGCAAAAACCCGGAAGACCTAATTGCCCTTGGAACAAAGATTCTTGATGCCTGGAGGGCTTATACGGATGAGGAAGCCTTTATATTTGCAGAAACTGACGGAGAGCCTCATAATACAATCACTCCTATTGCCAGAATGCGGGATGGTGTATACGAACTTGATCTGGTCTTAAGAAATAATATCACCACAGAAGAATTCCCTCTTGGAGTTTACCACCCTCATCAGGAGCTTCATCATATTAAGAAAGAGAATATCGGATTAATTGAAGTCATGGGATTGGCTGTCCTGCCTTCCAGGCTGAAGGAAGAGCTGAACCTGCTGGCTCAGTGCATTGTGGAAGGGAAAAGCATAAGAGATGACGAAACCATTGAAAAGCACGCAGATTGGGCAGAGGCTTTCCTTGGAACATATGAAGAAGTGACAAAGGAAAATGTGGATGAAATATTAAAGAAGGAAGTTGGCCTGGTATTTGAACGGGTTTTGGAGGATTCAGGCGTATACAAATGCGATGAGCAGGGACGTAATGGGTTTGGGCGGTTCCTTGCCAGTGTCGGATTTACACCTTGTTCACAATAGAAAGACTGTGAGAATATCAGATGGAATTGTGTTTGTAATTACCGCCCCTTTGAGGTATAGTCGAGTTGGAGTGAAAGGGAACTATAAATTCACTCAAAAAAGTACAGAACCGGCTTAAAGGAGTCGGAGGGAGATAGACAAACAGTCATGAAGCAGATAGAAAACAAAACACTGAGAACGCTTGCAGAGTATGGACTGATCACGTTCAGCATCTGGATTATGGTAGTGGGGATTTATTTCTTCAAATTCCCCAATAATTTTGCATTCGGAGGTGTCACAGGGTTTGCGACGGTTATCAGTGCATTAACCCATTGGTCGGCCAGTGAGTTCACAACCATTGTGAATACAGTTTTACTGGTGGCCGGCTTTCTCTTCCTGGGACGGAGTTTTGGGATTAAGACGGTTTACGCCACCCTTATGATGTCCGTATTTCTTTACTTTTTGGAACGGCTGTACCCGATTACAAGGCCTCTTACCAGGGAACCGCTTTTGGAGTTGATCTTTGCGATTCTTTTGCCAAGCGTAGGCTCTGCGCTCCTTTTTAACACCGGAGCTTCCAGCGGGGGTACAGATATTATCGCCATGATACTGAAACGGTACACCAGCCTTAATATTGGAACCGTGCTTTTGATGGTGGATGTGACAGGAGTCATTCTGGCCTATTTTGTATTTGGACCGGAGACAGGGTTATTCTCTTCCCTTGGTTTATTAGCCAAGTCCCTTGTAATTGGGGATGTCATCGAAAACATTAACCTGTGCAAGTGTTTCAGCATCATTTGTGATGACCCGGGGCCCATCTGCGATTATATTATTCATGGACTCAACCGGAGTGCCACGGTTTATGAGGCACAGGGCGCGTTCAGTCATCATAAAAAGACAGTCATCCTGACGACCATGAAGCGTTCACAGGCACTTAAGCTAAAAAAATATATACGTACAGTGGAACCAACAGCGTTTATACTGATATCTAATTCCAGCGAGATCATAGGAAAAGGATTTCTTGCCAATTAAAAAAAACCGGAGAACATTGATTCTCCGGTTTTTTTTATGAACAGGGCAGGAAATGTGGGATCCGTTATCGTCATTTTTTACAAAAATGCACTTTAACGCTTTAAAAACACATAAAATTAAAGTAATAAAATTGACGGCTAATCTTTTTTGTAGTATGATACGAATTAAGTTCTAAAAAGGGCGAAGTTTTGGAAGGAAGAGGAGAGAAGATTATGAAGAAATCAGCAAATGTTTTATCATTGGTTCTTGCCGGCGCCATGATGTTGTCCTTAACGGCATGCGGCAGCAAAGCGCCGGACACGGCGACCTCAGCTCCGGAAACCACGACTGCAGCGGAAAAAGCAAGTGAAGCCGCAGAATCCACGGGAGAAAAGACAGCAGATGGAAAGCAGTATAAAATCGGGGTTCTTCAGCTTGTACAGCATGCAGCCTTAGATGCATCCAATAAAGGCTTTATAAAGGCCCTTGATGATGCAGGTCTTAACTATACCGTTGACCAGCAGAACGCCTCAGGTGACCAGCCTACGTGCCAGACCATTGCCAGCAAGCTGGTTAATGACAACGACGATTTGATCCTTGCCATTGCAACACCGGCGGCTCAGGCTGTGGCAGGGGCTTCAAGCGATATCCCGATTCTGTTGACAGCTGTCACTGATCCGGCATCTTCTGATCTGGTTGAGAGCAACGATAACCCAGGAGGAAACGTAAGCGGCACCTCTGATTTAACTCCTGTGAAAGAGCAGATAGCACTGTTAAAAAAGATACTCCCTGATGCAAAAACCGTGGGAATTCTTTTCTGCTCCGCAGAATCCAACTCTGAAATCCAGGCTAAGATGGCAAAAGATGCAATTGAAGCGGAAGGCATGACAGCGGTGGAGTACACCGTTTCCAGTTCCAACGAGATCCAGACGGTTGTTACCTCCATGGTAGGCAAAGTAGATGCCCTCTATACTCCTACCGATAATACCATTGCCGCAGGTATGGCAACCGTGAGCATGGTAGCGAATGAAAACGGCATTCCGGTAATCTGCGGAGAAGAAGGCATGGTAAATGCCGGCGGTCTTGCTACCTATGGCATTGATTATTATGAACTGGGTTACTTAACCGGACAGCAGGCAGTAAAGATCCTGACAGAGGGTGCGGATATCTCCAAGATGCCGATTGAATACCTTCCTTTGGATAAGTGTAAGCTTACTGTCAATGAAGAAACAGCAAAGACCCTGGGAATTGATATTTCCAGCCTTAAATAGGCGGTTTTAAAAAGATGAGCGGCAGGCGGGACCTGTTTAACTGGCCCGCCTGCCAGCCATAGATGCTTTACATAAAGGATGGGCGTTCATTCTTTATGTAAGGCATTTATGTCTATGAAAGCCCTTTGGGCGTTGCAGGAAATATGATACGAGAAAATACGCGGAGGAATGATTGATGAGTGGTTTGTTGGTATCCCTTCAGGATGCAGTTGTTCAGGGGGTTTTATGGGGGATTATGGTTTTAGGAGTTTACATTACCTACAAACTATTGGACATTGCCGATTTGACGGTAGATGGAAGCTTTGCCATGGGCGGCTGTGTGTGTGCCGTTATGATACTTAATTTTCACGTAGATCCCTGGATTGCCTTAGGGATTGCGGCGGTGGCCGGGATGGCAGCCGGGGCAATGACCGGTTTATTACATACGATCTTTGAAATACCGGCGATTCTGGCAGGAATCCTGACACAGATCGGTCTTTGGTCCATAAATCTGCGGATTATGGGCGGAAAGAGTAATGTACCGCTTTTAAAGACTGATACAATTATGTCTAAATTCATAGCAGTAACCGGGTTAAGCAAGCAGGCCGCCGCAATGATCATCGGAATCGGCCTGGCAATCGTAATGATTTCCTTTCTTTACTGGTTCTTTGGAACAGAAATCGGCAGTGCCATGCGTGCTACCGGTAATAATCAGGCAATGATACGTGCTCAGGGCGTTAATACAAACTGGACAAAGCTTTTGGCCCTCACCATCAGCAACGGACTTGTAGGACTTTCCGGAGGACTTGTCTGTCAAAGCCAGAAATATGCGGATATTGGTATGGGTACCGGTGCGATTGTCATTGGCCTTGCCGCGATTGTTATTGGTGATGTGCTGATGGGGAAACTCCGTTCCTTTGCAAGTAAGCTTATCTCAGCAGTTGTGGGTTCCGTCATATATTTTGTGATCCGTGCCATGGTTTTAAGAATGGGTATGGATGCCAATGATATGAAGCTTTTGTCGGCTGCGATCGTTGCAGTGGCACTTTGCGTGCCAGTCATGGTGAATAAATGGCGCATCAGGAAATCTTATACAGAAGGAGGAGAATAATTGTGCTGGATATTAAGAATGTCAGAAAAACATTTAATAAGAATACCATCAATGAAAAAAAAGCATTGAATGGCATTGACCTCCATCTGAACGAGGGTGATTTTGTCACGGTGATCGGCGGTAACGGAGCAGGGAAATCCACAATGTTAAATATGATAGCAGGAGTGTACCCTATTGATTCCGGTAAGATCCAGATTGATGAGATCAATATTTCCAGGGACCCGGAGTATAAAAGGGCTAAATATATCGGAAGGGTATTCCAGGATCCTATGCTGGGAACTGCCGCAGGAATGGAAATACAGGAAAATATGGCTTTGGCTTATCGGCGGGGGAAGGGAAGAAGTCTTGCCTGGGGAATAAGGACCAGCGAAAAGGCATTTTACTATGAGGCGCTAAAAAAACTGGGACTTGGACTTCAAGACCGTATGACCAATAAGGTCGGGCTACTCTCCGGAGGCCAGAGACAGGCGCTTACCTTGTTGATGGCGACCTTAAAAAAGCCAAAACTGCTTCTTCTTGATGAGCATACCGCTGCACTTGACCCCAAAACAGCCAAAAAGGTTCTGGAAATCACACAGGAGATTGTGAAAGAGCAAAATCTCACGACTCTTATGATCACTCATAATATGAAGGATGCGATCCAGATTGGCAACAGGCTTGTCATGATGCATGAAGGACGCATCATCTATGATGTGTCAGGGGAAGAAAAAAAGAAGCTGGAAGTGGAGGACCTTCTTAAGAAATTCGAAGAGGCAAGCGGTGAGGAATTTTCAAATGACAGAATGATCCTGGCGAAATAGCCGGTGAAATGACAGGGCATGGAACCTTTTATAAGGGTTTCCTGTCCTGTTTTTGTTCTGGTGCCTGGAGGCTTATGATTCAAATCTGCCTATTCCGGATGTATCTTTCTTAATATATGTAACATAATCTTAATAATTTTTTGCTGTAGTTATATCGCAAATAATGACATTTTATGCTATACTTAGGCAGATAGATTTATAGTCTGAATCGGCTTTCCGCTAGAAAAAAGGAATATGGAGAGAAAGTACAGGATGGAAAATAACAACGAGAAAAAAGATTATATAATTCGTTTGGATAAGGCAAGAAAAAAACGCAGTAAGAATGATTATAAGAAACTTTTGACAATGGGAGGTACAGCGGTTCTTTGTGTAGCAGTTATTTCTGCAGTGGGGATGGCGATGAAGAATCACCTCTTGGCAAAACCGGCAGGGCTTGCAACCGGATCGGAGGCCGCTGCTATAAAGCTGGAGGAATCAGCAGGCTTCAATGCAGAAGCCGAGTCTGAAGCTCAGGCAGCAAAGGAAAAGGACGAAAAAGAAAAAGTTGTAAATTCCTACAAGAATTTAGGGATTATTCAGGTATCAGGATATTTAAACGTGAGAAAAGCACCGGGCACCGAGGAGGATGTAATCGGAAAACTCCAGGGAGACAGTGCCTGTGATATCCTGGAGAATACGGAATCTGGCTGGTTTAAAATATCTTCCGGCGGCATTGAAGGATATATAAATTCCGAATTTGTTTTAACAGGGGAAGACGCAAAAAAGAAAGCAATGGATCTGGTGAAGTTAAGAGCTGTCGTTCAGACCGATAACATGAACATCAGGAAGGAACCCTCCACCAGCTCGGATGTGGTAGGCCAGGCGCTTTCCAATGAGCGGTATGAGGTCTTAGGACAGACTGAGGGCTGGATACAGATCCCGACCGGATATTTATCCGCGGATTATGTCAAATTGGAATATGGACTGAATGAAGCCAGAAAACAAGATCTTAAGGCCATGATATTCAATCTCTATAAGAATATCGGTATTTCCGATGTGGATAATTACTTGAACGTAAGAGAAGAGCCGAATGAAAACGGCAAGATCATTGCAAAGATGCCAAGCAAAGCCGCAGGAAATATTTTAGAGACGACGGATGGCTGGTATAAGATTCAATCCGGTAACATTACCGGCTATGTGAAGTCTGATTATATCCTGACAGGACCGGCAGCAAAGGATGAGGCTTTGCAGGTTGCAGAGCTGATGGCTATCGTCAACACGGATATGTTAAACGCCAGGGCCGAGCCTTCCACTGAATCGAAGATATGGACACAGATATCCAACAATGAACGGTATCCGGTTTTAAAGCAGATTGACGGCTGGATACAGATCGAGCTGGAGGAAAACAGCAGCGCCTATGTATCCACGGATTATGTTGATGTCCGGTATGCTCTTCCTGAGGCAATCAAATTCTCTCCTTTAGAGGAAAAAGCCAATGCACAGGCATCATTCAGGGCCCAAATCGTTAATTATGCCCTGCAGTTTTTGGGAAATCCTTATGTATGGGGCGGAACCAGCTTAACGAAGGGGGCCGACTGCTCTGGGTTTACCATGTCTGTTTATGCTCATTTTGGCATTGGACTGCCTCATTATTCCGGCTCTCAGGCCGGTATGGGTAAGGCAGTAAAATCCAGCGAGATGAGGCCTGGAGATTTGATCTATTATGCAGACAGTAAAGGGACCATCAACCATGTGTCCATGTATATCGGTAACGGACAGATCGTCCATGCGGCCAGCAGACGAAGCGGTATTAAAATTTCTACATGGAATTACCGGACACCGGTAAAGATCCGTAACATGATCGGTGATTGATGTAAGGTCCCCGGATTGAAATTTAATCGAGTTCTGATTAAATTTCAATCCGGGGACCTTTTGTTTTTTACTTTTTATCTGGTTTACAAATTCTGGAAAAAGGATTATAATAAATAGAGCCGTTATATTTTCTAAAATATAACGGAAAGGCGGGATCCGATATGAAGACAGGAGCAGTCATTTTCGCGGCGGGGCATAAAAGCGCCACCAGTACATTTAAACCATTGATGCCCATTGGAGGTACAACCGTCATTAGACGGATCATCATGACGCTTAAAAGGTCCGGTGTAGATCCTGTCGTGGTCATAACCGGAAAAGATGCAAAGGAATTGGAAAAACACATTTCCAAGCTAAGAGTGATCTGCCTCAGGAATGAGAATTATGAAAATACCCAGATGTTTGACAGCATCTGTACAGGCCTTAATTACATTGAGGATTTATGCGACCGGGTTCTTATTCTTCCGGTAAAATTCCCCATGCTGTTGCCGGAAACCATTAAAAAAGTTATGAATAGCAGCCGGCTGGCTGCTTGTCCGGTCTTTGACGGCCGCAGAGGCCATCCGATCATGATCAGAAAGGAACTGATCCCTGCCCTCCTGTCATACGATGGAAGACAAGGGCTGTGGGGAGCTTTCAGGCAGACGGAAATAGATGTTTTAATTGAAGAAATCCCAGTAGATGATAAAGGAATCATAGAATCCATAGAAACGGATGTGGATGATGCAAAAAACTATGATACGGGACGGGCTTCCATGCATCCGACAGCAAGTCTGTTTCTGGAATGCGACGAGATCTTTTTTGGGCCGGGGATCGCCCAGTTTTTGATGCTGATCGAGCATAATGGATCCATGCAGACGGCCTGCCGGCAGATGAACATGTCCTACAGCAAAGGCTGGAAGATCATAAAAGAGGCAGAAAAGCAGCTTGGATATCCTCTTTTGATCACCCGGTCAGGCGGAGCGGAGGGAGGATTTTCCCAACTCACACCTAAAACAAAGGATTTTCTAAACCGGTTCTTAAGCATGGAAAAAGAATTAAATGAAAAAACAGAAGAATTGTTTATAAAATATTTTGAGGGGGAATTGAAATGAGAAAGCTGTTCAAAACAGTTTTAGAAACGCTGGAAAAAGGCGAAGATGGGGTTTTGGTAACCATTATTGCAAGTTCTGGATCCACTCCCAGAGGTGCAGGATCCCATATGCTGGTAAGGAGGGACGGAACCACCGAAGGAACGATCGGAGGCGGAGCGGTGGAATACCGGTCCATTCAGAAGTCACAGAAAGCGATTGAGGAAAAGACCTCTTATATGCACAGCTTTGTACTTGGAAAGGAGCAGGTAGCTGATCTGGGTATGATCTGCGGCGGCGATGTTGTGGTTTACTTCCAGTATCTGGATCATGATAATCAGGAATTTAAGGACTTATGCAGGAAGATAGAAGAAGCCTATAACAAGGATGAAGACAGCTGGCTGCTTATGGATATTACCAACGAAACCACATGGGGACTGGGTATCTACAGCAAATCAGCGGGATTATCAGGAATAAAGGGAGTTGATGAAGAAGAAAGAAAAATCCTCCTTCAACATAAAGCGGTTCAAAAAAACTTTGGTGAACGTAAGTATTACAGCGAGCCTCTGGTCCGGGCCGGCTGCGTCTATATTTTCGGAGGCGGACATGTGGCACAGGAATTGGTACCGGTGCTGGCGCATGTAGGATTCCGGTGTACTGTTTTTGATGACCGGGCGGAGTTTGCCAATGAAAAACTGTTTCCCCAGGCAGAGAGGACCATTGTGGGGGATTATGAAAGGATTTTTGATTCCCTCGAATTAAGGGAATGCGATTATGTCTGTGTTATGACCAGAGGACATCAGTCGGATTACGTTGTCCAGAGACAGGTCCTTACGAAAAATGCCTGCTATGTCGGTGTGATCGGCAGCCGCAGGAAACTGGAAACTTTGACTGAAAAGCTTATGGCGGACGGCGTTACCAGAGAACAAATCGACAACTGTCACAGCCCCATCGGCTTGGAAATCTACGCAGAAACACCCGCTGAAATTGCCATCAGCGTGGCAGGAGAATTAATTGCTGTCAGAGCCCTGCGGGAAGGGCGAAAAAAGTAATGGGGAAGTTTTTATTTCTAAAAGGTGATTCCGGAGAAGGAAAGACGACCCTGCTTTTTGAATGCCTGAAACCCTGGCAAGAGATGGTTGGAGGATTTTATTCCCAACGTCTGCTGAATGAAGATGGGATGACCATGGGATTTCGTATGGTCCCGGCAGAGGAAGAATGGATTCCGGCAGCTCCCTATAAAAAAGGAATGACGAATGTCTTTATCGAGCGGATGGAACATGGATTTCAAAAAAACCTTCCGTTCTTTAAAAACGATGGAATAGAAATTCTTCGTTCTTACGCTCATCATAAGATCTGCCTACTGGATGAAATAGGCGGGATAGAACTTTTTGTACCGGAATTTATGGAAGAGGTTCTTTGCTGCATTGATAGCCAGGTGCCCTGCATCGGAGTTTTGAAAAGCCAGAAAAATCTTGAGTCCATGAGAACCAGAATTCCAACAGAGCCGGAACCGGACAAGCTTCTTCGGGATTTGGAAGAAAAGCTTGTAAAACGGTCAAATGGACGAATTCTTACGTTTGACCGCGAAAAAAAAGAACACATTCGGACAGAAATTATGGAATTTTTGAGAGAATGTACGGAAGAGGAAGGAAGGGAAACACATGGTAGAAAGGGACTGGATTTATAAAAGGCGTTTTGGAATCATCGTGCTCTTATTTATTGTCTGCTTTTTGGGCTCCTTTTTGCTTGGACGGTACCCGGTTTACCCGGACACGCTATTAAAGATCCTTCTTTCGGTGGTTTTTCCCATAAAATCCACTTGGCCGGCTCAGGCAGAGACGGTTGTTTTCCAGGTCCGACTGCCAAGAGTTTTTATGGCGGCATTGATCGGAGGAGGATTGTCCTGTGCAGGAGCCGCTTATCAGGGGATCTTTAAAAATCCCATGGTATCACCGGATGTTCTGGGTGCATCCTCTGGTGCGGGATTAGGTGCTGCCCTGGGATTGTTTTTTTCATTTGGTTATAACGGAGTAACGATCAGCGCCTTTCTTTTTGGTCTTGGCGCGGTTGGGATTGTCTGCCTCATCAGCAGCCGGGTAAAGTACAATCCCGTGCTGGGACTGGTGCT
>NZ_DAMAUN010000047.1:0-46428 GCF_032078915.1 Lacrimispora sp. | reverse complement strand
GGATCCGCTGGGTACCCTGCTGTTTGCGATGATGAAATTATTGAGCAAAAATGCAATGACAGCGGCGGTAATAATGATCTTGATCCAACTGATGATTTCTTCCCTCCAGCTGAACGGTTCCCGTTCTTTTGGCATGTTATCGTTTTTTTTCATATGATCTCTCTTCTTTTCCTTCATGATGGTTCCATTACAGAGTTTAAATGAGATTGATTTATAACGCAAGGGGTTTTACAAAATGGTAAGAAAATATTCACAAATACTCTACGGATTGTCCATAAAATCATGATATCCTGATTCTAAGTTAAAAAAATTACACCAGGGGGAGCCGGATCATGGGAGGGAAAAGCCGGAATCAGGATAGAACGATTATTGCAGCTTCTGCGTTAATGTTTGCAGTTTCATCGCTGCTTCAGATACTGGCAAGAAAGGTTCCGGGATTTGGGGACTGGTATGCCAGGCGTATTTACCGGTTTATGGTAGGAAGCATTGGAAGGCTGTCCGGGGCATTTCCCTTTGCCCTTGTGGAGGCCTGCACCTACCTGCTTATTTTGTACGCTGTTTTCTACGTCTTCGTCCACCGCAAGGAGAGGAAGAAGATCCTCATAAGAGCCGTGTTTCTTGTTACCGGCCTTTTTTTACTGTTTACGTTGAACTGTGGTATCAACTATTACCGGAAGCCGTTTTCCAGCTATTCAGGGCTGGATATGAGAAAGTCTTCCGTTGAGGAACTGGAGCGCCTCTGCCGGAATCTTACAGATGACGTAAACCGTATGTGCAGAGAAGGCATAGCAAAAGAAATAGACTTAAAAAGCCTGGAAAAGGAAAGCGTTAAGGCTATGAAAAGACTGGGGGAGGCTTATCCTGAGCTGGCAGGCTATTATCCGCCTCCAAAGCCCCTCCTATGGTCTTACTTCTTTTCCGTCCAGCAGCTTTGCGGCCAGTATTCCCCTTTTACGGTGGAGGCCACTTATAACCGGTCCATGCCGGATTACAACATTCCCCATACTATCTGCCACGAGCTCTCCCACCTAAGAGGGTTCATGAGAGAGGATGAGGCCAACTTCATCGGCTATCTGGCCTGCATTGGATCTGAGGTTGATGCATTCCGCTACAGCGGGTACTTAACCGGCTGGGTATACGCTACCAATGCCCTGGCAAAGGCAGACCGGGAAGCATACGCAGAAATCTGCGGACAGCTTAGTGAAAAGGCATGGGATGATTTAAGAAACAACAATGAATTCTGGGGGAAATACGAGGGGAAAACTGCCGAGGTCTCCAACCGGATGAATGATACTTATTTAAAGCTCAACAGCCAGTCCGATGGCGTTAACAGCTATGGCAGAATGGTTGATTTAATGCTGGCATACGCAAGGCTCAAATAAGCCCAATTCCTGGCAGACTCTTGAAAATTACATGACCTGGTGATAAAATATTTCCATAACGAGGGACCAGGAGGAGTCATGTATGGATGGTAAATTGTATGATTTAATGGATTGGGCCGGCATTGAAGAGATTGTATATTCAGAAGCAGCGAATCCCCACGAGATTCTGGGCCCGCACGTAACAGAGCAGGGGCTGCTTATCCAGGCATTTATTCCTACGGCAGAATCGGTGATCGTCCGGTTTAGGGAAAGCGGTAAGGAATACCCTATGGAGCTTGCGGATGAAGCCGGTTTTTTTGCGGCTCTCATACCACGCAAAACCACAGCAGCTTATACCCTGTTGGTTACTTACGATAATGGGACATCAGAAGAATGTCTGGATCCCTATTCCTTTCCAGCCTTTTATAAGTCGGAAGACATCAAAAAGTTTGAATCCGGAATTCACTACAGCATCTATGAAAAAATGGGGGCGCACCCCATGTCTGCAGGCGGAGCAGAAGGGGTATACTTTTCTGTGTGGGCTCCCTGTGCCATGCGTGTCAGCGTGGTTGGGGACTTTAACCTGTGGGATGGCAGGCGTCATCAGATGAGGAGGCTGGGGGATTCCGGCATTTTTGAATTGTTTATTCCCGGCTTAAAGACAGGAGCGTTATATAAGTATGAGATAAAGCATAAAGACGGGACACCCCAGCTTAAAAGCGATCCCTACGCCAATTACTGTGAGCTGCGTCCTGACAATGCTTCCGTGGTCTGGGATATTAACCAGTACTCCTGGAGTGATCAGGAATGGATGAAAAAGCGGGCAGGGTCTGACTCCAAACAAAGTCCCATGTCCATTTATGAAGTGCACTTAGGCTCCTGGTTCCGGAAGGAAGCGGAGCTTGATGAAAACGGAGCTGCCGTTGTTGGTTCCGAATTCTGTCATTATCGTGAAATAGCAGAAAAGCTGGCGGAATATGTAAAGGATATGGGTTACACCCATGTGGAACTTCTTCCCATCATGGAACATCCCCTGGATGCCTCCTGGGGATATCAGGTGACCGGGTATTATGCGCCCACCAGCCGTTATGGAACCCCGGATGATTTTATGTATTTCATGGATTACATGCATAAGCAGGGCATCGGCGTGATTTTAGACTGGGTTCCGGCTCATTTCCCCAGGGACAGCTTTGGACTTGCCAGCTTTGACGGAACCTGTGTTTATGAGCATAAGGATCCAAGACAAGGGGCACATCCCCATTGGGGAACTTTGATTTATAATTACGGCAGGCCGGGCGTCAGCAACTTCCTTATCGCCAATGCTCTTTTCTGGGCGGACAAGTACCATGCGGATGGGATCCGTATGGATGCGGTAGCTTCCATGCTGTATTTGGATTACGGCAAGAACCCGGGGGAATGGATTCCCAATATTTACGGCGGTCATGAAAACCTGGAAGCTGTCGAGTTCCTGAAGCATTTGAATTCCATATTCAAGGGCCGAAAAGATGGGGCGGTAATGATAGCGGAGGAATCCACGGCATGGCCCCGGATCACGGCTGATGTAAAGAGTGAAGGCCTGGGCTTTGATTATAAATGGAACATGGGCTGGATGAATGATTTCACCGGATATATGCAATATGATCCTTACTTCAGAAAACACCATTATGGAGAGATGACCTCCAGCATGCTTTATGCATACAGCGAAGATTTTATCCTTGTATTCTCTCACGATGAGGTGGTTCATGGAAAAGGTTCCATGTTGGGCAAGATGCCGGGAGAAACCCTGGAGGAAAAGGCGGCGAATCTAAAAGCTGCTTACGGTTTTATGGTGGGACATCCAGGTAAGAAGCTATTGTTCATGGGTCAGGATTTTGCACAGGTGAGTGAATGGAATGAAAATAAAAGTCTTGACTGGGAGATCCTAAAATATCCCCTTCATAAGCAGACGCAGGATTACGTAAAGGCTTTGAACCGTTTTTATAAGAGCCAGCCGGCCCTGTACCAGCTGGATTATGATCCGGACGGCTTTGAATGGGTGGAATGCACGGATTCGAAAGAGAGCATTGTATGCTTTTTAAGAAAGACAAAGAAAAAGGAGGAGACTCTTCTCTTCCTATGTAATTTTGATACAATGCATCATGAGAAATACCCGGTAGGGGTTCCCTTTGAGGGAAAATATAAGGAAATATTAAACAGTGATGACAAGGCCTTCGGAGGACAGGGCCGGGTAAATCCACGGGCAAAAACCTCTAAGAAAAAGGAGGCGGATGAAAGGCCGGATTCTATGGAAATAACTGTGGCTCCCTTAAGCATCATGGTCTTTACCTGTACCCCTGAAAAAAAGAAGCCGGCTTTGGCAGGGAAGAAGACCAGGAAGCCTGCATATACTGAAAAGGCAAAGGTTGAAGGAAAATAGCTTAATTCATTCGTACATAAAAAAGGATCAGGAGGTTATGAAATGAAATTCTATATGGTTTCCAGTGTACTTCCGGGAGAGTCCCTGGCAGATTTGCAGCAGGAGGTACAGGAAAACTTAAACCAGTTAAGGCCCAATGTCGTGCTGGAAACCTTAAAGGGCTGGGCTCCCGAGCTCATAGCGTTCGGGATAAAGCTCCTCATTGCCCTGGTGATTTTTTTTGTTGGCTCCAGGATCATTAAGTTCTTTAATCGTATGCTGAACCGCTCATTTAAGAGGGTGGATATGGAGGTCAGCTTAAGAAAGTTCCTTCTGTCCGTTTTAAACGCCACCATGTACTGTCTGCTGGTTTTTATCGTAGCAGGGCAGATAGGAGTGAATTCGGCTTCTATCGTGGCATTGCTGGGGTCTGCAAGTATTGCCGTAGGTCTGGCAGTCCAGGGAAGCCTGGCTAATTTTGCCGGCGGGGTGCTGATCCTTCTTATGAAGCCGTTCCGTGTAGGGGACTATATCGTATCCAGGGATGGGGAAGGCACGGTCCGTACCATTGGACTGGTGTACACGGTTTTAAACACCGGCGATAATAAGCAGGTGGTCATTCCCAACGGGACTCTGTCCAATTCTCCCCTCACCAATGTGACCGCCATGGATAAAAGGCGGCTGGATGTCCTGGTGGGGATCGGATATCATTCGGATTTAAAGAAAGCCAAGGAAGTTTTGGATAACATTTTTCGTAATCAGAACGGGATCTTAAAAGAGGAGCCTATAGATATTTTCGTCAATGACTTAACAGAGAATGCCGTTACCATCGGAGGCCGGGGCTGGACCTCTTTAGACGATTACTGGCCGGCCAGGTGGGAGATCCTTGAAAAGGTAAAGCTTGAATTTGAAGCGGCAGGAATTGAGATTCCCTATAGCCGGATGGAGGTGCAGGTAGAAAACCGCCATTCCTGATAATAAAGGAAATTCTCAAAATAAACCTTGAAAAACGTGAAGTGCACCGTATGTCAGATATAATTTCATCTGACATACGGTGCACTTTCTTTAGGCGGTTCCGAAAGACCTGGACGCCTATTCTTTTTTTATTTTACCCGGTAGGTCACAGT
The DNA here is from genome assembly GCF_032078915.1 of Lacrimispora sp. Lineage (GTDB taxonomy): Bacteria > Bacillota > Clostridia > Lachnospirales > Lachnospiraceae > Lacrimispora. The sequence goes on along the minus strand of NZ_DAMAUN010000047.1, from coordinate 41,545 downwards.
TACCTGGGCTTCCACACCGATCTGTCCTGGTTCCACAACCACGGATTTGGCTCCGGCTGCGGCATCCTCTTTTGCCACAGATGTGGAGTAGCGGATATTTGGGTAGGTATTCATCTCTTCGATGTGAGCGATTCCATCCAGGGTGACTCCGCTGGCGGCAGCAATTGCCTCTGCTTTAACTTTGGCGGCTTCAACAGCCTTTTTAAGGGCTTCCCTGTAGTTTTCATCGTATTTGCTGGAAAGATAGTTTACGCTGTCAATGCAGTTAATGCCTGCTTCTACGCTGGAAGAAAGCATAGTGCCCACCTGGTCAAGGGGAAGGTCAGAAACGGTGATACTTGTGCGCATCTGATATCCGGTGATCTGCTGGCCGGAATTATTCCAGTCATACATCGGCTCAAGGCCGTAGCTGGAGGTCTGGATGGATTTTTCATCAATGCCGGATTTTTTCAAAAATTCAATGACATTGCTTGTATCCCCGCTGTTTTTCTCCTGGCAGCTCTTGGGATCCGCGGCCTGAGAGAGCACTGCAAAATTGACCTGTGCCATATCGGGAACCACCTTAACTCCCTCTGTGCTGCTTACCTGTATGGTATTGTTATCCTTGCTGCTAATAGTAGTTACGTTGGCTCCCGGTACGGAAGCGGTCCCTGTTTGGGCACATGCACTCATGCTCAGCACGGCTGCGGCAACAAGAGCGGCAGCCAGCGGCTTATTCATTTTTCTCATAAATATTTCCTCCTTTTCATATTTTATATTCTACAGGAAAAATTTAGGAATTAGTATTTCTTTTCCCTTAACATTTAAGTCAAATTTCATAGGTTTTAATTACGAAAATCTGACTATGGAAAAAAGCGGGAATAAGGGATAAAAAACAATGGAAGAAGGCAAATTATGTGGCATAAATTGTGGAAAGTGCCTAAAAAAAGAAATGAAAATGCAATGGTTTAACGAAAAAAGAAATTTTGGCTAAATCTATTGCATTTTTTTGTGCAATGTGTTATCTTATAGCCATAAGGTTATTGGAAACGTTACCGATATCGTTACCAAAAGATTGGTATCCAATGATCAGGAAAGATAAAGCCTGGGAATAAGCAGGTGAATCAAGTTTCTGTGTGGAAGGCATGCAGAAAAAATTGGGGGTTGAGTGGACGGATCCATCAACCGGAAGGTGCAAATGCACGGAAGGAGGATATTATGAAAGTAAAAAAACTGGCAGTACTTACTCTGGCGGCGGCAATGGCGGCGGGAACACTGGTAGGCTGTGCTTCCAACAAGAAAACGGAGACATCAGGGGCAGAGCAGAATTCTCAGGCAGCGGATACCACTGCGGCAAAGGCTGATGATACGGCAGAGGCCAAAGGACAGATCTATTATTTGAATTTTAAGCCAGAAGTTGCAGACACATGGGTGGAGCTTGCAGGCAAATATACAGAGGAAACCGGCGTGCCCATGAAGGTACAGACAGCGGCAGCAGGTACCTATGAGCAGACCTTAAAATCTGAGGTAGCTAAGAAGGAACCGCCTACACTGTTTCAGATCAACGGACCGATCGGTTATAAATCCTGGGCAAAATATTGCAGGGATTTAAAGGATTCCACAATCTACGGACATCTGGTTGATAAAGATATGGCTGTAAAAGACGGAGATGGAGTTTACGGCATTCCTTACGTAGTGGAAGGCTATGGAATTATTTATAATGATGCCATCATGAAGAAGTATTTTGCTCTTGACGGCGCAAAGGCAAAATCCATGGAAGAGATCAATACCTTTGATTCTCTCAAAGCGGTTGCAGAAGATATGCAGGCAAGAAAGGCAGACCTTGGAATCGAAGGCGTGTTTGCTTCCACTTCCTTTGCTCCTGGCGAGGACTGGAGATGGCAGACCCATCTGGCAAACCTTCCGGTTTATTATGAATATAAGGATGACAGCGTATCCGATAAAGATGTCCTTGACTTTAAGTATGCAGACAACTACAAAAACATTTTTGACTTATACATTCACAACTCCTGTACAGATCCAAAGATGGTAGGCGCAAAGACTGTTGAGGATTCCATGGCAGAATTTGCTCTTGGCAAGGTTGCCATGGTCCAGAACGGAAACTGGGGCTGGGGACAGGTGTCCGGCGTTGACGGAAACACAGTTAAGGAAGAAGATGTGAAATTCCTTCCTATCTACACCGGAGTGAACGGTGAGGAAAAGCAGGGACTTTGCATTGGAACAGAAAACTTCTTCTCCATCAACAGCCAGGCAAAGGAAGAGGATCAGCAGGCATCTCTTGACTTCCTGGAGTGGCTTTTCACTTCTGACACAGGTAAAGATTATGTAACCAACAAGCTGGGCTTTATCGCTCCTTTTGATACCTTTGCAGCAGATGAAAAACCAACCGATCCTCTGGCAAAAGAGATCGACCGCTATATGAACAACAAGGACTTATATTCTGTGTCCTGGAACTTTACCTCCTTCCCAAGCCAGACCTTTAAGGATAACTTCGGAGCTTCCCTTCTTGAGTACGCTCAGGGCGGCAAAGACTGGAAGGCAGTAGTCGATGACATGAAAGCTGATTGGGCAAACGAAAAAGCTATGACAAAATAAGAATATTAAAATAGGTTTCAGGGAAATGGGTGAGCGCGGGGGAGATGCCTCACCCATTTTCATACAAGAAATACGATCAGCCTCAGCTCATCGGGCAGCTTTATAGAATACCCTGCGGGTATGCCTATGAGCCCGATGATGCGGGGCACGCTGTAAAGTGTGGCGGGCCCTGTCCCAAAAGCATGGACAGTAAAAAAGAAAGGAGAACTGCTATGCAAAAGTCAATGAAACGGTACTTTCCAATATTTGTTCTGCCCACACTGGCTGCATTTACCGTTGCATTCCTGTACCCGTTTATCATAGGTATTTATTTATCCTTTACGGAATTCACCACGGTAAAGGATGCCTCCTGGGTGGGGATTTCAAATTATAAAAAGATATTTATGGACCGGAATTTTATCAATGCACTGGTATTTACCGTGAAGTTTACCATTGTGTCGGTAGTGAGCATCAATACCCTGGGGTTTTTACTGGCCTATGTCCTCACAAGAGGAATTAAGGGGACCAACCTGTTCCGGACCGTATTTTTCATGCCAAACTTAATCGGCGGCATTGTGTTAGGTTATGTCTGGCAGCTTCTGTTAAACGGTATTCTTGCAAGATTTGGGGTTACCCTCTCTTTTAACGCCAAGTACGGCTTTTGGGGCCTGGTGATCTTAATGAACTGGCAGCTGATCGGGTATATGATGATTATTTACATTGCCGGGCTTCAAAATGTTCCGGGAGAACTGATTGAGGCCGCAAGGATCGACGGAGCTACCGGATTCCAGATCTTAAAGCGCATCATGATCCCTATGGTCATGCCGTCCTTTACCATCTGTCTGTTTCTTACCCTGACAAATTCCTTTAAGCTGTTTGACCAGAACCTTGCGCTGACCGCAGGCGGACCGGGAAGACAGACCAGCATGCTGGCCCTTGATATTTACAATACCTTTTACGGCAGAGTGGGCTGGGAAGGGGTGGGCCAGGCAAAGGCCACGGTGTTCTTTCTTATGGTTGCGGTCATATCCCTGACCCAGCTTTCATTAACGCGTCGTAAGGAGGTGGAGAACTGATGAGCAGAAAGAGAAGAAATATGGAAGCGCAGCAAATGGAAGTGGGAAAAACCGCGGGAGCGTTTTTAACGGCTGTATTAGCAGTCCTTTCCCTAACATTTTTATTTCCGATTGTCCTGGTTTTCATGAACTCCTTTAAGAGCAAGCTGTTTATCAGCGATGCGCCGTTTCAGCTTCCTAAGGCAGGCACCTATGTAGGGCTTACCAATTATGTGGAAGGCATCCGGAAAACAGGGCTGTTCCCGGCTTTTGGCAGATCCTTGTTTATTACGGTAGCTTCTGTGGCAGTGATTATCCTGTTCACCTCCATGACAGCCTGGTTTTTAACCAGAGTGAAATCCGTATTTACGAACGTCTTATATTACGTTTTTGTATTTGCCATGATCGTGCCCTTCCAGATGGTCATGTTCACCATGTCAAAGACAGCAAATGACTTGTATTTAAACTCCATGTACGGTCTTGTGCTTCTTTACCTGGGCTTTGGCGCCGGGCAGGCGGTATTTTTATTCTGCGGTTTTGTTAAGGCAATTCCCCTTGAAATCGAAGAAGCGGCTATGATCGACGGCTGTTCCCCCATTCAGACTTATTTTCATGTGGTATTCCCCATGTTAAGACCTACGGCAGTGACCGTTGCCATTTTAAATGCCATGTGGATCTGGAACGATTATTTGCTTCCAAGCTTGATTCTTCCTCAGGAAAAAGGTACAATACCAATGGTTATTCAGAACTTAAAAGGCGGATATGGTTCCATTGATATGGGAGCCATGATGGCAATGCTGGTTCTTGCGATTTTTCCTATCATTGTATTTTATTTAAGTTGTCAGAAATATATCATAAAGGGCGTAGCTGCAGGTGCGGTAAAAGGCTAGGAAGTCTGCGATTGGCTCATTGCTTGAAGTATTAACAGAAAAAGGAGACTGATTATGCGGGAATGTGGTATGTTGCTCCCAGTTGCAAGCCTTCCGTCAAAATACGGGATCGGGGCATTTTCAAAAGAGGCATATGAATTTATAGATTTATTAAAAAAAGCAGGTCAGCAGTACTGGCAGATACTCCCGCTGGGGCCTACCGGTTATGGGGACTCTCCTTACCAGTCATTCTCCGCATTTGCGGGAAATCCGTATTTTATTGATTTAGATGAGCTGGCTTCAGAGGGACTGCTTACCATAGCGGAATGCGAAGCCGTGGACTTTGGAGATGATCCGAGAGATATTGACTATGAGAAAATGTATTATAACCGTTTTCCCTTGTTGAGGAAGGCTTATGGACGGTGGAAAGAGCAGGGACATACGTCAGATGAGCCTGTGAGACATCTTGGAGAGGAAACGGCCGGATACTGCTTTTACATGGCGGTTAAGGATCATTTTAAAGGAAAGAGCTGGATCTGCTGGGATGAAGATATTCGTCTTAGAAGAGAAGAGGCAGTTTCCCGGTATGAAAAGGAACTGTCAGATGAGATTGGATTTTATGGCTTCCTTCAGATGAAATTTGAAGAACAGTGGAGCCGGTTAAAGTCCTATGCAGGAGAACAGGGCATCAGGATCATCGGTGATATCCCTATATATGTGGCGTTTGACAGCGCGGATTCCTGGTTTCATCCGGAACTGTTCCAGTTTGATGAAGCCTGCGAGCCCGTTGCGGTAGCAGGCTGTCCGCCGGACGGATTTTCCGCCACCGGACAGTTATGGGGAAATCCCCTTTACCGCTGGGATTACCACGGAAAAACAGGTTACGAATGGTGGATGAAGCGAATGGAATACAGCTTCCGCCTTTACGATGTGGTGAGGGTGGATCATTTCCGCGGCTTTGATGAGTATTACTCCATTCCGGCGGGAAGCGAGAATGCTGTTCACGGTACCTGGGAAAAAGGACCTGGAATCGATATTTTCAATAAGATGCGGGAACGATTTGGGACACTGGATATCATAGCGGAAGACCTTGGCTTTTTGACTCCATCGGTTTTAAAGCTGGTAAAGGATACGGGCTTCCCAGGTATGAAGGTGCTGGAGTTTGCGTTTGATTCCAGAGAAGAAAGCGATTATCTGCCTCATAACTACACACAGAACTGCGTGGTATATACGGGAACCCATGATAATAATACCATCAGGGGCTGGTATGAAGAAATGTCCCAGGAGGACCGCCAGCTTTCCATTGACTATATGAATAACGGAAGAACGCCGGGAGAAGAGATCCACTGGGATTTTGTCCGTCTGGCCCTGGCAAGTGTAGCCAAGCTGGCGGTGGTGCCGGTGCAGGATTATTTAGGCCTTAGCGCGGAGGCCAGGATCAATGTGCCTTCCACCCTGGGGAAAAACTGGAGATGGCGTATGGTTTCCGGGGAAATAACAGTAGAGATTGTGGAAAAATGCAGAAAAATTGCCAGGCTTTACGGCAGGGCGTGAGGAAAGGAGATGAGTATTTCTGATGGACTCCATTAATATAAAGGATATAGCAAGATTGTGCGGGGTGGGTGTGAGTACCGTATCCCGGGCCATTAATAACCATCCGGATATCAATCCAGAGACAAAGAACATGATCATGCAGGTGATTAAGGAAAATAACTATATTCCCAATAACAGCGCGCGGAATTTAAAGCGTACCGATTCCAGGGCCATCGCGGTGCTGATCAAAGGGATCGGCAATCCCTTTTTCAGCAAGATGATCCGTATCTTCGAGGAGGAGATCCAGAAAAAGAAATACTCATTCATCCTGCAGCGGGTCGATGAGCAGGAGGATGAGGTAGATGTGGCTTTGGAACTGATCAAGGAAAAGAAGCCAAGGGGAATCGTGTTCCTTGGAGGATATTTTTCCCACAGCAGGGAAGAGCTGGAACAGCTAACCGTTCCTTATGTGTTAAGTACCATCGGAATGACAGAGTACTTGGGTGAATCTCCTGATTTTTCCTGCGTATCCGTAGATGACTACGCGGAAAGCTACAAAATGACGGATTACTTATGTAGACTAGGTCATGAAAAAATCCTTATCCTGACCGCTCCTTCTGATGATGAGAGCATCGGCCGCCTCCGTCTGGAAGGATACAAAAAGGCTCTTTTAGATAACGGCATCACCCCCTCCCCCTCTCTGATCATATTTTCAGAGGAATGCGAGGAATGCTATACCATGGAAAACGGGTACCGGATGATGAACCGTGTTTTGAATGAAAAACCGGAATTTACGGCTGTTTATGCGATCTCAGACAGCATTGCCATCGGTGCCTGCAAAGCCATCTTTGAGCATGGCATGCGGATACCGGAAGATTATTGTATGGCCGGCTATGACGGCCTTGATATTGCCCGCTATTATAACCCGTCCATCACCACCATCCGCCAGCCGGTGGAAGAGATGGCAAAGGCCACCATCAAGATCTTATTCGATGTGATCAAGAACAAGGCAGAGCATCAGAAAACGGTATTTAAAGCTGAGCTGATCGAAGGAGAATCCACAAGAAGGATAAAATAAAGTTTGTACCAAATTTAAGGGAATCAACCATAAAAAGAATGCCGGTTCATGCAAAACATGAACCGGCGTTCTTTTTTTCAAGGGCATCAGTGAACGCCCGTTAATAAACGGATTTGATTTACCCATGCTAAGCGGGAGGAGTTACTGTCTATGCTTAAACCCATCAGTTTTGTATTTAGTGCTTCAAACTGATCGTTCGCATGGGCAAAAGCGATAAATTCGGTTGTGCATACAGGCGTAAATACATTGCATACGGCTGGAAAAGTATGGTCTGCTTTTGCAATAGAGAAGGCTTAAGATATTTGCAAATATTGGCTTTTATGTTATAATATTAGAAATAAAGGGTTTTGGAGGTGTAATTTGGCACAGCAATATACAAAAAAAATGATTCGGGATATGTGCATTAAAATGCTGAATGAGCGACCCTTGAATAAAATCACAGTAAAAGATATTGTTACGGCCTGTGGTATTAACAGAAATACTTTTTATTACCATTATCCGGATATATATGCCATTCTATCGGAAATTTTCCAGTCCGAGCTTCAAAATGCCATTGATGAATATAACGATACCCTTTCATGGGAGGAAGGCTTTCTTGTTGCGGCTAAATTTGCAATGGAGAACAAAAGAGCCGTTTATCATGTATATAATTCCATGCAGAGAGAGGTATTGGAAAACTATATTTTCAGCGTCGCCGGAAATGTAATGTACCGTTATGTTGAAAGAGAAAGCGAAAGCGAGGGGATACAAGCCTCCACCAAAGATAAAAAACTCATAGCCTCTTTTTATCAATGCGCTCTTACTGAAATGGTGCTGCGCTGGATAGGCTCAGGAATGAAAGAAGATCCCAATGTAATCATCAGACGCATCGGCGAGCTTTTTGACGGTCATATTACATTGTCTCTTAAGAGGAGCGGAAAATTTAATTTTTAAAATATTGTCAAACCAAATGGATCATTAAAGTAAACAACCTTAATAATAAGCAAATAGGCCGGAAAGACAAGGTAATATTTCAATCTCATTTTTCTGAAGCATTTGCCGCTTACGGAATTCGATTATTTCAAGGTCTAGATGATAGACAAATAAGCCTCAGTGTTCGATTTTTGAACACTGGGGCTTATTTGTCTAATGAAAAGTTGTGAAAAAGATTATATGATGTAGGAAATAAGGTTGCCGGCGTTCACAAAAATTGAAGGGATATTGCCTATTGTTAAGACCAGGTGAACGCTCAAAACTCTAATTACAGCAAAATAACATGAAGGGAGTAACAAAAAGCCTGCTTTTCATAAACGGCTTAAATATAAAAAACCTCTATATTTTAGTTATTTAAAATATACGGTTTTTGTTACTGTTATTAATCTATTTTGCTATACATAACTTCAGTTAACATTTAAAATCAAAATCTTGAAAGAGGGGCTAAGAATGAAAATTAAAACTCATGATGAAAGACTTACTCTTACAAACGGCACATATCATGCATTGGTTCATGCAAGAAAGCCGGAAGGAATCGATGATAAGAAAGCTTATTTAATCGGTACAGGCATCGGTGCCTTGGCTGCAGGCTGCTTTTTGATTCGGGACGCCCATATGGACGGCAGCAAAATTGTTTTTTTAGAGCAGCTTGACCTTCCCGGAGGTTCTTTAGACGGTGCAGTTATGCAAAATGCAGGTTATGTAGCACGCGGCGGCCGTGAAATGAGCAAGTGCTTCGAGGTTCTCTGGAGCTTGTTCAGCTCTTTACCTTCCACAGAGGATCCGAATATGACTGTATTGGATCATCTGTATTATACGAACCTTGAAGACCACAACTACAGCAATTGCCGTATTACAAAAGAATGCGGCGTTCGCTATGATAACGGTAAATTCAATTTAGGCCAGGAGCTTGCAAAAGAACTTGCTATGTTTGTAGCAACCTCCGATGAAGAGCTTGAAAACAAAACCATAGAAGACGTATTCTCCGACGAGCTTCTTGACAGTGATTTCTGGACATATTGGAGAACGATGTTTGCATTTGAAAACTGGCACAGTGCACTTGAAATGAAGCTTTACATGAATCGTTTCATTCATCATGTGGGCGGTTTACCAGACCTTTCAGCTTTGCAGTTCTCACGTCATGACCAGTATACTTCCTTCGTAATGCCTATGGTTAAATATTTGAAAGAAAATGGAGCAACATTCAGATATGGAGTTACCGTAAACAATGTAGAGTTTTCAATTTCCCAAGAAAAGAAAGCTGCTACAAAGATTGTTGCAGTAGATAAAGAAGGAAAAGACATTTCCATTGACTTGACGGAAAATGATTTAGTATTTATTACAAACGGTTCCATGACAGAAGGCTCCGGATACGGTGATGACAATACGCCTGCTCCATTCAATAAAGAGCCTGGCGGATGCTGGACACTTTGGAAAAATATCGCCGGTCAATGCGATGAATTCGGAAGACCGGATAAATTCTGCGGAGAGCCTGAAAAATCCAATTGGGAATCCTGTACTGTAACATGCCATGACGAAAGCGTGCCCAAATATATTGAAAAGATTACAAAACGCTCACCTTATACAGGCCGTACAGTAACAGGCGGTATAGTTACCGCATTGGATTCTTCATGGCTTATGAGCTGGACAATAAACCGTCAGGAACAGTACTACGGACAGCCTGAAAAAGACGTTGTAGTTTGGGTATACGGTTTATTCTCCGATGTTCCGGGAGACTATATTAAAAAGCCCATGAGAGACTGTACCGGCAAGGAAATCACTAAAGAATGGCTGTATCATATAGGCGTGCCTGTTGATGAAATAGAGGAGTTAGCCAATACATGTACGGCTGTCCCAGTAATGATGCCGTTCATAACTTCTCAATTTATGCCCCGTGAGTCTGGTGACCGTCCTTATGTAGTGCCTAAGAATGCAGTAAACTTTGCTTTCCTTGGACAGTTCGCTGAAACATTGGATGATCCCGGCCGCGATACGGTATTTACCATTGAATATTCCGGACGTACAGCTATGGAAGCCGTATATGTTTTAACCGGAGTGGAAAAGGGTGTTCCTGAAGTATTTGCTTCCCGTTACGATATTCGTTATCTTCTCAGCGCAGGCGTATGCCTGCTTGACGGAGAAAAACTGAAAGTAGACTTGCCGCCTCTTAAAAAAAGCAAGATTATGAAGCTATTAGCAGGAACGGACATTGAGGTAATGCTGAAAGATTTTGGGATTTTATAAATTAACCCAAGTTGAGAAATTAGATAAATAGGTTAAAATCCCGGTTTTTTATAAGCCGGGATTTTAATTTATAGCCAGTCAAGTTAAACAATGTACAGATTCCGTGTAAGAAAGGTTCTAAAAGTCCTAAAATGGTTTTCAATTTCGTTTACTGTACAAATATAAGTAACAGGAGCCTGTATCAAAGCGGACCTTTCCCAAGGAACCGGGATGATGAACTGCGGAAAACAGGCTTTTGTTACTTATTTGAATTTATTTGACTATAAATATCGCGTAAAGGGGAATTTTCCATGAAAGATAAATACGACATTGAACCGCGCTGTATTCCCTCAATTGAGGCCATCCAGGAGCAGTATGAAAAGCAGCTGCGAAAGGAAGCCTCACAGTTATTAGAGGATGAGCACAATAAAATTACAGACGGGCAAGGAGGTTTTTTCAGGGCCTTTAGAAGATTTGAACAGATAAGCGAAAGCTCTGCGGCGGATGAAAATACAGACATTGAATATGTTGAAAAATACAGGGCCTATGTAGAAAAGGAAACAGCAGATCAGGGTCTGGCAATAGAGGAAATTGAAAACCTTATTGACTACGAGACCTTTTTTCTTAAATGGGAAAGGCGGGTTAGCTATGAGAGCAATCATTATTCCCAGCACAGAAGCAATTCCGCTACGAGATATAGGGTTGACCGTATAGAGGGTCTAAAAAAAGAGATAGAAAAGCGTTTGGACAGCTCTGCCGAAGCATGGGAATTTTATCATACCCGCCAACTGCTGAGCGATATTGAAACCCAGCATCAGCAGCGTTTGGTAACGGTTCCTTATGTAATGGAAGCAAAGGAAAAGGTAATAGATTCTTTAAACCTTGGAATGCCGGTATATATTGTAGGGCATTTAGGAAGCGGAAAGACCCAGCTTGCCACGGAAGCCGCCATGGATTTTTCAATACAGAATAAAATTCAGGCAGAACTTGAAGATCAAATGGAGAAATGGTATTGCGCCAACCCAAAGGCCGGGGAAAAAGAGGCTATTGAAAAATTTAAGGAGATAAATACACAGCGAAAGCAGCATTATAAGGAAATATTGACAAATGGAACGCAAGAAGAGATAGAGTCTTTGCAGCCGCTCTTTATATCCGGTTCTCACAATCTGACCTATGAAGATATGTTTGTGGAGAAGACACTGACACTCAAACATAGCTTTTCTCAAAAATCCTATAATGATTATCTGGATATGATCATCGGAGATTTTTATCAGTGGATGCATGAAAACGAAGATAAGCTCCAGCAGATGACGGAAGAAGAAAAGCTTCAGCTTAAAATACAGATATGGAACAGCTTCTCCGATTTATTGGTTGCAAGCAACAGTGCTTTCGGTACGGAAATCAAGAAAATTGAGAAGGAAATATTAATCGCGGTAAAAGAAGGCCGGCCCGTAATAATTGACGAGATTAACACCATCGCCATGCAGAATCTCATTGCATTAAACGATATACTGCAGCGCCATGCAGGGGGGACGGCTTATATTACAGGGGTAGGCCCTGTATTGATTAAGCCGGGGTTTGCATTTATAGGAACAGGAAATCTGTCTACCCAGATGGTTAATTACGAAGGCACAAATGAGCTTAACCCTGCGTTTAAATCCCGGTTTGTAACTATCGAATATAATTACGTTTCCCAGAATACCAAAGGCTCTATGGAAGAACAGGCGGACCCGGAAAAAAATGAACTTTTCAGGGTTATTATTGCAAGGCTTTCAAATGCCAACGGAACAATTCAAATTCCCGATCCCAAACGGACCCTTGAAGAGCTGTTTCGGTTTTCTCAGCTCTGCCGTGTTACCCAAAATGTATTTATGGGCAAATGGAAGGATGAAGAGCAGAAGGATATTTCCAGCGAGGAGCTGGAGCTTAGAGAATCCGTATTTTCCATAAGAAATATTCTGCACGTTTTGGACAATTGGAATCAAGGAGAAGAAAAGGATTTAAGCAAGGCCCTGTGGGACGGATTTATAAGCTCTATCACTTATTCCGACGATCAGAATTATATTCTTTCCCAGGCGGTGCGCTTTGGCTTTTTCCCGGCAGAGGAAGGCTGGAAGATTGAAAACAAAGGCATAGGAGAATCAACCACCACTTACGATGAAATCAGAACCCGCCCCTATCGCTATGTTCGCCCTAAAACCCAGACCTTAAGCCATTTGGATGTAGTTCATATGCTTTTTGGAAAGGGTACCAAAAGAAAAAATATACCGGAAGAATTAAAGAATATTTTTCAATCGGACCTGGAAGATATGCTGAGGATTGATGCAAAAAAATATCAGCTGCTGGATCAGAAATTATCCCATTTAGAACATTCAAAAGCTCTCCTTGAGCATTTGGAGAATAATGGAGGCTAAAATGAAGCTGAATTTATCGGTTGATGAGGAAGAATTTAAAAAGCAGGTAAAGGACCTAAGGCAAAAACTAAATAAAATTCGGGAAACAGGCATTTTAGAAGATGATTTTGAAAATTGCCTTGAAGTGCTTTCCGCCAGGGAGGAAAAGCTTCTCACGGAGATGATTCCCCATTACAGGGCATATGCAGGAAATTCAAAAGACGCCATAAAAACAGAATCTGTAACAAGGCTGGGAGCCTGTGGCTTTGATGGATTTTTTCAAAGTGTTTTAAGGCTTTCCGAGGATCTGTTTGTTGCCGGAAGTACAGATTGTGCATTGCAGTTTTTTCAGATAAGCAAAAGAACGGAACCTTCCGGCAAGGAAAGGATTCAGGAGGAATGGAGTCCGCCTGTTAAAGATATTAAAGAAAAAATTTCGGCATTTCACAGGCTTAATAAGAATGAAATTCTGCTTTTGGGAAGCAAAGGCGGCTGCTATTTATTATCATGCAGCAATTTTAAACAAATCCCCAATGGAAGCGGGGAGATGCATATAAAAAAGATAGAGACAGAAACAGGAATGAGCTGGTATGGCCAATGCCTGTCAATAAGCAATAATTTAATAGCTGCGGAAAAAGAGCAGGAAGAGCTGGTTTTGCTGGAAATTGTTAAAGAAAAAGAAGAATACCGCCTGATACGCCATAAAGACGCTACTCTTCCTATTTCAAACATAAACGGAATGGAGAAAACAGGAGCTGATGATTTTGCCGTCGGCACCAAATCAGGAGAAATATATTTTATAAAACGGAACTATCATAATCTTTCTATAGTAAATAAAATTAAAATTCCAGATTGCGAAATACGCAAAATCCATTGCCTCGAAAATGAAAAGGGGCAGAAGGATACTCTTTTGTCCATAGGGAATAATGGTAAGCTTTATATCATTTCTCTTGACGGGGCGGATATAAACATTCTTGATGAAGGAAATTTCCTTAAAGGGAATCTTTTTGATGCAGAGTCTTCAAAAGGAACAGCCGTAATATTAAGCGAAGACGGAATTCTATATTTGCTGGAGGAAAATTTCGGAAAATGGCATATCAATAAGGATTCAAGTATGGAAGGGGTCTTTTTTACCGATGTGATGAAGCTTTATCCATCAAAGTATTTGCTGATGGGAGTAGAAGGCGGATTATGCACACTAAATATTAACAGAATCGATACCCCGCAAGCTTTGTGGGATTTGCCGTTATATCAGTAGGAGGGGAATGGGCTTGCCTAATTATGATGAACAGAAGCTGATAGAAGAGTCAACAAAACATGTGGAATCCTTTTTGCAGAGAGAGCAGCGTACGTTAGCTACGTTTACAGGGGATTCCAGCCTGATGTATATGCCTGAACCAAAGCTTGAAAGATTTTTGTTAAATCCGTCCAAGGGCATATTATATCTTCCGCTGGCGGCTTTTTTGGACAGGGACTTAGACGAAAATCAGATTTTATGGCATATTTATTATGAGCTTGCCATGTATCCCGATTGGAAAAAACAAACGAAAGCCTATCTGTACAGAGGCAAAAGATGGGAAAAAGAAAAAGACAGAATGACCGGATATATCCTTCATCGCATTGAGAAAGAAGGCCTTGGAGAAGATCGCGCATATCAGCCGGATATTATAACCGGATATGTTAAAAAGGAAATACTAGATGCTTTGCACAGGCTGGATAAGCTGACTTCCTTTTTAAGGGTTTTGCAAATGTGCCCTGTTTACAGAGATGAAGCTAATTTTAAAAAGATAGCTGCATATATGGAGCAGACAGGCAATAAAATGAAGGCTATTGAGGAAATGCCGAAGCACAGGGCATTTATCAATAGTTTTATCATTAAGGAGATTTATAAAACAACGCCTGAGATTAAAGGATGGGGTGAGAATCCATTCAGCAAAAGGATATTGAATCAGCCTTTTTTGGATTTCGTTCATTCTCAATTAGTAAGGCAGATAAACAGCGAAGAAGGTGTTTTAGAAAGAGATTCCCTGATTCGTTCTTTTATTTATCCTGTATATGAGCAATTATGGAAAGAAGAAATAGATGCAATGGACTTTTTTAAATCCCAAGGCGCATCTCAGGAACAGGTAAGTGAAAGAAAAAGCCCTTTTGAACAATCGGAAGAGGAAAAAAGGGATGCATTGGAATCCACGGAGGAAGAAGAAAAAACCATCCTTGAAGAGATGCTGGACCAGCAGGAGAAAAACAATGAAATAGTTCAAAATATAATGATTGGAAAGGTCGACTTAACATCTTACGGCATCAACCAGAATGATCAGCAGCTTTTTCAGTATTATTCAAATAAAATGAAGACGGAAAGAGAGCAGATGCGCCAATTCTGGAGTAAACTTATTGGAGATGCCAAAAAAGAAATCAGCGTAAAAAAAGATGGGCAAATAAAAGGCAAGCTGGACGTTAACAGCTTTATTGCCGCCTATCCGGATTTTGTAGAAGCGGAGAAAAAGGGAAATTATAAAAATCTTCCCGTGTTCAACCGATATTTGCTGGAAACCCAGGCAGATAAATTGCCGGAACGAATCGAAATTTCTTTTGTTATAGATAATTCAGGCTCCATGAATGCCGCAAAGATTGAATCTGCAAGAGAGGCGCTGGCCGTAACGTTGCTTTCAATTGATGATCTGAACAGATATCTTAAACGAAATGCGGAACAATTAAACCAGAAAATAGAAGTCTTAAGCGAAACATGGTTTTTTGGAAGTCAATATTATCATATGAAAGAATTTAACGACAAAACCTCCGGAGAGAAAGAATCGGCGGATATAATCCGTTCCATCGTAAGGCTTAATTCCACCGATGGCGCTACAGACGATGCAAGCTGCTTGAAAGAAATATCCGGAAGCATCACTCCCGCAGAAGAAAGACAGCTTAAAATGGGAAAGCATATAAAGTTAGTTTTCGAAATTACTGACGGAGCCTCCAGTTTTCCCGGCCTGGCTAAGAATGCTGTCCAAGAGCTTTTATCGAAAGATGTTGCCCTTTACGCTTTTCAAATCGGAAAGAACAGTACAGCCAGCGAAAGCACATTTAATTTTGTATGGAATGACGGTTACAAGGAACCTCACGGCATAATTTTAGGAGAGCAAGTGGAGAAGCTTCCTAAAGAACTGCTGAAGGCCGTAAAAAAGAATATGCAGTCTATTTTCAAGGGCTGACGGATAAGCTTATTTAACTTTAAAACTTTTTTATTTTAAAGTTAAATAAGCTTTTTTATGTTAAGAGCAGGTAATCTTTGTTCACGTATGTATAATTATAATTTACTTACAGAAATGGGATTCTGTAAGTGACTGGGTGTGATTTGGCTGTTGAGAGGGTAGGTGTATGAGCGGAACTGAGTTCCGTTCATGAATGGGATCGGGCAGATCGAAGAGAGGGAAGCGTATGAGTGGAGTTTTGTATTATGACTACAAAAATAAAGGAGAGAGCATCATGGATATGTGGATAAAAGGGCTAACGAAGCATGGAGAAAACTGTTTACTACTATACGATAAAAACAATTAGATACTCGCGAACAATTTCTATCTACTTCTAAAAGCAGCCATCTTACCCACATGCCCACAATGCCGATGGCGGTTGCCGACCCGCTTCCTGGGCTGGAAGATATGAAGCCAGAGAAGAAAATCCGGGAGATTTCTTTTGGTCTTGGTAATCACAAGCATGGGGTTAGCATCATGGATATATGGACAAGGGGGCTGACGGAGCATGGAGAGAGCTATTTATAATGATCAGATAAAAAGTAATCAGATAAAAAGCAACCAGATAGTTATAAACAGCTTCCTCACACTCCTAATAACAGCCACCTTGCCCACATATCCACAATGCCCACGACAAATGGCAAGGATTTTACCCTCGCTTCGCTCACCCGGCAAGGGACGCCTTTCCTTTACTCTAATATAAACCCTTGCAGAATTTATGGCAGGAATAGGGCGTTACACGCCGTGCCACAGATTGCATACAAAGCCTGCAACTGTCAAGGATTTTCGTTTGTTACTTATGAAGTTTTCTATATACCTGAGTGCTACAAAGATTGATTATTATTAAGGAAATCCTATATTCTAGCTGGATTTTATTGTGTTACAATCTGACTTTTATAAGTACTAAGTATAAAAAATTGGTGGCTGTAACTTACGTGAGCAATATTATTGGAGGGGGATAATTATTACTAAAATAATTACTTTTCTTTATAACCTTTAATTAGAAAAAAGAACATATGTTCGAAAAAAGCATTGACAATAGGATTCTAGAGTATTATAATCTAGATGTCGACAAAACAGAACATATGTTCGAATGTTAGTATGGAATCAGAGATTGTTTCATGGCAATATGTATGTAACAGCTTAATGATCAGAAGAAAATTCAAGCAAAATTCAAATTAAAAGAGGAGAAATAATATGTCAAGTACAAATAAAACATCATTAGGATTAAATATGTGGGAAGCATCGGATAAGCCGGTAAGACAGGATTTTGTCAATGATAATGTTATTATTGATGAGAAGATAACTAAGTTAAATAGTGATTTGAATAACACAAATATTGCATTGGATTCTAAGCAAACCTTAAGGATAACGAATCTTGGCACAGGTAATCCCGTAAGCCAGATCAGTTTTGGTTACTTTTTTAACGGTGGTAAAATCTATATAAATGTATACATAGATAGCGTCTTATACGGGCAAATACAGCCGGTTCCTTAAAATGATTATTTACACAATGGTCATCCAGTTGCTCAACCATTCTTTATTTACGTAACACCTATATTTCACGGTCAATCCACTAGCAAAATATTTAAATGCCACCACAATC
This sequence comes from Lacrimispora sp., assembly GCF_032078915.1. Lineage (GTDB taxonomy): Bacteria > Bacillota > Clostridia > Lachnospirales > Lachnospiraceae > Lacrimispora. The sequence continues at coordinate 23,991 of NZ_DAMAUN010000047.1, read as the reverse complement.
CCTCTGGTACCAGTTCCGTCTTGCAGGTTTAAAGCACACCATTCTACACCATCATCCGGGAAACCGGTAACACTATTACCCTCTATTTTCCAGATAGAAAGCCTTCTAGCATCATCTGATGCCCATTGTAACAGCGAAGAATTTGGAAAGTTAGCATTTTGTCCTCTAAGATCATGAACGGTAGTTTTATCTGCTTTATCACTATTTATAAGCAAAGGCAATAGCCTTTACGGCAATACCTACTGTGATTCCGGGTATCCTATCAGTTTTGGCAATCCACTGATGAGCCTTGTTCAAATAGCAGCCAATGACTATATGGCTATCGTCAATACCGTTAACAACTTGGCAGTTTACCATGAAGACACCGCCTGGTATTTCACCCGTATCAAAAACTACAAATTCATTAGTATTTGATTTTGCGACAAAAGCTTTTTTTACTATTTTTAACTCACTCAAATCACTATATTATTGAGTAGTGGACCAAAACGGCCCTATCTTTTACAATAATGTGGAAGGAGGGCTTTAACTAATGATAGAGCAGATTTTGGAAAAAGTGATCAATACTATGCTGCCGCACCTGGATAGTGGACAGATGGAGCAGCTGCATAATGCACTGTACATTAATTTTCACGGCGTGGAAGTAAGTGAAGAATGTTACGAGGTAGCAGAAACGGGCATTGACGGCGACGCCTTAAAGGTCAAGATGTTCGTGGCAAGCAAAAAGGCAGTTAACCGGCAGGAAAATACCTTAAAGCAATATACAACGGAGATCTGCAAGATGCTGGATTTCCTGGGGAAACGGATTGAGGACATTACCGCCATGGACCTCCGATATTATTATGGGGTCATGAGGGAGCAGCACGGCATCAAAATGACAACCATGCAGACAAGGCTTCATTATTTATCCAGCTTCTGGGATTTCCTCACTACAGAGGAGCTTGTGACCAGTAACCCGGTTAAACGGGTAGGGATCCTGAAGTTGGCCAAGACCATCAAAAAGCCGTTTTCCCAGGAAGAAATGGAAGCACTTAGGGTTAATTGTACAGTACTGAGGGACCGTGCCTTAATGGAGTTTTTGTACAGTACAGGTGTCAGGGTGTCAGAGCTGGCGTTACTGAATGTCTGTGATATAGAAATGGGGCGGCAGGAGTTGATTGTATTTGGTAAGGGAAGTAAGGAAAGAAAGGTGTATTTGACGGATAATGCTAGGTTTTACTTAAAGAGATACCTTAAAGAGCGCATGAAGGAGGAGGAGATAACCGAGGAAGAATTGGTAAATAAGCCTTTATTTGCAACACTAGATCAGCCTCATGCTCGCCTAACTGTTGCCGGAATCCAATACATGTTTAGGCAGCTTGGGCGGCGTGCAGGTGTGAAGAAGGTCCATCCGCATCGTTTCCGTAGGACCATAGCTACCGATCTGCTGAATAGAGGAATGCCGGTGGAGCAAGTATCAAAACTTCTGGGACATGAAAAACTGGATACGACAATGATCTACTGCACAGTCCAGGAGGAAAATGTGAAAGAGTCTCACCGGAAGTTTGCATAAATAACTGAAATGGATTGATTTTAAGTAGCTGGAAACGGGGGGCTTTATTAAGTTTACCCTTTTTCTAAACAAAAGCTGGGAATGGAGTAGTATGGAGATATGAGAGATGGCTTAATAATATAGTGATTTAAGTAATAAAGTAAATTCCAGTGATATAACTTATTTCACCAAAATAAGGTATGGTGTAAAATGGTTTAGTACTTCTGAAAACAAAACCTGGGTAAACATAGCACTTGCTGATTTTGGATTTCCAAACAATTTGCTGGCGAATTATCCTTGTGTTGTTGCACTTCCGCAGATGGATCCTAACGACTTAGCTAATATTAATGCAGATGTTCAAGTGATGTGTGCCAAAATGTCTACAGATCGAAAAAACATAATACTACTGCTGAATAGGGCATTTTCTAATGGATTAATCTTTGCTGTTTGGTTCGTTGTTGATTAAATTATCATTTTAATCATCTAATAAACAGTTAAAATTTATATATATCTCTGCACTTCCTGGGATTCCACCATCAATACGGGCCGCAAAAACAGTATCACCAATCTCATTTACATATGAATAGATATAACCTGCCTTATAAGTGCTTAATAGTACTGGAGCTACAATAGGTTTTAGTTTTCTGTTAATGTAAAAAAATGTAGTCTCATTGGCTATACCACTGACAGGTGATGTTATAGTAAGGGAAATATTAACCTGATCCCCTGATATACCAGAGGCATTACGGTTTATGGTCCCTAAAAAAACGCCTAATGTAGTTAATGGAATTGGCATTATTCCTTTTATATTATCGCTAACCGTTACTAATTTGCTATTTGTTGTAGCAATTTGATCATGTAAATCACTATTTACTTGAGTCATACGGAACTGATACTCCTTCTTCCCTCAATAAGAAAGAAAGAGTATCAGTATAAATCACAAAATCTACCATTGGTTTAAAACGAAATACTACAAGAAACCACACGGTACTGAAACGAAAAATATCATAATTATGACGGGGCATGTGTGAAGTACCAACAAAAAACTCCAAGTATAATCAATTATGAAACAAAAACTAAAATTATCAATAGAAAACGAAAGGAGGAACCTATTATTTATGAACCGACCAGAATGTTTACACATCCCTACCCTCCACGAGGGAGAACAAGCACAAATCAGCTGGGGAGCGGTGGAAGCAAATAACGATTATATTGTAGAACGGGTATTTAATGAAACTTTTTTACAGGCTCTGTCTGGATACACCTGGGACAATTTTGACAGTACCAATGAACCATGGAGCAGGTATGATCAGGATGCCCTAAACTGGCATCAAATCGAAACCAGAACTGGCAAAGGACAGCACTGGGAACGCCTGGATTATGAGCGGTTAAGCTGGTCACAGTTTGAGAATCATTCGCATACCTGGCAGCAGTTAGAAAGCCAGGAAATAAGCTTTGAAATATTTAAAGGTCCCGGCGATGAACGGCCCGGTATTGAGCAGGGGTGTACCTGGCTGGAAATGGACGAGCTTAATAAAACCTGGACTAGTCTAGAAAACTCCGGATATTCATGGGAAGAAGGGGAGAAGATGACGCTGCCTGGCCTCTCATGGGAGAGTATTGACTCCAGATGGCTGACGTTTAACGAATGGGAAGGAAAAGAATTGACCTTCCATGAACTGGATACACAGAAACAGATTGAAGAACACCGGGGAATGACAGATTTCATCCCAATTGGAGCATTAAACGCAATGTACCGGATCAAAGCATATGATTCAAATGGTGATGAGTCTGATTATTTAGAAACAGCACAATTGCCGATTATTCCTATATTTTACCGCAACAGCACCATGGAATACCCGGTAAAGACCGGCAAACATTACGCAGTCCTGCTGAAAGCCCAGGATGTCAGCGGTCTGGACAAGATCCGCATGAACCTCCGGTATGATCCATACTTACTGGAATTAACCAGCCTCGCAGCCGGCAGCCTAAAAAGCATAACAGAACCAGGAAATTATCCGGAAGAAAATTTAAGAATATATTCAAGTATTCCGGGAAAGCTGTGGTTTCAATCAACCAGACAGTTAAGTCAGAATGAATGCTTTAGCGGTTCCATTGCATTGGTAGAATTTATCGCCAAGGGTACTGGAAGTGCAGCAGTATCATTATTTTAAGATAAGAAGGGAATAGATGAAAGAGAACGAGATTATAGAGAATCACATTGATAAAAATGAATGGGAAGAGCCTGATACAAAGGCAGCGAAGGATGTATCAGGCGGAGAAGAGAATGAAGCAAAAGGTCGGGAAAACCTGTTTAGTCGGGCAGCCCTGCCTGCGGAGGAGGAAGAATTTTCCGATATAAAACAGTATCCGGAATCCCCATTTACCTACTTCGAAACAAATCAGGTAAATGTTCAATTAAGCACCGGCAATGTCCAATATGAGACAACAGATTTTGTACTGCCCGGTAGGGATGGGTTCGACGTATCCATTGCCAGACGCTATGACTCCGGCTGTGCCAATCTAGTGGATATGGATCCATATGTCAAAGGTGAAAAGCTAAAAACAGGTTCGAAAGATAACAGTTTTTACGCTAAGACTTATGGATTGGGATACGGCTGGTCTTTTGTCCTGCCGTCCATTGAGACAGTGCCGTATCTTAAATGTTCTAACCTGATCATATCTTATGATCCTCCAAAGTCAATTTTAATGGGACTACCCGGTTTTGATTATGTTCTGCACCTGGAAGACGGAAGAAGTTTAAAAATAAGCCGGTCTTCAGACAGATTTGAGGATTATGGTCTAAAAGATGTCAGTATCATTACCAGATCACGAACCATTCAACACCCCTATGCCAAAATTTCTAAAAGTTATGATATCATCATTGAATATAAGAATGGGAACAAGGACTATTTTAAAAATTTATCTGAAACTGTTGACGATCGAAATGGGCTGTTATCGCAGAGGTTTACACTGGCCGCCCGGCAGGATAAGTTTGGAAATGTGATTTGTTACGATTTAAAGGATTACGGCGGTATGGAGATTGTAGACACTTGGGGGCGTAAAATCAGCCTGGAGAAGACCGATTACGGACTTATCTGGAAATTGCCAGAAAGCAAGGCTGGAAAGGCATGTGAACTTTCCTACCATATCGATCAGGCGCAGCCGCTTAAGCTCACTGCAGTCGCAGACCCCGCAGGCCGTAAGACCCAATATAACTATTATAATCAAGAAGATTACAAGGGCATTATGAGTTATGCCTCCAAGAAAGTGGCAGGAAACACTACCGCAAATATGACACGTAAATATATGCTGCTAAAGAGTGTCACATACCCAAGTCATGCATCCACGCAGTTTACATATGGCCGGGAAATTGGTATTGAAAGTGAAACCGGTGGAAAAATTACCCATTTTGCATTAACAATGAAAGTGGATACCGCTGACGGAGCCGAATACAACCGGGGAGAATATAACTACAGGCTTGATTCCGGAGCCGCAAACAGCAATGGCAAGTATATTGAATATGCGGAAGTAAAACATCATCAGGACATTTTGGAAACCCATCAATTTGATGGGGAAGGGCAGCTAATAAAAAAGGAGGTTCGTCATCAGAATGCCCTTATTTCAAAAGGCGTATATAAATATAGCAATAAACTAATCGTGTCAGCCGTTGACCAAGTATTTGATAGAAACGATGAATCAAAATTTCTGAAAAAGGAAACCTCTTGGAAATATTCCGAAGATCGAAAAGCAGATATTATCCAGCTCATTGAAGAATATCCGGATGATCCTTCCTGCAACCAGGAAACCAATACAACCTATGGAGACTACAGCACCATTCTTAAAACAGAAAGAATAAATGGCTCTGGCCTGATCAAAGAAGAAAATGAACTTCATGAGGATTTGGGAAAGCGGGTTATAAAATATCATCAGGTCTATGAAAATGGAGTCTTAAAAGAAAAAATAGAATATGATTATAAGGATTCGAAGAATCCCTATTGTGTAACCAACGAAAGAAGGTATTTTCTGACAGGCAGCGGGAACCTGGAGCAATCAGTTGATTATGCTGAAACCATTTATAAATACAGTTCTCCATCCAGTACTGCCAGCAGATATACACATAATTCTATATCAAAAGAACAAACCGACATCCGAGATGCAGATGGCAAGCTCTTAGATCCAATCAAGGAAGAATTCCAATATGATAATTGGGGACGGATGGTCTACAAAAAAGATTCCAGGAATCAGGTGACTACCTACCTCTATGATGAGCTGGGACGGATGGTAGCAGAGACGCTCCCTGCGGTAGATGGCCAGAAGGCAGTAAATGAAACCTCTTATAATGACTCCTTAAACTTTATCACCACAACCGATGGAAATCACCAGAAAAAGCGGATTCAATACACACCCTTTGGACAGATTCAGCAGGTCTGCCTGGCCGTATCCAAGGAACCGGCCACTGGTGATGTTGTGCTCCAGGATTTCCGGTATAATTCATGGGGAGAGCTTACAGAAGCGGTTACATATGATGGGAACGGCACAGCACTGGATAATACAAGAAAGACCGAGCGTTATACTTACGATTCTTTTGGTCGGGTACTGTACCGCAGGATTCCCCAGGTGGGCTATGAAGAAACGTATGAATACAATGAGGTATTTACCGATCCAGCAGATGGAATAAAATACTTTCGCGAAGTAAAAAAAATCATAGGAGACGCCTCCGCTCCGGATATCGTGACAGAATGTTATAAAGACCAAAAAGGCCAGGTCAGGAAGGAATTTTTAGCCGGAGAAAGGTTGTTTACCTACGAATATGACAATGCAGGAAATAATATCTGTAAAACTGATGCCAGGAACAAAACAGAACGCTTGGAGTACGATTATGCAGGTCGTTTAGTAAGATCCATGCGGACAGACTCTGGTCAGGAGAGAATTACCAGCATTCAATACGATGCGTTAGGCAATAAACGGTTCCAATGGGATGAAGCCGGAAAGAAAACCGAATTCCAATACGATAAGGCAGGACGCCTTGTTCAAACGATAGCACCGTTTGACCAGTGCAACCAGAAAGTAAAATATTACTATGATGGAGCCGGTAATATCATATGGGAAAAGAAAGCTCAAAAGGAAGGCTGGCAGGAGACTCAGTATGTGTATGATGCCAGGAACCGTTTAACTGATACCTACCAGTACTTAAGCCCTGGCAATTGGATTAAGACTACCTGTCAGTATGATGGAATCAATCAGGTTATTCTAAGGAGAACCGGGGATACCCCATCTGGCCAAGGGCGGGAGGTGACAAAATACACCTATGACCGCTTTGGAAACGTCACAGCAATGACGGATGCCCGCGGCAGTACAGAATACTATGAGTATGACAAAACCGGAAGACTACAGAAAAAAACGGACAGGAACAAGGACCAGACCGTTTATCAGCATGATGCCTTAGAACGCATGATAAAAGAGACCGTGCAAAAGAGAACTCCTGATGGAATGGTAATCAGCGAGCGGGAGTATGCCTATGGTAAAAACGGCAAGAAGAACCGAGAAGTCAGCAGGGAATCCATGGGAGGAAAACAACCCCTCCTCCAGGAGACGAAATACCGCTACAATCCTAAAGGCCAGTTGTCCCGCCAGGACGATCCGGGAAATGTAAAGAAAGAATATACTTATGATATATATGGAAACCGACAGTCCTTTCAACTAACCCGGGAAGGAACCACAAGCCCGGTTGTCAGTCTGTATTATACGTATGATGATTTATACCGTTTAAGGCAGGTAAGAAAAAACAATGCTGCCGGGGTGGTACTGGCCGAGTACGAATACGATGAAAAGGGCAACCGTAAAACCCTCCGCCATCCGCAGTCTGGTATGGAAACCAGCTATCAGTATAATGATGGTAACCGGGTAATATCTTTGGAGAATAGACGGCAGGGATCCATGATTTCCGCATGGGAATACGGCTATGATCTGGATGGGAACATTTTAAGTAAGATCAACAAAGCCGGTTCTTCCCCAGTCACCATATCCTATCAATATGACCGACTGGGTCGTCTGACTGAAGAAGATTATTCCGGCTGGAAGCGGACACTTTATACCTATGATGCCTATTCCAACCGTGTGAAAATGATGGTGGAAGGAAGAACAAAGGATGAACTGGTCAGTGTTACCAATTATGAGTATGGTTTGAACAACCGGTTGGAAAAGGAGACAAAAAAGCAAGGGAAAACAACGGAAACGTATCGGTACCGTTATGATGATAATGGAAATGAAACTTTCCGGATTTGGGAGAAAACATCGCCAACACCAGACTATCCTGGAAATGTTAAGTTATCGGGGCATTATCAAAAGGAGACACCGACCGTTTATGAGTGGAGACATTATGATGGATTCAACCAACTGAGCCGGATCAACCAGGATGACAAAGAGATTCTATATCAGTACCGGGGAGATGGCCTGCGCCATAGTACCCAGGTGAGGGAACTGACCGAAAGCCAGGGTAAGACGAATCTGTTTTGCTGGGATGGAAATGATATCGTAGCGGAACAGACTGACGGTGAGCAGATTAAAATCTATATAAGAGGAATCAATTTGATTGCCGGAGAATTCGATCGTGTGGTATACTACTATATATTGAATGAGCATGGGGATGTAACCCAGCTATGGAGTCAAAGTGGAACGTGTAAAGCTTCGTATGAGTATGATGCTTTTGGAGTTGAGAGAAATCCAGATAAGGGGGATGAGAGTTCATTCCGGTATTGTGGGGAGTATCTGGACTTAGGGACGAATACCTATTACTTACGAGCAAGGAATTATAGATCTGTGACTGGGCGTTTTACAAGTGAGGATACACTCCGATGTGTTAAAAATCAATTACCAAATAAGCAAGAAGTGAGTGACCCGTTATCACTTAATCTGTATACTTATTGTCACAGCAATCCAGTATTTTATACTGATCCTAGTGGACATTTTGTACTTCCATTTTTGGTTGTTGCAGGATTAGCTGGTTTAGCAGCAGGAGCACTTGCAGGTGGAATAGCTTCATCACTTAATGGTAAATTTTCAATGAAGGCAGTTCTTCAGGGTGCAGCAATCGGAGGTACGATCGGCTTAACAGGAGGCGCGGCTCTTGCATATGGTGTTACTGGTAGTGCCCTTGCATCAACAGGTGCCGTTATGTCAGGTCTTGGATTTGGTGCAACAACAGTGGGTCATGCTGGAGCAACAGGTTTTGTGCAGGCTCGGCAGATTCTACAGGTACAACAAATGGGAACTGGCGAAGGGGCAGGGAACCCTGCTGAATTAGCAAGTCGTTGGCAGGGGAGTATAGATTATCCAGGTGTTGATAATTGGATTAATGTTACTCTTGAAAAAGGTACTAAAGTATGGGGCGGTGCACCCGGTCAAAGTAATTTCTATACTACTGATGCCATAATGAAATTGGTTGAAACTGATGCAACTAAGTTATATCAAGGAATACAAGTTGGGAAGGGTATTTACCCTACATATAGAGCCGGCATGACAATGTATGAAGTTATGGAAAACATTACTGTTGGGTATGCAGAAACCTTGGCTAATCCTCAATACGGTGCTGGTGGTTTTCCCCAATACTTTATTAAAAACTATCAAAGTGTATTACAACCAATACTGACAAGAATCATGACTAATAGATAATATCAGGAGGATCGTATATTGATTAATATTCAAAATGGTAATATAGATATAGATAATATAAACTTTACTATTAAACAAAAACTAACAAAAGATGAATTTATTAGTTCAAATTTGTTTGCTGATGTGTTAAATAATGATGAATATGGATATACACGATATTACATAAAACCACAAATAATATGTGGTGATAAGTTTGCCATTTCTTTGATTTTTAATCCAGATGGGTTTTTATATATGGCAAATATTGGAATACAGTCGGATGATGTTATCTCATCATGGGAAAACTGGTCAGAGAGTAGAGAGATGCAGAAAAAAGAGTTTCATGATAGGTGGTTGAAAAAGAATATTGGCCAGCCACCATACAACTACACATGGGGCTTGATGGCATCATCTTATGATCCTCGTTCTGGCTCAAGTAGCATTAACATTACGTATAAGTAAATACATTTTTTAAACAAAACGTGCTCAAAGCCTATAAGGATTGTCTTATGAACTTAGGATAAGGACTAAAAAGAATCTGATTCAATAAAATCCTGATCATACAATGTTATGGTCTGGATTTTAGATTATACATTTAATCTTATAATTTTGAGCAGGCTCGGCAGTTACTGCAGGCACAACAAATGAGAGCTGGTGACGACACGGGGTATGTAGTTGAATTGACTCGCGCTCAAAATAGGAATATCAATACTTTGAAAAACATAAATGAGAATAATCTAACTGATGGAGATTTTAGTGGTACTTTAGCAGATCTTTAAGGTAAGCCAATACTTAAACCAGGTGGAGGTTTCTGGGATCACTTAACTGAAAGGAAACAATCTTATACTGGTTTGCAGGGAGTTAAAAGCGGACTAGTAGGTTCATTGAAAATCCTAATTTAGCTCAAGAGGTAAGGGCTGTTTTGTAAGGTAATTTGGATAAAGCAAACTTATATATTAACAAAATCCAAGAACTATTTGCTCCGTTTGTAGGTATAAAATGAGTAATACATTAAAAGATATTTACCATCTTGATTATGATAAATCCAATTTCAATAGTGGTCTTATCAGTTGGTATAATAATCTTATTAATAAAACTGTAGATGAACTGAATGTAGTTGATGTGTCGAAAATGGCCCGTCAAAACATTTTAAAAGATGTTGCCACTGCCAGAGCCATCGAAATATTTCTTTACGACCCTTTCGATGGAGAAATGCAAGATGGAGATTTGTTTTCATTAATAATCTCACATGGATCTGAAGTTAGTAAAAATGGAAATAAACGTGAAGAGCTGATAAAAGTTATTAATAAACTAGAATCAAATTATTACGATTTTGATTGGTCGTATGAGAGTATTAAAAACTCATACAAGCATAATATTAACATCTTAAAACAATTTATTAGCGCTTGAATGATAACAGCTACAAAACCTAATTATGTCGGGTTCTGTAGCTGTTTGTTTAAATATGCTTTTTGCATGATCTCAAAGGTAATCTTCATACCTAAGCAGAAACTGTCCGCAAAGTTGTCTGCTACTGAATTAAACCTTTGATTATGTCTACTTGATAGGGAACGGTTCAATATAGAACTGATAGTTTTTTTACATATAAGTTATTCAGTAAAACCCATATTTAACTGAGTAACAGGAAGTTTAGGCCCAGCTTTTCTGCTGTAATAATATCCCTGCAACATGGTGCAATTGCGCAGCGGTATCAATGTATGAATGATTTTCGTGCAGTATTATCTGCAGCCATACTGGTAGTGTTATAAAGTAACGTCTGGTGCTGGTACTTTTAAAAAGTAATTTAGATAAATTGTTTTCCATCATATCACCTCAAAAATATGGTGTGTGGAATGGAAAAAAATTATGCAGGAAGTATCTGGCTGTCGAAAAAATCAGCATTTTAGAGAGCATTAATGTATTCCTTGGGAATTAATTAACATCTACACCATAGTTTAAAATAGCTTTTTATATATCAGAACAGGTAATTCCTTTTCATACAATGAGAGTTTTTCAACTAAAGTGATGAAATGTGGCATCTTAGTATGATGTTGTAAAGCTTCGATATCCTCCCATTCTTCTATTAAAGTTAGGTTATTAGGATTATTTAGTTCTTGGAATAATTCATAAGTGATGCAACCAGGTTCTTTTATAGTTTCAGAAACCAGCAGTTTATAGATTTGTAGAGCCTCAGATAAATGGTTTTACTTTATGACGCTTCTTGCAATTACTTTAATCATATTTTTCTCCTAGTTTAGATTATTTTCTTTTAGCTTAACATAATAGGTAAATATAATATACCCAATTTTAATTAAACAAAGATCGTCTGAATGGAGGAATAGCATTCGAGAATAGATAAATATTACGATATTCAGTGTAAGATATGTGGATTCAATCGAAGTACAGATTTTAAATTTGAATGGAGCATCTGAGATAAAGAAAATTCCGTGATACTGGGTGAGGCTGCCTTTATTATTGATAATATTAAAGCAGCGGGTTTTCGCCCCACTAAAACGATAATTTTTGGAATGAAGAATATTAACCAGGCTTTCCAAAAACTTCATTCAGTTAAATACTTGAGGGATTATTTAATAATATAAATAGATTTGACAAAGACAAAGGAGAACTGGTGAGGTCCGTAGCCCAGGATTTTACTGACCAAGAGATACAAAACAAAAAAGTTAAAAGTATCAACCGAGCTGACAACATTACTCCTGAGCCTTAGAACGTATAAAAGGCTGTATAAACTATCAGAAGTTGTTTTATCATTTATGGAGCAATTTTAAAAATAAGTAGATTGTTTCGAGTCTTGTGGCTAGTCGAAATAATGTCTATTTTATAATATTAGATAGCGAACCCGCAGTAAAGGCTAGAATGCTTGCCTTCACAGCGTTTCCGCTATCTTAGGTTAGGATGCTGTACTTAAGACATAATTTCTAAAACATTTTTTAGATCATTTTCATTTTGAGATAAACTTTCCAACTATATTCAATGTAAAATCGCCTGGATGAGAAAATAGAACCACCCATTGCCCACTGAAATCGGACAGCTTCAGCGGTCCAAATGTTGTCATAGCAGTAAAATCAGGGGCCTGCATACCAATGTTAACGTTCATAGCTGATTCTTGAAATTAACTCGTGTTATTATATGACAATATCAATAAGGTATTTCCAAATTATTATCGCCTATTCCCAAGTAATCGAAATATGGTATTCCCTTTTCCCCTCCACATAAGGAATTTCCGTTCCTTCCACAGGTTTCCCATCCACCAGCATGGAACGAGTTCCATGATCACTCTCTTTGGTATGATCCACATGGATATAATAATCTGCTCCCCGGAATTTACGGACGGCGGAAAATTCCCCGATGGAATCCGGCAGGCATGGGTCTACGATTAACCCGTTGAAACCAGGGCGGATCCCTAAGATATGCTGGGAAATACATGCAAATGACCATGCAGCCGTTCCGGTCAGCCAGCTGTTCTTAGCTTCTCCGAAATGAGCCGCATCCTTACCTGCAATCATCTGTGCATAAACATAAGGTTCTGCTTTATAGGTTTCACTGTTGTCTTCCATATAGGCCGGAGAAGTGCGCCGATAGACTTCAAATGCCCGGTTACCCCTTCCGATCATAGTTTCTGCAATGGAAATCCAGGGGTTGTTGTGACAGAAAATACCTGCGTTTTCCTTGTAGCCAGGAGGATAAGAGGAGATCTCTCCAAGGTTTTCCTGGTAGCCGGTGTATGCCGGCTGCAGCAGAACGATACCACAGGCCGTATCCAGCTTCTCTTTTACGCTGTCCAAAGCTTTTTTTGCATGGCCTTCTTTAATGCCGATACCACCCATGACGCAAAAACCTTGTGGTTCAATAAAGATCTGTCCTTCCCTGCATTCGCTGGATCCCACCTTCTGGCCGAATGCATCATAGGCGCGCAAAAACCAGCTGCCATCCCAGCCATATTCGATTACGGCATCGTATACTTCCTGTACAGAAATCTCTGCTTCCTCTGCTTCGGTTTTTAATCCCATCAAGCGGCAAACTTCAGCATACTCTTTTCCGTATTTTACAAACATTCCTGCGATCATCAGGGATTCTGCTACAGGACCCTCCGAGGGACCGGTGGTTTGAAAGGACTCTCCGGGCTCTGTAGAAAAGCAGTTTAAATTCAGACAGTCATTCCAGTCAGCCCGCCCAATAAGAGGCAGACCATGGGGGCCCAGGTGGGTCCTGGTAAATTGAAAGGAACGCCTCAAATGTTCCATAAGCGGCTGGCTTTTCTCCAGGTCATTATCAAAGGGTACGGATTCCTCTAAAATACTTAAGTCCCCGGTTTCCCTGATATAAGCGGATACACCGGCAATGAGCCACAAAGGATCGTCGTTGAATCCGCTTCCGATGTCCATATTCCCCTTTTTTGTAAGAGGCTGATACTGGTGATAGGCGCGTCCATCCTCAAACTGGGTGGAAGCAATGTCGATGATTCGTTCCCTGGCCCTTTCGGGGATCATATGTACGAACCCAAGCAGATCCTGGCAGGAATCCCGAAAACCCATGCCGCGGCCGGTACCAGACTCGTAATAGGAGGCGGAGCGGGACATATTAAATGTTACCATGCACTGATACTGGTTCCAGATGTTTACCATGCGGGCTGTTTTCTCATCGGCCATGGTAACGGAGTAGTTGGAAAGCAGCTCTTCCCAGTAATGCTTTAATGCGGCGAGAGCCTCATCAACCTGTTGGTCTGTCTGATACTTTGACAGAACAGCCAGGGCCGGTTCTTTGTTGATGACATTGGGAGCAGTCCATTTTTGTTCCTTAGGATTCTCTGCATATCCCAGCACGAAGATGAAACTGGTCTCTTCCCCGGGATCTAAATGGAGTGTTAATCGGTGGGAGCCGATGGGAGACCAGCCGCTTGCCATGGAATTCCCTGAGATGTTATTTTTAACCATAAGGGGCATCTGGTTGGAGCCGTATACACCGACAAAAGTGTTTCTGTCTGTGTCAAACCCCTGAATATCTGAATTGACAGCGTAATAAGCGTAATGGCTGCGCCTCTCTCGATACTCTGTCTTATGGTAAATGACTGAGCCTTCTACCTCTACTTCTCCGGTGCTTAAATTCCGCTGAAAATTGGTCATATCATCCACTGCATTCCATAAACAGAATTCCACATAGGAGAACAGGGTAAAATCTTTTGATTCCCCGCTTTCATTTTTCAGGATAACCTTATGGATCTCGCAGGTGTCATGCAAAGGCACAAAGGCTGTAACTGCGGCAGATAAGCCATTTTTTATTCCCTGGTAGCGGGTAACTCCCAGTCCGTGCCGGCATTCATAAAAATCCAGGGGTGTCTGGGTGGGCTGCCAGCCAGGATTCCAGATGGTGCCGTTATCATTGATATAATAGTAGTGTCCGTTGCTGTCCAGAGGGACGTTGTTATAGCGGTACCGGGTCAGCCTTAACAGCTTTGCATCTTTATAGAAGCTGTAGCCGCCTCCGGTGTTGGAAACCAGGGAGAAGAAATCTTGGCTGCCCAGATAATTGATCCACGGAAGGGGAGTATCTGGGGTTGTAATAACATACTCTTTTTCCTGGTCGTCGAAATATCCATATTTCATAATCGAATAACCCCTTTCTGATTAGGTGATAAATTTACTTAATTCGACATTTTACGAAAACGATTAAGAACAGAATTAGGGAGATATAGGGCCATAATAACTCATTCATTTTTAAATTACAATAGGTATTTATAAAAAATAATAGTACCATGCTTGATTGTTGGTAAAATTACATAAATAATATTGAGTAAAACTATATAAATTAGATAAAAAAACAAAAATATATTGCTTTTTCTTCTGGAAAGGAGTATATTGAGGTTACGAAAACGATTAAGTAAAAGGAAGAGACATATGATTTCAATGAAGGAACTGGCACAGCATTGTGGAGTATCTGTTGCCACAGTAAGCAAAGCACTTAACGACCAGAGTGACATCGGGGAGAGTACTAAAACCAGGATCAAAGAAGCAGCGGTAGAGCTGGGATATTATCCCAACGCAGCTGCAAGGTCTTTAAAGACAAACAGAAGCTACAATATCGGCGTTTTATTTGTTGACGAGGCCAACAGCGGCTTGACTCATGAGTATTTTGCTGCGGTACTGGAAGCCTTTAAGGTCGAAGCGGAGAAACAGGGGTATGATATCACGTTTATCAATAGTCAGATAGGAACGAAGAAAGTCTCCTATTATGATCACTGTAAATACAGAAATGTGGACGGCGTGGTAATCGCCTGTGTAAATTTTGATAACCCGGAGGTGATCGACCTTTTGGGAGGCGACATTCCTGTAGTTACCATTGACCACATCCACGAAAACTGTTCCTCGGTTTTGTCCGATAACATTAAGGGAATCCAGTCCCTGATGCAATATATCTATGAAAATGGTCACAGAAAGATTGCATACATCCACGGACAGATAAATACGGCCGTTACAAAGGCAAGACTTACAAGCTTTTACCGGTTTATGGAGAGTCACGATCTGTATATTCCGGACAATTATGTATTGGAAGCAGATTATCTGGATGTCAGCCAGGCCATGGCATACACCAGGGAACTGCTGGACAGAAAGGATCCCCCCACTTGTATTTTATACCCGGACGATACGGCATTAATCGGCGGATTAAATGAAATACGGGCGAGAAACTTAAAGGTTCCGGAGGATATCTCCATTGCCGGATATGATGGCAGCCGGATCTCGCAGCTGTTGAATCCCAAACTGACGACCAT
Organism: Lacrimispora sp.; assembly: GCF_032078915.1. Lineage (GTDB taxonomy): Bacteria > Bacillota > Clostridia > Lachnospirales > Lachnospiraceae > Lacrimispora. The sequence continues at coordinate 8,026 of NZ_DAMAUN010000047.1, read as the reverse complement.
ACATCAGGATACGGCCGCCATTGGTATGCAGGCCGCTAAAAAATTAATAAGCTCCATCGAAAAACCCAAGACAACTTTTACAGAACAGATCATTGTGGAAGGAGAGCTGTTAAAAGGAGAATCGGTTGGAAAAGCAACTATATAATGATAGTTCATATCAGAAAAGGAGAGGGTAATATGAGGAAGAAAGTAGTAAGCGGTTTGCTGTGTGCAGCAATGGCAGCAATACTGATTGGAGGCTGCAGTTCCAAGAGCACTCAAGATACTCAGAGCGGAAGTGGAACTCCTGAGACCACCAGTAAGGAAGCAACGGAAGAAAAGGGGGCTGGCAGTACAGAGGGGAAGGTCGTGAATATCTATGTCTGGAATGATGAATTCAAGGCAAGATATGAGGATTATTATGCTTCCAAGCTGCCAGAAGGGTATACGGTGAACTTTATAACAACTCCAAGTGAAAACAATGCGTATCAGAATGCTCTTGATGAGGCTCTGTTAAATCAGGCTGATGCAAAAGCAGATGATAAAGTCGATATGTTTCTGGTAGAAGCAGATTATATTTTGAAATATGTGAATTCCGACAGTACCACTAATTTGAAGGATATCGGCATCACGGATCAGGATATGTCCAAGCAATATAACTATACCAAGGAGATTGCCCAGGATGCAAGCGGTGCGCAGAAGGGGATTTCCTGGCAGGGCTGCCCTGGACTTTATATTTACCGTCGTTCCATTGCAAAGGCTGTGCTTGGAACCGACGATCCGGAAGAAGTCCAGAAGGCAATCAATGATTGGGATTCCTTTGACAAGACTGCGGAAAAGATGAAAGAAAAAGGGTATTATATGGTATCCGGTTTTGATGATACCTATCGTACCTTTTCCAATAACGTTTCTGCTCCCTGGGTTGATGGAACTAAGGTTGTCATTGATCCTAACATGGAAAAATGGGTGGAGCAGACAAAAGATTATACGGATAAGGGATATAACCAGAAGACCATCCTTTGGGCAGCAGAATGGGCGGCTGGCCAGGGACCGGAAGGAAAAGTATTCGGCTACTTCATGCCTGCATGGGGTGTGGATTTCGTTATGGCAGGAAACTCCCTTGAAAAAGCAGAAGCGGATGGCGGAAAACAGGAAGTAGGGAATGGCTGCTACGGTGACTGGGCGGCAACCATTGGCCCGGAGTCCTATAACTGGGGCGGAACCTGGATTTGTGCAGCTAACGGAACCGATAATGCGGATATTGTAGCGGACATTATGAGAACCATTTGCTGTGATGATGCAACAATGAAAAAGATCGTAGAAGAAAAGAATGACTTTGTCAATAACAAGGCAGTTATGGAAGAATTGGCAAAGAGTGATTATAAGTCCCAATTCCTCGGAGGGCAGAATCCGCTTCAGATGTATTGCGATGCGGCGGAAAAAATTGATATGAGTAAAATCTCTCCTTATGACCAGGGCCTTAATGAAGAATTCCAGACTGCAATGCATGATTACTTTAATGGGGCTGTTGACAAAGATACGGCACTGAAGAATTTTTACACCGCAATTACTGAAAAGTACCCGGAATTAAAGACAGAATAGTTATAAGCTGCAGGGCGGGGATATCCCGCCCTGCATAAAACAGGAGGTTTTGCAATGGTAAAAGAAAAGAAGGCAAAGACCAGAAAAAAAATCAGCTATGCGAAATGGGGATATATTTTTCTGATACCATTTTTTGCCACTTATTTGATATTCTCCTTTATCCCCCTGGTAAATACTTTTTATAACAGCCTGTTTGAAAATTATCGTTCCGGATTGACGCAGATCGGCCCTAACTTTGTAGGACTGCAAAATTACGCATCTATTTTTCAAAGTGACTTACTTAAGTATCTGGGCAATACCATGATCCTTTGGATCATTGGCTTTATTCCCCAGATTATCATTTCATTGATCCTGGCAGTCTGGTTTGCGGATTTCAGGTTAAGGTTAAAAGGAAGCACTTTCTTTAAGACCATTATCTATATGCCAAATGTCATAATGGCGGCTTCTTTTGCCATGCTGTTTTTTGCTCTGTTCTCCGATGACGGCCCTATGAATAACCTGCTTATCAATCTTGGGATTTTAAACAGCCCTTTCCGTTTCCTTGCAACCGTATGGGGAACCAGGGGGCTGATCGGGCTCATGAACTTTATGATGTGGTTCGGAAATACAACGATTCTTTTGATGGCTGCGATTCTTGGTGTGGATTCATCTTTATTTGAAGCGGCTTCCATTGATGGAGCAAAGTCTCTGCAGATATTCACAAAGGTAACCATGCCCACCATTAAGCCTATTTTTATTTATGTCCTGATCACCTCCCTGATCGGGGGTCTGCAGATGTTTGATGTACCTCAGGTACTGACAAATGCAAAGGGGAGTCCGGACAGAACCAGTACTACCCTGATCATGTTTTTGAATAACCATCTTTACAGTAAAAATTATGGCATGGCAGGTGCCTTATCGGTAATACTCTTTGTTATTACGGCAGCACTCAGTCTGGTGGTATTCTTTGTACTGACCAGTGCAGGGAAAAAGAGAGGAGGAAAGTAATGGGCAAGATGATGAATATAAAGAAGGCAGTTGCCTATGTGTTTTTGTCACTTTTGGCGTTTTTATGCCTCTTCTTCTTTTATTGCCTGATCATAAATGCAACCAGGTCTCATCCGGAGATTTCAAAGGGATTTTCTTTTATTCCGGGTAAGTCCTTTGGTTCCAATTTGTATAACGTACTTCATAATAAGAATCTTCCGGTCGTTTATGGGATCGTCAACAGTCTTCTGATAGCCGGTAGCTCTGCGGCGCTTGCGGTATATGTTTCGGCTTTGACTGCTTATGCCATCCATGCTTATGAATTCCGGCTGCGAAATGTGGTTTATCTGTTTATTGTTCTGATTATGATGATTCCCAATCAGGTAACGACTCTTGGCTTTTTAAGACTGATCAGCAGAATGGGGCTTATGGACAGTTTTGTTCCTCTTATCCTTCCTTCCATGGCTGCTCCGGTGGTATTTTATTTCATGGTTTCCTATTTTGAGAGCAATCTTCCCCTTGAGATAATCGAATCGGCAAGAATCGATGGATCCCATGAATTCTATACCTTTAATACGATTGTAATTCCCATTGTTAAGCCGGCACTTGCGGTACAGGGTATCTTTGCATTCGTGGCTTCCTGGAATAATTACTTTGTACCCTCTTTGGTACTGAAATCCAATGCTAAAAAGACATTGCCGATTCTGATTGCACAGCTTCGTAGTGCCGATTTCCTGAAGTTTGACATGGGGCAGGTTTATATGCTGATTACCATAGCAATTGTTCCGGTAGCGATTATTTATTTATGCTTATCTAAATTTATTATCGGCGGTGTGACTGCCGGCAGTGTGAAAGGATGAAGAGATGAATTTCAAAAAGGACTTTATATGGGGGACTGCGACTTCCTCGTACCAGATCGAGGGAGGCGCACAGGAAGATGGCAAAGGCCTTTCCATCTGGGATGTATTTGCCCGGGAGGAGGGAAAGATCTTTGAGGGACATACCGGTGAGCAGGCCTGTGATCATTACCACCGCATGAAAGAGGATGTAGCTTTGCTCGGAGAATTGGGAGTAAAAGCGTACCGGTTCTCTATTTCCTGGCCCAGGATTTTTCCTAAGGGCTGTGGTTCATTAAATGAAAATGGATTAAAGTTTTATTCCGATTTAGTGGATGAATTGCTGAAATACGGAATCACTCCTTATGTGACCCTTTATCACTGGGATTATCCCAATGAGCTGGAGATGCAGGGCGGCTGGCTGAATCCGGCAAGTCCGGAATGGTTTGCCTCTTATGCGGAAGCCGTGGCAAAAGCGTTGGGAGACCGTGTAAAGCATTTCTTTACCTTCAATGAACCGCAGATATTTACCTGGCTTGGATATGACAAATGCATTCATGCTCCCGGGATCAAATACCCGGTGGAAAGATTGCTTATCATGTGCCGTCATATTGCGCTGGCTCATGGAAGGGCGGTACAGGAGATAAGGAAATGGGTACCGGGCAGCAGGGTTGGTTATGCGCCTACCTGCGGCAATGCTTATTGGCCTGTTGATGAAACTGATGAACTGATCGATGCTGCCAGAAGGCTTCAGAATTCCTTTGGAAAAGAAGATTGGATTTACTCCTCTGCATTCTGGAATGAACTGTTTTTAAAAGGAACATTTCATGATAAATGCAAAGATTTATTTGGCCCTCTGCTTCCGGTTATTACGGAAGAAGAACAAAAGCTCATTAGCCAGCCTCTGGATTTTTGCGGGATGAATCTATATCAGGGGACCTCAGTCTGCCATGATAACCAGGGAAAGCTTTTGCTTGGAAAGCTTCCGGTCGGACATGGAAAGACCGGAATGGGGTGGCCGATCACGCCAAAGGCCATGTACTGGGCGGTCCGCAATTTCTATGAGACCTATGGGCTTCCTGTGATTATTACGGAAAATGGTATGTCTGCTCTCGATGTGGTTTCTCTGGATGGGGGAGTTCATGACCCTGGCCGGATTGATTACCTTAAGCGTTATCTTACAGAGCTGGAGCGGGCAATTGCTGATGGAGTGAATGTCATTGGGTATTTCATTTGGAGTTTTTTAGATAACTTTGAATGGGAAAAGGGGTACGACGACAGATTCGGAATTGTTTTTGTAGATTATGAAAGCCAGACCAGGATTCCCAAGGACAGTTTTTATTGGTACCGGGATTTAATAAAGGAAAAAATTATATAATGAGACAAACAAAGTGCGGTTCCAAATCCAGGAACCGCACTTTGTTTGTATTCTTGTTATTTACTTATCATATAGCACAGCTTAAGATTCTGCTTGATCCTCTGTCTGTACGTCTGGTGTTTCCTCTTCTTCAATGCTTTCGCCCTGGGGGGTAATGGTTACATGAAGCTCATTGCCGATATTGTCTTTGGCAGTGATGTTTAAATTGTCCTTTATAAGCTCAAAGGTCACACGCCCTGTACTCCGGTCTATGGACAGGGGAGCAATATCCTGGTTGTCCTCATCACAGGCGGAAATGGAGGAATAATCCACGCCGGACTGGCTGTCTTCCAAACGGAAGGAAAGAATTCCGTTTTCAACTATATTATCCTTAATGACTGGAGGTGTGTCATCTAAAACATCCACCTGCTCATCTAAAACGGTCTTCATTTTGTTAAAGCATGTAAGCTTTACTGCAAGTGTTCCGTTGCTTTTAAGGACTGCAGAATAGGTCTTAAAGCCTGTTTTCGTCATCTCAACGGGTGAACCGTTTAAAGCAACCTCCATGCTATTCACAGGAAGCAGGGATTTGATCTTAAGCTCCATGGTTGTGGATATATAATCGCTGCTTTCACCGATCGTAATCTCGCCTTTTGGTCTGGAAGTCACCAGAAAAAAGATCAGGCCATTAATAACGATGAAAGGAAGCACATAAAACAGAAGGACCGATAGAAAACCGTTTTTCCCTGCATCATTTCTGTTGCCGGAGCGCGTTTTTCTGCGGTTTGATCTGACTTGATTGTTATATTGGTTCATACTGGTTCCTTTTCCTCCTGATGGTTTTTACGCCTATAAGCATATCAGAAAATGATGGATCTTACAAGATTATCTATCAAATCGTAATAATTTAATTTATTCTTACAGAATGCTGTGTTTATGCGTGTTTCAGGGGTATCACTTTACCATTTGACTGCATTTTGACTGCATTGTAGTAATTCTCAAGCTTATCTACTTGCACATCCGTGTAGCCGAAATGAGTATAGGTATCAAGAGTGGTTTTAATGTCATCATGACCTAAGAGGTATTGAGCCTGTTTAATGTCCATCCCTGATTTGTATAAGTCACTGGCGTAAGTGTGCCGGAACATGTGTAAAGTAATATCATTTGCAATTGGGGTATCTGAAACTGCCTGCAGCTTTTTCAAGATTTTTTTCCAACGAAAGTTCATTGTTCCATCGGAGATATATCCTCCGTTCCTAGAGGTGAAAAGAATACCCGTCCTGCACTTAATATATTTTGAAAGAATCTCTAGCAGAAAGGCTGGTATAGGCACTTGTCGTTTTCCGGCAGTTGTTTTCGTGTACTCTTGCAGACATGACTCTCTTCTTTTGCTGGCAATCAGGGACTTGTTAATATTGATCCGTTTTTTCTTTAGATCTATGTCACTTACATTCAGGGCCAGAGCCTCGTTTTTTCGCAGCCCAGTGTAAAGAAGAAGATTGACAAAACAAAGTTCAAAACTATCCAGATCGGCTTTTATTATAAGCTGTCGTTCTGCCGGAGTGATAGATCGCTTACTCCGCTTTTGGCAATTCTTTATTCTCTTCATTCCAAGAGTAATGTCCTTTGCTGTGATGTCTTTTTGTACGGCATATCGTACGATTGCCCTTATCCGGGACAGGCAAAAGTTATACTGTGCCAACTTACCAGACTTTAGCATCGATGCCCGAAATGCTTCGATATGGCTCTGTTTTAAGTCCTTGATCTTTATGTCTCCTATGTGTGAATTTATCGTGCTCAACTGCCCTTTAATCGTGGTGACGGATTGTTCCCTGATACTACCTATCTTTTCATTCGCAAGCCATAGTTCGGACAGCTCCCGGAAGGTCATGTTCTCTTCCTGCAGAATAATCCCCTTATCCTTTAGGCTCATAAAATCCCTATAATTCTTGTCTAGTTCTTTTTGCGTTTTCCCGTAGATGGTTTTACGAACAGGTTTCCCATTTTTCATACCTATGGTTACCTGTTTTGCATATCGGCCGTCCTTTCTTTTCTTCATTTTCTCAGCCATAATATCATTTCCTTTCGTGAGTTGTGATGTCACAACTTATTTTTGGGTACAAAAATACGCCCCTTGCCAGGACGTTCCGAAAATGATATAATTCTACTGACTAGGTAGTTATATCTTTCCGGAAGCCCGGTAAGAGAAAATCTATGTAAAGCCGTTCGGTGTTACCAGCACCGGGCGGTTTTTGTATTTCATATTTATTTTATTTCTGTGATATCAAGCGAATATCCTAATACCTCGCCTACTTGCGTTACCTTACCTTTTAAAGTAACCGCCTCGCCTTTTGTCATTCCTGCGACCTTGCTTTTCTGATCATCATTCTTTATATAACATTGAATGCCGATAATTGCAAAAGCTTCATCTGAAGGTGTTAAAGATATGTATTTGCCATCTGAGTCTATATTGCTAAGTTCTCCCGTGATTTCCACATACTGTCCTTTATATTTTTCACTTGCATTCAGGGCGTTTGCTTTTAAATCACTCATCATATCGCCCACACTATAGGCAGTATATTCAATTGCTGCTTCCGTAACTTCTGCGGTTGTAACTTTAGCTCCGGCTTCTGCGGCAGGTCCGGATTGGGTCTTATTAGAGCCACCTCCTGATGCCGCGCCAATAATTCCGAGCACGACAACAGCAGCTATAGCAATTAAGCCGCCTTTTCCTTTTTGCTTTTTGCGGCACTGCGGACATATCTTCGCACCATAAGGTATCTCTGTTTTGCAATGCTTACAAATTTTTGTTGTTGGTTTTTCTTTTCCCATACTCATTTCCTTCTTTCTTAATGATGTTATTAAAAAGCCTATGGCTATTTTAATCTTATTGTAGAACTTTTATTTCGCTACACTCCCCGTCATTCTATAAATATTAAATGGCTCAAATAATATTATGTATTCACCCTTTTGGAAACCGAGGCCATACTTTGAATGGTAACAATCTATTGCTTCTTGGAGAAATGACTCTGTTACACAAAGATGTTCGGCAATCTCATACCGATTACGGCAACCAGCTTCCTTAGCGGAAATTATTTTTTCTATTGTCACCATTTTATTATAGGCCCAAAGCCTTGCAAAATTTTCCTGTTTCTGATTAGCGCTACTTTCCATATTTAAAATTATACCAGAAGATGTATGATGGTGCCCTAATTCTTCAGCAAGTATACATGCTTTTTCTACACACGTTTCAACGCGATTACTAATTGCTATAGACCCATCACAG
>NZ_DAMAUN010000046.1:0-47169 GCF_032078915.1 Lacrimispora sp. | reverse complement strand
ATGAGTTTGCTGAGAAAGTGAAAGAGGATCTAGGCATTAAGGTGGAAATGGTTTATACTCCATGGGACCAGTATTGGGAACAAAAAGATATCATGCTGGCTGCCCAGGAACCCATTGACCTGTATTGGGACGGACTTCCCGATCTTGCCACCATTGTTAACAAGAAACAGGCTGCTGTGCTGAATGACTTCATTGACCAATATGGCCAGAATTTATTAAAGGTGCTTCCCGAAGAGCAGTTAAAGGGTGCTACCATTAACGGAGAGGTCTATGGCATACCCTCCGCTTATGCACCTTCCTCCGGTATGTTTCAGATGGTATGTGTCCGCCAGGATATTCTGGAAGCCTGTGGTATGACGGAGATTAAGACAGCAGAGGATTTAAAATTATTTGCAGAAAAGGCAAAAAAATTGTATCCGGAAATGAAAGGGCCTGCAGACCCCATCTTTAAACCCCTGACCAGATATTTTGCCGATGAGCAGCTTACCTGGTGCGCCAATGAAGATACTGTTGTATATGGTGATACCACAAATAAGGTTTATGATTACTATGAAACCGATGCTTTCAAGAAGGTTGCGCAGTATAACCGCCAGATGTACCATGAAGGCTTATATTCCGATGAACTGACGACCAAATACAATGAGAGGGATTCCCGTATGCAGACCGGCTTATACTTATGGGTAGAAGGCTCTCTCGGCAAAGAAAATGAGATTATCAGCAGTGTAAAAGCAAATGCTCCAGATGCCAGGTTAAAAAGCTATATCCTGAAACCGGAGGAACCCCGCTATATCATAGCCACCGGAGGTGAAGTCCTTTGCATACCACAGACGGCGCCCAATCCGGAAGGAGCAATGAAATTTATTGACTGGCTCTACTCTTCACAGGATAATTACCTGATGGCTTTATACGGCGTGAAGGGTAAGGATTTTGATATTGTTGACGGAAGAATTAAAAAGCTGGTAAATGATGAGTTCTTCTATGAATGGATGTTCCGTAACAAGAATTATCAGTTATTTGCACCCGATATCGAACAGAGTTACATAGATACCTATGAAAGCTGGGACGATAAGGCAGTCACCTCCAATATGCTTGGCTTCCGCTTCAATAACGAGAAGGTAAAGGTAATTGAAACGGCAATCAAAGAGGTGGCAGGAAAGCAGATGGCGCCGATTCTCTATGGATTCGTAGATTTTGACACAGAGTATCCCAAGGCTTTGGAAGCGCTGAAAAAAGCAGGTATTGATGAATACGTGGCAGAGGTGCAGAAGCAGATGGATGAGTTCCAGGCTTCAAAGAATAAATAAAAATATGCCGTTTTCAGGGGCAAGAGGGCGAAGCATCCGTTGCTTTCGCCCTCTTGATTAATGTTCGTCTTTGCCCAATAATGCGGCTATTTTATCGCTTTAACGTTTGCTTTAGATTTTGCCGCACCATTTCCAAATCATCATTGCAAAGCATTGGCAGGAAAGCAAATAATTTTTCTGGTTCAAAGTCCCACCATTGGAGTTTAAGCAGCAATTCAATGAGTTCTTCGTCAAAACGCTTTTTAATAGGCCTGGCTGGGTTGCCGCCAGCGACGGTATAGGGTTCTATGTCTTTCACCACCACAGAATAAGCAGCAATAATCGCCCCATCACCAATTTTCACGCCGGGCATGATGACGCTTTCCCGCCCTATCCACACATCGTTGCCGATCACGGTGTCTCCCTTAAAAGGAAGCTGGGAGAGGTGGGGCGGGGTATTTTCCGCCCATGCACCGCCAAAAACATTGAATGGATAAGTGCTGATACTGCTTATACGATGATTGGCACTGCCCATGATAAATTGCACTCCGCTGGCAATTGAACAAAACTTGCCGATATATAAGCTGTCTCCAAACTCTGGCCAGTTAAATAATACATTGCTGCGTTCAAACGCAGTCGGGTCAACCGGGTCATCGTAATAGGTGTAATCCCCAACAAAAATATTGGGGGCAGTAATTACGTTTTTTAAGAAACATGATGTTTTGTATTCGTTTGGAAAAACCACATTTGGGTTTGGTATATTGTTCATAAAAAGCTCCTATTCTATTGTTTATCACCTCCGAACGTATTTTTAGATTCCGTTGCTATGGCTCTTTTTTTACGCAATTCTTTCATTGCATTATCTCCTCGCTTGCAGTGACGAATCTACTCCTTATTTCCCATTTCGCCCTGCATAAACTAAAAAACAACGACGTTGTTTTCGTAAATTGTAACATAAGATGCTTAACTTTTCCACCTCATTCCCCTGGCTGTACACGGATAGCCTTGGCGGATAAATCCCAAAATTGCTTTTATTAATTTGCAGACTGCATTCCCATGCTGTTATCTGGGAGTAAATTACTTCGCTGCCCATATTTCTATTTCTAATTTTATTTCTTCTGACCCTAAGCTTTTTCATAGGCAGCATTTGCAGGCAAGGCTGTCCGTGAAATCGATTTTCGTGGTCATTATTCTACTCATGGGGATGTGTCAAAGAATTATGACAAGCTGCTTATTTTCTTTTATGATATACTTTTAAATCCGGTTATCTATTTGATTTGTTTCAAAAAGTGAGCCAGAAACTGACACTGTTAGTTTCTGGCTCACTTTATATTTAAATTTTGTTCTTGTATCAACATGGCTATAGAAAAAACGTAGTGAAAAAAGGTGTTTTCTCGCCTGTGCTCTATAAAAAGCGGTCAGAGTTCTTTGATAGCCGTGTTAGACGGATAAAGGAGCCGTCAGCTTGTCCAGAACGAATTTAAGATCCTTTTCTGCCTGTTTCATCAGATCGTAAGAATAATCGTTGAGACACCAGTCAATTATCACACCTCGGTTGATCCGGATCAGAAAGGAGGTAAGCTCATGCACCGTCATATCGGTATGAATCATACCTTTCTCTAACGCTTTTCCCGCCAGTTCTTCCACTGTCTGATAGTATTTTCTTACCGGCTTTACGGAATATTTCACATCCGTTGACAATTGAGCGATATACAGCTCTTTTGTCAGGTTTGCCGATTCTTCCATAACAAATTTTGTCTGGTGCAGTAATATAAATTTTATGTCATCTACGGGATTGTGGAATTCATAGTGCTGCAGCAGAAGATCCAAAGCATCGTCGTACAGGGCAAAGCCCTTGTTGATCATCTCTTCCTTGGAACTGAAATGATGGTAAAACGCTCCGGTAGAGATACCGGCTTCCTGGCATAGCTGCCGGATGCTCATGTTGTGATACCCTTTTTTTTGAATTAAATTTAAGGCGACCCGTATGATATTATTTTTTGTCTGGGCGGCCTGCTCGTCTCTTTTCTTTCTTGCCATAAATTATTTTGCTCCAATTAAGTACAGTTTATCTAATCATAATCTTTTTTTAAAAATAATGCAAGGTAAACTCATGGACCTAATTGACAAAAGAATATCAAAGTGTTAACATTGACATAACAACGTTCGGTCAAATGTGTTCGTTGAAAACTATATAAATGAAAGGAGAAGGTTATGAAGTTAACAAACGAAGAGCAGGAGATACTGAGTGGCAAACACGGAGATATTCTGCAAAAAACGATGGAGACCCTTGTAAGGTACGGAGAAATGTATGACGCAGAATGTCTTGTACCTTTGGATGGACCTGTGCATCTTGTGTGTTCCTTTGGAATGCCGGCCTTAAAGCCTCTGTCAAGAATTATGAAAGAGATGATCGATGCCGGAATCAGGACCAAGCTGCCTTTCACGGCGGATCCGCAGCCTCTTGATTACGAGAATGTACCGGCTGACCAGCAGGAGAAGGAGATGTATCAACTGTTATACGGAACCCAGAAGGAATACGAGAGCATGCTGGTGAAGCTGGGAATGAAGGATGAAAATGCCTATACCTGCGCCTGTTATTTTGATGAGGTGGGCAACACTCCAAATTTCGGGGACAATCTGGCTTGGGCGGAATCCTCGGCGGTGGTTTATGCCAATTCTGTACTGGGAGCCCGAACAAACAGGACCTCTGGCGTAATGGAATTCTTCAGCGGGATTATCGGAAAGACGCCGAAATTCGGTTTCCTGACCGATGAAGGAAGAAATGCTGACTGGATCATAGAAGTGAAAACAACCAAAATTCCTCGTCCGCAGATTCTGGGGAGCGCCATCGGAATGAAGGTAGTGGAAAAGGTACCATACATAAAAGGCCTGGATCAGTTTCTCGGAACTGAATTGACTCCGGCGGTAAAGGACTACTTAAAGGATATGGGAGCCGCAACTGCATCAAACGGTGCGGTAGCGCTATACCATGCGGAAAACCTGACACCGGAGGCGAAAAAATACGGAGAAGAACTGATCAGAGAGAATGCGTCCGTCTATGTCATCGATGATGCGGAGCTTGAGAGGGTGGTAAGCTCCTATCCGGTCCTATGGGCAGATATGAACGCGAAACCTGACAGGGCATTTATCGGATGTCCCCATGCATCCTTCAACCAGCTGACAGAATGGACCGAAATCTTTGAACAGGCCTTAAAGGAGAGCGGACAGGACAAAATCGCGGTGGATACCGTCATAACCAGTGCACCGGATGTCATCGCAAGATTCAGAAAGACAGAGTATTATGACCGGCTTCTGAAAACAGGAGTGAAGGTATCTCACATCTGTCCTCTTATGTACATGTCCAATCCGCTTTGTGCAAAAAAACCAATCATTACAAATTCAAATAAACTGAGAACTTATTCCTCGGCACGGTACGTAGACGACCAGGAGCTTGTAAATCTTGTAGTAAAGGGAGGTTTTTAGCAATGGATAAATTTCAGGGAAGAGCAGTCATACCAGGACAGGTCAGGGGAAACGCTATGGTGTCCAAAAAGGGATTCAATGTGCTTTCATCCTATATGGGGGCGCTGGTATCAAATGGAAAACAGACACTGTGTACTGACCAGAACAATCCGGACCTGTTTCAGAAGGATCTCTCCGGGGCCATCCTGTGCATTCCGCAGGTGATCGGTTCCACTACGGCGGGTATGCTGATTCAGACCGTCGCAGCTATGGGGATTCAGCCGAAAGCAATGCTGTTTTCAGCAACAGCCGAGTCCCTGGCGATTTCGGGAGTTCTGCTGGCGGATATTTGGGAAGACACAAAGATCGTTACGGTTGATGGGCTGGGTGACCGCTTCCTGGAGTCGGTTCAGGAGGGGCAGACGGTGGAAGTAGCGGAAGATGGCGCTGTAACATTATTTTAATGGAGAGAAATGGAGGAAACACATGAGTACAAAATTCAAAGAGCTTTTTGAGCCTGCCTATATCGGGAAAGTACAAATAAAAAACAAATTGTCCATGGCGCCAATGGGGCCTGTCGGATATGCCGATGCACTGGGAGCCATGAACCAAAGGCTGCAGGAATATTATGTGGAACGGGCTAAAGGTGGAATCGGACTGATTATTACTGGAATCTGCAGTGTGGATCTGGATATCGAAGGTATGGTCAGACCGGGCCTCCCATGTCCGACTCAGAATCCTCTGGCTTTTATTCATGAAGCGTATCAGATGAATGAAAGAATCCATGCATACGGCACAAAGATTTTTCTTCAGCTCACCGGAGGTCTTGGGAGAAGCGCACTGCCCGGATTTGCTACCAAGTTTATCGCTCCGTCGGAGAATGAAAACAGATTTGATCCCCGAATCAAGCACCGGGAAATGACGATAGATGAAATCAAGAACCTGATTCAGAAATTTGTCATGTCCGCAGTGGTTGCGAAAAAAGCTGGCTTTGACGGCGTAGAGATCCATGCGGTTCATGAAGGATATCTCCTGGACCAGTTTGCCATCGCTCTTTTCAACCGCAGAACGGACGAATATGGCGGCTCGTTGGAAAACCGGCTGAGGGTTGCAACGGACATTGTGAAAGGCATCAAAGCAGCCTGTGGACCTGACTTCCCTGTCAGCCTTCGCTACAGTCTGAAAAGCTGCATGAAGGGAATCCGTCGCGGCGGATTGCCGGGAGAAGATTATGAAGAAGCTGGAAAGGATATCGAAGAAGGAATTGAAGCTGCTAAAATTCTGGTGGCAGCAGGCTATGACGCATTGAACGTGGATGCGGGAACCTACGATTCCTGGTATTGGAATCATCCGCCGATGTATTTTGAAGATGGAATGTACCGTGAATTCGGCAGACTTGTAAAGCAGAACGTAGATGTCCCTGTTATTTTGGCCGGAAGAATGGAAAATCCGGAGATGGCAATAGAAGCCCTTGGCGATTCCTGCGACATCATTGGACTTGGAAGACAGCTTTTGACCGATCCGTATTATCCGGAAAAGGTGAGAACTGGAAGGCTTGATGAAATCAGACCGTGCCTCGGATGCCATGAAGGCTGCCTGGGCAGAATTTCAAACGCCCCTGTGAGCTGTGCTGTGAATCCGGCCTGCGGCAGAGAAAAAATTTACGGACTCGTACCGGCCAATAAGAAGAAGCATGTTCTTGTTATTGGAGGCGGCATAGCAGGAATGGAAGCAGCAAGAGTGCTGGCTGAAAGGGGACACCGGGTTACTCTGTGTGAAAAAAGCGGCAGCCTTGGAGGAAATTTGATTCCGGGAAGTGTTCCTCATTTCAAACGCTATGACAGAGCCCTTGTGAAGTGGTATCAGAGACAGCTTGAGCTTCTGAATGTGGAAGTCAGGATGAACTGTGAAATCACTGCAGAAACGATATCCGATTTCAAGCCGGATGAAATCATTACGGCAACCGGTTCAAAGCCGATTCAGAGCAAGTTTGGATCGGAGGCTTTTGCGACGACCGCAGATGATATCCTTCTTGGAAAAGCAGAGGCAGGAAAAAATGTCGTTGTGATCGGCGGTGGATTGGTTGGATGCGAAACTGCCCTATGGCTTGCGCAGAACGGTTCCAAGGTTACAGTCATCGAAATGCTGAAAGACATTCTGGGCGGTCACGGCGCGCTTCCGCATATGAATCATGATATGCTTGTGGATCTGCTGGCATTCCATGAGGTGGATATCCATACAAGCAGTACTGTGAAGAGTATAGAGGGAGGTAAGGTGACTGCGGAGACCCCGGAAGGAGAACGTTCATTCCCGGCAGATACGGTTATTTCAGCCATCGGCTACCGCGAGAATCATGGATTGTATGAGGAACTGAAGGATTTGGATATACCTGTCCACAATATTGGAGATTCCCAGAAGGTCCATAATATCATGTATTCCATCTGGAATTCATACGAGCTTGCCAGAGAACTGTAATTCGTTAAATGTTCGTTAATAGAATAAATTTTATGCAGCGCCTTTTGATTTCATAGGAAATCAAAAGGCGCTGTTTTTTCTGTATACAAATTCTAAAAGATCAGATTTTATTTATAAAGTACATAATATGGCAATAAAAAGCAAAGAATAAAATGTGTGTTGTGTTTTCATTATGAAATGAGGGACCATATGAATGTATTAGAAAGAAAGATATTTGAATCAGTACCAGGTAAACAAGTGACATTAGCACATATTATAGCAAATCCAGATGAGCGAATCTTTGAAAAATTAGGCTTGAATGAAGAAAAATATCATGCAATTGGTATTTTAACCATAACCCCGCCAGAGGTTTCAATCATCGCTGTAGATATAGCTAAAAAGGCTGCGCCTATTAAAATAGGATTTGTTGACAGGTTCAGTGGTTCCGTATTTATCCTGGGGGATGTAGCCGCTGTACAATCTGCTATCGAACAGGTTGTTATATATTTAAGTGAATTTATGCAGTTTTCTGTCCCCAAAATAACAAGAACATAATAGGCAGGTATGGAAAATGATGAAAATCATGTTGATTGGATCGGTTGGAAGTGGGAAAACCACCCTTTGCCAAAGGATTCAAGGTGAGATCATTAATTATAAAAAAACACAATCAGTTGAATTCTATTCTCAGATGATTGACACGCCGGGTGAGTTTGTATTGCATAGAAGATTCTATAGCGCGTTACAAATGATGGCTGCCAGTTCAGATATCATTGGGTTCGTTTGTAACGTGACAGAGCAGAGCCAGACATTTTCGCCCTATTTTGCACAAAATTTTACAAAACCATGTATAGGAATTATTACAAAGATAGATCTGGCATCAAACGAAGAAGCCATTATAAATGCGGAGAAACGATTAGAATTAGCAGGCGTTGAGAAAATTTTCCGGCTCTCTGCTGTTGAAGATAAAGGAGTGGCAGAGTTGATTGCCTATCTTTCTAAGGAGGAATAATAAATTTGCAAATTTATACTAGAACAGGTGACAAAGGATATACTAGGATAATCGGCGGCATCCAATTAGCAAAAGACAGTGAACGTATTAAAGCATATGGAACGATTGACGAATTAAATAGTTTTGTAGGTTATGCTGTTACACTAATAAAAAACAATGATTCTTTGAAAAAGGAATTAACGCAGATCCAACAGTGTTTATTTGATTGCGGCAATGATCTGGCAACGCCGAAAGGAAAAGGAACGTACCGGGTCACATCTGCTTTGACGGAGTGGATTGAAAGGTGTATTGATGCCCATGTAGGTATTCCTCCAGAAGTGGAGTTTTTTATACTGCCAGGTGGTTCACAAGCAGCAAGTGTTTTGCATATTTGCAGAACAATTGCCAGGAGAGCAGAAAGAGAGATAGTAACGTTTCAATGGACGAATGATATGAATGAAGAAGTTTTGATATTTGTTAATCGCTTATCCGATTACTTTTTTTCCGTAGCACGAGTTGCAAATGCAAACGAAGGCATAGAAGATGTGCTTTATGAAAGAAGCGGGAAGGTATTCCATATAGATTTGAAAAAAGAAGATTTATAAAACCAGTAATACATTTTTTGAACTTAGTGACTATTTTTTAATGGCTTTTTTAATTAGAAAGGAGGAGGAGTATGCTATGCAGGAAATAAGATTTGGAACAACATTGTACGTTGGTGACGAAAGCCTGAAACGATTATCCGATTTCAAGAATGAAAAGATTTTGATAGTAACAGATTCTTTTATTGCTTCATCAGAGTTACTTTCACATATAAAAAGTTATATTGACAGCAGCACTGAAACAATGGTGTTTTCTGACGTTATTCCAGATCCCCCAATTGATAATATTGTTGCCGGGTTAGAATCCAGCAAGGATTTTTCAGCCACAATTTTATTGGCAATAGGCGGTGGCTCTGCGATCGATGCAGCAAAAGCTATGCTCTATTTTGGTAAATTGACTGATCGATTTCGTGGGATACGATTTGTCGCGATTCCTACAACAAGTGGAACGGGCTCAGAGGTTACGAATTTTTCGATTATCACTGACGATGAAAAGGGAACAAAATATCCTTTGATCACGGATCAAATATTGCCAGATGAAGCTATTTTAGATTCTGGCCTTGTTGCAGGTTTACCACCTAAGCAAACGGCTGATACGGGTATTGATGTGCTTACTCATGCAATAGAAGCTTATGTTTCCACCAGTGCCAATGATATCTCCGATGCCTTAAGTGAAAAAGCAATATGCTATGTATTCACTTATTTAGAGAGAGCTTATAAAGATGGAAATGATAAAGAAGCGCGTGAAAAGATGCATATGGCATCAACTTTGGCTGGAATGGCCTTTAACACAGCTTCATTAGGGCTGAACCATGGGATAGCCCATGCAGCAGGAGCACGTTGGCATATTCCGCATGGAAGAATAAATGGTATCTTGTTACCAAATATTATTCGTTATAATGCAGGAATCATTGAAGGTGATTACAGTAAAAATACTACACCTGTTGCAATCCGTTATTCTAAAATAGCTAAATTCTTAGGATTAAATGCTGGAAATGCACGAATGGGTGTACGAAGTTTGGTTAACGCGATCCTTGCACTTGAAAAGGCACTTTCCATTCCCAAGAGTCTTTCTGAATGGGGAGTGAACAAGGAACAATTTGAATCAGATAAAAATGTAATAGCAGAAGCTGCTCTTGCAGACCGTTGTACAGCAACAAACCCTATTGTTCCAACGAAAGAGGATATAATCAGTGTTCTAGGGAAATCATTTAAATAAATTAAAATGAGGTGATTACTTGGATGTAAATGAAAGGATTATACAGGAATATGTTCCTGGTAAACAAATCACCGTTGCACATGTTATTGCAAAACCTGATTCAGAACTATATCAAAAGCTGGGAATCGCACAATCTGGAAATGAAGCAGTCGGTATTTTAACTATAACACCGAGTGAAGCATCGATTATCGTTGTCGATATAGCAACAAAAGCCGCTGAAATTGAAATTGGTTTTGTCGACAGATTTTCAGGTGCAGTGGTAATAATAGGGGATGTTTCATCGGTTAAGATTGCTTTGGAAAACATTTTAGAAATCATGGAAAGTCTTTTGGATTTTACTGTTGTACCTTTATCAAGCACTTAATGAAACATATTCAAAGGGAGTAGATAAGATGACTGAAACTTTATTAAGCGTTGGTATCGATATTGGAACATCAACAACACAATTAATTTTGTCAGAACTATCAATTGAAAATATAGCATCAGTTTTTACAATTCCAAGGGTTTCCATTAAGGATAAAAAGGTGATATTTAAGAGCGATATTATCTTTACTCCTATACTAGAAAACAATTTAATAGATTCCGATGGTATAAAGGCATTTGTAGAGCAGCAATACAAAAAAGCAGGTATTACAAAAGCAGATATTCAGACTGGCGCTGTCATTATAACTGGGGAAACAGTCAGA
This sequence comes from Lacrimispora sp., assembly GCF_032078915.1. Taxonomy (GTDB): domain Bacteria; phylum Bacillota; class Clostridia; order Lachnospirales; family Lachnospiraceae; genus Lacrimispora. Next base: position 36,472 of record NZ_DAMAUN010000046.1, on the reverse strand, counting down.
AAGGAGAATGCCCAGGCAGTTGCTAAAGCTTTAAGTGGTTTTGCCGGAGATTTTGTCGTGGCAACAGCTGGTCCTGATTTAGAGAGTATTATCGCTGGGAAAGGAGCAGGGACTTATTCCTATTCTGAAAGTCAATACACAACGGCGGTAAACTTTGATATTGGAGGCGGGACAACAAATCTGGCAGTATTTAACGATGGAGATGTTGAGGATACGGCTTGCTTTGATATTGGAGGCCGCTTGATAAAGGTGGATACAAGTGAGATCATCCGTTATATTTCACCCAAAGTAAAGGAAATCATTAAAAGAGAAGGTTTAGAAATTCATCTAAATGAAAAGATAAATCTTAAGGAATTAGATAAACTTTTAGATATATTTGTACAAGTACTGGAAAACAGCATTGGATTAGGTAATAAGAGTCCTTATTTTGACTTGTTGATAACCAACAAACCATTGAACACAAAGCTTCCGATTAAATGTATCTCATTTTCGGGTGGCGTAGCAGATGGTATTACAAAAGAAAATTTACAAAATCCCTTTGAATATGGTGATATTGGACTTTTGTTAGGTAAGAAACTAAGTGGTTCCCTTCTTATGACTGCCCTTAAATTGATTCCAACTGTAGAAACGATTCGTGCAACAGTAGTAGGAGCAGGATCACACACCACTGATGTTTCCGGGAGTACAATCACCTATAAAGAGGATATACTTCCACTTAAGAATATCCCCATATTACAGTTATCTAAAGATGATGAAAGCGCCGATAACAGTGGGAATTTAGGGAGCATTATTGAAGAAAAAGTAAAATGGTTTATGGTAGATGGAGAAGTACAAACGATTGGATTAGGGATAGAAGGTGCACATAGCCCTTCCTTCCAGTTTATTCAAGGCCTGGCAAAAGAAATGATAAAAGGTTTAGATTTGTTGATTAAGGAGAAACTGCCACTTGTTATTATCGTAAAAGAAGACATGGCAAAGGCATTAGGACATAGCCTTTATGCACATCTTCCAAAAGATTATCCTTTTGTATGTATTGATAGTGTTCATGTACAAAATGGAGATTATATCGATATCGGAATGCCGATTGCAGAAGGCTCTGTTTTACCGGTAATCGTAAAGACATTAGTATTTAATTAATGATAAAAGGAGTTGCACAATGATTTTAAAAACAAAACTTTTTGGCAAAACCTATCAGTTTTCATCTGTAATGGAAGTTATGGGGAAAGCAAATGAAGAAAAATCAGGGGATAAATTAGCTGGAGTTGCAGCAGGCAGCGCGGAAGAAAGAGTTGCAGCGAAAGTTGTTTTATCACACTTAACGCTTTCAGATTTATTTAACAATCCTGCTGTGCCATATGAAAAGGATGAGGTAACACGCATTATTATTGATCATGTGAATCTTAGAACTTATGAAAAGATTAAAAATTGGACAGTGGCTGAATTAAGAGAATGGATTTTAGATTGCAATACCACAAACTATGACATTCATCGTATTTCCAATGGTTTAACTTCTGAAATGGTTGCAGCAGTTGCTAAAATCATGTCTAACTTAGATTTAATAGTAGGTGCTCAGAAGATCATAGTAACGAAAACTGCTAATACGACAATTGGTATCCCGGGAACTTTTTCAACTCGTCTGCAGCCAAATCATACGACTGACAATGTGGATGGTATCATGGCTTCCGTTATGGAAGGTCTATCTATGGGATCTGGTGATGCAGTCATAGGTCTAAACCCAGTAGACGACACAACAGAAAGTGTAAAGCGTATTCTTCATAAATTCAATGATTTTATTAATGAGTGGGAAATACCAACACAACATGTTGTTTTAGCTCACGTAGCGACTCAGATGGAAGCGATGGAACAAGGAGCGCCAACCGGATTGGTATTCCAATCGATTGCAGGATCTGAAAAAGGAAATACAGCTTTTGGGATTACGGCTAAGATGCTGTCAGAAGCAAAGGACATGGCTTTGAAGCTAGGTACGGCAGTCGGTCCCAATGTTATGTACTTTGAGACAGGACAAGGTTCTGAGCTTTCTTCCGATGCTCATAATGGCGTAGATCAGCTGACGATGGAAGCCAGATGTTATGGATTTGCAAAATATTTTGATCCGTTCCTTGTTAATACCGTTGTTGGATTTATTGGACCAGAGTATTTGTATGACTCAAAGCAAGTGATCCGTGCAGGCCTGGAGGATCATTTTATGGGTAAATTAACTGGTATTTCTATGGGGTGCGATGTTTGTTACACAAACCATATGAAGGCAGATCAAAATGATGCTGAAAACTTAACAGTATTACTTGCAACCGCTGGTGTAAACTTTATTATGTCTATTCCAAATGGTGATGATATTATGTTGAATTATCAAACCACAGGGTACCAAGAGGGTGCTTCCATTAGAGAATTATTAAACAAACGAACAATAAAGGAATTTGATCAATGGTTAGAAAAAATGGGGTTCAGCGAAAATGGACATTTGACTTCTAAAGCTGGCGATGCATCTGTATTTTTGAAGCAGAGGAGGGATAACTAATGGACGAATTAAACTTAAAAGAAATGATTAAATCGATTTTAAATGAAATGGTAAATGAAGCACCGCCAGTTATAAATGCTCCGTCAAAAGAAGCAACGGTAAGCACCAGGCAGTCTGTTAAGCCCTGCGAGGTTGAAGAAGGATTTATACCAGATATTACAGAAGTAGACATACGCAAGCAATTTTTAGTTCCAAATGCAGCAGATAAAGAAGGTTATTTAAGAATGAAATCCTATACACCAGCCCGCTTGGGATTGTGGAGGACAGGCACAAGATATATGACGGAGCCTAGTCTTCGATTCCGTGCTGACCATGCTGCTGCCCAAGATGCTGTATTCTCCTATGTTAGTGAAGATTTAATCAAAGAGATGGGATTTGTAGAGGTTGCTACAGAGTGCAAGGATAAAGACGAATATGTTACTCGTCCGGACTTAGGCCGCAAGTTTTCAAATGAAGCAATAAATACAATAAAAAATGCTGTGAAACCAAATCAGAAAGTCCAGGTTATCGTTGGTGATGGTTTAAGTTCCGCAGCAATAGAGGCAAATATCAGAGATGTTTTACCTTCTTTACAACAAGGACTCAAGATGTTTGGACTTGACTTTGGACAGGTTGTTTTTATAAAACATTGCCGCGTCCCAGCGATGGATCCAATTGGTGAAACAACAGGAGCTGAAGTCGTCTGTCTTTTTATCGGAGAAAGACCAGGTCTTGTTACGGCAGAATCTATGAGTGCGTATATCGCTTATAAACCAACCATTGGTATGCCGGAAGCCAGAAGGACAGTGGTTTCCAATATTCACAGACAAGGAACCCCGGCAGTAGAAGCAGGAGCATATATTGCTGAAATTATCAAGAGAATGTTAGATAAAAAAGTGTCTGGGTTAGATTTGAAAGAAAAATAAAAAGCCGTTTGATTTAAAAAGGAGGTTTCCTAATGAAAAACGAACGATTAGGTGCAAATGTTCTATGTGTAAAAATTATTCCAAATGTTGATGATGGATTGGCTAAGGAATTAAAGTTAGCATCAAATCAAAAAAGTCTAGGGATTATTACTTCTGATTCTGATGATGTGACCTATGTGGCATTAGATGAAGCAACGAAGGCATCGGATGTAGCAGTTGTATATGCAAGAAGTATGTATGCCGGAGCTGCGAATGCTTCTACAAAATTAGCAGGAGAAGTTATCGGTATTTTAGCTGGTCCTAGTCCGGCAGAGGTACGAAGTGGCCTGGATCGTGCCATTGAAGTAATAAATAATGAAGCCAGCTTTTATAGCGCTAATGATGATAACTCAATCGTTTATTTTGCCCATTGTGTATCGAGAACTGGTTCTTATCTTTCGAAAGGAGCCAATGTGAAAGAGGGAGAAGCCATTGCTTATTTAATAGCGCCGCCGCTTGAAGCAATGGTTGCTTTGGATTCGGCTTTGAAAGCTGCTGATGTAAAAATGAGTGTATTTTATGGGCCGCCATCTGAAACAAACTTTGCAGGAGCATTACTGACAGGGTCTCAATCTGCTTGCAGATCAGCATGTGAATCATTTGCTAAAGCTGTAGAAGCCGTTGCTGACAACCCAACTAGTTATTAGGCGGCGTTAATATGGCTAAAGCTTTAGGTTTAATTGAAGTACGTGGAAAATTAGGAGCAATCCTGGCAGCAGATGCAGCTGTAAAGGAGGCAGATGTAATTCTGCTTGGAAGTGAAACAATCCGTGGAGGATTGACAACAATTCATAGTAGCGGAGATATTGCGGCAGTAAAAGCAGCGATTAAGGCAGGTGAAGTTGCTGTGGCAGATAAGAATTGTCTAATCAGCAGTCATGTTATCCCACGCTTGGATGACCAGGTTGAGCAGATGTTGATGAAATCATTTGGTAAAAAGGTAGATAACCCCTCGGATTCAAATGAATCAAATCAACCGATTGTAGAAGAAATAGAAAAGGGTGCGGATTCATCCTTTGATAAAGAACATCTGGAAAAAATGAGAGTGAACGATTTACGTTCACTTGCATATAAATCAAATCTTTCTACCATAAAGAAGTCAGAAATAAAATCTGCTAACAAAGCAGTGCTTATTGAAACATTGCTGGATAAAGGAGTTAAGCATAATGGGATTGATTGATAAAGATCTTGTTTCAGTTCAAGAAACCAGGGATTTACTGAAGAAAGCAAAAGAAGCGCAAATAGAAATAGCCAAGTTATCTCAAGAAGAAATCGATACCATCTGTAAGGCTATGGCAAAAGCAGCTTTTAACAATCGTGTGAAGCTGGCTAAAATGGCACAAGAAGAAACAGGGTTTGGAAGATGGCAGGACAAAGTCCTTAAAAATGCCTTTGCATCAAGAGATTTATTAAACTCGATGAAAGACATGAAGACAGTCGGTATAATCACAAACAATATAGAAGCAAAATATATGGAAGTAGCGGTTCCTGTTGGAGTCGTTGCTGGCCTTATTCCTTCAACGAATCCGACATCAACCGTTATCTACAAGGCACTAATCAGCATTAAGGCAGGAAATGCTATTGTATTTTCCCCTCATCCAAGTGCATTAAATTGTATCAAGGAAACAGTCCGCATCATAAATGAAGCAGGAAAAAGCGTTGGTTTACCGGAGGGAGCTATTAGTGTAATTACAACAGTTACGACACAGGCAACAAATGAATTAATGAAAAATGAAAATACAAATTTGATTCTTGCTACTGGCGGCTCTGCAATGGTTCGTGCAGCATATTCCTCTGGAACACCGGCAATTGGAGTTGGACCGGGGAATGGACCTGCATTTATAGAGCGCAGTGCAGATATCCCGAAAGCAGTTGAGCTTATTCTTGAATCTAAGACATTTGATAATGGTACAATTTGCGCATCGGAACAGTCTATTGTTGTTGAAGAAATCAGTAAAGCAAATGTGATATCGGAATTCAAGAAACAAGGTGGTTATTTCTTATCAAAAGATGATGCACTAAAGCTTGAAAAATTTATACTACGGCCAAACGGTACAATGAATCCTAAGATCGTTGGAAGGACGGCACAGGCTGTTGCTGAGTTAGCTGGTATCTCTGTACCGGAAGATGCAAAAGTTCTTATTGCCGAAGAAACACGTGTTGGGGATCTTGCACCTTATTCAAGAGAAAAATTATCACCAATTTTAGCCTTCTATACGGTAAATACCTGGGAAGAAGCCCGCGATTTAAGTATCAGGATTTTAAACTTTGAAGGCGCAGGACACACCATGGTTATTCACACAGCAAACAATAAAATTGCAGAAGATTTTGCCTTAAAAGTACCGGTTTCGCGATTACTTATAAACTGTTCGGCTACCTTAGGCGGAATCGGAGCAACAACAAACCTCAGACCTGCCTTGACACTAGGTTGTGGAGCTGTAGGAGGAAGTTCTACTTCTGACAATGTTGGCCCACAGAATTTATTTAATCTTCGCCGGGTCGTTTATGGCGTCAGGACATTGGATGAAATACGTGGAGAAGATAAATTTGAAGATGTTAGTGCGAAGGCTGTTGAAGACTTTGGACTTGATAAGGATCAATTAATCGATTTGCTCGTTGAACGTGTTCTGCAAAAGCTGAAATAAGCAAAGAGCAACACAAACACTGATAACAAAATAAAAAATATAATCTAGGAGGAAGATACAATGGCTAATACAAACGCATTAGGAATGATTGAAACAAAAGGATTGGTAGCAGCAGTAGAGGCAGCAGATGCAATGGTCAAAGCAGCAAATGTAACGTTAATTGGAAAAGAACAGGTAGGCGGCGGACTGGTAACAGTTATGGTTCGTGGAGATGTTGGAGCTGTGAAAGCTGCAACAGATGCGGGAGCTGCAGCGGCAGAAGCAGTTGGTGAATTAATATCTGTTCATGTAATTCCACGTCCGCATATGGAAGTAGACGTAATCCTGCCAAAATACGATTCACAGGCTTCGAACTCATGATGAACGCTTAAAGCTGCAAGATTTAAAGTGAGGCTGAGGCATAATAAAAGCGTATGCCCAGCCTTTCCTTTATCGAGGGGAAGTGAGTACTAATGGCCATTTTAACGGAAAGTAAAATAAAAAGACTGCTGCGTACGACGAACTTAAAAGAAACAAAATTCTTAGTTTTAGAACCTGGGACTGTAATTACACCTTCTGCAAAAGAGTATTTAAAGGATATTACGATCGAATATATGAAAACACCAGAAGCATCTGAAACTAAGACTCTGGAAGCAGCCTTCCCAATGACCCAGTTGAACGTAAATGAACCCCAAAATGCAAAAAATATCCAGGATGTATTAATAAATATCAATGGAAATGGACAAGTTATGTGGAAAAGCCACTTAACTTATCAGTTTGGAATTAAAATAAATATTACAATAAGCCATATAGTGGCTTTACAAAAGAAAAGTCACGGTATAGGAAATACGGAACTGGCAGAGGCTTTAAATACGATCCTAATGGTAGTCAGGACAATCACAATGGAGACGTTAGCTTCATACCGGTTAGATCTGGTACAGGAAATTGAAAAGTTGTTGGAAGACAAAAAGCCATACATCAACAGTAAATATCCAGAAGGTTCCTTTATTCCAACCTATAAAGATGAAGAATGTGTCATTGCTTTATTTGAGTTACATGCATATTTACAAGAATTAGAACATTTTATTGCGAAAGAAATGAAGGAAGGCCTGAAATTTGAGGATTATATAAAATGCATTTCCATAGCAACTACGTTGAAGGATTATTGTTGGGTTTTGATGGTGCAGATGAAAGAAAATTCAGTAAAACAGGGGTGATAATATGACTGATTATAACATTGATACAATTGTAGATACAGTTGTCTCACGTATACAAGATGTAATGGATCGATCTTTTGAAATTGAAGCAAGCGGACGCCATATCCATCTGACTCGGGAGGCAGTCGATACCCTCTTTGGTGTGGGTTATCAATTACATCCAACGAAGTATTTATCACAGCCAGGCGAATTTGCATCAGAAGAACGAGTGAGCATTGAAGGACCGAAAGGCACGATTCACGATGTTATCATTCTTGGTCCAGAGCGGAAAAACTGTCAAGTGGAGGTCTCATTAACAGATGCACGTTCACTAGGTGTAAATGCGCCAGTTCAATTAAGTGGAAATATTGATAACACCCCAGGGATTATTGTGAGGAATGGTTCTAAGTCTATTGTTTTAGATAGAGGAGTCATAGTTGCAAAACGCCATATTCATGTAAAAGATACAGATGCTGAAAAGTTAGGTGTTAAAGATCAAGAGAGAGTAGCTGTTCAAGTGTTTAGTAAAAGACCACTTATATTTGAGGATGTTATGGTGAGAATAAGTCCCAGGTTTGAAACTTATATGCACATTGATTACGATGAAGCAAATGCTTGTGGCCATAGTAAAGGCGTACGTGGGTGTATTGTTAAGAGGTGATATGGATGGATAATATTGAAATAGCAGTGCAAAAGATCACAGATATTATCATACAACGTTTGCAGAAGGAAGAAAATAGCAAAACCGTTGCATTTTTAGGGAAAGAATATTCAAGTATTCGGACTTACTATGAAAATAGAGGCTATAAAATAGCATCAGGAAAAGATAAATCTGATACGGATATAGTAATCGTTACTGAACTTACTATTTTAAATATGAATCGGATTGCACTGGGACTTCCTCAATCAGAAGATGAAGTAATTATTTTTCAGCATTTATTAAATAAGAAAAAAGTCTTATTTTTAGAAGAAGGAATGGAACTTCATGCAAGTCAGAATTTTGCTCCGCGAGCATTGCTGCAAGTCCTTGAGAATTATAAAAACCAATTGGTAAGATATGGTGCATCTATACTTCCGTTAAAGCATTTTGAATCGATGAATGAAACGGTCGATCAGGAAGATAAAGATATCGCTCATAAAAGTGATAAGAAAGAGCTTCTTACCATAGCAAAAGTGCGAAAACTGAACTTACATGCAGGAGACATCTTTGAAACAGATAAGAACATCATTGTTACAGCATTGGCCAGGGATTATTTGCGTGATTTAGGTGTTGAGATCGTATAGAAAGGAGCATGCTATGTTCATTGGAAAAGTTGTTGGCAGCTTATGGGCTACTCGCAAGGATGAAAAGTTAAATGGTTTAAAGTTCATGCTTATTGAAAAACAACGAAACGAACATGAGGCTGATCCTGCTCTGGTTGTTGCAGTTGATCATGTAGGCGCAGGCATTGGAGAGTCCGTACTGATTACGACTGGCAGCTCTGGCCGTCTGTCTTTTGATGGTAAAAGTATTCCTGTTGATATGGTGATTGTCGGTATTATAGACACTGTGGACTATCCAAAGGAATGATAAAAACTGAATGGAGTGAAATGTATGAGTATAAATGAAATCATAATTTGGCTTATGGTAATTATAATGGTCATAGGTGCAATCGACCGTTCCCTGGGCAATAAAGTTGGTTTAGGTAAACAATTTGAAGAAGGTATACTAGCAATGGGTTCCTTAGCTCTTTCAATGGCTGGTATCATTGTTTTAGCACCGAAGTTATCGGACTGGCTAAGTCCTATCATTGTTCCTTTGTATAAATTGTTAGGAGCAGATCCGGCAATGTTTGCAGGAACTTTATTAGCAAATGATATGGGTGGTTTTTTCTTAGCGCAACAGATGACTTCTGACCCATTAATTGTACTTTTCTCAGGTGGTATTTTAGGTGCCATGATGGGAGCAACACTTGTATTTACGATCCCGGTTGGATTGGGTCTTATCAGTAACGAAGATACAAAGTATCTGGCGCAAGGTGTATTATGCGGGATTGTGACGATTCCAATTGGAGCATTAGTTGCAGGAATCATGATGGGTATGCCAATCATTAAAGTCTTTATGAATTTAATACCCATAATAGTTGTAGCGATTTTAATTTCCATTGGACTATTTAAAATCCCTGAAGGAATGATAAAAGGGTTCAATGTATTTGGGAAAATTATAGTGGCTGTTGGAGCCATTGGGCTGGCAATTGGAGGGTTAGACTTACTATTAGGTATCAAAGTATTTGAAAATCAAGATACGCTTGAAGTTGGATTCCAAACAGTTGGTGGCATTGCCATTACTTTAGCTGGTGCTTATGGATTGGTGTTCTTGATCACGAAGATATTCAAAAAACCATTGATGAAACTAGGCCATTTGTTAGGAATGAATGATGTTGCGGCAGCAGGTCTGATTGCATCTCTTGCCAACAATATCGCCATGTTCCAAACAGTAAAAGATATGGATAAACGTGGAAAGGTGATTAATATCGCTTTTGCGGTTTCAGCATCTTTTACATTTGGTGACCATTTAGGATTTACAGCCGGTGTTGCCCCAGAGTTGATTACTCCAATGATTATTGGCAAGCTGGTCGGTGGTATTTCTGCCATTTTTGTTGCCATATTTTTATCGAAACGTGTATTTAGGATTGAATAAAGCGAATGCGATAGGGATTTAAGTACGGATGGAGGTTAAGAAGTTGAATATAGACAGATCAGAAATTGAAAAGTTAGTTCGTAGTATTATAATGGAAGAATACAGCAATAAGTTAAATGATTCTTCTAAGAGACATGTTGACTCTAGTGGTGTAATGGCTATTTCGCTGCCATTGTTTTCAGTAAGTGAAGAAGATCGGCTGGACACAGGCAATCCTAATCATAAAGTGTATACGAAGGATTTAGTCTCACTTACTGAAAGCCCCAGACTGGGTTGCGGACTAATGGTAATGGAAGATACTACCTTTGATTGGACGTTAGGATATGATGAAATTGATTATATCATCGAAGGAACTCTAACAATTATCATAGATGGCCGTCGTATAACCGCCAATGCAGGAGAGTTGATTTTGATTCCAAGTGGTTCAAGTATTCAGTTTTCAGTTGAAGGAAAGGCAAGATTTATCTATGTGACTTATCCGGCTGATTGGCAAAATAAATAATTGCTATTATTATATCCAACTCATTCATGGTCTGATGAAAATAACAAGGCGGTATCTGTGACATCAAAACAGAAGATCCTGTGTTGGAATGCTGTCCAATCTTTTTATGAAAAGAGTAGGGTTATTTGCTCACTCTTTTTATATACATAGAATCATCCCGGCCGTAATCCGCAATGCTATCTAATTAAGAGTTAATTTAAAAGCAATCTTACCATTCTTGGCAGTACTATGTTAAAATTAAAGGTGCAGCCAACACACGATGAAAAGGAGAGATTGAAATGAGTGGAAAAATTATAATGAACCTGGCCATCAGCATTGACGGGTATATTGCTGATGATAGAGGAGGCTTTGACTGGATTGTGGGACAAGGCGATGCCTCTATTGATACCTCCGAAAAAAGTGATTTTGAAGAGTTTCTTGCGTGTATTGACATTGTTGTTATGGGCAAAAACTGCTATGATCAGGGTTTTGCGAAAGAGTATCCAACAAAAACGGTTTATGTAGCTACAAGTGAAGAGAAAGAAGATGAGGGTAATCTCCGTTTTATCCATGGAGATATAGTCAGCATATTTGAAAAAGAAAAGAACAGTGGTAAGAATATATTTCTGTTTGGCGGCGGCGGTTTGGTAGATCACTTTGTTAAAGCCGATGCTATTGATGAATATATTGTGGGAATCATTCCAACCATACTTGGAAAGGGCCGTCCGCTGTTTTTGGGAAACAATCCGACGATACAGCTTCATCTTGATAAATACACTATTAGCGATGGAATTGCTGTGTTTCATTACTCAAAACGATGAATGGAAGCCAGCGCAGCATAATACTGTATTCAAGATTTTAAAATCAGCAGGTGATATACAAAATCCAGTAAGTTGAGAAGATATCTGTATGGTTATTCCCTAGGGCAGGCTGGTTTTATTAAAACAAAACAGGCCTGTTTGTACATCCAGGGACAGTCTTGGCAGTTTTATCTTCCCCCAATTTAACATCGAAAAATGAAAGGTGTTATGTTATAATCAATACAGATTTATTTAAAAAGAGTATACTGATATGGAGCTATTAAAGCTGCGGTTGTACATACTATGATAAAGACATAATCTTAAATCGATAAATTATTAAGGAGGCGGCCGGAGAATAAACATGAAGAACAGAACCTATTTTGCAATTGATTTAAAATCCTTCTACGCTTCGGTCGAGTGTATGGAACGAGGGCTTGATCCGCTGACCACGAACCTTGTTGTCGCTGATGCAAGCCGTACCGAAAAAACCATTTGTCTTGCCGTCTCTCCCTCCCTCAAAGCGTATGGGATTCCCGGTAGGGCGAGGCTGTTTGAGGTCGTGCAGAAGGTCAGGGAAGTAAATGCGGTACGGCTGCGCGAAGCACCGGAACGAGCCTTTTCCGGTGCTTCTTCCAGCCAGACGGAATTGAAAGCCTCACCGGGTATCTCACTTGACTATATTATTGCTCCACCGAGAATGGCGCATTATATTGAGTACAGCACGCGGATTTACAATATCTATTTAAAGTACATCGCGCCCGAAGATATTCATGTCTACTCCATTGACGAGGTATTCATCGATGCCACCGATTATCTGAACACCTACAATCTTTCCGCCCGTGAGCTTGTCACAAAAATGATTCTGGATGTTCTTAAAACGACAGGTATTACAGCGTCAGCAGGAATAGGCACAAACCTGTATCTTTGCAAGATCGCTATGGATATACAGGCAAAGCGTATTCCGGTGGATCAAAACGGCGTGCAGATAGCAGAATTGGACGAAATAAGCTACCGGCGCTTGCTATGGTCACATCGGCCTTTAACCGACTTTTGGCGTGTTGGCAGAGGATATGCTAAGAAGCTGGAGGAACATGGACTCTTTACCATGGGAGATATTGCAAGATGCTCGATAGGTAAGTCTGACGAATATTATAAAGAAGATTTATTGTACAAATTGTTCGGAATCAATGCGGAGCTGTTGATAGACCATGCATGGGGGTGGGAGCCATGCACGATTGCCCATATTAAAGCCTATAAACCAAGCACAAACAGTATTGGATCGGGGCAGGTATTGCAAAGCGCCTATACCTTTGATAAAGCAAAGCTGATTGTGTGGGAAATGACCGATCTGCTGGTGCTTGATTTGGTAGATAAAAAGCTTGTGACCGACCAGCTTGTTCTGACGGTCGGATATGATATTGAAAATCTGACAAACCCGAAGACCAAGAACTCATACCACGGGGCGGTCACCACCGACCACTACGGACGTGCCGTTCCGAAATCTGCACACGGTACGGCAAACCTTGGCAGACAGACCTCCTCTACAAAATTGATCGTGGATGCTGTCACGGACTTGTTTGAGCGCATTGTCGACAAAAATCTCCTCGTCAGGAGAGTCAACATCACAGCAAATCATGTTGTGGATGAGGAAACCGTTCAAAAGTCAGATCGCTTTGAACAGCTTGATCTCTTTACGGATTACGGTGCTGTCCAGGCGAAAAAAGAAGAGGAAGAAGCCGAGCTGGTACGTGAGAAAAGCATGCAGAAAGCTATGCTGGAGATAAAAAAGAAATATGGAAAAAACGCCATCTTAAAGGGCATGAATCTGGAGGAAGGCGCTACCACATTAGACCGGAATAAACAGATTGGAGGGCACAAGGCGTGACGAAAGCATATGACGATATCATCGATCTACCACACCATGTTTCTACGACCCACCCCCATATGGCAGCCATTGACCGGGCAGCTCAGTTTTCCCCTTTCGCTGCACTGACCGGCTATGATGCCGCCATTAAAGAAACTGCAAGGCTGACTGATGAGAGAGTAGAACTGGACGAATCCATGAAGGACGCTTTGAGCAATAAGCTGCAAATCATAGCAGACCGGCTTAAAGAGCATCCTGAAATTGCAATCACTTACTTTCAGCCGGATGGGAAGAAGAATGGCGGCACCTATGTTACTGCTGTCAATGCGGCTGAAAAGATAGATAAATATGAACGGGTTGTCGTTATGGCCAATGACATCGTGATCTCCGTTGATGATATCATTAGCATAGATGGGCAGATATTCGAAACGATGGCGTTCCCTCCGTCTGATGAATGAATAAAGGAAAAATAGGACTTTATTGAGCTGTTTTGAACTATGGGCTGATTATAAAGTCCTGACTGACAGTATCATTTCTGACAGTATCATTTCTGACAGTATCATTTTTTAAGCACTAAGATTATTAATAAACTTATAATTAAGAAAGAGAATTTCATGAAACAGATTGCAATCTTATCCGATACTCATGGTCTGTTGCGAGAGCCTGTTATAGCTGAACTTGCCAAAGCTGATTGCTCCATTCATGCCGGTGATATCAACACACCATACATTGCCGAGTCCATACGACGGCTCGGAGAGACCTATATGGTGCGTGGCAACAACGATAAAGAATGGGCAGAAGCCCTGCCTGAAAGCATTACCGTTACAATTGAAGGTGTGAAATTCTTCATCGTTCATAACAAGAAGGATGTCCCAAAATACTTAACAAATATTGACGTGGTGATATACGGTCACTCCCACAAATATTCTGCAGAAATTATTGGGGGAGTATTGTTTCTCAATCCCGGAAGCTGCGGCAAACGGCGTTTTGATTTGGAAATCACAATGTGCCGTATGGTTGTGGATGCAGGGCACTACCAGTACGAAAAAGTGATGATTCCCTTATAATGGCAATATTGTTGTCTGTGATGTGGTTTTCGTTGTTCTCTTGCTTGTAGTTATGTGTGGTATCAGTTTTTCATGGGCTTTTCGCAGGTTGAAAAAGGAAACAGCTATATAAAAATACATGTCTAAATATGGGTGACTTCTGCGCCCATTATCCATATGACACCGTTCGGATTTTTCTCGAACCGGTGTCTTTTTGTTTGTCTTTCAGACAAGCCTTTGTGCGGCGTCGGGTCCTGTTAGCCTTGTCTTTATTGTGACGCTGGCAACCATGTTAATGGGCCGGGGACTTACCTATACTCTTTTAAAGGCCCAGACAAAGGGGCCGCTTCCCACAAACTATACATACATTGGTGCAGGCTTTCTGCCTACCGTTAAAATTTCATTTGGCACAGGAACTTTGGATGTGGTATCCATTGGAGTTGCCTTTGCCGCCTTTGCACTCATTATTTTCTCCGAAATAAAGAGCATACGGACAAAGAAGAAATATGGTTTTCCGGACAATCCCCTGTGGCAGTCCGTATTAAAGGTGGGCGTGATTCTGGTGATTGTCTGGTTTTTCTTTTACAAGCTGTCCCGATATAACGGCATTCCGTTCGTTCTGGTTATCATGGGCGCGTTGGTTGCCCTCTATCATTTCATTACAAGCAGAACTGTGGCAGGGCGGCAGATTTATGCCTTGGGCGGCAATGCGAAAGCGGCGAAGCTTTCCGGCATCAATACGGGAAAGGTCTTTTTCTGGGTATATACCAATATGGGCATTCTGTGCGCCATTGCCGGAATCGTTCTCTCCGCCAGAAATGCTTCTGCAACTCCCAAGGCGGGAGATCAGTTTGAGATGGATGCCATCGCCTCCTGCTATATCGGAGGAGCTGCTACTACCGGAGGGGTGGGAACGATTATCGGAGCCGTTGTCGGCGCATTTATCATGGGTATTTTGAACAATGGTATGTCCCTTTACGGCTGGTCCACCGATATCCAGAAAATCGTAAAAGGTGCTGTACTTTTGGGGGCAGTTACGATAGACTTATTATCAAAGAGAAAAAAATAGCTGAAAGATAGGGATGGAATATGCAGGCACGGGAAGCAAAATATATGATGGTTGTCCAATGGGTACAGGAACAGATTGAAAACGGCAGCATCGGGCTGGGCGATAAGCTTCCCTCTGAAAACGAGATGAGCCTTCAGTTTCATTTAAGCAGGCAGACGATACGCCATGCGATCGACGTGCTGGAGCAGCGGAAGCTGGTGACGCGGATACAGGGAAGCGGAACTTATGCAGGCGCCTGTGCCCGGGGAGGAAGTCAGGAAAAATATTTTAATATAGCTGTCATCAGCACCTATGTGGACAGCTATATATTTCCGGCTGTGCTTAAGGGGATTGAACGGGTGCTTTCCAAGTCTGGTTATACCATGCAGGTAGCATTTACCGGGAACCGGACTGATCGGGAACGAGAGGCGCTGGATAAGATTCTGGATAAGGGACTGATTGATGGTTTGATTGTGGAACCTGCAAAGAGCGCCCTGCCCAACCCGAATCTACATTATTATAGGAAGCTGATGGGGCAGCAGGTACCGGTTTTATTTTTTAACAGCAGTTATCCGGGGCTAAATCTTCCCTGCGTATCACTTAATGACGCGCTGGTAGGAGAGAAGGCGGCAGAGTATCTGATTCAGGCGGGGCACAAAGAGATTGGGGGAATTTTTAAATCGGATGACGGCCAGGGCCATTTAAGATATTCCGGTTTTGCAAAGAGCATGGAGAAGGCAGGCTTAAAGCTGGACGGAAAGAGGATTCTGTGGATCGATTCCGAGAGCCTGAAAGATATGGAGTTATGGGCGGATTATCTGTTCCAGCGGCTGGAGGGCTGCACAGGGGTTGTCTGCTATAACGATGAGGTTGCAAACCTGTTGTCTGGGATCTGCTTAAAAAGAGGAATCTGCATACCGGAGGACTTATCCCTTGTCAGCATTGATAATTCTGATCTGGCGACATTGGGAGAGGTTCCCATCACCTCCTTTCCCCATCCCATGGAGGCCCTGGGAAGAAAGGCGGCGGAACATATGATACAGCTCATAGAGAATCCATGTTTTGATGGGAATTACCTCTTTGATTCGGAGGCTGTTGAAAGGGAATCTGTGAAATTTATAACAAAGGAGAATAATAATGAGTGAGAAAAAAGGTTCCTCCAATCCGCCTCAGAGCACCCTGGTCCTGCGGCTTGTGGGCGGAGGCTATCTGGTTTACCTTGGGTTCCAGATGATACCGGAGCTTTCCATGTCTTTCGGGATCCGAAACCTGGTTCAAATGACAGCGCTGGTTATATTCCTTGTGGTAGGGATATTGCTTGTGGGCTGGTCTGTGAAAAAGCTGCTGCGGAGAGAATTTGAGCGCCCAGGGGAGGAAGAAGCGGACGGGATAAAAGAAGACAATAAGGAAAATTGATTTATTTTTATGAGAGAAGGAGTTGCCATATGGACAGCTCCTTCTTTTACGATTACAAATTCCATAGTGTTATTATTTTGGGAAACAGTTCAAAATATAATTGCAGAGTTTATCTGGCGGTTCCTGACAGCCATGATCGACCCAACGCTTTAGGCACATGGTGATGCCAGCCTGATAAAATACGAAATAGTACATCATTTCATCTTCCGAGGTAATTCCCTTTTGCAGCGCATTAGGCTTAACGGCTCTATTCCATAGTTGTTCAAAGCCTGCCTCAATAGGGAAATTTTTTCGTTTGTTTAAGCAAGCGCGGTAAAAGTTCTGGTGGTCACGTATAAAAGTTAAAAATGGTAGTATATATTCTGCTGTCATGAAAAATGTTCCGTTCAGTTTGTTCATATCATATTGTTCCATTATTCGGGCATTCATCTTTGCCTCTAATTTAGCTAACAGATCATAAACATCCTGAAAGTGGGTATAAAAAGTCGTCCGATTGATATTTGCTGCCTGACAGATGGAGCGTACCGTAATCTGATTGATTTCCTGCACGGCTAACATATCAATAAAGCATTCTTCAATTTTCTGTTCGTTATCCCGGTATCGCTGATTGTTTTTTGTGTTCATAAGTTCCTTTCTAGGCATTATCCCAACACTGGAAGCTGAATTGATGATAGTATAATTATAATACAAATATTATACTTATTATATATTAACAATACAAGTGTTGAGATAAAGTATCAAATCTAAAAACCAGATGGAGGTATTTTCTTATGAAAGCTGCAATTTATAACGGTAAAGAAGACATTTCGGTCGTAGATCTTGAAACACCGGTTTGTGGTGACAACGATATCGTCATTAAAAATATCTATTCGAGTATCTGTGGTACGGATGTTGCTGTTTTTAGGCATGGCCCAGCCACTGGCCATAAAGTTACAGTCGGAGGAGAGTTCGGCCATGAAACAATATCTGAAGTAGTGGCTGTTGGTAAACGTGTTCAAGGTATAGAAGCAGGTCAGCGTGTTTATCCATATCCGTCTCTTGCAAAAGGTGATAGAAATCGTGCGGGTACACTTGGCGGTTTCTCCGAATACATTTTAGTTCCCAACGCAGAACTAAATAAGCAGGCTTATGCGGTCAGTGATAAAATCTCATCTAAAGTCGGCTGTTTAATCGAACCATTTACAATAGGAAACCGTGCGGCCAGGCGTGCAATGCCCCAAAAAGGAGAAAATGCCATTGTATTTGGTGCGGGTACCATTGGAATTGCTGTATCCATTGCACTGAAGCAATTTGGCTGTAATAAAGTCATGGTGACTGATGTTTCTGATTTTCGTTTGGAAAAAATAAAAGAATTGGGCTTTGAAACCTGCAACTCTTCTAAAGAAGATTTGAAAGAAAAGGCCATGGGGGTATTTGGAACTGCTCCTGGTCTGCAGGGACAGACAGCAAATGCTGATATTTATGTCGATGCTGCAGGTGTTCCTTCCGTACTTGAAATCTATCAGGATATGGGCAAGATCTTTAGCAGAATTGTGGTTGTAGCGGTGCTGGCGGGCAAGCGCCCGGTTGATATACTGTCCATGACCTACGCACAGCAGGCTCTTATCGGCAGCGGCGGATATATGCCCGAAGATGTCCGGGATGTCATGGTAATGATGGAGAGCGGCAAATATGATTTGGAGTCAATCATCACACATGAGTTTGCGCTTAAGGACATTTCAGAAGCTATTCGGACAGCAGGTAAAGTTCATGAAGCATTAAATGTAGTGATTAAGTTTTGATTGGAAAATGTGAGAAAAAGATATTTCAAAAGGCTCCTGCTTTTTTATTATGGATTTAATGGGCCATCCTGATTAAATTTGTATCAGAGATGTATAAGAAAGCAGAATAAGTCAGTATTAAACTGAAACGTACATTGTAAAGCTGCCTTCCTTTAGGGTATAAAGATAACAGATTATACTATATAGACACGAATAATATCATATTCTAAAATGGAAAGGAAAGAAAAGCTCATGTGTAAAGAACAGGAAAGTTCATGGATCGACCAGGCTGTTTTAAAGGTCATGGAAAAGATGGAGTGGGTCAGTGAAAAGTCAAAAAATAAAATTCCCTATACCACGGTAAATGGCGTTCATGACGATCGGAGCAAAGGCAGTGAATTCGCAGGAGACAATGGGATCAACTGGTGGTGTAACGGCTTTTGGGGAGGCATGATGTGGCAGATGTATCATAAGACCGGTAAGGAACGGTATATGGAGATCGCCCGGATTTCTGAGGAAAAGCTGGATCAGTGTTTTGAGGATTATTACGGTCTTCATCACGATGTTGGTTTTATGTACCTTCCTACGGCTGTGGCAGATTATCGTCTCACCGGGAATCCGGAATCCAGAAAAAGAGGGCTTCACGCCGCTAGTCTTTTAGCAGGGCGGTTTAATCCCATCGGCCGTTTTATACGGGCCTGGAATGATAAACCGGGAAGCAGTGATGATACAAGAGGCTGGGCGATCATTGACTGTCTCTTTAATATCCCTCTGCTTTACTGGGCTAGTGAGGAAACAAAAGATCCCAGGTTCAAACAGATTGCCGTGCTCCATGCGGATACGGTGATGGAGCATTTTGTAAGAGGGGATGGCTCGGTATGCCATATTGTGGAGTTTGATCCTTTGACTGGAGCACGGATAAGGGATTACGGGGGGCAGGGCTATGAGACAGGCTCTTCCTGGACAAGAGGCCAGGCATGGGGACTTTATGGATTTCTTATGAGCTTTTGTCATACCGGGAAACAGGAATACCTTGATACTGCAAAAAAGATCGCCCATTATTTTATGGCAGCCATACCGGAAGACGGCATCATACCGGTGGACTTTCGTCAGCCAAAGGAGCCAGCTTGGTGTGATGATACGGCGGCGGCCATTGCAGCCTGCGGGTTGATCGAAATAGGCAGACGGGCTGGGGAACTGGAGCAGGATATGTATTGCAAGGCAGCGGAAAAGCTGTTAAGGGCTTTGTATGAGCATCACTGTGATTTCACAGAAGAAAATGATTCCATTCTCCAAAAGGGAACCGGTTCCTATCATAGCCAGGAACATGAATTTCCTATTATTTACGGGGACTATTTCTTTATGGAGGCTTTGTTTAAGTTGAAAGGCCAGGATTTTTTCCTATGGTGATACATTCCTGTAATTGGAGCGGTACTGGCTGGGAGTCATGTTTTTATATTTCTTAAACTGCCGCATAAAGTGAAATTCACTTTCATATCCGCAAAAGCCTGACAGGGACTGGATAGACATTTCCGTGGTCCGCAGATAGAAACAGGCGTTTTTCAGACGGGCGGATATCACATCCTGCATGCAGGAGGTTCCGAAAAGCTCCTTATAAAGATGCTGAAAGTAAGAGGGGCTCATGTGGACCGACTGGGACATGGTATCTATGGTCCATTTCCTGTGAGGGGCATTTAAAATGGATACCCGAAGGCCGTACATGATTCCATAGTATTTATGAGAAGACGCTTTATCCGGTTTTTCATGGATCTGGGAAGCGAGGGTGTAAAGGAGAGTCCTCATGAGGGAATCCAGAATCTGCACCCGGTAAGGGTGGGAGGAGTGTTTTTCCATTACGATCAGCCTGCTGTATTCGGAAAGCTGCCCTGCATCAGATAAGGGTACCGGCGTCTGGAAGGGGATTTCTAAATCCATAAGAAAGGGTAGATCTTTTTCATCCAGATCAAAGTGGATCCAGTCATCGTTATAATCCGGTGTGCGACAGCCGTAATGGACATAAGCATATTTGTCATAAAGAATCACCGTATTGGCAGGGAGATTCCTGTAAGTATGGCCGCATTCAAAAAAGGCTTCGGATTTGACCACAAGAAGGGTATAGTCGGAAGAACCTTCCGGGCGAAACATGTGAAATGGTTTTTGATGTCTGGATTCATAACCGCAATTAAGAATAGAAATCATCTGCTGGCTCCTTTTTATGAGATAGCCTTATTATATCGCTTTTTTACATTGGTGGGAAGCCGGAACTAACCGGATCAAGTAATGGAATAGAGAAACCAGAAGTTTTCTCAGCTTACAGTTCGTATATTATTGTTGTAATACCTCTGATGCATAGTATAATAGTATTCATGGCCCATCTGATCCTAAGGAGGAATGCAACTATGGTTATCGAAATTGAAGAGCTTGTCAATAAGTATTATCATAAACTGAAAGAAACTGACCTTATCATCTGGAAATACATTTCAACTCACCGGAAAGCCTGCTGTGATTACACCATCTATGAATTGGCTGATGTCTGTAACGTGTCACGCACAACGGTGCTGCGTTTTGCGCAGAAGCTCTCATTAAGCGGCTATGCAGAACTGAAGACCTTATTGAAGCTGGATTATAAGCAGAAGTCTACGATTTACATCAACGATCCTAAAGATCTTATTTCACTCTATCACCAGATCGTTGCTGAGATGCAAAACAAAGACTTTACCAGGATCAACCAGATGATTTATGGTGCTAAGCACATTTTTGCCTATGGTACGGGCAATATGCAAAACAACGTTCTTGGAGAAATGCGGCGGTTGTTTCAGTGCAGCGGTGATTATATCATCAGCATACAGGGCGGGAGCGAATTATCGTACCTGCTGAAGAATGTTACCCCCCAGGACCTGGTTTTTATCATTTCTTTCAGCGGCGAAACACCGGTCGCATTAGAGTTCGCACGGAACCTCTGTGCAAGAAACGTTCCTGTAATTTCGATCACCCGGCTAAAAGACAATTTACTGTCCTCGATTTGTGATGAAAACATTTATGTACACACGATGGACTTTCAATTTTATTCAGAGTATCACGGCTATCGGACCGAGTCTGCTGTTGGATACTTTATTGCCATTGAAACATTGTTTTTACAGTATCAGCAGTATAAAGCCAATATGAGAACAGAAGAAGAAAAAGCCCTGCCGGAATCTACCAGCGATGCCAAACCGGATTAGTGATTTCCGCTCATAAAGATATCAATACATAAAGCAGATCCTTCGGGGTATGCTTTTTTTGTGTGATAAATCACGGATAAAGGTATAAGGTCCAACTTTTGAGATAAGGAACAAGCTGGTCCCAAAGCGTTGCAGTGCACTGGTGAAAATTATATAATATTGTTAACAGAAAAACAAAAATATAGAGAGGAGATCCTAAATTTTGAAACAATATAAGACCATTGTCAATGGTGCGACCATGGCAGGGATGGCAATTGCTTCGTGTGATCCGGAAGGAACACTGATTGTGGATCGGGGAAACCAGCTGGCAAGTGATTTTTATGCCAGTATGCGGACTGACCCCATGCCGGAAAGAGCGATACAGGGAGAGGCCGCCCGCAAATTTAGGGCTGACATGAAACAGTATCCATCGATTGTTCAGGAGGGGCAACTGGCTGTTACCGAAGGGATGCCCGCCCTGGGCAGATACGCGGAAAGCCAGAAATTACAGATCCTGTTCGATTTTTTGATCATATCCCGTCAGCAAGATATGAATCATTTCACACTTACAGCCATCTGCCGGGATGAAATCTATCACATACAGGCAGAAAATTATGTAGACACTACCGAATCATTTGCTAAGCATGCCGCTAATGGAATGGTAGCCGAAAGTTTGAACCTTCTGATCCGGAAAGCAGGCCAGGATCCGGTGATCTGCCCCAATGCCACGATTCATGATTTTCCAACCGGCGGATATTACATACTTGAAATGCCGGTAGACGCCAAACTGTCATATCCGCAGCTGCGCAAACAAGCCCTCGGGCTTTTTCCTTGCACGCGAACGGACAGCAGCGATCTTTTGCTGAAGGCAGCGGATCGGATATGCGTCAGAGGGAAGCAGCCTTCTGTTCTTTCTGATTCCAATGGTTTCATTTTGTGTTCCTGCTTATCGGAAGATCTGCTTCATGCGATGGAACGTGGGGAACAATTCTGGAGGGATTGCTTATGCTGATGTTTCAACAGATTCTCGAACATGGAGAAATAACTAAGGAACAAAGAGGTGATGTCTCTTTTTCTAACCATTATGACGCAGTCATTCTCGGGGGCGGTACCGCCGGAAGCATTGCGGCAATCTGCCTTGCTAAAAAAGGACGCCACGTCCTGATCGTAGAAAAGCAGAATTTCCTGGGCGGTGTACACAGCGGAGCTATGTTCCATTACTATCAGGGGTCTCCCGGCGGGATCTATGAAGCGTACGACGCACAAATCGAGCAACAAAAAAAGCAGTATCGTCTTCCGGAGGTGTTTGGGTCTCACCCGCTGATGCGTATGTACGTGTACGAACAGGAATTGGAGGATACAAACTGCCGAATCAGCTTTGATTCCGCATTGACCGGCGTATATACGGCTGGAAGAACAATCGAAGGCATTCAGTATCTTTCCCCTCTCGGGCTGAAAGAAGTTTCCGCCGACTACTTTATTGATGCCTCAGCCGAAGCGGCTCTGTGCCGGATGGCCGGATCCGCCAAAAAGAGCGGTAGAGAATTCGATGGCCTGTCACAGCCATTTTCCAATGTACGGCAGTTTTTCGAAAAAGATACTTGCCGCATAAATTTTGATAACATAGATGGGGGTTATGTCCGCCAGGAGCTGGCAGAGGAATATGCCAGCCACATCATCGCATCACTGAACAATCCCGTTTACAGCACCTGGCAGAAAGATCAGATCACCATGGGGATGTCCCCTCTGCTGGGGGTTCGTGAAGGATTTGCCATAGATGGGATCCGGCAGCTTCGAATGGAGCAGGTGATACAAAACCAGGAAGCTGCAGAGCCATTATTTTATTCCAGTGCAAACATTGATAACCATGTGAAGGATATGGCTTTTGAAAGCCAGACTTTGTGCGATTGGGTCGTTGGGCTGAGTATGTGGTCCACCCTGGTTTCAGTACCAATCAATAAGGAAGTGATGATTCCAAAAGCACTGGACAATGTGATTGCAGCCGGGCGAATCTTATCGCTGGATCACGACATGGCTTCCCATACGCGAATGATGCGCGACTGCCAAAAGTCAGGCGAAGCGGCAGCCGCAGTTGTGGAAGAGGCCCTTTGTCTGGGACTTCCGCTGCAGGATGTGCCGTACCAGGCATTAAAGGAGAGGCTTACTCAAACAGGCTGCCTTTCTTTGGGAAATCATTATGTATTAAAGGACAATCCTCCGCCTGAACGCGAACGGATCCTCCGTTTTGCTTCAACAACGGAACAGATCCGCAAGGGCCTGTTATCCGATAGTCCAGGTTTTGCGATGCTGGCTGCATGGAAGCGGCGGTTCACAGACGCATTAAAAGGCTGGCTGACCGAAGACAATATCAATTTACAGGTGAACAGCGCATTGGTATTGGCTTTGTGTGAGGATGATTCTGGCTTTTCGATTTTAACCGAAACGGCACAGCGAAGAGACAGCTATCTGCCGCAAACCAGTAAATCATATAATTCCTTAAGAGGAATCAGTGCCGTTTACGCATTGGGGAGACTTCATATTGCAAAGGCAAGTGAACCACTGCTGCATATGCTGCAGCAAAACGAAACCTTTATAAACGACCGGGTATCTTTTGATAAATTTATCAGCCATATGCAGGATTACCGATTCCAATACGTGAGTCATCTGATTCGTGCCCTGCTTACAATTGCCGATTACCACCCGGACTTGCACCGGAGCATTTATCAAGGGATAGACGAAATCGTTTTGGCTCCCCAATTTACTGTGTCTTGTACACTGAAAAGTAATCCTGACTGCTTACATGATATGACAGGAAGCTTACGCAACTACATTCAGTGGAGAAAAAATAAAGGAGAGAAAAAATTATGAGCAGTACGATTAACATTACGGCAATTATCGAAGGACTGGGCGGCATTGATAATATTGCGAAAGCAGGGAACTGTATGACTCGTCTGCGGCTGGCCGTTCGCGATGCGGCACTGGTAGACAGGAAGAAGCTGCAGGCGATCCCGGGTGTTATGGGACTGGCCGGAGATGACAGCAATCCCCAGGTGATCCTGGGACCTGGTAAGGCGGATGCGGCCTGCCAGGAAATCCGTAAAATACAGGGGTGCGTGTCACAAGCGTCCATAGATCATGCAGAGGAATTTAATCAAAAGAAAAAGGGTAGAAACGAGATCTTTACGATCATCTCTCAGATCTTTACACCGCTGATTCCTGCCTTTGCCGGTACGGGCCTTTTATACGGCATTATGAAGCTACTGCAGTATATTTACATTTATTTTGGTGTCCAGCTGTTTAATCCTGCCGGAATTGCAGATGGAGGTTCTGTTTTTATGGCAGCGCTTAGTGTGATCGCCGGCTCTTTCTTCTCCATCATGAACGTCGCGGTTGCAGGACAGGCCGCCAAGGTTCGCGGCGGCAACTTATTTGTAGGCCTTGCAGTCGGCGCAATCGTTACGAATGTCGGTGCCTTAAACGGGATTGCCATGGGCATCATGAATCTGCAATTCAAAAGCGGCCTGGGCGGGACATTTGCCGCACTCATTGGTGGTATGCTGGCTGCTAAAATTGAAAAAAGTGCAAGAAAGAAGCTTCCGAATTCGCTTCAGATCCATTTCCCCGCTTTATTTTCTGTTGTGATCACCGGCCTGGCATTACTGTTTATCATCCAGCCTATTTGCGGTATTGTAAGTGACGCCCTCAGCACTGCTATCCTGTGGCTGGTCTACAATGCCGGTGCGCTTGGCGGCGCTATTATATCCGGTACCTTCCTTTTCCTGGTCGCCATGGGGATACACCACATTGTTACGCCAATCAATACGCTGCTGCTTCAAGAAGTTGGCTATACGTGCCTTCAGGGCTTTACCTCTTTGGCAGGTGCAGGTCTGGCAGGTGTTGCGGTTGGCCTTCTGATCCGTTACCGCGACAAGAAAAAGTATGGCAAGCTGCGCTCTGCCGTTTTCGGTAACATTCTGACCCAGCTGCTCGGTATCTCGGAACCTATGATTTATGGTATTTCCCTGCCTCTGTGGAAACCGTTCCTGGCCGCTAACTTAGGCGGTGCCTGCGGCGGCTTTGTATTAGGACTGTTTAAGACTCAAGGTGCAGAAACAATGATGGTGTCCGGACTTTTGGGTGCACTGGTCAACACCAAGCCTCTGGCCTATTTGCTTGGATATGCTGCTGCGGTTATCGGCGCTGCATTCTTTACCTGCATGCTTGGCGTAAAGAATGAAAACATGGCCGTGTTCTTAGATGATGAAACGGAGAATAGCAATGCTTAAAAAGGATTTTTTATGGGGTGGTGCAATTGCAGCCAACCAGTGTGAAGGCGCTTATGAAGCAGATGGAAGAGGCCTGGCCAATGTAGATGTACTTCCTTATGGCGAAGACCGGTACGCGGTTGCTTCCGGTAAGCTGAAAATGCTTTGCCCTGATTCGCAGCATTTTTATCCAACGCATCAGGCAATCGACTTCTATAACAGCTATCCTGAGGATATAAAGCTTTTATCCGAAATGGGCTTAAAATGCCTCCGCATCAGCATTGCCTGGAGCCGTATTTTTCCCACCGGTGAAGAGGAAGCGCCAAATGAAGCAGGGCTTCGTTACTACGAAAACGTATTTCTTGAATGCAAAAAGTATGGTATGGAGCCGGTGGTCACCATTAACCATTTCGATTGCCCGATCTATCTCATCCGTAAATATGGCGGCTGGCGCAGCCGTCAAATGATTCCCCTGTTTGCCAAATATGCCATGTGCCTGTTCCAGCGGTTTCATGGAATGGTCAAGTACTGGCTCACCTTCAATGAGATCAACATGATCCTTCACCTTCCGTTTTTAGGTGCCGGTCTGGTTTTCCGGGAAGGCGATCAGGAAACACAGGTAAAGTATCAGGCCGCACACCACGAATTGGTGGCAAGCGCACTGGTCACCAAAATCGCACATGAAATAGACCCTGATATGAAAATCGGCTGTATGCTGGCATCCGGCAGCGTATATCCTTACAGCTGCCGCCCTGAAGATGTACTTTGTGCCCAGCAGAGGTCGCAGGAGGCTTACTTCTTTACGGACGTACAGGCCAGAGGTTATTATCCGGAATATTCCATAAAACGACTGGAGCGCGAAGATGTAAAGTTACAAATAGCTCCTGAGGATGTGGTGATCCTGCTTGAAAACCCTGTGGATTTTGTCTCCTTCTCCTATTATCAGAGCCATTGCGCCAAAGCGGATATGCCAGATATGAAAACCTTAAGCAATGTGGACGGTGATGTCAAAAATCCTTATCTGGAATGCAGTCAGTGGGGGTGGGGCATTGATCCCACCGGTTTAAGAATTACACTAAATGAACTGTATGACCGATACCAAAAGCCGCTGCTGATTGTTGAGAACGGCTTTGGCGCTAAAGATGAGATTTCGCCGGATGGGAAGATCCATGACCAGTACCGCATCGATTATCTGAAAGCGCATATCAAAGCGGCAATGGACGCAGTTGATTTAGATGGGGTAGATCTATTTGGCTATATTACCTGGGGCCCCATTGACCTGGTCAGCGCAACTACCGGAGAAATGAGCAAGCGCTATGGTTACATATACGTGGACCGGAATGATTTTGGAGGTGGTACACTGAGGCGAATGAAAAAGGACAGCTTTTATTGGTACAAAGAAGTAATTGCATCCAATGGTCTAAGCGTGCAGCAGTAAACGCGGAAGATGCAATGTATCCTGCCCTTGAACCCACCTGTGAAGCGCATTTGGTCGAATAACTGACTTCTGAATTCTAGTTTGATAAATACATAATAAAATTTGATATCTGAAATACAAATTCCAATGGGCGGCCTGCAGCCGCTCATTTTTTTAATCAAATCCTGAGAATATTTTTATGATATACTAAAAATAAATACCAGAATACGGTTGAATATCCCCCTGGGGCTGGCTTAAGAATATTTTGAGAACAACTTCAATTCTCCGTTTTTTGCTTTACAGACAGGAGAAAATTATTTAATATGTCACCCGCCAGTCCATGGATTCATCTGCCGCAGACTTTCTCTGTGCGCAGAGTTGCGGATATGATAACATGGTGATAGAATCTTTTTTAGAACATAAATATTATCTGCCAGTGAGGAAGGGAGAGTTATGAGGGACAAAATAAAGTTAATAATCGGGCAGGAGGATAAGCGGAATCCTCTTACGGATGAAGCCATAGCCAATGAATTGGGAACACTGCGTGAAAATATAACGAAAGTCCGGATAGAAACTGGAATCCCTGCTTCATCAGAACGGAGAAAAGAACGATTACTTCAGGAGATTCAGAGTTTATTTTATGAAATGGGATTGGTATCAGATCGTAAATTGGCAGAATTACTAAAGCAGCGAGGATTTAAGATCGGAAAGTTTACAGTCGGACAGCTTCACAAATCTTACCCTGAATTATGGGAGCCGGTGATCAAATCTTTTCAGGATGAAACACCGGTTAATGATAATAAGCAGGAGTTTCAAGATGACATTTTCCATAAGATTATCGGATCGGACGGTAGTCTGAAAAATCAAATCAGTAAGGCCAAGGCGGCAGTCATGTATCCGCCAAAAGGGCTGCATACGCTGTTATATGGTCCTTCCGGTGTTGGCAAGAGTTTCTTAGCAGAGCTGATGCATGATTTTGCAGTCAGAACGGATAACTTTCAAAAAGAAGCTCCTTATTTTGAGTTTAACTGTGCTGATTATGCCGATAATCCTCAGCTGCTTTTGGCTCAGTTATTCGGATATACGAAGGGAGCATTTACCGGAGCTACAGAACATAAAAAGGGAATTGTAGAGTTATGTGATGGAGGTATTTTGTTTCTGGATGAAGTACACAGACTCCCGGCAGAAGGGCAGGAGATCTTGTTTTACTTAATGGATAAAGGAAGGTTCCGCCGTTTGGGAGAAGCAGAAACCAGCCGTGAAAGCCATCCCTTGATTATTGCGGCAACGACGGAGGATCCGGAAAGCTCGCTGCTTTTAACTTTTCGCCGGCGTATTCCAATGAGCATTGAAATTCCGGCATTAACGGAACGGCCGATGGAGGAAAAATGGCAGTTTATCGAGTTTTATCTTTCGATGGAACGGGAACGGCTTGGGCGTGATATCCATGTAAACCAGTCGGTATTAAACTGTCTGCTTTTGGCTGAATTTCCCGGTAATATCGGTCAGTTGAAATCAGATATCCAGGTTTGCTGTGCGAAGGCATTCTTAGAGGCAAAGCTTCATAATAAAACAGCGATTGAGGTAGTTACGGATAACCTTCCGGAGCATTTAAAGAGCTGTATCAATCAATCGGTTCCTAATGACATACGCCATTTAATCAGCGGGGATGTCCTTTTTTCAGAGGCTGGATACCAGCAGTTTTCAGGACGTTTACACAAGATGAACGGTACTGGTATTTACGAGCAGCTGGAAGAAAGATATACGAAGCTTTTGAAAAATGGGATAGCAGCAGAAGAGATCAGCCGGATATTACAAGATGAGGTTGAAACAACGCTGGTTCAACAGATCCGCAAAATGGAAGAGTCCAAATTCAGCCTGCATGAGCTGTCCGCGATTGTAGGAGAAGATGTGCTGGAAATAACGGAATATATATATCAGGAAGCGCAGAAAGAATTACCAGGACTTAAGGATACGATTATTTTTCCCATGGCCATTCATATTCGTGCGTCACTGGATATAACCAAAGAGCGAAAAGTGGCGCTAGGAAGCAGCTTTGAAGAAATTAAAAAGCGGCATGCAAAAGAATATCAGGTTGCAGCTCATATTGTTGATAAGGTCAATTATAAATTCTATGTGATGCTTCCAACCGACGAGGCAGTCTTTTTGGCAATGTATCTTAAGAAGTTTCAGGGCGGACATGTTGATACGGAGGGAAAAACGGCAGTGATCGTGCTGTCTCATGGCAGAGTCGCGGGGGGGATGGCAGAGGTCGCCAATAAAATTCTGGGGGTAAACCACGCCGCAGCATTGGAGATGGCGCTTAGTGAGGATCCTGCGGCGGCCTATGAGAAAACAAAACAACTGGTAATCGAAAGAAACCAGGGACGGGGCTGCATCCTGCTTGCAGATATGGGATCCCTCCTGACATTCGCAGAGAAAATCAGGCAGGAAACAAAAATCCCGGTTGCCGTCTGTGGGAGGGTGGATACCTTAATGGTGATCGAGTGCCTTCATAAAGTACTTTGGACAGAAGAGCCAATCGAAACAATTGTAGATGAACTTGGCAGTAAAAAAACGCTGCAGCCTAAAACAGCCAAATATAATAAGATTCAGCATAAAAGAGCGGTTCTTTGTCTGTGTATCACCGGGCAGGGAGCAGCAAAAATGCTTCGGGATTTTATCTCAGAGCGGTTAAAATCAGTATTGGACAATATTGTCATCATAAACAGAGGCTATATAGAAAATGAAGATGTGGAACAAATTATCTTACAGGAAGCGGCTCAATATGAAATCCTCGCAATCGTTGGGACAATTGATCCGGAAGTAAAAGATATTCCATTTCTTTCCCTGGACGATATCTATCAGTCTTCCGGTATCTCAAAGCTTCGGAAAATCATTAAAAACAGTTTATTGTTGGATCATGTTATTCTTGGTGAGGTCATTACACCGGAATTAATCTTTGTGAATCCGCCATACCGGTTAAAGGAACAGCTTTTAGATCAGGCGATCGAGACGATGACAAGCGAGGGGTATGTGGACGAGCGGTTTTTACTAAGTGTTTATAAACGGGAAGGAATGATGACCACTTATTTAAAAGGTGGTATAGCAATTCCCCACGGTGATCCGGCGAGTGTTACAAAGCCGGTCATATCGATCACAAAACTGGACAAACCAGTGATGTGGGATGGTACAAATACGGTCGATCTGATCTTTGTACTGGCATTGGATGAAAATTCGAAAAAATATTTTGAACAGCTTTATCAAGTGTTAAGC
Organism: Lacrimispora sp.; assembly: GCF_032078915.1. GTDB lineage: Bacteria > Bacillota > Clostridia > Lachnospirales > Lachnospiraceae > Lacrimispora. The sequence goes on along the minus strand of NZ_DAMAUN010000046.1, from coordinate 5,919 downwards.
AGCGAAAACCTGGTAAGTTTAATAAGAAACAGCAATTCTATCAATGAAATCAGGGAAAATCTTCGTCTGGACACAAAACCGGTCAATTAAGTTGGCACGGTTCTTGCTCTATATAATAGCGTAGAGGCAAGAAAGGAGTGGAAAGATGAAAAAGGAAGATTTTCCAAAGATTACAGTCATTTTGAGAGGGTATACCCATTCTCAAATCAGAACCGTGGTGAAAAGTCTTCTCGGCACCGCAATAAAATCAGTTGAAATTACGATGAATACGCCTGATGCGATAGAGATTATCAAAAGCATCAGTAAAGAATTCGGTAATGATATACTGGTCGGTGCCGGGACGGTAACCACCTATGAGGAGGCAGGTGCAGCAATTGTAGCAGGTGCCAGATTCTTATTATCTCCCATTACATTCAGTAAGGAAATTATTGAGTTATGCAAAGAGCAGGGGGTTATTTCTGTCCCTGCGGCTCTGACTCCGTCAGAAATTATGCAGGGCATAAGGGACGGAGCTGATATTATCAAACTGTTTCCGGCAGGAATCATGGGAGCAGCTTATTTAAAGGATATTCAGGCACCTCTTGGCAGGCTTCCTCTGATGGTAGTAGGCGGTGTAAACGGCAGTAATGTCAAGGAGTTTTTTAATGCCGGAGCTGCTTATGCGGGAATAGGTTCCGGATTGTTTGAAAAAGAGGATATAATCAGTGAAAATCTGTCCGGGCTAAAAGCATCTGTACAGAAGCTGACAGAACAGCTGATATAGAGGAGAATATGAATGAGCGAAATAGTTTTTGATGAATCATTGATACTGGAACTGGAAGGAATAGAGGAAAATACCGAAGCACTGACACAGCTGACGGATTACTTGCTGGATAAAGGCTATGTGAAAAAGGGGTATAAAGAGGCTATTCTGGAGCGTGAGGCTATGTTCCCGACAGGTCTGTCAACAGGTGAAATCAATATTGCAATTCCCCATGCGGATACAAGTTATGTCAATCAGGCAGCAATCTGTGTGGGAATACTAAAAAAACCGGTAAAATTCAGTGCGATGGATGAACCGGACCATCAAATTGATGTGAATATCATCATCGTCCTGGCATTAAAAGAGGCACATGGTCATTTGGAGATGCTTCAAAAGGTTGTGGAGTTAATTAAAGATCAGGACAATTTAAAAAATATTGTAACAGCCATCGACACAAAACCTGTTTACGATATTATATCCAGCCATTTATTACAGCAGTAAATATGAAATCTAATATTAACCAGGATTTAAAAATTACGGAATCAGATCGGAGAAGAAAATGAAAAGAATATTAGTAGCTTGTGGAAATGGAATTGCAACATCAACAGTGGTAGGTACAAAAATAAAAGAGAAATGTGAAGACAGCGGTATTGACGTTGCGGTTACACAGTGCAAGCTTCTGGAGGTGGAATCCAAAGCGGAAAACTTCGACTTACTGGTTACGACAGGAAAGTTCACCGGTGGGGATGTGGGAATCCCGGTGATTGGAGCAATCTCTCTTTTGACAGGAATCGGAGAAGAAGCGACGTTGGATGAAATTATTGCAATGTTAAAGTAAATATAAAACTAAGGAGAAGTGATCATGCAGATTATATATTCTATATTTAATACGATTTTGGCTGCCGGAGCGGTTGTGATGCTTCCGATTATTATTACGATCATCGGTTTGATTTTTCGCGTGAAATTAGCAAAAGCTTTTCGTTCAGGACTGACAATTGGAATCGGTTTTGCAGGTATTAATCTGGTTATCAATATGATGAAATCAAACCTGGGACCAGCGGCCCAGGCAATGGTAGAAAACTTTGGGATTAAACTTGATATTCTGGATGTGGGTTGGGGAGCGATCGCCGCGGTGACCTGGTCGTCACCAATTATAGCTATTTTGATTTTCTGTATACTGGCAACGAATATTATTATGCTTGTACTTAAGGCTACGGATACCCTTGATGTTGACATCTGGAACTATCATCACATGGCAATTGTCGGTATTATGGTTTATTATGTCACGAAAAGTATCCCGTTGGGAATCGCGGCAACCGTGGTAATGGCGGTTATTACCTTTAAACTCTCAGACTGGACGGCGCCGTTAGTGGAAGATTATTTTGGGATTCCCGGTGTTTCCCTGCCGACAATGTCCGCATTGTCTTCTGTGATCATTGCGGCGCCTCTTAACTGGCTGCTTGACCGAATTCCAGGAATTAACAAACTAAACTTTGATGTGAAAAACGCTAAGAAATATTTAGGCTTTTTCGGTGAACCAACCATGATGGGATTGATATTAGGCTGTATCATTGGTGCCCTGGCTAAATACCCGGTATCAGGAATCCTGGCATTGGGTGTGAATATGGCTGCAGTTATGGTCTTGATTCCTAAGATGACTTCTTTGTTTATGGAAGGCTTAATGCCAATTTCCGAGGCGGCAAAAAAATTCACTCAAAGTAAATTCAAAGGCAGGAAATTTCTTATTGGACTTGATGCTGCAGTGGTAGTTGGTAATCCGGATGTTATTACAACATCACTGATTGTTATACCATTAACGATTTTAATGGCGGCTGTTCTGCCTGGAAACCGTGTTCTTCCGTTTGCTGATCTGGCAGTAGTAACCTTCCGTGTTGCTTTGGTCGTGGCTATTACAAGGGGCAATTTATTTAAGAATATTATCATGGGACTTGTTTGTACTGGTGTGATTTTGCTTGCCGGTACTGCTACCGCGCCGGTTCTTACCGCGTTAGCAACCAGTGTTGGCTTAAATCTGGCAGCAGATGGAAGTTACATAACCTCGTTTGCGGCAACCAGCCTGACTGTCAGCTTTTTAGTTTACAAAGCATTTATCGGTAATCTGGTTATCAGCATTCCGCTGTTGATTGCCGCTATCGCCGGTACCTGGGTATTTATGAGTAATTTGAACAAGAAGAGAGCCAGAATATTAGAAGAGAAAAAGCAGAAGGAAGCTGTAAGTTTAGGAGCAGAAGTATGAAAATAACAGACGTAATCGTATATACAGTAAAACCCCGTTGGATTTTTGTGAAAATAGTCACTGACGAGGGCATCGAGGGCTGGGGGGAGATGGTTTCCGGGACGAAGACCGAGACAGTAGCAGCCGGTACAAAAGAAATGGCAAAACGATTGATTGGCAGAAATCCGTTGGAGATTGAAACTCTCTGGCAGGAATTGTACCGTGTATTTTTCCGCGGCGGTCCGATTAATATGACGATCATATCCGGGCTTGAGATTGCGCTTTGGGATATTAAGGGGAAATACTATCAGGCGCCAATCTACGATTTGATGGGAGGGGCCGCCAGAGAACGGATTAAAGTCTATTCCTGGATTGGGGGCGACCGTCCCAGCGATGTGGTAAAGGATGCAAAAGACCGGGTGGACAGAGGCTTTGATTCGGTAAAAATGAATGCGACAGAGGAACTTCATTATATTGATAATTTTAAGAAAATTGATGAAGTGGTGGCACGGGTTGCCGCTCTGCGAGAAGCTTTTGGTAACGATTTGAATGTTGGCGTGGATTTTCACGGACGTGTACATAAGCCGATGGCAAAAGTTTTGGCAAAAGAGCTGGAGCCATACCGGCCAATGTTTTTAGAAGAGGTTGTGCTTTGTGAAAATCAGGAGGCGTTTAAGGAAGTGGCAGAGCATGTGGTGACGCCGCTGGCAACTGGTGAACGGCTTTATACACGCTGGGGATTTAAAGATATTTTGAAAAGCGGATATATCGATATCATTCAGCCGGATGTAGCTTTAGCCGGCGGGATTATGGAAACCAGGAAGATTATCGCCATGGCAGAAGCCTATGATATCGCAGCTGCTCCCCATGCCCCTTATGGTCCTATTGCACTGGCGGCTACCTTACAAATTGATTCCTGCAGCCCCAATGTCTTTATCCAGGAGCAGTCACTGGGAATTCATTATAACAAAGGTTTTGATCTCCTGGATTTTGTGGAAAATAAAGAAATATTCCAATATCAGGACGGTTTTATCGGCTTACCGGATAAACCGGGATTGGGTCTTATCATCGACGAAGAAAAGGTGAAAGAAGTATCGATGGAAGGACTCAACTGGTCGAATCCGAACTGGAAGCATTATGATGGAACAAAAGCTGAGTGGTAGGATTTTTGCTAGTTGACATACGGGGAGTTTTAAATCATATAAAAGAAAAGGGATCGCACATTCAGGCGCCTGATTGAACGTATCAGGGAACATTTAGATTGAGCAGTTGCAAACGATATGTGGCAGCAAAAGACAGACTATTGGCATAAAGCTGATAGTTTGTCTTTTGCATTTTGAGGACAGGCCCTTTCTAAGGCAAAGGCAGCCTTAGCGGGAATAGAATGTATATAATCAACTTGACTATCAGCTGCATATCTGATAAAGTAAAGATACTTTATAAAGCATCTTTAATAAAGGAGAGTCGTATGGCTGTAGGAAATGTAAATTTAATGAAACAAATCAATTTAGATACGGTTAGACGGGTGATAAAAGAAAATAAAAAAGCAACAAAGCCTCAATTGGCAAATTTGACAGGATTAAGCGTGGTAACAATTAATTCACTTGTTGAAGTGCTTTTGAGAGATGGAGAGATACTGCTTGATAAGCTGGAAGTGTCCAGTGGCGGCAGACCAGCGGTAGTCTATTCCTTTAATGAGGAATACAGTATGGCATTAGTTATTTATACAAATGAGTATGAAATGAAGGATTTAACCCATGTTGCCGTTGTCAATCTATATGGGGAAGTGATTGAAGGCAACGAGATTATCTTAGATGAAATATCTGAACGTAGTTTTGATTTGATAATCGAGAAAATGCTGAAAAAGTATCCTAACATTAAAGTGATCGGCATTGGTATGCCAGGACAGGAAATCAGAGGGAAGATGGAGAACAGTGATTATATATCTCTTGAAGGGAGATCCCTTGTGGAACATTTGAGAAACCAATTTCAAATACCTGTAGTCTTTGAAAATGATGTTAATGCAGCTGTACTAGGATATTGTACTTCTAATCAATGTTACGATAAAAACGTGGTTGGCATTTATATTCCGGAGAAATATCCTTTAGGTGCAGGTGTTTTTATCAACGGTGATATGTATAAAGGAAAAGATGGCTTTGCTGGTGAAGCTAAATTTCTTCCGGATGGGTTTGATTGGAAGAATCCAGCATATGTTTCAGAAAATATTTCAGTGGCACTTAAGAAATTAATCATTACGTTCACCTGCCTTTTAAATCCGGATATCCTTGTCGTTTACAGAGAAAATCTCGTTGAAGCAGCGATTGATCTCATTATAAAGGACTGTAAAAAAACAATTAAGTCAGAAGTAATGCCTGACATTATTGTATCAAGTGACTTTGGCAAAGATTTTGCAGAAGGTATAAAACAAATTTCATTAAAACCATTGGAACCAAAATTAGAAAATTAATAAAATCGTAGCAAGGAGGGCTTGAAATGGTTAATCAGTTAGATTTACATATGCATTCCAATATTAGTAACGATGGTGAATATACGCCATCACAACTCATGGAGCTGTGTAAACAACATGGTTTAAAGACGGTTGCATTAGCTGACCATAATTCCGTACGAGGGATAGGAGATGCTCAGAAATCAGCAAATGAATTGGGTATCGAATTTATTCGTGCTATTGAGCTTGATTGTCAATTTGAAGGAGTCAATCTCCATCTTTTAGGATATGGGATTGATCCGACAGTATCTGAATTTGAAAAAAATGAAATGGATATCTTAAAGAAAGAACAAGATGCTTCTTCAAAACTAATACATCTGGTGCAGGATTTAGGTATTCATCTTGAAATAGAAGAAGTTTTGGATCTCGCCATAGAAGGTGTAGTGACAGGTGAAATGATTGCTGAAGTTGCTCTGGAGGATAAAAGAAATCAGA
>NZ_DAMAUN010000045.1:0-47311 GCF_032078915.1 Lacrimispora sp. | reverse complement strand
CTCTGTTACAAGACAAATCCAGGGTGAATGCCCTGGATTTTGTCTACAGTCTGAGAGGACTCCTTTGAGTCCTCTTTATTAAGAAAAGGTGGTGTTTATTTGAATTTCCAAGAAGTTTATAAAAGGATAGCCGAAGATATTAATTACTTATTTACAAGCAAGGAAGATGCATTGAGATATGACAGGACTTTTCGGGCAAAAGTTATCAGCCAGGAAACAAATGATAAATATACAATATTATACAAAAATAAAAAATACATAGCAAAATCCGATATTAATCTGGATATTGATGATTTGGTATGGGTATGTGCGCCTCAAAACAACTGGGATTCGCTTTATATACAAAATACTAATTCAATGAGAAATTATGAGTTTCGGGCAGATGGAATATATTTGAATGGTGTAAAAATTACTAAATAGGTGAAGAATATTAGGCCCTATATAATAATATGTATTAAAAATTATCCAAAGAGCGAACGGTTTAAGCTGTTTGCTCTTTTTGCATACAAAAATGGAAGGTAGGAGATAGTTATAAACACAAAAATATCATCAACAATGGAACGAGCATTGTTAGATTTACAGAGCTTTTGTGAGTATTTGTCTATAAAGCCAACTAAGGCGAGGGAACTGTTACATGACCCCCAAAATGGATTTACTGTTCGGATTGGTAATAGATTGTATGCTCATAAGGGCAGATTAGATTCATGGTTGTTAAATCAAATTATGTAATTGAAAATATATGGTAATTATGCTAAAATCAAGGGTGAATGTTCTAATTTAGATTCTTTCCCTCCGATTTTTGCATAGGAAGGAGTAAGTGATGGGTAAGTCACTCAATGGGAAAGAGCTAGGCAAAGGTATTTTGCAACGTAAGGACGGTATGTATCTGGCAAGGTTTACAAATAGATTCGGAAAAAGACAGATAATTTATGCAAAAACTCAGTCTGATATCTCGAAAAAGTTGAGCGAAGAGCAGTATCATGACGAAAAGCAGATTAATGTAACAAGAAAAGACATGACGCTTGACGAGTGGTACAATGTTTGGTTAAGTACGTGCAAAAAAAACTGCAGAAATTCAACCAAGGAAACCTATGCGACACGTTACAAGCGTATAAAAGATGAATTGGGTTGGAGAAAATTAACTAAACTTAATCTTATCACTATGCAAGAAGCCATTAATAAATTAAATTCTGATAACGAGCGAAGCAATTCTAAGAAAATATTGGTTGATATACTTAATAAGGCATTGGATAGTGATTTAATTGTAAAGAATGTAGCAAAACAGATAAATACGGTCATAACCAAAGAAGATAAAAAAGAAAAAAGAGTGCTGACAAGAGAAGAAACTGAAACATTCTTGTCTATGGCAGAGGGGCGTTTCTATTACAATCTATTTGAATTGGCTCTTGAAACTGGTATGCGAATTGGTGAGTTATGCGCACTACAGTGGTCTGATGTTGACTTAAAGGGAAAAGCTTTAAGCGTACAACATACCCTATGTTATTTCTGTAAAGATGGTAAATATGTGTTCGAAATGCATGATACGAAAACTAACAACGGTAGAAGGGTTATTCCTCTGACAGCAAAGGCAATACTTGCTCTGAAAAGACAGATGGCACAAAAACAGGAAATTATGCTTGCCGGGAAAGAACCCCTAAGTGGTTATGAAAATCTTGTATTTGTTACGAGGAATAATCAGCCTACACAATTATTTTTGGTCAAAGAGTGTCTTGGTGTCATTATAAAAAACATACAAAAAGTGAATGCTAATTTTAAGCATTTCACACCGCACACCCTGAGACATACTTTCGCAACACGGGCAATCGAAAATGGAGTACAACCGAAAACGCTACAACGAATTCTTGGACATGGAACTCTTAAAATGACGATGGATTTATATTGTCATGTGACTGAGGATACGCTATTTGCAGAGATGAAGAAAATGGAACAGAAAGAGGCATGATTTTTAAAATGGTACAAAAATGGTACAAAACGCCTTAATCACTACATAGAAAAACGCTGTAAAGCGCATAAAATAAGGAGAAAATGACAATATGGAACAGTATAAGCAGGAATTTATTGAATTCATGGTAGACAGCAATGTCCTTAAATTTGGCGACTTCACATTGAAGAGCGGAAGAAAATCCCCGTTTTTTATGAATGCAGGTTCTTATGTGACAGGAGCACAGCTTAAAAAGCTGGGTGAATACTATGCAAAGGCCATCCACGATAATTTTGGAGATGATTTTGATGTTCTGTTCGGGCCGGCTTATAAGGGAATCCCCTTAAGCGTTACCACCGCCATCGCTTTTCACGAGCTGTATGGAAAGGAAATCAAGTACTGCTCAAACAGAAAAGAGGAGAAGGACCACGGCGGTGATGCAGGGATCCTCCTGGGAAGCCCCATAAAGGCTGGAGACCGGGTGGTGATCATTGAGGATGTGACTACTTCCGGAAAATCCATTGAAGAGACCTTCCCCATTATTAAGGCTCAGGGAAATGTGGAGATTTTAGGCCTTATGGTTTCCTTAAACCGCATGGAAAAGGGAAAAGGGGACAAAGGAGCTTTGGATGAGATCCATGAAAAGTATGGATTTAAAGCCGCCGCCATCGTTTCCATGGCAGAAGTCATTGAATATCTGCATAACAGGGAGTATAATGGAAAAGTTATTATTAATGATGGTATAAAAGAGGCCATTGACGCTTATTACGAAGTCTATGGCATAAAATAATCCCTTTCAGGGACTTTTATGCCCAGAGAACATGGGCGATAGAGGAACACCCTGCGGGTATACCTTAATGCCCAGAGAACATGGGCGATAGAGAAGAAACACCCTGTAGGTATACCTTAATGCCCAGAGAACATGGGCGATAGAGAGGAAACACCCTGCGGGTATACCTTAATGCCCAGAGAGCATGGGCAGGAGAGAAGAAACACCCTGCGGGTATACCTTAATGCCCAGAGAATATGGGCGAGAGAGATGAAAGGAGACTTGGTATGGAAAGAGTTTATAAAACGATGAGAAATATTGGAGCTTTAAGCATAGGTGTTGGTATTGTAGTGACAGTTATCGGAATTGCCGCCGGGACCATATCAATTATAAACGGAGCGTTCTTGTTGAAGAGAAAATCTGAAATTACATTTTAACTGTTATTATAGGAGAGGATGCTGGTGGAAAGGTGTGGCTTTAAGCAGCCTCTCTCTTTTTTGCGCGAGTAATGAGCGGAATGAATATGTTTGCATATTCATTTAGCGAATACCGCGGCAGCTAAGGAAAACTTGTTTTCCTTAGCGCCGCCTATAGATGGAGCTGTTATGATTAGAAATGCGACAAAACGGCAGAAGATGGGTTGGGTAATCTTTATATTTTACCTGATCTTTTTGGCATACTTTTTATTTTTTTCCGATTATTTCGGCAGGGGAAGCCATGCACGGCAGGAATATGCATACAACTTAACCCCGTTTAAAGAAATACGGCGCTTTATTATTTACCGCCATGTGGTCGGACTGAAGTCCTTTCTGCTGAACATTGTGGGAAACATCGTGGGCTTTATGCCCTGTGGTTTCTTTCTTCCGATCATCAGCCGCAGGAGCCGCTGCTGGTTTAATACGACGTTGTTAAGCTTTCTGTTCAGCTTATGCATTGAAACCATCCAGCTTATTTTCAAGGTGGGCTGCTTTGATGTAGATGACATGATACTGAATACGCTGGGGGGTATCCTGGGATACATCCTTTACAAAATTGTACAGTATACAAGAGTAAGAATAAGGAGGAAAAAGCGTGCAAAAGCAGAAAAAAGTGTCCTATATTAGGAAATCCTTTGCAAAGAGAAGCTTTCTATGCCTGGGACTTGCGGTTGGGGCACTTGTACTTGGAATTATTGGAATCATCAGCTCTGTAATGGCGGAAGGGCAGGCACAGCTTAATGTAGCGGCTGTTTGCTTCTGCAGTCTGTTGATTTCATTATTTTCAATGGTTTATGGTGTTTTCTCTTTCTTTGAAAAGGAAAAAAAATACATACTGTCTAAAGTGGGAATGGGGATCAGTCTGAGCCTTATCATTCTTTGGGCAGTTCTTATCATTATAGGAATGAAGGGGTAAGGATTATGGATTATCAAATGATGTTTCAGCAGGAAAATGAGAATATTAAGGAGCGCTTTGAACTGTCTATGGAGCGGATCGGCCATATGGTATCGGAACAAACCGTGCCGGAACCGTATCGTGATTATTTTGCCAGGACAGCATCCTTTATCACCATGATGGGGGAGTATCTCCGGCTCATTGAGTCCGGAGACCAGAAAGCAGCTTCAGCAGAGGTTTTAAGTGAATGGAACCAGAAGCTTTACCAGGATATTTTACCCGGTCATTATGAGGAGAGCTATGCAAACCCGGCGTATGCCGTATCAAAGCTGGGAGAGGGCTATGGCCAGCTTCTTTCGTATCTGTATAAGGAGATCCGGGGAGACATTGTTTTTGTCCACGAGTGGAGGCTTACGGATCTAACCATATTAAATGAAACGCTTATTGAAATTTACAACATATTTGAGGAGGAAATCCCTGAGGTTTCCCGAATAAAGGAAGTGATCTACTGGTTTGTCAGCGATTATACGGACCATACGGTTACTTTCCGGGTCAGAGAAGGGCTTGACCCGACGCTTTCCTTTGCAACGGATATCATCCGGGACAATGATTTAAATGATCTTCGGTATTTGTATTACTTTGGCGAGTATATTTCCGATTCAGAATTAAAAACCGCAGAGTTCTTAAATTCCCTTCCGGAGGAAACGGTGCGCCTTATGGCGGATACCTACACAGAAGGGTACCGCAAAGGCTTTGAGGTAATGGGAAGGGATTTAAAGAAAAAGGGAGCGGTGCAGATCCGCTATGAGCTGGGCTTTGAACGCATGGTGAAGTATGCCATGGAGAATTTTGAAAAGCTTGGCCTTCAAGTGATCCTTTGCCGTGCGGCTGTCTGGACAGTCAATACCAATGCCGGCCGGAAGAACGGTTACTACAGCACATCTCCCAACAGACAGTATGTTTACGATCATCGGTACGACGATGCTCTGTATCTGAATAAAGCGTTTAAAGACCGGAAAGCGGCTGTTTTGAAGGTGGCTTATGAAACCTACAAAGAACAGGCAGCAGCCTTTGCCGGCCCTGCGGTAATGGAAACCTTTGGAAAAGAAGGCTTTGAGCCGGTAAATAAGCCGGAAGCCAGCCGTCTGGATGCCAGACAGGAAAAGCTTTCAGCGGAAATGTCTAATGAAACCTCAAGAATTGTCAATCAATACGTACCAGGAGATGAGACCAGCTTTACGATTATAGCTTTCCCGGTACCGGAAATCGGAGAAGACTTTGAGAAGATATTTGAAGAGACCATTGCCATCAACACCCTTGATTACGAGAAATATAAGGCAATCCAGCAGGCGGTTATCGATGTTCTCGATGAGGCTGATTACGTGGAGGTAACGGGCAAGGGAAACAACAAGACCCACTTGAAAGTGGCCCTTCACCCGTTAAAAGACAGGGATAAGGAAACAAAATTTGAAAACTGTGTGGCTGATGTGAACATTCCTCTTGGAGAGGTGTTTACGTCCCCAAGACTTACGGGAACGGAAGGAACTTTGGCTGTCAGTACGGTATATATTACGGATTTCCAGTTTAAAGACCTTGTCATGACTTTTGAAAATGGTATGATAAAGGACTATTCCTGCAGCAATTTTGAGGATCAGGAGGAAGGAAAAGCACTTGTAAAACAGGTGATCTTAAAGAACCACGATACCCTTCCCATGGGAGAATTTGCCATAGGAACCAATACCACGGCTTATGCCATGGCACGTAAGTTCGGAATTCTCGATAAACTGCCTATCCTCATTGTGGAAAAGATGGGCCCCCACTTTGCAGTTGGTGACACCTGTTACAGCTGGGCGGAGGACAGCCCTGTTTATAATCCTAATGGGAAGGAGATCATCGCCAGAGATAATGAGGTTTCCATTCTCAGGAAAGAAGATGTATCAAAGGCCTATTTCAGCTGCCATACGGATATTACCATACCTTATGCGGAACTGGATAAGATCGAGGCTGTCACGGCTTCCGGAAAAAGGATTTTAATTATTGATGACGGCAGATTCGTATTAAAGGGCACAGAGGAATTAAATATTCCAATGGCAGGTCTATAATTGTTTAAAATAACGAAAAATATCCAAATATTTAATAAATTTTATTTAAAAAGCTTATAAAATAAAAGAACATGCCGATATGATATACAAAGGTTTAAGGTTGAAAGAAAAACTTCTTTCAACCTTGAATTTATGAATCAACGGAATATGAAATCATATCCCTTTGATTCATTCGTATACAAATATAGGATAGATAAAGTGAATGGAGGACAAAGGTGAAGAATTTAAAGATTGGTAAAAGAATTGGACTTGCTTTTGGAGCTATCCTCGTGCTGTTCTTATTAGTTTCCACAATCTCCGTGATAAGCCTAAGGCAAAATAACGGTAAGTTTGTAGAATTTTTTAACAACGGACACCAGATCGATGTACGGACACTTGAGATGAGACGTGATATTCAGTCTGCGGCTAAAAATGTGGGATATGCAACCATGAGCCTTGATTTAAAGACTACAGGGGAATATATTGATGCTGCGGAAGCGGATCTTCAAACGTTCCATGACAAGATACAATTTTTAAGGGAAAACTATCAGGGGGACCAGTCCCTGGTGGACAGCATCGAAAATACCTTAAATGAGGCTCAGCCTTATAAGGATCAGGTATTTGGTCTTGCAAGGGAAAATAAAACCAGACAGGCAGCGGATATATTCTTTGAATCGTTAAACCCTTATTTCACCAAGGTTCAGGAGGATCTGGTAAAGATCAGTGACTTCGTCGAGGGAGACGCCGATGCCAATTATAAGAACGCCCAGCAGATGGCGGGATTCACTCAGACGGTAGTGGTCGCTTTACAGCTCCTTGCTGTATTAGCTACCCTGGGCCTTTCGATTTTCACCACTAGGAGCATTGTTTCGCCGGTCAAAGAGATTGAGAAGGCGGCAGAAGAGATGTCAAAGGGAAGCCTTCATATCCAGTTAAATTACGAGTCAAAGGATGAGCTGGGCGTTCTGGCCGACAGCATGCGGACCACCATTTCCAAGATTGGAAACATAATTGACGATATCAGCAGCTTGCTGACATCATTGGCAATCGGTGATTTCCGGGTCAGCTCCAAGCACCAGGAACAATATGTCCAGGATTATGAGCCTATTCTTATGGCAATGCACGGAATCAGGAATAATTTAAGCGAAGCCCTTTTCCGCATTAACCAATCGGCGGATCTGGTAGCCAACGGATCGGAACAGGTATCCTCCGGTGCCCAGGCATTGTCCCAGGGATCAACGGAACAGGCTTCTTCCATTCAGGAGCTTGCAGCTGCTATAAGCGATATATCAAATCAGATAAATGTCAATGCCCAAAATGCAAAAGAGGCTCGTTCTACATCAGAGGAATCAACCAGGAATGTGGAAAAGAGCAGTGAGAAGATGTCGGAAATGAACCAGGCAATGATGGAGATCAGTAATAAGTCCAATGAAATCGGAAAGATTATAAAGACCATTGAGGATATCGCATTCCAGACCAATATCCTGGCATTGAATGCAGCCGTCGAAGCCGCCCGTGCCGGCGAAGCCGGAAAAGGCTTTGCAGTTGTGGCGGATGAAGTACGTAACCTGGCAAGCAAATCTGGAGAAGCCGCAAAGAACACCACGCTTCTCATCGGAGAAAGCATGCATGCCGTGGAAAACGGAACCAAGATTACTGCTGAGACAGCGAAAGCGATGCAGGCAGTCGTGGAAGGAAGCAGGCGCATTAACGCAATTATTGGAGAGATTGCATTGGCTTCTGACAAGCAGGCGGTGGCAGTTGATCAGGTGGCACAGGGAATTGACCAGATTTCCTGCGTGGTTCAGACGAACTCTGCCACAGCAGAACAAAGTGCTGCGGCAAGTGAAGAACTGTCAGGCCAGGCCCAGATTATGAAGGGACTTGTTGAAGGCTTTGACCTTTATGAGGGCGAGGAGGAAAAGGTGAAATCCTCAAAACCCAGAGATTCCCGGGCGGAAAAGCCGGTTTATGGAGAATCTCATGACGTCCCGGTTGTTAACATTGATCCGGTTTATTTTGAAGAACCCTCATTTGGAGGCGGAAAGTATTAAACATACATTGTCAGGCGGGAGACCGGAGAGAGTAAGATATCTTTCCGGTTCTCCCGCCCTTTTTGTACTCCCCATGAGCGATGGCAAAATTTTTAGAAAACCATTGACGAAGCAGAAAAAAACTTGTATTATAATTAATAAGTAAAGATAAAATAATAAGCTTCAATTATTAATTTATCTAATAAGTTGTATTACTGTAAATAATGAATCCTCATATCAAACAAAATAAAGGAGAATTTACTATGGCAAATGTATCGATTGTTATGGGAAGTGATTCTGATATGCCTGTTATGGCTCAGGCTGCAGATGTTTTGAAAAAATTGGGAGTGGAGTTTGAGATGACGGTGATCTCCGCCCACAGGGAACCGGATATATTTTTCGAATATGCGAAGACGGCAGAAGCAAGAGGCGTAAAGGTCATAATTGCAGGCGCAGGCAAGGCAGCTCATCTTCCGGGAATGTGTGCGGCCCTGTTTCCAATGCCGGTGATCGGCATTCCCATGAAGACTTCGGACCTTGGCGGAGTGGATTCTCTTTATTCTATTGTCCAGATGCCTTCCGGAGTTCCGGTTGCCACCGTTGCAATTGGCGGAGGAACTAACGCTGGAATCCTTGCAGCTAAGATTTTAGCGGTCAGTGACGAGGAGCTTTTAGGAAGGCTTAAAGAATACTCGGAAAACTTAAAAAATGAAGTAGCAGAAAAAGCGGAGAAATTAGATCAGATCGGCTATCAGGAATATTTATCCCAGATGAAGAAGTGAGAAAATCGGAGGCGAGGAGAAAAAATGGATTATAAGAATGCAGGAGTGGACATTGAAGCCGGATATAGATCGGTTGAATTAATGAAAAAGCATGTGCAGGAAACCATGAGACCTGAGGTTCTTGGAGGACTCGGGGGATTTTCCGGGGCATTTTCCATGTCAGCTTTTAAAAACATGGAGAAACCAACTCTGGTATCAGGAACCGACGGGGTAGGCACAAAGCTGAAGCTTGCATTTTTAATGGACAGGCATGATACCGTTGGAATCGACTGTGTGGCCATGTGTGTCAATGATATCGCCTGTGCAGGCGGGGAGCCTTTGTTCTTCCTGGATTATATTGCATGCGGCAGGAATTACCCGGAAAGAATCGCAGAGATCGTCAGCGGAGTTGCAAACGGCTGCAAGCAGGCCAATGCTGCTTTGATCGGCGGTGAGACAGCGGAGATGCCGGGGTTTTATCCTGAGGATGAATACGATCTGGCCGGTTTTGCAGTCGGTGTGGTGGATGAGAAGGATCTTATTACCGGGGCTGATGTGGGAGAGGGGGATGTACTCATTGGAATCGCCTCCTCCGGCATTCACAGCAATGGCTTTTCTCTGGTGCGCAAGGTGTTTGACATGACAAAAGAAAGCCTGGATACCTATTATGAAGAACTGGGAAAAACTCTTGGCGAAGTGCTGATCACTCCTACAAAAATTTATGTTAATGCATTAAAAAGCGTAAAAGACAGCGGAGCAGTGATCAAAGCCTGCAGCCACATTACCGGAGGCGGTTTTTATGAAAACATTCCCCGTATGCTTCCTGAGGGCATCCGGGCGGTGGTTGAAAAGAGCAGCTATCAAGTGCCTGCCATCTTTGGTCTGCTGGCGGATAAAGGCGGTATTGAGGAAGAGATCATGTACAATACCTATAATATGGGAATCGGAATGATTCTTGCAGTGAACCCGGCGGATGTGGATACGGCTATGGAAGCAATCCGAGGGGCCGGGGAGGTTCCCTATGTGATCGGCCACACGGAAAGAGGAGAAAAGGGCGTGGCCTTATGCTGAAAACCGGTATATTGGTTTCCGGCGGGGGAACCAACCTTCAGGCAGTCTTAGATGGGATAGATTGTGGAAGAATCACCAATGCAGAGGTAACGGTGGTCATCAGCAATAACCGGAACGCATATGCCCTGGAAAGGGCCAGAAATCATGGAATTGAGGCTCTCTGCATATCTCCTGTGGATTTTCAGGAGAGGGAGGACTTTTATGAAGCGCTTCTTTCAAAGATTGACCAGTACGGCCTTGATCTGATCGTTCTGGCCGGATATCTGGTTGCGATTCCGGTATCCATGATACAAAAGTACAGGAACCGGATCATCAACGTTCATCCGTCCCTTATCCCGTCTTTCTGCGGAAAGGGATATTATGGGCTTAAGGTTCATGAAGCTGCCCTGGCCCGTGGGGTGAAGGTTACGGGAGCAACGGTCCACTATGTAGATGAGGGGATGGATACGGGGCCGATTCTTTTACAGAAGGCGGTTGAGGTCCGGAAAGGAGATACGCCGGAGACTTTGCAGCGGCGTGTCATGGAAGAGGCGGAGTGGCTGATCCTTCCCCAGGCCATACAGATGATTGCGAACGGACAGGAGGAATCGTAATGAAGATTTTGATCATAGGCGGAGGCGGGCGTGAACATGCTATCGCATGGAAAATCTCCAGAAGCCCTAAGGTTGATAAAATATATTGCGCCCCTGGAAACGCAGGAATTGCAGAGATTGCAGAATGCGTGGATATAGGAGTCATGGATTTTGACAGGCAGGTGGTATTTGCCAGGGAAAAGGAAATCGATTTAACCATCATAGGACCGGATGATCCTCTGGTTGCCGGAGCTGTAGATGCATTTGAAGCAGCCGGCCTAAGGGTGTTCGGCCCGCAAAAACGCGGGGCTTTGCTGGAAGGTTCCAAGTCATTTTCCAAGGATTTAATGAAAAAGTATGGAATTCCTACAGCGGCATATGAAGTCTTTGATTCTCTGGAAGAGGCATTAAGTTATGTGAAAACAGCTCCAATGCCCATTGTGTTAAAGGCTGACGGCCTTGCTTTGGGAAAGGGAGTCCTGATCTGCAGTACAAGAGAAGAGGCGGAACACGGGGTCAGGGATTTAATGCTTGATAAGCGGTTTGGCTCCGCAGGAGACCGGATCGTGGTGGAAGAGTTTATGACGGGCCGGGAGGTATCGGTGCTTTCCTTTGTGGACGGAAAGACTGTTAAAATCATGACATCTGCCCAGGACCATAAGCGGGCAAAAGACGGAGACCAGGGCCTTAATACAGGTGGGATGGGAACTTTTTCTCCAAGTCCGTTTTATACGGAAGAAGTGGATAGATTTTGTAACCAATATATTTATCAGGCGACCGTGGATGCCATGAAAGCAGAGGACCGGGAATTTAAGGGTATTATATTCTTCGGACTGATGCTGACGGAAAAAGGCCCCAGAGTATTGGAATACAATGCCAGGTTTGGTGATCCTGAGACACAGGTGGTGCTTCCTCGGATGAAGAATGACATTGTAGAGGTTTTTGAGGCTTGCATTGACGGAACTCTGGATCAGATAGACCTGCAGTTTGAAGATAATGCGGCAGTCTGCGTGGTATTGGCATCAGAGGGCTATCCGGAGAAGTATGAAAAGGGGTACCCCATTGCCGGGCTGGAAGCATTTAAGGGACAGGAGAAATATTTTGCCTTTCATGCAGGAAGTAAGTTTGACGGCAGAGGAACAGTGGTGACCAATGGCGGAAGAGTGCTGGGAGTGACGGCAGTCGGAGAAGATTTAAGGGAAGCCAGAGAAAATGCCTATCAGGCGGCGGAATGGGTATCTTTTGAGAATAAGTATATGAGGCGGGATATTGGTAAAGGAATATAGGTTATTTTTCGCGGCTTTGGATGGAAATTGAAAGAAGCGGATTAGCTGTAGTGGCAAAGCGAAAGTAAAGCTTGCATTGGTGGAACGAAAGAGCTGTTGCGAAAAGAAGAATAAATATCTTCTTTTTTGCAGCAGCTCTTATACATTTTATGGTATTTTTAGATCCATAACCGGTCGCATGGAAATTTTTTTCCTTAGTTGTTCACTAAAATCTCAGTTAAACAGAATACTGGGGAAAAGACAGAAAGTTAAAAAATAAATGGAGAAGTATGAAAAAATATGATATGATTTTACCAGTGTCCTAGACAAAACAGAAGGATTTTGAGATGCCGGAAGACTGCGTGACGGTCAAGGCCAAAAGCTTAGACAGATTGCACAGTCTTGTGAAGATGTCCTATATATGCCTAATAAGTCCAGAGAAGAGGAAATGACCGTCAAGGCAGTACCTTATTTCTTATGGAACAACAGAGGCAAAGGGGAAATATGAGAGTGAGGTAACGATGAAAAAGCAAATATTAAAAGGAACGGAACTGGAACTTAGCGCCATGTGCCTGGGTACTGGAAATTTTGGTAGTAAGCTGGACTGCAGACAGTCATTTGAGCTGATGGATAGGTTTAAGGACATAGGGGGGAGCTTTATCGATACCGCAAATGTATACTGTAAGTGGATTCCCGGAATGAATAATTCCAGTGAACAGTATATAGGCGCATGGTTGAAGTCGAGAAGGGCCTACAATGATGTGGTGATTGCCACAAAAGGAGGGCACTATGATTTTTCTGCACCGGATGTCTCAAGGGTGAACCGGACGGATGTTGTTCATGATTTGAATGAAAGTCTGAGAACCCTGGGTTTGGATCACATCGACTTATATTGGCTGCACAGGGATGACGAAAACAAGGACATAGGTGAAATCCTGGAAATAATGGAAGAGCTTGTCAAAGAGGGAAAGATCCGGTATTATGGTGCTTCTAATTACAAAAGAAAACGCCTGGAGGAGGCCAGAAAATACGCAGCCAGTCATGGACTTAAGGGATTTTGCGCAGTGTCAAACCAGTGGAGCGGTGCCTGCATAAATCCGGGAAAAAATTTAAACCATGATGAAAGCATTGTGATAATGGATATGGAAATGTACCGATGGCATGAGGAATGGCAGGTTCCAATGGTTCCTTTCTCCTCATCTGCCTATGGGTTCTTTTCAAAGCTTAAAAAAGAAGGAGTCCCCATACCTAAGGGGGAGGTGACCAGGGAAGATGTCATGCAGGCATGGAACGATAGTACTATGCCTGAGAAAATGAAGGAAGCCTATATGAATGAAAGAAATTTAAGATTATACGGAGTATTATGCCGCGCAGCAGAAGATTATGGCGTGTCCGTATACTCCATGACCCAGGCATATTTCTTAAACAGGCCTATCCAGGTATTTCCTGTGGGAGCGGTATCTGGGACGGAACAGCTGGCGGACTTTTCGGCTGCTGGGGAACTGGAATTAGACGATCAGTTAATCAGGACATTTGAAGCGTTTGGCGTAGAAATATAAAACCATTGCCCTGCTGTATCACTGAATGATTCTCAGCTTATGACTAAAAGCACAAGACGGCTTGTTTAAGCCATCTTGTGCTTCTTTGTCATTTGATTGGCAGAAGTTCAATGTAACCTCTTGTGCCGACAGGCTCAAGCTGGATGCGGGGGGTTGATGAATCCCACTGTGCGTCAATGACAGCCGGATCGTATTTACTGATGGCTGTCTGCACATCTTCAATGGCCTTACAGTAATCCTCTTCAGCAAATGGCTCTCCTTTAAACATCAGGTATTTTGCGGCAGGAAGCACAATAACATCAAATCCATCAGGAACAACTCCATCATAAGTCACAGGCACTTCGGCTCCCTGCACATACTCCGAGGTACCGGGGGCAATTAATTTTGCAGGCAGCCACATACAAACCGGTTCGCCGCTGATGGATTTGATACTTTGCAAAAGCCCCCACACATCACAGCCAACCTCCTCACAATAAGCAAAATAGTCGGCAGCTTTTATCCCTCTTTTGATAAGTACCTTTCGTTCCGGCTTTTCAATCACCTGCACAAATACACTTTTTACAGTTTCCATCTGTTTCTCCTTTCTGAGTGTTCGATATTTGACTCCATAAGGCGTGAAAAGATAGAGCGGAACGGGGCTTTTCGCATACTCCCTGGGATTGCACCCAAACTCACGGAAAAACGCCCGCTGATAGCCGTCTACGCTGCCAAATCCTAGTTCCAAAGCAGTATCTAAAATTTTACAGGATTCATCCCGCAGCTTGATTGCTGACTTGGAGAGCCGCAGGCGCCGGATATAATCGGCTGGCGTCATGCTGGTATGCTGCAGGAACAGACGATAGGAGTACCACGGCGAATAATAGGAAACGCTTGATAAAGCAGTCAGTGTGATACTTTCTGATAAGTGCCCTGCAATATAATCCTGCATTCTCTGAACAGCCTCGATTTTTTCTCCCATTTTTTCACCACCTTATGCTCCTTATCTTACATTGACAGCGAGAGAAACTTCTCGACTATTTTTGCTAATCTGGTATAAGTTTACCACGTAACCATATCGGAAAAACCGGCTCATTTTTCCCATGTTGCCGGGCGGGTTAAATTTATGGGAATTTTTGTATTCGAATTTCCGATTGCGGAATTGATCTGCATTTGTGTTAAAAAGATGCTTTTACTCAAATCGGCATTTTTTATGTTTGCGTCACGGAGGTCAGCACCTAAAAAGTTCGTCTTCCTTAAGCTGCATCCTGATAAGTTTGCAGCGATCATGAATGACATACTGAAATTCTTTCTGTCAAGATTTGCTTTCTTGAAATTTTTCCCTAAATAGTTTGAACCGTGAAATTGATTTGATGAAGCAATTGGTGAAATATCCGAGCTTATCTGTTTCAATACGCTGTTCACGTTTGATCTGTATTCTGAGAGATCCAGCATTGCCATATGATCCATGGGCTGCTGTACCATTTGTTCATTTTCGGAGATAAGCAAATCAATCGTTGATTTTAGAAGTTCATCTGATGTCAAAGTAAATGCCTCAGCCAGGTACCATAGCATCTGATGCAGCTGATATACGATCATAAATATCTGAAAGAGTTTATCTTTCTGTTTAAAATTTGCTTTCCATGTTCCATCTGGTAAATATAGCTGAGTCGTTCTTTGTCCAGCTCCGAAACAGTCATAGGCCAGACAACCTTTGTAATTTTTGCCGGCCAGTTTGGAGTGGATTTTGCAGTAAAAATCTGAATCCAGATATTTGCATGGAGTTCCAGCTTCTTTATTGGCAGGAAAACCATCTGTTTTTGTGCAGTACAAAGCAACACAGCATAAGCCGCTGCATTTTTTACAATCAATTTTCAGCTTTCTTATCAAATCGTCATATTTATTATCTGCTTTATCCTTCGTCATAAGATCACCTCCTTAGAATTATTGATTAAATTCCTGCTATTAATAATGAGTAAACAATTTTTCCTTATCATTATCTTACCATATATGGAAGAAAATTTTAACCAGCTTTCACAGGCATGGACCGTATGATTGCCGAATGCAATAAAATAGCCGGCAAGTGCCAAAGCACCTGCCAGCCTCCTTTATAAAGTTCCGTTTTGGATACGATCTCTAAGGTTTAAAATTTTATCCCGGATATGGGTTATTGTTTCTAAAAATACAGTATCATCCATGCCGCTGGGATCGTTAAGTTCCCAATCTTCCCGGTATTTACAGGGCAGGAACGGACACTTTACATTACAGCCCATTGTTACAACAATATCAACCGGAGGAATCTCAGATAGGAGCTTGCTATGCTGGGTTAGCTCCATATCAATTCCATAAAGTCGATTCATAAGCTGTACTGCGTCCTGGTTGATTTGCGGTTTGGTCTCTGTCCCGGCAGAATAGCTTTCAAAGGTATCTGAGGCAAGGTGCTTGCCAAGAGCTTCGGCTATCTGGCTTCGGCAGGAATTATGAACGCATACAAACGCTACTTTTGGTTTATTCATATATAAACTACCCCCTGGTTTTATTTATTATAACGATTCCTCCAGTTTCCAAATATTTCTGTCCGCCCGAAACGGAAGACATGATAATGCACCCAAAAACCCGATCACAAAAAATAACATCGCTGCGCCGGAGCCTTTTCCTGTCCCAAACAGTGGGGTCCACAGACTGCCAGCCGTCTGCCCTGCCATAAACGGTTCAAACACCCGGTCTACCAAAATACCGCCGCAAAGATATCCCAGGGGAATGGTGAAAAACTGCAGGGTATTCCTTGCTGAATAGACGCGGCCCTGCATTTCAATAGGGATTTTTGTACGGAAAAGGACATCCATATTGGCGTTCATAACAGGGATAAACATCCAGCCAAGGATCGCGGCAAAACACCATACAGGAGTACTCCTGCCAAAAGCAAGGATAAAGTTCTCGGTACTCATGGAAAAAAGCAGGCAATTACAAATCACGCGAACCCGGCTTTTAGGCGGAGGCAGGATAGAAACCAAAATGCTTCCAGCCATCGTTGCGATTCCTGTAACGGTATTGATCATGCCAAGGACCAGTTCTCCGCCGCCGGCACGTGACAGTACCATAGCGGGCAGGGCGGCATTGAAGATGGAAGCAGTAAAATTGATAACAGCCAAAAACAGAATCAGATCCAGAATTCCCCGGTTATCTTTAAGATAACGCAAGCCGCTTTTGGCAGACTGCAATACCGTTTCCCTCTCTAAGCCGCGACCTTCTATGACCTGAGGGATCTTGACAAAGCATAACAGCGATAGGAACGCGATGGAAAATGTAATTAAATCGAACAGGATGACAAGACGGATGCTTCCAAAAGAAAGCAGGGCGGTAGCAAGCATAGGTGTCAGTACGGTAACCAACGAATTGGATAAGGAACGCATCCCGCTGACCTTCTGGTAATGCTTTTGCGGGGCCAACAGGCTGATGGACACATCCGACGCCGGCTGCTGTACCGTGTTCATCAATCCATTCAAGGTGTTGATCAAATACAGATGCCAAATCTGGAGTTTCCCAGTTGTCATCAGAATAAGCACGGAAACAGTACACAATGCCGCAAAGCTGTCACTGAGCAGCATCGTAGCCTTTTTGTTCCACCGGTCACTCAGCGCACCTGCAAAAATGCTCAAAAGGACATAGGGCGCATAAGAACAGATGGCCAATAACGAGGTGGTGAGAGCCGATCCCTGCTGTTGATAAGACCAGATCACCAGCGCGAAGTTGGTCATTGCACTGCCCAGGGACGAAAATGACTGTGTAATCCATAAAATCAGGAAATCACGAAGTTCCCCGATGTTTGTTATTAAATTTTTTAACATGACTTTGCTCCTTTTTCAAATAAAATCTTTATGATTTATTGAAAGTGCAAAGTCCAACGGACGAATTCAATCGACTCCGTGCAGTTTCGCCCGTTTCAGACTTTGCACGGAGCAGTGCCAATACAGAGCAGCATTCTTATTCTCCTTTATATCCCGGTTTACGTTTAGAATCAAAATTACCGAGAAGTGATTTTTTATATTCTACCATAAATAATATCAAAAATCCATAATAAAAATGATGCCGGGCATCACTGCTGCCGCAGCTTGTCAGAAGGGGCTTCCCTCCCTATTGACATAGCCTGCCCCGCTTGATCGGGCACAAGTAAGTCCCCGCCCGCAGCTTATACCTTTCCGGCATTGAAGCGGGGAGCTTACTTCATGAGGTTAAAAAAACATTGACAGGCCAAGGTTTTCATGATATTGTATCTGACAGGTGATGTAATATGACAAAAGGTCAGCTGGAAGCTAAAATCAGTGAAGTTGTCAGTAAATTTGAAGTTGAATATATGGGAAGGGGTCCAAAGACGATCCGCACCTATGTATTAAATGATATGATCATAGTCAGGTTGATTGGATTCTTAAGCCCTTCAGAGAAAAAACTGACGGAAAGCGCACAGGGGATTGAGCTGCTTAAGAAAGTCCGGACTTCCCTGTTCGAGGGTGGAAGAGAATATCTTGAGAAAATTTTAACAGATGTCATGGACGTGTCTATTATCAGCACTCACTCGGATATCAGCACGAAAACAGGTGAAAAGATCATTGTCATTACTGTTGATAGGAATTTGGAAGAGCTATATACAGCTAAATAACACCGGAAGACGTCACAAAGTAGAATTCATTCTAAGTTGTAAGTAAGCCGATATCCATAAATTGGATATCGGCTTTATATATATCGTAGGAGGGAGGCGATGAATGAATAGGAGAATATTTTAACACCGAAATAAGAAGGTATTCGGCATGATTTTGAAAAGGGCATTTGGAAAAACAGCAGAACAATCACATGCCTGGAATATTAAAATAGAAACTATGTAATACTTAATAAAATTGGGAAACAAAGGTTGAAGAAGATCATTATAACTACATGGTTTGCGCCTGCCCCACGTTTGGCGCGAACTTTAAATGTGCATAAGGGCTTGCGCAGGAACGGAGGAAAATATGCTGGAATGTTTACGTGATATGAATTTACCCGATTATGTAACGGATATATTGACTGAGTCAAAAGGTGTCGTTATTCCAAAGACCAGGGAAGATTTGCTGACGCTGGCAATGGGAAATTCTGAAAATACCGAGTTTTACATTGAATATGAAGTAGAAGGAAAAGGCAAGGTATTGGAAGCCACTGCTACGAAATGTAAAAACGGAGTCGTAGTCAATTATACGGACGATTACATGAGAAGACGTGATCCTGACTGTCTGTTAATTGCGGATAATAAGCCAACGGATAAACCCAGATACGAGGAGGTTTATCCGTCTGATTTTGAAACCCTGAGAACGGAAACCTTTGACTGGCTGAAAAAGCAGGAGCTGATTTTTTTCCCATTTAAGTCAGGCGGACTTGAGTATGGTTATGATTCAATCCTGATCGCCCCCTTAAACGCCGGTTTTTTCGCTGCCGGACTTGCAGATCTGCAGGGATTTTTAAATATTGACGAGATTTCTTCTGACTTTAATCCAAGAGCGGTTGTATTTCTGGCTCCTCCGTTTCGGCATACCCATTTTGACGGTAAGCAGATCGTGGTTCATAACCGTCTGGAGGAAATTCATGAAGTTTATTCCTATAATTTATATCCCGGCCCAAGCGCTAAAAAGGGCATCTATGGAGTTCTTCTCAATATTGGAGAAGAAGAAGGCTGGGTAACGGCACATGCATCAACGGTAAAAGTGATCACTCCTTATGACAATGAGATCGTCATCATGCACGAAGGTGCTTCCGGCGGCGGAAAAAGTGAAATGATCGAAGACATTCACAAGGAAATGGATGGCAGAGCCATATTAGGAAGAAATACGGTTACAGGTGAAAAGAACTATCTGGTATTAAGTGAAACCTGTGATCTGATACCGGTGACAGATGACATGGCATTATGCCACCCCAAGATGCAGAATGACAGCAAAAAGCTGGTGGTCAAGGATGCGGAATCCGCATGGTTTTTGCGCCTTGATAATATCAAGTGTTATGGTTCCTCTCCCCAATATGAGAAAATACTGATCCAGCCGGAAGAACCCCTTATCTTCTTAAACATGCAGGCAGTACCTGGTGCCACCTGTCTTGTTTGGGAACATACCCTGGATCAAAACGGAAAGCCCTGCCCCAACCCCCGTGTTGTTCTGCCAAGAAGACTGGTTCCCAAAGCCATTGATACTCCTGTGGAAGTAGACGTGAGAAGCTTTGGCGTGCGTACTCCGGCATGTACGAAGGAAAACCCGACATACGGAATTCTTGGTATTCTCCACATACTGCCTCCGGCACTGGCCTGGTTATGGCGTCTTGTGGCTCCAAGAGGATTCAATAATCCAAGTATTATCGATACCCTGGAAATGACCAGTGAAGGAGTCGGATCCTACTGGCCTTTTGCAACCGGTAAAAAGGTGACTCAGGCAAACCTTTTGCTGGACCAGATTTTAAATTCAACCAATACCCGGTATGTCCTGATCCCCAACCAGCATATCGGTGCGTATGAGGTGAGCTTTATGCCCCAGTGGGTTGCCAGAGAGTACATTGCCCGCCGAGGCAGCGCCAAGTTTAAACCGGAGCATCTCGTGGAAGCCCGCTGTCCTCTTCTCGGCTTTGGCCTTGATTCCTTAAAAATTGACGGACAGTACATCAGAAGAGCATTTTTAAGGCCGGAAACCCAGCAGGAAGTAGGCATTCAGGGATACGACGACGGAGCAAAAATCCTGACAGATTTCTTTAAGCAGGAGCTGATGAAATATTATACCGATGATTTAAATCCATTAGGAAAGCAGATCATAGATATGTTCCTGGCAGGTGCAACGGTTAAGGATTATTTAGAAATCATTCCAATGAGATATTAGGATTGTCCGGAGGCCGGAGGTTTCTGGTAACAGCGTACTTGTATACTAGTGCTTGACAATGAGATTGTTTTCGCTTATTCTAAGTATGAACAGAATTTGAGAAAAGAGGTCATGGTATGCGGCTGACAGAACGGTATTCCAAGGAGACAGGAAGGGAATATGCACTCCGGATGTTAAAGGATAATATCATACATCTTGATCTGGTTCCCGGGAGTATGCTGAGCGAAAATGAATTGTCCTCAGAAATGAATTTATCCCGGACTCCGGTGAGAGAAGCCCTGATTGAGCTGTCAAAGGTGAAAATCGTGGAAATTTATCCTCAAAAGGGAAGCGCAGTGACTTTGATCGATTATAAGCTGGTGGAAGAGGCGATTTTTATGCGCAATGTCCTGGAATGCGCAGTTGTGGAACTGGCCTGCAGAACGGCCGGGGAAGAAGCGGTCATGGAGCTTAAAGAGAATGTGAAGCTTCAGGAGTTTTATCTGGAAAATCGTTCTCCGGAGCGGCTTCTTAAGCTGGATGATGAATTTCACCGGCTGCTGTTTCACATAACCGGCAAGGACCAGGTTTATCAGCTCATGGACAGCATTACCATTCATTTTGACAGAATACGCAGCATGTCTCTGATTGCAGTAAAGGATCTAAAGACAATTTCCGACCATCAGGCCATTGTGGAAGCCATTGCTGCTAAGGACGGAAGCAAGGCAAAAGGATTGATGGAAAAGCATTTATCCAGATATAAAATCGATGAAGAAGCTTTGCGAAAGGAATATCCGGAGTATTTTCTGTGATGTTGGCTTTATGGTTTAAAATATAATATTAGCGGTAATAAGAGAAGGAAAGCCTCTATCTCTTATTACCGCTTTTTTGTGATCTGATGTCAGGCCGCCTGGAACGATCAACTTTATACATTATAAACAAAAAAAAAGAAGATATTTATGAAATATGCTGATTGAACTACTAGTATACTAGATATATACTTAAGTCAGGACTTAATAGTCACAAACAATTGCATTTAGAAAAGAATAAGGAGTAAGGAAACGGAGGTATTCAAACATGAAAATGATTATGCGTTGGTTTCCCTTTGGGGATGACAGCGTGACCCTTGACCAGATCCGCCAGACACCGGGGGTTTCCGGTGTGGCCACCTGCCTGCCCAAGGTACCCGTGGGACAAGTCTGGCCCCTGGAGACCTTAAAAGCCCTGAAAAAGGAGATCAATGAGGCCGGCCTTGAGATGGAGGTTATCGAAAGCGTCAATATCCATGAAGACATAAAGAAAGGCCTTTCTACCAGGGATGAGTATATTGATGCTTATGTAAAGACCCTGGAGCATTTAAGCCTTGTTGGGGTCAAATGTCTCTGCTATAATTTTATGCCTGTGATGGACTGGGCACGAAGTGATCTTGCTTATCAGACGGAAGACGGAAGCTATGTCATGGCTTACCGCCATGATGAGGTTTTACAGATGAATCCGGAAAAGATGGCAAAGGCCATGGAGGGAAAAGCCAGAGGATACTCCCTTCCGGGCTGGGAGCCGGAGCGGCTTTATGCCATGGCCCAGGACATTGAGTTTTATCAGTCCATGACACGGGAGCAATATTGGAATAATATGAAATATTTCCTGGATGCGGTAGTTCCTTATGCGGAGAAGTATGACATTAAGATGGCAATTCATCCAGATGATCCGCCATGGCCTCTTTATGGACTTCCAAAGGTCATTACCAATGCGGAAAATATCCGGACATTTCTTGATCTAAACAGCAATCCCTATAATGGACTGACCTTATGTACCGGCAGTCTTGGAAGCGATTTAAGCAATGACATTCCGGCCATGATGCGGGAGTTTGGAAACAGGAAGAGGATTCATTTTGCCCACATCAGGAATGTGCGTCATATTTCAGAAAAGGATTTTGATGAAGCGGCTCATCTTTCTTCCTGCGGGGATTTAGATATGTTTGCCATTGTAGAGGCTTTGTATGAATCTGGCTTTGAGGGATATATCCGTCCGGATCATGGCCGCATGATCTGGGGAGAACAGGCTCGTCCGGGATATGGTCTGTATGACCGTGCCATTGGAGCAAATTACCTGTTAGGTCTTTGGGAAGCCATTGATAAAACCCATAAAAATAGAAAATAGGAGGCATGGATTTATGAAACTGAATCGGTCCTGTTTAACAAACCGGGAAGCCTGGGAAAAGGCTTCCATAAAGCTGCCGGAATTTGACTGGGAAAAAATGAGGTCGACCACAGATAAGTCACCGAAATGGATCCATTTCGGAGCAGGGAATATTTTCCGGGGATTCATCGCAGTTCTGCAGCAGCGCCTGCTAAACGAAGGTCTTGAGGAAAGCGGCATCATCGCGGCAGATACCTTTGATTATGATATTATTGATAAAATATATACCCCCTTTGACAATATGACCATGATGGTCAGCTTAAAACCGGACGGTACCATGGACCGGGAGGTAGTGGCAAGCGTTGCCAGGGGCGTAAAGGCTGATGTGAGCAATGAAACAGATTTCGGATATCTGGTGCAGGCGTTTGAGAACCCTTCTCTTCAAATGGTAAGCTTTACCATCACTGAAAAGGGATATGCCCTTGCCAATTTCCGTGGAGAGCTTTTTCCTGTTGTGGAAAAGGATATGGAAGAAGGCCCGGAAAAAGCCAGCCATGCCATGAGCGTGGTGACAGCCCTTCTTCTTAAACGGTATCTTGCAGGAGGTACTCCTTTGGCACTGGTCAGCATGGACAATTGCAGCCATAACGGAGAAAAACTAAGGGACAGCATCGTATCCATCGCTGAAGCATGGACGAAAAAGGGTTATGCTTCCGAGAGTTTCCTTTCCTGGGTTCAGGATGAAAACATGGTTTCCTTCCCATGGTCCATGATCGATAAGATCACTCCGCGGCCGGCTGAAGTGGTGCAAAAAAATCTGGAGGAGGATGGGATCGAAGATATGGCGCCCATCATCACCAGCAAAAACACATACATTGCCCCATTTGTCAATGCAGAGATTCCTCAGTATTTAGTGGTGGAAGACCGCTTTCCAAACGGACGTCCGGCCCTTCATAAAGCCGGGGTATACATGACGGACCGGGATACGGTAAATAAGACAGAGCGTATGAAGGTTACCACCTGCTTAAATCCTCTGCACACGGCGCTGGCGGTATACGGCTGTCTGTTAGGATATAACAGCATTGCAGCAGAGATGAGAGATGAGGACTTAACAGCCCTTGTAGAGCGGATCGGCTACAAAGAAGGCCTTCCTGTGGTTACAGATCCGGGAATCTTAAGCCCTGAGGATTTTATCAGAGAGGTGATTGAATACCGCCTGCCAAATCCATTTATACCGGATGCCCCACAGAGAATTGCAACCGATACCAGCCAGAAGATCCCCATCCGTTTTGGAGAGACCATAAAGGCTTACCTGGCAGATGAAAATCTGGATGTGCAGACCTTAACTGCAATTCCGCTGGCCATAGCCGGCTGGCTCCGTTATCTCCTGGGTGTGGATGATGAGGGAAATGCCATGGAGATCAGCAGCGATCCCATGCTTTCAGAATTAAAAGAACAGTTAAAGGGAATCAGGCTGGGAGAAACGCCTGAAGGAAAAGAGAGACTTGAAGAGATCTTGTCCAATCCCGTTCTTTTTGGAACTGATCTGGTTAAAGCAGGTCTTTCCGGAAAGATTGAAGCCATGCTTTATGAAATGTTAGAAGGTCCCGGAGCAGTAAGAAAGACACTGCAGCGGTATGTAAAATAATACTATAAAATGGGGAATCCCTGGTTATTGAAACCGGGGGTTCCCTGTGTTATAATTGGCCTGTCAGGAAGAAAGTACCAGAAAGGTGGACAAGGCCCGTGAACATACAAATTTTTGGAACCGGAAAATGTTTTGAGACCAAGAAGGCAGAACGCTATTTTAAGGAACGCGGAATTAAATATCAGTTTATTGATATGAAAGAAAAGGGGCTGAGCAAAGGCGAGTACAATGGGGTCAAGCAGGCGGTAGGAGGACTGGACGCGATGCTTGATGAAGCTTGTAAGGATCAGGAAGCCCTTGCGCTCATCAGATACATTGCCGGTGAGGATAAAGATGAAAAGGTCTTAGAGAACCAGAAGGTACTGAAAACTCCCATTGTCAGAAACGGAAGGCTGGCTACCGTTGGTTACCGGCCGGAGGTATGGAAAAATTGGAGTTAGGCTTATAGAAAGAAAGGAGCAAGGAGAAGACATGATGAAAAAGCCAGAGAAAAATCAGATGTGGGTATTTAATAAGGATATAGAAGGAGTTCAGGCTTCCGAAGGCGTCGTCAGAAAGGTTCTGGCATACTGCGATGGAATGATGTGTGTGGAAAACCAGTTTGAAAAGGGAGCGATAGGAAACCTCCACAGCCACCCTCATACCCAGATCACCTATGTTGCCAGCGGAACGTTTGAGTTTACCATTGGAGATGAAAAGAAGGTCGTAGAGGCAGGAGATACTCTTTTAAAGCAGGATGGCATCGTCCATGGATGTGTCTGCCTGGAAAAGGGAATATTGGTAGATATTTTTACACCTATGAGAGAAGATTTCTTATAAATAACAGGCTTGGAGAAATAAATAAATAGGACATGTGAAATAAATCTATTGATAAAAATGGTATAATATGCTATAAAGAAAGCACAGTGAAGTTAAAGGAGGTGATAGGGATGGGAAAATATGTTTGTGAGCCATGCGGATATGTGTACGATCCTGAAATCGGTGATCCAGACTCTGGTATTGAGCCAGGTACTGCATTTGAAGATTTACCCGAAGATTGGGTATGCCCAGTTTGCGGCGTTGGTAAGGACATGTTTGTTGAAGAGTAAGATTGCGTACATTTGGACGTAAATTAAACCTTCAAGCTGTCGGCAGATGATCTGCCGGGCTTGAAGGTTTTTTTATTTTTTACGGATCAGTGTGTGTCCATTATAATAAATGGAAGGTCAGAACAAGTGACGCAAATACAATGGAAACCATGGAAGTAAGCTTTATGAGAATGTTGATCGATGGTCCGGAAGTATCCTTAAACGGATCACCCACCGTATCGCCTACAACAGCAGCTTTATGCTGGCTGCTGCCCTTTCCGCCATGTGCACCCTGTTCAATATACTTCTTTGCATTATCCCAAGCACCTCCGGAGTTAGCCATCATGACAGCAAGGACAAACCCTGTAACGGTATTGCCGGCAAGAAGAGCACATACGCCTTCCGGTCCTAATAATAAGCCAATGACAATCGGAATGACAACGGCTATCATGGCCGGTGCAATCATCAGCTTTTGTGCCGATTTTGTACACATGTCAACACAGGAAGCATAATCCGGTTCCGCTTTTCCTTCCATAATTCCGGCTATGGTCTTAAATTGACGGCGGACTTCCAATACGATGGATTGTGCGGCTTTGCCTACGGCCTCCATGGTGAGAGCTGCGAATAAGAACGGTAATACACCGCCGATAAACAATCCTACAAGTACTTTTGGATTGGTTATGGTTAAATCCAGGTTTAGATCCGGTTGGATCTGATGTATTTTATCAACATAAGAAGCAATCAGGGCAAGAGCGGTTAAGGCAGCAGAACCGATGGCAAATCCTTTTCCTGTTGCAGCTGTGGTATTGCCAAGGGAGTCCAGTGCGTCTGTTCTCTGTCTTACGGAAGCATCCATATGTGTCATCTCAGCAATGCCGCCGGCATTATCAGCGATCGGTCCGTAAGCATCCGTAGCCAGTGTAATCCCCAAAGTGGATAACATACCGACAGCAGATAAACCGATTCCATAAAGTCCCAGGTTAAAATCACTGGCACCTCCGGAACAATAGTAGCTTACAAGGACAGAAATACTTACGATTATGACCGGTGCGACAGTAGAAAGCATGCCAAGGGATAATCCGCTGATGATGACTGTTGCGGCTCCGGTTTCACTGGATTCTGCTAATTTTTTAGTTGGGCTATAAGTATCTGATGTGTAATATTCCGTAATGGCTCCGATTAAAACACCTGCAATTAGTCCTGAAAGAACGGCGGCATAAAGTCCCATATGACCGGGAAGCATCAGCTTTATTATAAAAAACGCTGCAATAACAATAATTGCCGCACTAATATAAGTACCGGTTCTAAGTGCTTTGAGAAGGTTCTTCTGAGAGGCACCTTCCTCTGTCTTGACAAAAAAGGTACCAATGACGGAAGCGATAACGCCCAGTGCTGCCAGCAGCATCGGTATGGACACGCCCTTGATTCCGTATCCTGCGGCAACAGCAAGAGCTGCTGTTGATACAATAGAACCTACATAGGATTCGTAGAGATCAGCGCCCATTCCGGCTACGTCACCTACATTGTCACCTACATTATCAGCTATAACAGCCGGATTACGCGGATCATCTTCTGGAATACCGGCTTCTACCTTACCGACAAGGTCAGCCCCCACATCTGCTGCCTTGGTAAAGATACCGCCGCCGACCCTGGCAAAGAGGGCCATACTGGAAGCGCCCATTCCAAAGGTCAGCATATTCGCTGTGATTTCCATAATACGTTGTTCTACCGGAAGATGCTGAAACGCTGCGTTTAAAATGAAATACCAAATAGAAAGATCCAGAAGACCAAGCCCGACTACCGTAAAGCCCATAACCGAACCGGCTGAAAATGCCACCTGGAGTCCTTTATTCAAGCTTTTTGAAGCTCCTTCTGCAGTTCTGCAGTTAGCCATAGTTGCGGTGCGCATACCTATGAAGCCGGAAAGACCTGAGAAAAAACCACCCGTTAAAAATGCAAACGGGGTAAAAAAGCTTAGGAAACCGTTAAATGCCATAATAAGTAAAATACAAAAAACAGCAATGAAAAATATGGCAACCCCTGAATACTGACGTCTCAAGTAGGCATTTGCCCCTTTTCTTACAGCTTCAGAGATCCGGACCATTTCTGAGGTACCCTCTGGTTGTTTTTTTACACGAAGGAACATGACCCAGGCAAAGATAATCCCCAACAATGACCCCATTGATACAAAATAAATTGCATCCATTACTTCATACCTCCAGTTTTATATTTTGATGATTTCATTATAGTACCAATTAATATATATTTTCAACAAATAAATGAATGAATTTACTAAAAAAAGGCGAGTTTTTACCAATAATTACGAAGAAATCTGGATTTGATTGTTATTTTTTAACACTTTCTTAACAGCGCTCCTTATATCTGTGATTATTTGGTTTCAGTGGATCTCTAATAATGATGATATTCGATTTCTAATGGATTATTATGGTAATATTATAATTTTATTATTTCTTTTGGACTTGATATTTTTGCAGGAACAGATTTTCCAACCAAAAAGAACTCCCTGCCCTCATGAATGAGGGGCAAGAAGTTCTTGCTGACATTGGCATTTTTCTTTCATTATCAGGTCATTGACTGTAAGCGCTTAGCTTACACCAGGCCCCTTGCTTTCGGAGACAGAGGGTGGAGCGACAGTACCGTCATTCTGGCTGTTGGTATTCTGGGCAGTCTGAGTGGTCTGGGCTGCCTGGACAAATGTAGATTTACCTGCTTTTTGCAGATATTCCATAATTCCTTTTGCATCCGCCTCCCCCAGTGCCTTATACTGTTCCTCTGTTGACAGAAACAGGGTCAAGTCGCTGGTATGGTTTAAAAATCCATGCTCAATGATAAAGCCTCTGATTCCATACATCTGTGAGTAACGGGGAATCGCATAGTAATCGGCCTGGCTTCCGTCGGGGAATAAGGTTCCGTTTTCCGAATCCCGGAGAATCAGTCCCCGGTTGTTAAGTCCCAGATTATTTAACTGCTTTAGGATGGTACTTGCGGCTTCCTGGGACTGGAGGGCCAGTTCGTTGTTAAAGCGGCCGGTTCTGGGGGCCATGGAGCTTACTCCAAAAGCATTTTTCACCGTACCGTTTCCCAAAGCCGAGTCTACATGCTGGCTTACGAAAAGATCTGCCTGCACAGAGGCGGCAAAGGCGGCCCGCTGATCCAGAGGAACGGTGACTTCCGCGCTGTCCTTGGTTAAATAAACCGTATAATTGGAAAACTGTTCCAGATACTGCTTTGTATAGGAAGCGATCTTCATGGTGATCTGATCTTCATAATAGGTGACTCCATTATATACAAAGTTGCAGCCGGAATAATGCCCGCCTGTCTTGCCGTGGCCCGGATCCAGGACCACGATAAAGTTGGAGCTGTTGCTTCGCATGCCCGGTCCTATTTCAGGTGTCATTGTCTTGGTTACCGGAGGTGCAAAGGCCGGCCCGGTTTCTTCTTCTGCCCATGAGACGGAAGAGGAGGTGGTAGAGATAAGAACGGCAAGTAAAAGGGCCTTGGCGGCTGCAGGCAGTAAGTTCTTTAAGTGTGTCATGATCGATCCTCCAGAATTATGGCGTTTTGCCTTATATTATAACACTCTTTGGCAGATTCTGTAAATGGCCTTCTATGAATTTGTCGCCTATTGTGGTAAAATGTACCGATATAGAAATAACAGAAAATGGAGACTGAAACATGAAGTATTATTTTGCCCCCATGGAGGGGATCACCGGCTACGTTTACCGGAACGCTCACCATAAGTTTTTTGATCAGGTAGATATCTATGTTACTCCTTTTATTGTGCCCACCCAGAACCGGAAATTTACCTCCAGGGAAAAGAATGACTTTCTGCCGGAGCATAACGTGGGATTGCATGTGATTCCTCAGATTCTCACCAATAAGGGGGAAGATTTTATATGGGCGGCAAAAGAACTGAAACAATTCGGATATGAAGAGGTGAATTTAAATCTGGGCTGCCCTTCTCCCACAGTGGTCACTAAGGGCCGGGGGTCCGGCTTTCTTGGAGAACCGGAGCTGCTTCAAATCTTTTTTGATCAGGTTTTTTCCGCCTTGGATATGAAAATTTCCGTAAAGACCAGGATCGGAAAGGACAGCCCGGAGGAATTTGGAAGGCTTATGGAAATTTATAACAAATATCCGATAGAGGAGCTGATCATCCATCCCAGGGTCCAGAAGGACCTCTATAAGAATGAACCTAATTGGGAGGTGATGAAGGAGGCAGTCTCTATAAGCAAAAACCCTCTGTGCTACAACGGAAACTTGTTTTCGGCCGAAGATTATAAGGAATTTACCATAGCCTTTCCTTCCATAGACCATATCATGCTTGGAAGGGGGATGGTGGCAAATCCCGGTCTTGCAGGGGAAATGAAAAACGGGGAGAAAATGGAAAAGGGTCAGCTTAAAGTCTTTCATGACGAGATCCTGAAAGGATATGAAGAAATCATATCAGGGGACCGCAATGTCCTGTTCAAGATGAAGGAACTGTGGGCATATATGATCCAGATGTTCGACGGCAGCGAAAAACATGGGAAAAAGATCAGAAAATCCCAGCACCTTGCAGATTACAGGGCAGTGGTTGACAGCCTGTTTGGAGAACTGGATTTAAAAGAATCGGGCGGGGCTTTTGGCGGCGTTTAAGAATGGAATGTACGCTTATAAGAAAATCACGAAATGATTATAAATTTTTTTAATGAATGAATGAGCGCTTCAAGCTTGAACCTATAGTCACTATAGGATATATAATGACCTCGATTTTAAATGACGGCATGGTGCCGTACTGAAAATGGAGGGATAACATGGCTTCAAAATTATTGATTAAGAATGCCAAAGCAATTATAACCTGCGATGAAAATGACCATGTGTACAAAGACACCGATATCCTCATTGAAGGGCCTAAGATTGTGTCAATAGGCCCTGGGATAAAGGGAGAAGGGGCACAGGTCATTGACGGATCAGGGAAATTTGTATACCCGGGACTAATCAACACCCATCATCACTTCTTTCAAACCTTTGTAAGGAATCTGATCACCATTGATTATCCGAATCTGACGGTCATGGACTGGATCGATAAGATCTACCGGATTTTTCAGATCGTTGATAATGATGTCATTTATTATTCCACTCTTACGGCTTTTGCCGATTTAATCAAACACGGCTGCACCTGCGCCTTTGACCACCAGTACTGTTATACGAAGAAAACCGGCAAGGATCCGGTGGACCGGCAGATGGAAGCAGCAAATCTTATGGGAATCCGTTATCATGCAGGGAGGGGCAGCAACACCCTTCCAAGGAGTGAGGGAAGCTCGATTCCAGATAATATGCTGGAGACCACAGATGAATTTTTAAAAGATTGCGAAAGGCTTATCCGTCTCTACCATGATCCAGGTCCTTATTCCATGCAGCAGATCGTCATGGCGCCCTGCCAGCCGATCAACTGCAGGCCGGATACATTTATTGAAACCGTTGCCGCAGCCAGAAGCATGGGCGTGCGGATGCACACCCATTTAGGAGAAGGGGAGACGGAAGGGATCAGGGCCCGCTATGGAAAGCGCACTCTGGAATGGTGCAGGGACATTGGCTTTATCGGAGAAGACGTCTGGTATGCCCATAACTGGGAAGTGCTGCCGGAAGAATACAGGCTGCTTGCCGAAACAGGAACCGGGATCTCCCATTGTCCTGCGCCGGCTGTGCTGGGCGGCTTCCCGATTCTTGATATCAAGGCCATGGAGGAGGCCGGAGTGCTTATAAGCCTTGGCTGTGACGGATCCGCGACCAATGACAGCTCCAATCTTCTTGATGCCCTTCGCTCGGCTTATCTAATGCAGACTTATCATGCAAAGGAAAGAGGCGGCTGTCCATCTGCCTATGATATGTTAAAGATCGCTACCGTAAATGGGGCAAAGACTCTGGGAAGACCGGATCTGGGTTCTCTGGAACCGGAAAAGGCAGCCGATCTGTTTATGATAGATGCAGAAGCCCTGGAGCTTGCAGGTGCAATCCATGATCCTAAAAATCTCCTTGCAAGGGTTGGCTTGACAGGAAACGTATGGCTCACTATGATTAATGGAAACGTGGTTTATAAGGATGGCGTGATCACCGGAGTGGACGAGAAACGGCTGGCTTCTGAGGGAGAGGCAGTCTGCACCAGAGTGATACGAAAGCCAAGCGAGGCATTCCGTCTGTTTTTATAAGCCGCCCGATCATAGAAAGTTGAGGAAAACGGTTTGAAGGAATTTTTATCCATTGGAGAGATGGGATCACTTTTCGGGCTGAATATACAGACCCTGTATTATTATGACAGCATAGACATATTTAAGCCAAGGATGCGGGACTTAAAAAACGGCAGGAGAAAATATGAGTTTGACCAGATTTATGAACTGGCAACCATTTGCTACATGCGAAAGCTTGGATACTCCCTGGAGGAAATCACCAGGCAGCGGAGAACACAGCATGCCGGTTCTGCTCTGGATTCCTTAAAGCAGCGATCAGAGGAGCTTCACAGGCAATGGATGGAGCTGATTTCCATTGATGAGGCCATTCAGAGAAAGCTTCGTTTTATTGAAGAAGAGATGGAAAATATCCGCACCGATGAGATCACCATCCGCCATTTTGAGGACAGGGCCTATCTTGCCATTGGAGAAGAAGAAATGATCTATCGGCAGAATTCCTTCTATTTTTATCCTACCATTGCCTTTTATCAGGGAGAAGGGAAATATTTCGGAGCTTATTTATATCCCTCTGGCGAACCGCTGCCGGAGACCATAAGAAAGGATCAGATCCGTAAAATTCCTGCCGGCGATTTTTTGTGCGGCTATCACCTGGGCTCTTATGAAACGGTTCCTGCTACCATAGAGAGGATCCGGAACGCAAGACCGGATCTGGAATTTGAAGACCTTACCATTAATTTTAACATTCTGGATCAGTTTGTGGAAAACCAAAGCTCCAATTACATTACCCATACCCAGATCCGGATATTGAATCCTTAACAACGGCGTAATCGACAACAAGAGAGGAGTATCATTATGAAAAACTTAAAAAAACTGGCAGCCCTGGTTCTTACTGCTTCCATGGCGGCCGCATCCTTAGCCGGATGCAGTAAAAACACAGAGACAAAAACGGAGACCCCTAAAACCGCTGAAACCCCTAAAACCGCTGAAACATCTGAAACACCTGAGACTTCTAAAACATCTGAGACCTCTAAAACTTTCAAAGTAGCACTTTGCCTTTCCGGTGCGGCCAATGACATGGGCTGGTGCCAGTCCGCTTATGATGGTTTAAAGCTTCTGGAATCCGATTATGGCTGTGAGACTGCCTATACGGAAAATCTGACTCCTGATGACATTGAAGCCGCATTTGCCGATTATGCCGCCAATGGCTTTGACGTAGTGATCGGCCACGGCTATGAGTTCGGTGATCCTGCTGTTGAAGTGGCAGAACAGTATCCGGATACAAAATTCATTGTAACTGAGGGAGAAGTTTCCGCTGACAATGTGGCTTCCTATGTCACCAAATGCGAAGAAGGCGGTTACATCATGGGAATGCTTGCAGCAGGGATGTCAAAAAGCAATAAGATTGGTTTTGTAGGCCCCATTCAGGGCGCTTCCCTTGTTAAAATCATGAATGGCTTTGAGGATGGTGCAAAGTCCGTAAAACCTGACATTGAAGTCCAGACTGCATGGACCGGTTCTTTTACGGATACGGCTCTGGGAAAAGAAGCTGCCCAGGCTATGATTGACAATGGAGCCGATGTCATCGGCCATTGTGCCAACGAATCCGGTACAGGAGCCATCAATGCGGCTAAGGAAGCAAAGGTTTATGCAACCGGAGATTCCTATGATCAGAATGGACTGGCTCCGGAAACTGTTCTTTCTTCTTCCGTATACCATATCCCCCAAGTGATCGAAGCAGCCTTTCAGACGGTGGCAGACGGAAGCTTTGCAGGAGGAATCTATGATCTGGGCATGAAGGAAGGCGCGGTGAGCATCGCTTCATACCATGAACTGGAGGCCAAAATCCCGGATGAGGTGAAGGCGGAGATCGAGAAAAAGGTATTAGCCATTGCAGCCGGAGAATTTACGGTAACATGTGATACAAAGATTAGATAGGGAGTATTCATATGCCATTATTGGAAATGAAACATATTACAAAGGCATTTTCCGGAGTGTATGCCAATGAGGATATAACCCTTTCCGTGGAAAAAGGGGAGATTCATGCCCTGCTTGGGGAGAACGGAGCCGGAAAGACCACGCTGATGAACATATTATTCGGCATTTACCAGGCTGATGGCGGGGAAATCTTCTACAAAGGGGAAGCGGTCCGGTTTAAGTCTCCAGCCGATGCCATAAGCCATGGAATCGGCATGGTCCATCAGCACTTTTCTCTTGTAAACCGGATGACAGTGCTTGAGAATATCATTCTGGGATCAGGCGGCAGGAAAGAGGTTCTTAACAGAAAAAAGGCCTCAGAAGAGATCTGCCTGCTGGCGGAAAAATACGGTCTTTTTGTAAAGCCTGATGAACCGGTTTATAGCCTTTCCGTAGGAGAACAGCAGAGGGTGGAGATTTTAAAAGCACTGTATCGAAAGGCGGACCTGCTCATTTTAGATGAACCCACAGGAGTTTTGACCCCTCAGGAAACAGAAAATTTCTTTCATGTATTAAGGCGGTTAAAGGCTGAAGGACATGGTATCATCATCATTACCCATCGCTTGAGTGAGATCATGGCGATCAGCGACAGAGTTACCATTTTAAGGGATGGGAAGGCGGTTAAGGATCTGGTCACATCAGATACCACGCCGGAGGAATTATCTGCCTTTATGATAGGCAGGCCCCTTTCCCCTAAAAAGGTAGACAGGAAAAAGACATCAAAGGAAGCAGCATTAAGACTTGAAGGCGTTTCTTTATCAAAAAAGCGGGCCGGAAAAAAGGCGTTAGATCATATCTGCCTTACGGTTTATAAAGGGGAGATCCTTGGAATTGCCGGAGTGGAAGGAAACGGACAAAAGGAGCTTGCCGAGGTGATCACGGGAATCCGTAAGCATACGGAGGGAACCATCGCATTTGATGGGAAAGCGATTGACAGCCGGTCTGTGAGAGAACGTTTTCATAATGGCATCTCCTACATATCCGATGACCGTCACATGGACAGTCTGGTTGTGGACATGACGGTAACAGAAAATATGATTCTGCGCACCTACAACCGTCTGCCTTTTTCAAAAAAATGGATTCTGGATTATAAAAAGGCGGAGGACCGGGCTTTAGAAGCCATTGAAGAGTATGGAATCCGCACATCGGGAAAAAGCGGGGCCAGGACGCCGGTCAAGCTTATGAGCGGGGGAAATCAGCAGAAGGTGATCTTGTCCCGTGAAATATCGAAAGAGGCCAGTCTCATTGTAGCCAGCCAGCCCACCAGAGGATTGGACATCGGAGCAACGGAATTTGTGCATCAGACTTTGATCAGGCAGAAGAATCAGGGAAAAAGTGTTTTGCTCATTTCAGCCGATTTAGATGAGATCCTTTCCTTAAGCGACCGGATTGCGGTGATGTTTGAAGGACGTATTATGGGGATCCTTAACAGGGATGAAGCGGATGTTTTTAAAATCGGACTTTATATGGGCGGAGTGACGGAAAAAGGAGGAAGGCCATGAACCACATAAAGAAATGGAAGGCAATGGAAGTGACGGAGATCGCGTTCCTTTCCATTGCAATGGCGGCCATCCTTATCATTTTATCAGGGGCCGATCCTCTTACGGCTGGACGGATGTTTTTTAATGGAATCTTCGGCAATGTGAGCGGCTTCGGGGAAGTGTTTGTAAAAGCAACTCCTTTGATTCTCACCGGACTTGGCTGCTCGGTGGCCTTTCGGACCGGCTTTTTTAATATCGGTGCAGAAGGACAATTCTACATAGGAGCTCTTGCGTCTGCCTGGGTGGCATTAAATACCACAGGGGTGACCGGGGTTTTTCGGATCCTCCTTGCCATTGGCTGCGGCTTTCTCTTTGGAGGTTTATGGGCTCTGATCGCAGCCCTATTAAAGGCAAAGCTTGGAATATCAGAAATCATATGCACCATTATGCTTAACTATATTTCCATGAATCTTTTAGGCATTGCAGTCCGCACCTTTCTCATGGATCCGGCGGGAAGCATTCCCCAATCTGAAAAGATAGATGCATCGGTCACGCTTTTGCGTTTCTTAAAGCCAACCAGAGTTCATACGGGCATCTTTATAGCCCTTGGAGCCGTGTTCTTTGTATGGTTTCTCATGGAAAAGACGACCTCAGGCTATGAATTCAAAGCGGTGGGTTTTAATAAACGGGCAGCAGCATGCAGCGGCATTTCTGTGGTGAAGAACATAATCCTGTCAGCGGTGTTAAGCGGAGGCCTTGCAGGAATTGCGGGAGCCGTGGAGGTATTGGGAGTCCAGAAAAAGCTGCTTGAAGGAATATCAGGAGGCTGCGGCTATACGGCAATCCTCATAACTCTTTTGGCCTTTAACCATCCGGGCGGCGTACTTTTGGTTTCCGTTTTATTTGCAGCCTTGGAAGTCGGGGCAAACTCCATGCAGAGGCAGATGGGAGTACCCTCTGCGATCGTAGATTTTCTGATTGGATTTATCGTACTGCTTATACTGGGCAGGGAGCTTCTGACTGGAAAAATGAGAGCAAAGGAGGAGAAATAGATGATGCATCAGATCTTAACCGTCAGCTTTCTGACTGCCTTTTTATCGGCAGCAGTGCGAATGGCTGTGCCTCTTGCCTATGCTGGGCTTGGGGAGACGATATCGGAAAAATGCGGAATACTGAACATCGGAATGGAGGGCGTCATGCTTTCCGGTGCTTTTTTCTCTTTTGCAGGCACATTTTTCTCAGGAAGCATTCTTGTAGGGCTTCTTTGCGGTATGGCGGGAGGAGCGGCTGTCAGCATGCTTCATGGATTCCTGTCTGTCAGGCTGTCCAAGGACCAGTCGGTCAGCGGGATCGCCATTAACATCTTTATACTTGGTGTTACCAGCTTCCTGTATAAACTGATGTCCGGCGGACAGTCCTACCAACAGATCGAGCCTTTGTTAAAAGTGCGGATACCGGTGCTTGCCGGCATTCCGCTCATCGGCAATGCTCTTTTTAATCAGGATATTCTAACTTATCTGATATATTTTCTGGTCATGGGAGTGTCATTTTTTTATAAGAAGACAAACACCGGGCTTTCCTTTGCCGCCATCGGTGAAAGTCCCCGTGCCGCGGATTCAGCCGGGATACCGGTTTACCGGTACCAGTATATCTCCATGGTGTTAAACGGAATTCTGGGCGGGATTGGGGGCGCTTATCTGGTTTTGGTGCAGGTAGGGAACTTTTCGGAAAATATGACCTCCGGACGAGGATATATCGCTCTGGCGGCTGTCATCTTAGGGCGCTATCTTCCCTTTGGAATGTTGGGAGCTGCCTTTTTGTTCGGTGCTGCCAATGCGCTGCAGATCCGTCTTCAGGCAGTGGGAGTTCCCCTTCCTTCCCAGGCATTGTCCATGCTGCCTTACCTGATCACATTAGCGGCCCTGCTGGGTTCCGCCCATAAGAATCATGGGCCGGAAAGCCTTGGAAAGCCTTATGTGCGCGGTGCAAGATAAAAATTTTCCTCTTATTGAAAACGCTTGAAATCTTACGTTGTAAGACTTTAAGCGTTTTTTTAATAATTAATTTTGAAGCAATCGTTTGGTAATAATAAAAACAGAAAGTCATTCGAAAACGAATATTTTGTGCCTTGGTAGTTGTAATTAACTATATGTTGTGGTATATTTTTACATATAAGATCCAATAACAGTTATTGATACTAATATAAAACATGGAATGGCAGGAATTATGAATGGACAAGACAGATGGAAAAAAGGAAATTCTGGAATATTTTAAAGAGGTGCCAGAGCTGGAAGAAGTTTTAGAGGGAATCCGGAAGGATTGGGGTTATGCACCATATGATTTGGAACACCTCTCCGTAAAATTCGCAGGGTTCTGTAAGAAAAGTATGAGCCTGGGAGAACGGTTTAAGGCGCTCATCCAGGCGGCTGTGGAGCTGACGACCCAGGAGGCGCCGAACTGGGAGTATATAGGGGCAAGGCTCTCCATGCTGCGTTATGAAACCAGGTTAAAGGAAGAGCTGGATCGCAGAAAGATTGGAAGCTTTTATGATAAAATCCGTTTTCTGACAGAGGATGGGCTTTATGGGGATTACATTCTGGAGAATTACAAGAAGGAAGAAATTGACCGGTATGAAAGCTATATGGCTCAGAGCAGAAATCATCTGTTTAATTATTCCGGGCTGGAATTGCTGCTTAACAGGTACGTGATCCGCAGCCGGCAGAATGCGCCTTTAGAGTCGCCCCAGGAAATGTTTCTTGGAATTGCCATGCATCTTGCCATGCTGGAAAGGGAGGACCGGGATACCTGGGTAAAACGGTTTTATGATATGCTCAGTACTTTGAAGGTCACCATGGCGACGCCCACCCTCTCAAACGCCAGAAAGCCTTACCATCAGCTTTCCTCCTGCTTTATCGATACCGTACCGGACAGTCTGGATGGCATTTACCGGAGCATAGACAGCTTTGCAAAGGTCAGTAAGTTCGGAGGAGGCATGGGCCTTTATTTCGGGAAGGTACGTGCCGCAGGGAGTGCGATCCGCGGCTTTAAGGGAGCTGCCGGGGGCGTGATCCGGTGGATCAAGCTGGCCAATGACACGGCTGTGGCAGTGGACCAGCTGGGAGTACGGCAGGGAGCCGTAGCGGTTTATTTGGATGTCTGGCACAAGGATCTTCCGGAGTTCCTTACTCTTAAGACCAATAACGGAGACGACCGCATGAAGGCCCATGATGTTTTTCCAGCCGTCTGCTATCCAAATCTGTTTTGGAAGCAGGCAAAGGAAAACATAGAAGGAGACTGGTATTTAATGTGCCCCCATGAGATCCTGACCATAAAGGGCTGGGCCTTGGAGGATTCCTATGGAGCCCAGTGGGAGGAACGATATCTGGACTGTGTGAATGACAGCCGTATCCACAAGCGGATCATTCCCATAAAAGATATCATCCGCCTGGTTTTAAAAAGCGCTGTGGAAACCGGAACCCCCTTTACCTTTAACCGGGATATCGTCAATGAAGCCAATCCAAACAGCCACAGCGGCATCATTTACTG
The DNA here is from genome assembly GCF_032078915.1 of Lacrimispora sp. Classification (GTDB taxonomy): domain Bacteria; phylum Bacillota; class Clostridia; order Lachnospirales; family Lachnospiraceae; genus Lacrimispora. The sequence continues at coordinate 9,005 of NZ_DAMAUN010000045.1, read as the reverse complement.
CAGCAATCTGTGTACGGAAATAGCTCAGAATATGAGCGGGGTGGAACAGGTGGACCAGCAGATACAGACCGTGGACGGGGAGACCGTGGTGGTTACCGTTACAAAGCCGGGAGACTTTGTTGTGTGCAACCTGGCCAGTCTTTCCCTGGGGAATATTGATCTTAAGGATACCATAGAGCTTAAGGAGCTTACAAGAAGTGCGGTCCGTGCTTTGGACAATGTCATTGATTTGAATTTTTTCCCCGTACCCTATGCAGAGGTCACCAATCTCCGCTACCGTCCGGTGGGACTTGGAGTAAGCGGATATCATCATATGCTGGCAAAGAACGGGATCTCCTGGGAGTCAGAGGAGCATCTTGAATTTGCGGACAAGGTGTTTGAGGCAATCAATTATGCGGCAATTGAAGCAAGCTGTGATTTCGCCGGGGAAAAAGGAAGGTATGACCTGTATGAAGGAAGTGAATGGCAGACCGGGTCATATTTTGACAAACGGGGATATTGCTCTGAGAAGTGGAACCGCCTTCGGGAAAAGGTGGCAGCCCAGGGCATGAGAAATGGCTGGCTCATCGCCATAGCGCCTACCAGCAGCACCAGCATGATCGCCGGTACCACGGCAGGGCTGGACCCCGTCATGAACCGGTATTATCTGGAGGAAAAAAAGAACGGTCTTGTTCCGCGGGTAGCCCCGGACTTAACGCCGGAAACATTCTGGAAATATAAAAATGCCCATTATATTGACCAGAGATGGTCCGTAAGGGCGGCGGGAGTCCGCCAGCGCCATGTGGACCAGGCCCAGAGCATGAACCTTTATATAACCAATGATTACACCCTTCGTCAGGTGCTGGAGCTATATATCTTAGCCTGGGAAAAGGGTGTGAAAACCATTTACTACGTCCGATCCAAAAGCCTGGAAGTGGATGAATGCGAGGCCTGCTCCAGCTGACAAAACGGCCTGTAATAATAAAACAAGAGAGTGCGGAGAGAACGATATGGAACAATTAAAAAAAAGACCCCTTTTTCATCCGGATGGGGAGATCGAGGTAAGAAAACGGCGGATGATCAACGGTAACACCACAAACCTCAATGATTTTAACAATATGAAATACACCTGGGTCAGCGACTGGTACCGGCAGGCCATGAATAATTTCTGGATTCCAGAAGAAATTAATCTAAGCAGAGACAGGAAGGATTATCCCTTATTAAGTCCCCAGGAACGGAGGGCTTATGATAAGATATTATCCTTTCTGGTGTTTTTGGACAGCATCCAGACCGCGAATCTGCCGGCCCTTGGAGAATATGTGACTGCCAATGAGATCAATCTCTGTCTTTCCATTCAAACCTTTCAGGAGGCGGTGCACAGCCAGAGCTACAGTTATATGCTGGATACCATCTGCGAGCCTCAGACTCGGAATGAGGTGCTCTATCAGTGGAAGAGTGACCCTCATCTTCTTGCGCGCAATACCTTTATCGGGGACCTGTATAATGAATTCCAAAAGGACAAGAGCGCGTTTGCCTTTATGAAGGCGGTTGTGGCTAATTTTATCCTGGAAGGCGTGTATTTTTACAGCGGATTCATGTTTTTCTATAATCTTGGGCGGAATCATAAAATGACCGGCTCCTCCCAGGAGATCCGTTACATCAACAGAGATGAGAACACTCATTTATGGTTGTTCCGCAATATCATTCTGGAACTGGAAAAGGAAGAGCCGGAGCTGTTTACCAGGGAACGGATAGAAGTTTACCGCAGCATGATCAGGGAAGGCTGTGAGCAGGAGATCGCCTGGGGGTGTTATGCCATTGGGGATGAAGTTCCCGGACTTACAAAAGAAATGATTACGGACTATATCATGTATCTGGGGAACTTACGCTGCGCAAGCCTTGGCTGGGAGCGGATTTATGAGGGCCATGACAGAGAGCCGGAAAGCATGCTGTGGGTCAACCAGTACAGCAATGCCAATCTGATCAAAACGGATTTTTTTGAAGCGAAAAGCACTGCATATGCAAAAAGCAGCGCTCTGGTGGATGATCTATAGTAAGTAAAAGTCCGCCTAAAAAAAGTATGTAATTTCGATAATAATAATTGTTTTTATTTTAACGATGTGCTATAATTAAGAAAAACAATTCTTAAGGAGGCTATTTATGGAACGTATTGTAGTAATTGGAGCAAACCATGCAGGGACGGCTGCAATCAATACAATCTTAGATAATTATAAAGACAATAAAGTTGTTATATTTGATTCCAATGATAACATCAGTTTTCTGGGCTGCGGTATGGCTCTTTGGATCGGGGACCAGATTCATTCCTCTGACGGCCTGTTTTATTGCAGCAAAGATGTCTTTGAAAAAAAGGGCGCAAAGGTCTACATGGAAACCAAAGTGGAGCGCATTGATTATGATAAAAAGGTGGTTTTCGCTGAGGGAAAGTACGGCCAGAGATACCAGCAGGAATATGATAAACTGATTCTTGCAACCGGTTCTCTTCCAATTTCACCAGATATTGAAGGAAAAGAACTGGACAACGTTCAATTTGTAAAATTATTTCAGAATGCGCAAGATGTCATTGATAAACTGCATAACAATTCCCTGAAGGATATTGTGGTTGTAGGGGCAGGGTATATCGGCGTTGAACTGGCGGAAGCATTCCGCCGTGTCGGAAAGAATGTTACCTTAATTGACAATATGCACACCTGTCTGTCAAGCTATTACGATCAGGAATTTTCGGATATCATGTCCGAAAACTTATCAAGCCATGGCATTCAGCTGGTTTATAACGAAATCGTGACCAAGCTTGAAGGTAACGGTAAAGTGGAAAAAGTGGTCACTGACAAACATGGATATCATGCCGATATGGTGGTACTGGGAATCGGCTTTAAACCTAACAACCAGTTAGGCAAAGAGGATCTTGACTTGTTCTGCAACGGGGCGTTTCTGGTTGACAAACGGCAGCAGACCAGCCGGCCGGATGTATATGCCATCGGTGACTGTGCCACTGTTTTTGATAACTCCATCCAAAAGACAAACTACATTGCCCTGGCGACCAATGCTGTGCGGTCCGGAATCGTGGCAGCTCATAATGTCTGCGGAACACCCCTGGAATCCATTGGCGTTCAGGGATCCAATGGAATCTGCATCTGGAATCTGAAAATGGTTTCTACAGGAATCACCTATGCAAAAGCCAAAAAGCTGGGGTATGACGCGGCAGCAGTGGATTATGAGGATACTCAAAAACCGGCCTTTATTGATCATGACAATTACAAGGTGAAAATCAGGATCGTATACGATAAGAAGACCCGCATCGTTCTGGGAGCACAATTATGCTCGGAATATGATATTTCCATGGCAATACACATGTTCTCTCTTGCGATCCAGGAGCAGGTAACCATCGACCGGTTAAAGCTGACGGACATTTTCTTCCTGCCTCATTTTAACCAGCCGTATAATTATTTTACAATGGCTGCTTTGCAGGCGAAATAGACTGCAGCAGGCGTGTGCTTTTCCTGCTGTTAAAAAAGATTTTTGTTCTTAAACCAAAAAAAGGAATAAGGTGAATCTTCAGGCAGAATTGCCACAAGGTAATAGCAGCAGGAATTGCGCAGGTCTTGACAATTGATTTTTTTCATGTTAGTATGAGAATGCTCTCCAGAAGAGTACCAGTCAGGGGCAGTACTGGTTTCGACAGGGGCTATGCAGCTGGTGAAGCTATCCGCATGCGATGCGTTAAATGGCAAAACTAAATATAAACGCTAACAATAACGAATTAGCTTTAGCTGCTTAATGCAGCTTGTCGGCCTTAAGGCACTCACACTTTAAGATCCCGGCATCGACTATGTGAGAAACGACGTATGCAAAGCTTTGAGCATTCGGTCGTACTATGAAGCTACTGAAGCTGTCAGGGTGTTAGTTCCCGGGCGGTGGAGGGAATGTCAATAAACTAACTATGATAGTAGAAGAACAGGGAATTGGTTTTTGGACACGGGTTCAACTCCCGTCTGCTCCACTCAATGTAAAAAGCCGTTAAACGCCTTTAAATAAAGGGTTTACGGCTTTTTTATTTATGTAAAATATCCGTTTTGGCTGCTTCAGACCGTTAAAGAGCGCTGTAAAACGTTATATGGTGGGTAGAATTGTGGGTAAAGATGTATTTCGCATGGGTACGTGAGGCAAGAAAATGTAACAATAATTATGGTTGATTTATTCTATATTTTTGTTCTATGTATTTATTAAAAGTATTTATACCAAATGGAATAAACTTGTAGCTAAAGTAAAGATGTGGATTAAAATAATTTCTTCGTGTAATAATATTGCGATTGGAATCTGAGTTAGAAATTTTTGCTCAACCTTGGCTTGGTACACAATATCAAGTTAGGCACATAACATAACCAATAAGATATAAAATTACAATATGAACTGGATAAAATACATATAAAAAAGTGTTTATATCCTCTTCCTTTCTTTCCGTTATATAGTAATAGGGTGGGTAAAGCAGCCAGCATCATCCATTGATAGTTGTCAAATAGTATGTGCTCCAGATTTACTTTAGGAATTGAAAAGTCTGCTAATCGGCAAATTATCTATCTTAATTAATATAACATCAATAATCCCCATAATAATACTGGAAACATATAATCTTAATAGATATTTTTTTCTGTCTTTTGCATAATGCATTGCCAATGCACTGCAATAAAAAAAATGGGTGCTGATAATCTCCCAATCCATCGTAAATAAATAGGCATCCCTGGTATAAATTCTCCGATATGATCTATAGACATCAATATAGCCGCCAATATTTTTAAAGATGTGCTTGTCATTATGCCCCTTTTCCTGATGTTTAATTTATACATGTTTTTGACCATCATTATAAACTATTCCACAAATATGTAGTAATATTATAAAAAATAATATAAATTAAAGGACTCGATAAAGATGAAATTTTAACAGTAAATCAGAGAATTCATATGATTATTTACAAGAGTTCTGTAATTAGGTTTAAATGATATTATACACTGAAACTTAAAACCTTAATATTGATAGTTGGTAAACAAGGTGTTATTCTATTTAAAAAGTAGTTTATATCATACGGGGGGAATGAGTTTATGAAGGTTGTATTTATAATTGGAAGTGCGTCTGTTGGAAAAATGACAGTTGGGCAGGAATTGATGAAAATTACAGACTTACGTTTGTTCCATAATCATATGACAATTGAGCCAGTAATTGAAATTTTTGGTTCCTACAATGGAAGAATAACTTCTCGTTTAAGAGATGTGGTTTTTGAGGAATTTGCAGCATCAAATAATTATGGACTTATTTTTACTTACATGTGGGCGTTTGACCAGAAGTCCGATTGGGATTATATTGAACATGTCAAAGATATATTCAAACCATACAAAACTGAATTTTACTATGTTGAACTTGTCGCTTCAAGGGAAGTACGTTTGGAAAGAAATACAACGGAAAATAGATTGCGAAATAAGGCATCGAAACGGGATATTAATATTTCTAATCAGAGATTGATCGGTGATGATGGAAAATACCGTTTAGTAAGTAATGACGGGGAAATACCGTTTGATAATTACATAAAGATTGATAATTCATATATTTCACCTGATATTGTTGCTCAAAAAATAAAAACTCACTTTCAATTGTAGTACAAAACTTCAAAATTGAATCCACAAAAGCTACTAACGAAATTCTGGCTGGAAAATGCGGATTTGAGCCATATATTCGCACCGCTTGACAGTACCTCATGGTTTGCGGAAAATCTTGTAGCGGTATTTGCAGTTTGTTTCCTGCCGTCTATCTTTCTGGCTCTGAAACCGGCGGATTTCACACCTTGTCTATGTGTCCCATATAATATAGTACAATTAAAGAAAAGAGGGGTGTGAATATGTGCTGTTTTTTCGGAGGCTGCAGAAATAACTGCAGATTCTGCTGTGGATGCTGCAGATGCCGTAATTTCCGCGATCGTGATTGTGAAGGTGAACGTAACGAACGTGAAGAAGAAAGAAGAAGAGCATTCTGTGCTGGATTCAGAGCAGGTTGTAATGATCCAAGGTGCCACTGCTGTCGGCGTGACCGGGATCGGGATCGTGACCGCGATTGTGATCGTGATTTTGAACGTGATTTTGGAGAAGATTTTTGCGAATAGAGATTATAGAAGCGGGGGCCTGCACAAGATACAGGTCTCCGCTTTTACATAAATATCCGGCTGCAGAGGATTATCTATACCGGTCAGATAATGTTATAGACACAATTTCCGGAAATGGTGCATATACTGAATGATATGATAAAAATGTCAAAGGAAATTTGGTACAATGCGTGGGGAGAAAATGTGGCGGAACCGTCTGGCCGTTGAAGCGCAGTATGATCATGGGGTCATCAGGCCTCAGATAAAAGGAATGTACTGTTATATCAGGGCTGCGGAGTGTGAACCTAAAATTACAAGACAGGTCAGGGCAATGGCAGGGCGGGCAGGAATGGATATGGCAGGTGTAGAAAACCGCATAAAATCCAGGGATTCTTATTTTGAAAAGATTCAAAGGAAATACGGCCCTGGCTGCCAGGGATACGAGGTCAAGGACATATTGAGATATACCTATACAGCTCCGGCAGAAGAGCTTGCAGAGAAGGTTTTAATAGCCATGGAGCTTTATTGGGAAGCAGGCTTTCATACGGTTGAAATAAAAAATTACTGGCTTGAAAGGCAGAGTCCTTATAAGGGGATCAACACCACCTTATATTCGCCTTACGGCCAGATTTTTGAATTGCAGTATCATACACCGGAAAGTTTTTCTATAAAGAATGGGGAAATGCATGAATTATACGAAAGACAAAGGCCAATCAAGGACATGAGCAGCAAGGAGTACTTAGAGCTGGGGAATCAGATGATTATGCTGTCCAATGCCATGGAGATTCCCAGGGGCATAGAACGGGTGTAGAATCTTACAGGCAGAGTGGACACAAAAGTTTTTTGGACATGGAATGGAAGTATAAAAATAGGTTATGCTATTAAAAATTCACAAAATTTTCAAAATTTACCGGGTTGCAAACCGGGGAAAATGGTGATATACTGCTACATAGTTAATTAGCTAACTATTAGGAAGCTAACAGAAAGGGGAATGTTTGCAAATGAAACCAATGTGCCCATTCCGGGATAAGGGACTGAAGGGAGATTTTACACCGGCCCACGGCGTGATGGTAAGATATATGAGGATCATGAAGCTGCACCGGTATATTTTGGATGAACGTCTGAAGGAGACAGGGGTATACCGCAGCCAGCATCAGATTCTTATGATGCTTTCCGACCATTCCAATGTATCTCAGAAGGAGATTGCAGAACGCCTTTATGTGTCCACTGCCACCATAGCCGTATCGGTAAAGAAGCTGGAAAAAGGTGGGTACATCACCCGGGTGGTGGATCAGGAGGATAACCGGATGAATAAGCTTTGTCTGACGGAGAAGGGAAAACACACGGTAAAGCATAGCCGGGAATTTTTTCATAGTGTTGAAGAACGGATGTTCCGTGACTTTTCAGCGGAAGAAATGGCTGCTATGGGGCAATACCTGGACCGTGTATATGATAATCTATCTCATCTTCCATTAGAAAAGGACACGACAGAAAGAGAGGATTAATAACTTGAAACGATATTGGAAATATATCAGGCCGTATCTGGGAGCCTTTATACTGGCGCCCCTCTTAATGTTAACGGAAGTAGTTGGCGAGATCATGCTTCCCAGGCTGACGTCCCTGATCATTAACAACGGAGTTGCCACAAGAGATGTGGGATACATTTTAAAAATGGGAGGCAGAATGGTTGCCATCGCTGTTGTCATGGCAGCGGGAGGAATCGGAGCATCCTATTTTTCCTCCAAAGCATCTATTTGCTTTAGCACAGATTTGAGAAAGGATGTGTTTCATAAAGTCCAGCAGTTTTCCTTTAAGAATATTGATGATTTCAGCACAGGGTCATTGGTTACCAGGCTGACCAATGATATCCAGCAGATTCAAAATGTGGTCATGATGAGTCTGCGTCTGCTGTTTAGGGCTCCGGGACTGCTGATCGGCGGCCTTATTATGGCCTATCTCATGAACCGCCAGCTTATGGTAATACTTCTGGTGGTGATTCCTTTGCTGGTCTTTGGTATCTTCTTGATTTTAAAGGCGGCATTTCCTCGCTTTGAGGTAATGCAAAAGAAGATCGACCGCTTAAACTCCGGTGTGCAGGAAGCTTTGACCAATGTGCGCGTCATTAAGTCCTTTGTCAGGGAAGATTTTGAGGAAAAGAAATTTCAGGCCACTAACCGGGATTTAAAGGAAGGCAGCCTTGATGCCATGAAGATTGTTATAATCAGTATGCCGTTGATGATGCTTGCCATGAATGTCACGACCCTTGCTGTGGTCTGGTATGGGGGCAATCTCATTATCGCAGGTAAGATGCCCGTAGGTGATTTAACGGCATTTACCACCTACATCGTACAGATCCTCATGTCCCTGATGTTGTTATCCATGGTATTTTTGCAGGCTTCAAGGGCCATGGCTTCCTTAAGGCGTGTCAGAGAGGTTCTGGATACAGAGATCGATTTGACAGATGAACATGCTTCTGAATTATCAGCCCAGGTTACAAGCGGTAAGGTGGAATTTCGTAATGTTTCCTTCCAGTATGTAAAGGGAATGGATGAAATGGTTTTAAAACACATTAATTTTACTGCAGAGCCTGGAGAAACCATTGGAATCATTGGTTCTACAGGAAGCGGAAAGACTTCACTCGTGCAGATGATTCCCCGCCTTTACGATGCGGATGAAGGACAAGTTCTGGTGGATGGCATTGATGTAAGGGATTATTCCATCAGGAACCTTCGGGAAGGTGTCGGAATGGTTTTGCAGAAGAATGTCCTTTTTTCGGGAACCATTGAAGAAAATCTCCGCTGGGGTGATGAGAATGCCACCATGGAAGAAATCATCCTAATGGCGGAAAACGCCCAGGCCGATGGCTTTGTTTCTAATTGTA
>NZ_DAMAUN010000044.1:0-48001 GCF_032078915.1 Lacrimispora sp. | reverse complement strand
GGTTCCGCTTCCCTGTTCCTGTACATCAGAAGAAACTCCGCTTCCATGGGAGATGGCGCCATTGATGCCTGATTTGTAAGTAATCCAGGCCCACTGGGACTGGACACGGTCATACCCGTAGCTGACGGTTAAGTCATCGCTTGGCATGGTCCCCGTATAATCATGTCCGGTATCAAAGCTTCCACTTGAATCCGGTACTGCTGCCGCACTTTCATAGCTATAACCGTATAAATCACGGTACTCCGCACTGACCGCCGTATCCGCTGTTTTCTGCTGGACTTCAGGAATAACGATATTCCTTAAGTTATTATCGGTCGTGTTGTTATCAAGATAGTTGACCGTAAACCGGTAGCCTTCCCCTGTTGCTTCATATACATATGTAATTTCTACCGGCTGGTTCGGCATGACGCCTGTAAAACCGCCGCTGCTTCCAAAGCTTCCCTGGACTGCACTGACCAGATTCCCATCCGTATCATCCGCAGTATCTCCGGCTGTTATGCTTCCTGATACGAACTGGTATCCGTATATATCCAGCGGACTTGTACTTATGGCATCCTCCGGGTAATACGCTGTCACACCCGGAGTATGGATCACGGTTCCGTTCTCCGTCACATAGCGCACCGTTAAATCCGATCTGGCTGCCGGATTATTGCGATCTACCTTGTATGCGTATTTCACAGCCGCATCCTGTCCCGGCATCCTTCCGGTAAATTCCCCAGTCGAGCCGTTAAAGGTTCCGATCGGCACTGCTCCAAGCCCGTCATAGTTATATTCAGCAGGGCTGGTCAGGGAATCCAAAAGGCTCCACAAATATCCATGGATGTTCTTTTTCTGGGACTGGAGTACCGATTCCACGGAATAGGTATTTGCCGTGGTCGTCGACTGGAACACGATGGAGCCGTTCTGATTGGTGTAATCCACCGTATAATCAAACTTTACTCCCGGATCCGACTCCCATATGGCATAGTAAGTAACCGGGCTTTCCGGATAGACAGCCGGCAGGGAGGAGATGTACTCCGGACTCGTCTGGCTGTTCACTTTGCTCCAGCCCTTAAATACGTATCCGTACCTGCTTACACTGGGAAACAGGGCGTTTACGCTGTTCCCGGCCGTTCCTGCCAGTGTCTGCGGCTGAGGCGTCCCTCCGTTGACGACAAAGGCGATGGATGCATCGATCCGGGTGCATTCATAGGTGACCACCACATCCTGCCCCGGCATGGTCCCGGTTATCTTTCCAAAATCGGCTCCTGCTGTTTCTATCGCAGTTAAGGTGCTTCCGGTCCCCTGGTCAATGGCGATTCCGGTAAAATCATACCCAGAAATAGCCGATGGCGGCGAAATTACCACCCCTTCTCCCGATGCAAAGGACTGGCTGGGGGTATCCGGTGCACCGGTTACAGTTCCTCCTGTAGCAGAATCCTGGTACGCAAAGCTTACGGTATATCCGTTACGCTTTAAGACCGTGTTCCGCGAGTTGTTTAAAGCTGAAGAACCAATCGCGGTATAAATCCCAGTACCGTTCCCTGTGTCTTTATCTGCAAAAAAGTTGTCTGCAAATGGGCAAGAAGTAATGCTTCCGGAATAATCAGCCGAAGGTACAGCTATAACAACTTCATGTCCCGCGACTGTTGAATCTCCGACCGAGGCATCCGGTATCTGCTCTGCAGTCACGCCGATCCGTGAGGCATCCAGATCTCCATTTACAGTAATTCGTTTTCCCTGTGCAAGATAAGCATTGTTTTTTTCTCCTGAAGAATTTACATTATCCTCAATGGTTACCAAATTTTTAACGGAAAAGCTTCCGTTACTGTCAAAATAAACAGCTCCCTTACCATTGGAAATGTTATCCTTTACCGTTCCATAATTCATTGACAGATTTGCTGCTCCCGTTATCTCTACCGCACTTCCTGATCCAGTTGAGGTCCCATTGCAATTTTTCACAACCGCTCCACTATTGATCTCAACCGTTCCGTTAGCTGCAGATATAAGCGGAGAGGATGTTTCCACGCCATTTCCGTCAAGGATGATGTCTGTAAATTTTATTGTTCCGCTTGAAACATTAAAAACTGAGCCGGTATAGGAATCTGCACGTTTCAAAGTCTTAATATAATCCGAATTTTCACTTGTGGGATTTCCAGCAGAATCAAAATCTGTACTTGCTATTGTAATATCCTTAGAAGACCCGGATATTGTTATAGGAGCCACTATATCCGGATAATCCATCACATAGATATACCCTTTTTTATTTCCAATTTTATTTAAAGCATATTCAATAGTTTTATACGGACTGCTGTATGTCCCTTGTGCCGAACTGCTGTCAGATCCAGTTGAAGATACATAGTAGGATGTATCTCGGATTGCAAAAGCCACACGCCTATGTACCACCTCATATGGATGGAGCTGAAAACTCCATGAATAAGCCATTGCTGAATCGGTTCCGCTTAATGAACTTCCTCCGCCCTCATTAAATACGTTAGCCCCCCATGAGGAATAATAACTTATCCATCTGGTTGTTGGTGGTGTAACGCCAAGACTACTGTCGTTTGTGATACAGTCAAATGTTTCCTGTGTTCCCGAGTTCACCATATGAAAACCGCGGTCATTTTTGTATATCGTAGCATTATCAGCAGTGCTTCCCGATCCTATCATTACATCTGTACCTGTCCCCAGTTTAACAGACCTGCCATTAGTTCCACCCTGTCCGTTTTTGTCATAAACGTAATAATCCACAAATACATATTTGTCATCCGGACTTGGTGAGACTGCAATTTTTAATTCCACACCCATACTTGCCAGTTCTTCCACGGCTCCATTGGTATTCCCATTTGCCTTATAAATGGTACCTCCATCAACCTGAAGGTAGGTTGCATACCCTTGCCAGCCATAGGTTGTCTGAATTCCACTTGTGCTGTATTCTATCTGCCCTGCTTGTAATCCGCACAAGTCAAAACGGTATGAGTTACCCCCAGTTTCGCCCGTTCCACTTCGTGGTCCAATCCATTTATATGCAGTTGCCTCACTGGCTCCGTTTCCAAGATCTTCATTTGTCAATTCTGAGGAAGCATACGCGATCACACTCATTCCCGGCAATAACTGGCAACCTATGATACAAACTGACAGAATCATCGCAAAAAAGCGTATACATAGCTGATACCATCTTTTTGATATTCCTGCTTTTTTACTTTTTATAGTCATATCCGTTATCTCCTCTGATTAGAAATTAAGCCTTTCTTCCGGAGGCAGTTCATCTGTGTAAGACTCTGTACCATAACCGGCAATCAGACCCTCTTCATATGGATTCTCCTTGTTGTCTTTGTCATAGTGATAGAAACCAATTCCATCAACTCCGTCTCTCCATCTGGGCTTTTCATCATCTCCCACCCATGCTGCAAATCTGTCGTTGATAATAAGGAGATATCCTCCATCTTTATCCTTTACTGCCTTTTTATCACCTTTTACAATCTTTCCATTCATATCTACCACCTGGTAATAGGTCTCATCGTTATTCCGAACCTCTACCACACCGTAGCCATATTCTTCATCTGCCTCCAGCCTAAGTCCGTTGATGTAATATCTGTTGTCTTTTCTCTGAAGCTTGTTCCGGTTCCCATATGCCTTTCCGTTTCCGGAAAATCCAAATGTAAAGATTCCATCCTCCAGCTCCACCTTGATCTCCTTTCCAATCTGCATGGACCCGTCATTTAATTCGTCTGGCGCAAACAGATACAGATCGGATTTTTCAATTCCATACAATGAGCCATCTATAAAATCCTCTGAACTCCAATCATCCACATCGTACTGGGCTACAAACTCCGATTTCCCGTCGAACAATACAAAGCCCGTCTTCATCCTTCCGATTCCGTCAAAGGCATAATTTTTTCCGCTGATGTTACGGATCCGGTTCCGGTAGACTTCCCCTTTTTCATCCGTGTGCCACCAGCTGCATTCCTGATCAAAATAATCCGTTTCATCCAGATTTTCAGACGGGTACATCCAAAACCACATATTTTTCAGAAGCTTGCCTCCATCGTATGCGGAATAAAATCTTGCAGATGTGGAGCTGGTAGGATTGCTTTTATCCGCATTGCTGATGGTTGCCACTTTGCCCCACCATGGATTCATAATTCCATTTTCATCAAATCCATAGGCATTTCCGCCGATATTCTTCTGCTTTAAAGTCTCTCCTTTGCTGAAAACCTTTTTAGAGCTTTCATCAAAGTAGATCCACATTTTTTCATAATCCGAATAATAGCGGTCGGTCATGTTGCTAAGCAGTTCAGAACCACCGGTTCCATAGCCGATTTCACCATAATCCAGCCATTTTTCTGTAAACAGAATCCCATCTTCTCCGGAATAATAAACCCCTTCTACAAACGGATCATCCGAATCATTGATGGAATTTCCATTTTCATCAAACCAACCAGTTAACATAAGTCCATCTTCATTAAACAGATAGGTATTTCCATTAATCTTCTTTTTGAAACTGTTGCCCTTTCTTTGATACGCCTTGCCATCCGTTCCAAAATAGTACCAGCCTTCTTCAAAATCACCTTCCGGATCTTTGGTTTCATCAATCCAGATCCAGGTGTTTTGAACCATCTTTCCATCTTCATCCACGAAATAACTGGTGTTTCCCAGATGGAAGATACAATTCTTAAGAATCGTTCCTTCCGATGATAAGTAATACCAACTATCCTTTGATTTTTTCCAAACGTTCGTCACCGGCTGATCATCCGAACCAAGGTATGACCATTCGCCATTCTCGATCTTCCAGCCTTCAGCAGCATAGACATCTTCATGAAAAGATGACATTAAAAAGCCTACCGATAGCGCGAAGATCATTAGCACACATAATCTCTTTTTCATTCCTCATCATTACCTTCCTTTCTCTTAAGCTACAACTTCATGGAGTTTTCCCCGTCATAGAGAAAATTGTCACTCAACATGGATACTGTTTGCAAAATACAACAGAATTCCTCTTTTGTTGTTTAAAAATAAGAAAAACCGGGTTTGATATAACGCTCCGGTTTTTCATATCTAAATATAAACACTATAAAAGGCCGGTTTTGCAAAAATAATGCAAACCAGCTTATTTGTTGTACCTGAATTTCAAAAAAGGGAGATTTTGAAGAAAAATAGTGGATTTTATTTCCTTTATGTAGTAGAATATTTTAAGATACTATTATGCTTTTACAACAAAAGAGGAATTCTGTCGTCAACTTCAACCAGCAATTTCAGACCTTCCAGCTGCCTTATATGGTTATAGCCGCTTTCTATCGTATAAATACGTGTCGTATTTACACTGCTATGTCCCAGTATATCAGCAAGCCTGGACAAATCCTTCTCTGAATCATAGTAAGATCTGGCAAATAAATGTCGTAAATTATGGGGATAAATTTTTTCCTGTGCAACGCCCGCTTCTACGCCCAATGCTTTCATTTCTCTCCAGATATTACTTCTGTCCAATGCAGCTCCATTCCTTGTTATAAAAATCATACCGCTTTCTATATGCTTTTTTTGTGCATACAATATTAACATCTGAGATAACTGTCTTGTAAGGAACACAGTTCTCACTTTCCCCTTACAATCCACTTCCGCCCGTCCTTTGGCTGCGGCTTCTACCGTAATAAAAGGTAGCTCCGATACCCTTATTCCGGTTGAACAGATCGTCTGCAGCAATAAAGCCAATCTTATATTACCTTTTTCCAAAGCAGTTTTAACCAATCTCCTATACTCATCCTTTGATAACTCCTTGTTCTCTGAACAAAAAGTATTGCGGCTGATTTTAAGAAATTTCACTCTACAATCCTCCCAATTGCAATAATTAAAAAAACCATTAAGCGCAGCCAAGGCCCCATTTACCGTCACAGGAGCCATTTTTTCACGCATAACACCCTTCCACATAATCACAATTTCTTTATTAGCAGATCTTCCATTGAGATAGCGCATGAATAAGCAGAGATTATATCGGTAACTCCGAATTGTTTCTTTGCTTTTTTCACAACCGTGCAACCACGCACAATATTCATTGATCAGCGTATCTGTAACGATTCTTGCTTTATTCTTACAGGCTATATCCATATTGTCCTCCTATTATGCAATACCATATTTCAAATACGAATCGTTCCCAATTCAGGGATAAAATATTCTACATTTGCGAAAAGTTAAAAATAAAAAACAGAAATCCTCTTGCAGAAAAAACAAGAAGATTTCTGTCTGGCATTGAAAAGAAAACCTATCAACTTTCCGTGCTTTCGTTTTTTAACGAAGCTTCTTCGAATTAAATGATTCTTGTTATAGTATAATAATATCGGACATAAAACCCAAAATTTCTCTTCTTATCTTCACCTATTATTCTACTTTAACGTAAATCAAACTAGTTGTATCATGTAATTAATATTAGATTAATTGTATTAAATAATGTTATATATTACCATCCTTCATTATAGCTAACGGATTCTGCTTATCTTAAAAACCGGCTCATGACATAATTACTGATGTCGATCCCTCTGGAGGTCAGACTATAACAGCCATCTTTATACTCCATTAGCCCTTCCTCTTCCATTGCATCCAGCACCATACCGTAAACACTCCGGATATTGTGGCCAAAGTTGCCGGCAAACCCGTGGGCTGAAATACCTTTCATGAGACGCAGTCCCAGAAACATGTATTCTTCCATCTTTTCCTCTAAAGACAGCTGCTCAAACTCCTGCCTCAACACTCTCTGAAATGCTTCTTCCTGGTCTAAATGGGCGCTGCAATACTCATCGAATGAAGAAGTATTGTGAAAACGGCATCCATTCAAATAAGAAGCTGCCCCCAGACCTAAGCCCAGATACTCAACTCCAGTCCAATAGCCAATGTTGTGCCTGCATTCGTATCCGTTTTTGGAGTAATTGGATATTTCATACCTTTCATACCCCTGTTCCTTTAGAAACTCCTGGGTCAGGTAATACATTTCTCGCTCTGTATCCTCATCCGGCAAATCCGGCAGAGACATAAGACTATGACCTTCTTCCGATGTCAGAGAGTGGTTTTTCATGTTTCCCTGCTCTCCATACCGGTCAAAATAAGGTGTCCCCTTTTCCACGATCAGACTATATGCAGATATATGCTCCGGCTTCAGCATTGTCACCTTTTTTAAGGTATTCTTCCATGATTCCAATGTCTGCCCTGGAATTGCTGAAATCAAATCCACATTTACGTTGTCAAATCCGGCCATACGAATTCTTTGATAGCTTTTCAGGAATTCATCGTAAGTATGAATTCTGCCTAAATAGCGCAGTTCTTTGTCATCTGCGGACTGAAGCCCCATACTGATCCGGTTTACTCCTGCTTCTCTGTAACAGGAAAGCGCCTCGGCCGTTACCGTACCAGGATTTATCTCCATCGTGATCTCTGCACCAGGAAGGATCTCAAACGCTTCCCTTAGAGCATGAAGAACTGCTGCCATGTCTCCTATATCTAATATAGAAGGAGTGCCTCCTCCTATGAATACACTGATTACCTGGTATTCTTTGACATTGGCACTCTGGCATTTGATCTCTTCTATTAACTTTTCTGTATATTCCCGCTGCATCTTCCGGTTACCGGGAAAAGATAAGAAATCGCAGTAAGCGCATTTACGTGCGCAGAACGGGATATGCACATAAATCTCAAGATTCTTTTTATTCATCATCTAATTTCAGTACGCTCATAAATGCCTTTTGCGGTATCTCTACGTTACCGACCTGGCGCATACGTTTTTTACCTTCCTTCTGCTTTTCAAGAAGTTTCTTCTTACGGGAAATATCACCGCCATAACATTTGGCTAAAACGTCCTTTCTCATGGCCTTCACTGTCTCACGGGCAATGATCTTGCCGCCGATAGCCGCCTGGATGGGGATCTCAAAAAGCTGTCTGGGGATCTCATCCTTAAGCTTCTCGCACATTCTCCGTCCCCTGTCATAGGCAGATAATGCATGAACGATAAAGGAAAGGGCATCCACTTCTTCCTTGTTTACCAAAATGTCCAGCTTCACAAGCTCTGACCTCTGGTAGCCCTTTAATTCATAATCAAATGACGCATAACCCTTGGAGCGGGATTTTAAGGCATCAAAGAAATCGTAAATGATTTCGTTTAAAGGAAGCTCATATCTTAAGAGTGCCCTGGTAGCTTCCATATATTCCATACCCAGATACACCCCCCGCCGTTCCTGGCACAGAGTCATGATGGCGCCTACAAATTCCGTGGTCACCATGATCTCAGCACTGACAATTGGTTCTTCCATATATTCAATTTCCGTTGGATCAGGCAGATTGGAAGGGTTTGTCAGTTCCAGCTTCTCACCGTTCTTTTTATAAACACGATAAACAACGCCGGGTGCCGTTGTTACCAGATCCAGATTATATTCCCGTTCCAGACGCTCTTGAATAACCTCCAGATGAAGAAGACCTAAAAATCCGCATCGGAAGCCAAAGCCAAGGGCAAGAGAAGTCTCTGGCTCAAAGAACAAGGAAGCATCGTTAAGCTGAAGCTTTTCCAAAGCATCCCGCAGATCATTATAACGGGCTCCATCCGCAGGATACAGGCCGCAGTATACCATGGATGTCACTTTCTTATAGCCTGAAAGAGGTTCTTTACAAGGCCGGTCCGCATTGGTGATGGTATCACCCACTGCGGTTTCTTTTACATTCTTTATGCTGGCTGTCAGGTATCCTACCATACCGGCGCTTAATAACTCGCACGGTAGGAACTGTCCTGCGCCGAAATAGCCAACCTCCACTACCTCTTCTATTGCTCCTGTCGCCATCATGCGCACCCTGTCGCCTTTTTTTACCGTTCCCTCTTTAACACGGAAGAAAACGATGACGCCTTTATAGGAATCATAAAGAGAGTCGAAAATCAGGGCCTGGAAGGGAGCTTCAGGGTCTCCCTTTGGAGCCGGGATCTTTTCAACAATCGCTTCTAAAACTGCTTCCACATTTTGACCTGTCTTTGCAGAAATCCTGGGAGCATCATGGGCTTCGATCCCGATGACATCTTCGATCTCCTCCACCACACGCTCCGGTTCCGCGCTTGGAAGATCGATTTTATTTAATACCGGAAATACGTCAAGATTGTGATCCAGAGCCATATAGACATTAGCCAGTGTCTGGGCCTCGATTCCCTGGGAAGCATCCACAACCAGGATGGCTCCGTCACAGGCTGCAAGGCTTCGGGAAACCTCATAGTTAAAGTCCACGTGACCTGGAGTGTCAATCATGTTAAAAATGTATTCTTCGCCGTTCACGGCCTTGTAAACGGTCCGGACTGCCTGGGCCTTAATGGTAATTCCCCGCTCCCGTTCCAAATCCATATTATCAAGCACCTGGGATTGCATTTCCCTGCTGGTGAGCAAACCTGTCTTCTCTATGATCCTGTCTGCAAGGGTCGACTTTCCGTGATCAATATGAGCGATAATACAAAAGTTGCGTATCTTATTCTGCTGGGCAGCTGCCATATAGTTAATTCCTCTTTTCTGATGTTTCTGGTGTTTTCCGGCCAGGCCCATCCCTAAGGGCACAATCCGCCAGATTACTATGATATCTTTAAAAATATACCATTAAAATTACCGATTGTCCACTGTGAAAGCGTTGAATTTCCTTGTAATTCCGTTGAAATAGCAAGGATGATTGCTTGATTTGCTGTCCTTGGTAAAAATAGCAGTATCATAGCGTTACTAAAATGGTACCACTTTCACTTGCAAATACAGTAACTATGTATTAGAATAATATTAAAGAAACAACCGCCCCAATACAAGTGGTTGGCCAAATACTCAGAATAGAAACTCCACCCTTTTCACTCGCCAAAGTTTACAAGGGTGGTTTTTCTATGCCCATTTCTGGGACTTTATAGAAAAACTCAACTTACAATTATAAAAAATAAAGGTAAGCAATGCTAAAATGAATGTACCAAAAGCCATAAGGTCTTTAAATTCGTACTTCATCCGCACCACCTCCCATCTATGTAATAATGGAAGGCCAACACCCTTGCAGTGACACGATTGTTCCATGTCATTATGGTAACATATTCCATTTTAATCTGCAATTATTTTCCTGGCAGCAAATTGATGGATACCTATATTCTGTTATATCTTTGATAATCTATACAGAGAAAAGACTACTAAATAAGTGGTATTTTTACAAGCATAGCCATTTTTACCCCAACCGTCATATTGAGGTTGCAGTGAAATTGCAGGAAATCGTATTAAATTTGCATCATTTCATAATAAATAGCAGGGATACCTAGGAGCTAAGCCGGTTCCCTGCTTTTTATTATTTAAATATACCATTTCTTAGTTACCTTGCAACACCATATCCAAAATTTCTGACAGAGGTTCCATGGCGTTTAACGCTTCCTGGTATGTATTGGTCTGGGCGCCTACTTCAATCAGGGCTGACCTTGCTCTTAAGTGCTGATTATACCGAAGGCCTTTTATGTATATTTTCCGGGTCAGATTCGGAAAATAGGCCGCAGCGTCAAGCTGCATCTGCAAGCTGAAAGCAAGGTTCTGCGTTCGATAAGGATTGGGAAGATACTCAATCGGCCCTTTTGGTGTCTGGCTGACCCCATTAAAAAACATAATGGGAGCGGTTGGTTTCCCGTTGACCTGGTTCACCATATGCAGATTCTCATTTACCCCATCCCGGTGAACATCCAGTATCACCTCTATCGAGGGGTTCTTCTGGAGGATTTCTGTAATGCCATCCAGGGCATAAGTATATGCTTTGTTTCTATCCAGCTTTCCGTTTTGCAAATCATAAACCGAAGTATCATGAATCACATTGTAACCTTTTTTGGTCAAAAGCTCCGTAAGATAGTTTCCGATTCCTACCACGGTTGCATTGGGATTATTCGGCCCGTGGTCCGAAAATTCCTCCTGGGAATGGGTATGGTAAATGAGGATCTGTGGTTTGTCATTTCCACCCTCCAGGGTAAAATCCTTGGAAAGAAACTCATCCGCCTTCATTAAATCCCTGCCTGCCGTTGTGGAGGTATGGATACTGTAAAAATGCTGGATGAGGAAGTCATAGTCAGCCAGCTGTTCCTTGCGGTATACGGCCCCTGCTATCGGCCATAAAGCGCTGGACGCACAGGTCATTGCAGGGTCCTTATCCGCAGTCAGCGTATTTCCTTTATCAGCTTTTGCCGCCTGGGCAGTCTCTGTTGTCTGATTTTGTTCCGGTATCTGATTGGCTGTCGTGTCCCCTCCAGCCGGCGGCTGCTCTGCCGGCTGTGCCTTATGGGTTCCGGCATTGATGCTTCCGTCTTCTCCGCTTTCCTCTCCGCCGTCATATAAAAGGAAGCTGTGTTCCTCATAAAATTTTCCGCTTTCCAAATATCCTTCATAGGCCGGATCCACTTCTCCATGGTTCGCTGACCCTTTGCCGCTGCCGCCATACCGGTAAAGCGGTGACTGACTGAAAAGGATATCACAGAGAGCGTTTATCATGGATTTTTCATGGGTTCCGGACAGAATACTGTTTTGATCACTCTCATCCCATGTTGCGGCCGGATACTGGAGCCTCCAGATATAGGAAATCCCGAAGCCGGCCCCTTCTTTCGCCCAATGTTCCACTTTATGCGGATCCGCCTTTTCTCTCACTTCTGATACTTCTTTTATGCTGAGAAGAACGGCCAGGACCAGGCTTACGATGATCATCATTTTTCTTATATACCAGTTAATTTCCTTCTTTCTCCGCCTCATAACCGCCTTCCTGCATAGATTATTCATAATATCCTATGCGGAATGCCTGCCATTTACTACGAATCTTCCTGTCCCAAAAATGCCAGATGGATTCCTTCCGAGATGGTAAAGCTAAGTTCCTTTACCGTTTCATCAATATCCGGAGGTGTCACATACATTGGCCCGAATTCCGGTTCCAGCAATTCCCGGATAAGATCATACTGCTCATCCGAATTCAGATTACTGATGAAATCTCCCATTCCCTTTGTTTCCATGCTTTCAGAAAGAGCGCCAATCATGGCGGAAAACGTATCATGGACAATGGCTGCCGCCCCTACAACGGTAGGCACTCCGATGGCCATGACCGGCACGCCAAGGCTTTCCAAAGTAAGGCTGTGTCTGTGATTGCC
Organism: Lacrimispora sp.; assembly: GCF_032078915.1. Lineage (GTDB taxonomy): Bacteria > Bacillota > Clostridia > Lachnospirales > Lachnospiraceae > Lacrimispora. The sequence continues at coordinate 35,883 of NZ_DAMAUN010000044.1, read as the reverse complement.
AACTCCTGATCCCGGATGGATTCCTGTATTCGTAAGCTGAATGGTAGTTCCAAGCCGCTTTACGCTTCTGGCTGCCAGCGCATCAATGGCAATGATGAGATCCGGCTCTGTTTCTTTAATAATTCCTTTTAAGATCTCGGCACTTTCCATTCCTGTCTGAGCCATGACTCCCGGAACGATACCGCTGATAATTGGCATGGTTCTTCCCTTCCAGAAATCATCTCCGTACTGGATTTTCAGATGCCTTGTTACCTGTAGATTTTTTAAAACTCTGGGGCCAAGGGAGTCCGGTGTCACGGAAGAATTGCCAAGCCCGGCCACCAAAACATGAAAATTCGGTTTCCGGTAATCTTTTCCTGCAAGGAGTCGTTCGATCTGGTTTGCCAGCTCCTCCGATACTTCTCTGTGATAATCTTCGTCTTTCATGGAAAGCTCATCGGCCTCCAGGGTAATATAGGTCCCAATGGGTTTTCCCATGGCCTTTGAGCCTTTTTCGTCAAGAATTTTTACCTCGGTCATTTTTATGTGACTGTCTGATCGATGCCACTCACGCAGAGACACTCCTGATATCTCACCGCCATCACCCGGGAAACTCTCTCTTTCTTCTACCGCAAGGTCTGTACGCACTGTAAATGTGTTTTCCATTTTTTCCACCTTTCCTATTTACTGCCCATGCTTTTTGGGCATAAAGGTATTCCTTAAGGCATTCCTCTTTATTGCCAATGTTTTTTGGCATAAAGGTTTGCCTGTACGGCTTTCCTCTTTATTACTCATGCTTTTTGGGCATAAAGGCATGCCTATATGGCTTTCCAGCATTTCTAAGGTATTTTCTGCAAAAATACGGGAATTATGTATTGACATCTGCGTTGAAATTCGATAGAATACTAAGGTATGTTTACATTGAACTGTCCGTGTCCAGGCTTTGATGCAAAACAAATAATAATCATATATCATATTATTGGAGGTGTACCGATTGGCTAACATTAAATCTGCAAAAAAGAGAATTTTAGTAAACGAAACAAAGGCTGCAAGAAATAAAGCGATCAGATCCAAAGTGAAAACATCTATCAAGAAGGTAGAGGCTGCTATCGTTGCCGGTGACAAGGCTGCTGCACAGGCAATTTTAGTAAACACTATCTCAGAGATCGATAAGGCTACTACTAAGGGCGTATATCATAAGAATACCGCTTCCAGAAAAGTATCCAGAATCTCAAAGGCTGTAAACACAATGGCTTAATTCATAGAACAGACTTTTATCCCATTCGGAATAACCCACTGAATGGGATTTTTTGTGCAGTTTTAAGGCTTTTACAAAATAGTCTCACACAGAACTATTTTGTAAAAGCCTTTTTTTATAGTCAATTGGATATTCTCAATCCGCTGCATGATGAGGTTAAACTATTGATAAATCACAAATGCTTCATAAGGTTTCAGCTCTCCGCTTTTTCTCTCCTTTGTATCATAATTGCCGATCAAAACGGTTCCTGATTCAAATTCCTCTGGTATGCTGTAATTTAACGTCCGTCCGCAGAAGCTGCATACGACCAGAAGCTTCCTGTCTCCCAGGGTCCTCACGTAGGCATAGATATCCGGATCATCGGGAAGCAGCAGCTCGTAACTGCCATAAACGATGATCTCATATTCGTGGCGCAGAGCGATCAATTGTTTATAATAATGGAATACAGAAGTCTTTCGTTCTACCTGTTCTTTGGCATTGATGCTTTCATAATTGGGATTTACCATGATCCACGGGGCGGCTTCTGAAAATCCGGCATTTGCGCTTGTATCCCACTGCATAGGGGTCCTCGCATTGTCCCGGCTCTTATACCTTAAATACTTCATCATTTCCTCTTGGGTAAAAATTCCTTTTTCTGTCAGCTCATAGTAGGCATTTATGCTGTCCAGATCCCGAAAGTCATGGATGGTTTTAAAGGGGACATTGGTCATTCCTAATTCCTCTCCCTGATACACATAAGGAGTTCCCTGCATCATATGGAGGCAGGTAGCAAGCATCTTGGCTGAGCGCTCCCGGTATTCCTCACAGTCGCTTCCAAAACGGGAAACAACTCTGGGCTGGTCATGATTATCCCAAAACAGGCTGTTCCAGGCTATTCCCTCAAGCCCTTTCTGCCATTTTGTCATAATGGCTTTAAGATCCGGAAGATGGAGCTTCTTATCCGTCCATTTGTTGTCGGGATCCCCATCCACATCCATATGCTCAAACTGGAATACCATGTTAAGTTCACTTCCATCAGAGGATGCGTATCTGGCCGCTTCCTCAAGAGTCACGCCGGAGCACTCTCCTACCGTCATGATATCATAGCCGGATAAAACCTCCCGGTTCATTTCCTTTAAATATTCGTGAACCTTTGGACCGTTGGCGGAAACATTAAAGCTGGCATACCCATTGATCATGGCCGGACCGTCGGGAAGTCCTTCCTGCTTGGAAATCAGGCTGATCACATCCATGCGGAATCCGTCGATGCCCTTATCCAGCCACCATTTCATCATATCGTATACCTCTGTCCGGACTTTCCCGTTATCCCAGTTTAAGTCAGGTTGTTTTTCGGAAAAAAGATGAAGGAAATACTGATCTGTTTCCTCATCATATTTCCATGCAGGTCCGGAAAAGCAGGATCCCCAGTTATTGGGCTCTTTTCCGTCTTTTCCATCTCTCCATATGTAATAATCCCGGAAAGGATTATCCTTTGATTTTCTGCTTTCTAAAAACCATGAATGCTCATCTGAGGTGTGGTTTACCACAAGATCCATAACCAGTTTGATTCCCCGTTTATGCAGCTCTTCTAAAAGTCTGTCAAAGTCCTCCATGGTTCCAAATTCCTTCATGATGTCACGGTAATCACGGATATCGTAGCCATTGTCATCGTTTGGGGAATCGTACACGGGAGACAGCCAGACCACATCGATCCCCAGCTCTTTTAAATAGTCCAGCTTGCTTATGATCCCCCCTATATCGCCGATCCCATCCCCATTGCTGTCACAGAAGCTTCTGGGGTAAATTTGATATACTACAGATTCATTCCACCATATTTTCATAGTCTTCTCCTTTCTACTACAATATATTTATGGTTAATGTGCCTGACAGCCAGTCAGGTCACGCCCCATCTATTCCAATACATAATCACGCAACAGAATAAGAAACACACTGGCTGTCCAGGTAAAGCCGTGATCCCTCAGGCCCCGCCCGTCCAGTGCACTGTAATTTTCATAAAATCCATTTTCAGCACAAAGTCTGCAGAAACGTTCCGCATAAAAGCGTGCCTCTTTCTGTCTGCCGCACTGTCTTAAGGCATCGACCAGAATCATGGCAGCGGCTGGCCATACCGCTCCCCGCCAGTATCCGTCTTCTTCAAACAGCATGCTGTCTAAAGGCTCTGATGCAAACCCCCAGGGACCGGCCAGATGGCCTTTCTCTAAAAGCTCTGAAATCAGATTTTCCCGAAGCTTCTCTGGAAGGCGTTCCCCAAGAATCAGGGGAAGATACAAGATCAGGGAATCGGAAGGAACCACTTCCATCTCAGGGATCTTCACCGCTTCAAACCGGCCCTCTCTCACAAAATAGGCCAACAGCTTAGAGAGCAGATTTTCCCCTTTTTCCTTCCACGCTTCCGCCTCTGACATCCACCCAAGCTGTCTTGCCGTATGCTCCAGAAACTCCATCTGCAAGACTAGCCAGGCCGATAAATCCGGCGACTGGACCGGCAAGCCCAGACGGAAAACGGTGGCATTGTCCCAGCCGGAATCATTGCCATGCTGGTAGGTAGGGATGCCGTTTTCCTCCACCCGGTAGGTCATCCACCAATCGGTAAAGGAGGCGACGGAACGGTACAGCCTCTCCTTTACTTCACTGCCCGGATCATGGATCTGAAACATTTTCTTTAGAATAAATCCCTGGACCGGAGGCTTAACAAAGGAACGGATGACCGTCCTTGCCTGGTAAGCATCGGGGTATGCGCCATACTCATCCTGTTGGTCCGCCATGGCTAAAAACTGGCCGTATGCCAGCTCTGGATGGGACGAGACCAGGGCAAGGCCGTTAAAGGCATAATCCCAGCTCCATACAAGATTCATCCAGTTCTTCGTCATGACCATAACCGGTCTTTTGATATAACCGGAAGGCTGGAGCACGGAATGCCACAAAACATAGGCTGCTTCCCTTCCAGCTTTTTCAAAAGCAGGATCTGTCCCTTTTAAACCGTTCATGATCCCGTTCATGATCCCTTTCTCAAACTCCAGATATTCTTCTTTTACCGTCTGGCGGCACAAGGCATAGCTCCCGTACTCTTTTTTCTGCGGGCTTAAACCGGTAAGGGTAATTACGGCCAACAGCTCTCCCTTCTCCGGGCTTAGAAGAAGTTCCAGCCTGCTGCTTCCAAAGCCATTGTCCGGACATGCCGATTGATCCTTTGCCTTTCCTTTTCGCAGGATTACATGGAGGGCCATATCATCTCCCGCTATTTCAAAGCTTCCATCCATGTGTCCCATCACTCTGTCATAGGAACCCGCTTTTGTCTTTGTAATCAGAACAGAGCTGTTTGATTTCAGAAGAAACCCTTCCTCATCCCCAAAGCAGATGGAGTATTCTCCTGTTTCAGAAGTTACGTCCAGTTCCCAGGGCGACATGGAAACTGCTATCGTCTCTTCCGGCTTCCCATCATCGTTTACCGGGATGATGGGATAAGTCTCCTGTTGGGAAAACGCACCGTAAAGTACCCGCACCGCCATGTGGCCGTCAAATTCCTTCGTGCCATCCTGAGGATAGGAAAATGCCAAATAAGAGCCGTATCTGCTAAAGGGTACGGAGCGGATATCCAGTTGTCTCCTGTGTTCCTCCATCTGATTTCCTCCTTATCCAACGATCTCCAGCAACTGGCAGAAGGCTGACAGCTTATAATCTGCTAATAACGATTTTACCGCATCTCCCACTGCTCCGCAATCCATTCCGCCAGATTTTGCTGCCATAAGCCCTGCCTCGGCGTCTTCTACCACAAGACAGCTTTCCGCCTTGCAGTTTAGCATGGCTGCTGCCTTTTGAAATACTTCCGGATGAGGCTTTGAATGAGTGATTGCATTTCCGTCAGAGACTGCGTCAAAAAAATGTTCCAATCCCAGCTGCTTTAAGATCAGCCCTGCGTTCTTGCTGGAGGAACCGATCGCCAGTTTTATCCCCCGTTTTCTAAGCTCTATCAACGTATCCTTTGTTTCCTCCGGCAAATCGGAAGGGGTCATGCCTTCCAACAGTTTTTTATAACCCTCATTTTTCTTCGTTAAATATCTTTCCTTATCTTCTTCCCTCATGACCTTATCATACCGTTCCAATATGATATCAAAGCTCTCCTTCCGGCTGACACCCCGCAGCCGGTTATTGATGACCTCATCAAAATAAATCCCCAGCTCATCTGCCACCTCTTTCCATGCAAGATAGTGGTAATGATCGGTATGGCAGATCACTCCGTCCAAATCAAAAATAACCGCTTCATAGATTTTCTTTTCCACGTAAACAGATGCTTCCGGTTCCACACTGCTGTTTCTTCCGAATACCATAAGCGATACCGGGCAGCTTCCGTTGTTTGCGATTGTAACGCCTTTCTTATCCACTGTAACCGTCAGCTTCTGGCCCTTCCATACCAAAGGAAACCGAAGCTCTTCCCAGGCCTTAGGAAGCTTGGGATTAAGTTCCAGGCCGCCGCGGCGGATCCTAAGCCCTCCAAAGCCCATGACGCAGCTTAACCATATCCCACCGATGGAGGCACTGTGAATTCCTTCCTCCGATGATTTCATATTGGGTCCCAGATCGATGGAGCATGCCGCCTGATGCATCTGGTAGGCCATGTCCTCCATTCCGTAATCATTGGCTAACACTGCATGAACGCAGCGGCTTAAGGATGAATCATGAAGGGTCTTATCTTCATAAAATACAAAGTTTTTCCTTTTTGTTTCCAAGGAAAACAAATTAGGCATCACAAAATCCAGCATGACCGTATCGGCCTGTTTGGAAACCATGAGTTTCCCCATCTGCTCCATATTATAATCCTGGTGGATTAAAAGGACCTTTCCGGAAGCCTTATAAGGTGCCAGTTCAATGGGCTCTAAGCTCATATACTGGTCGGTCTGAGGAACAATGCCGTTTTCCCCCGGCGCCGGTAAGTAGAGCTTTGCCCTCTTTTCCTTCAGCCTCTGTTTTAACCGGTCAAAACGGAACTTCTCATCCAGCCGGTCTGAAACCTCCTTATTTTCCTTTGGCAAAGCTTCCATAATACGTTCGGCCAGCCCCATATTATAATCCGCCATATAATTGGTATAGGCATTATTATCCACATGCTCCTTATACTCATCCGGCCCGATCACATCAAGGATTTCGTAACAATCCTTTTTCTCATTCCATTCCAGCCGGCTGGACCAGAAAAGAGCCGTATCCAATATGATTTCATATCCGTACCGGTCCATATAGTCCTGATCTCCGGAGGCCTGGTAATACTGCCATACCGCATAAGCCACATCTGCACTGATATGATGCTCGATTAATCCTGTCAGGCACTTTTGCACCTTGCCCGTTACCACGTCGGTGCCAAGATATAAGGGAGTTACCTCACCGTCATCGATCCAGGCGCACTCCCATGGATACATGGCCCCTTCCCAGCCGTTTTCGACGGCCTTTTTGCGGGCGCCGTAGAGATTTCTGTAGCGGTATTCCAGAAGGGTTCTGGCGGTTTGGGGTTCCGTAAGGGTAAAATAAGGCAGGATGAACATTTCCGTATCCCAAAAGGAATGGCCCTTATAGCCTTCTCCTGTCAGAGCCTTTGCAGCGATCCCCACCCGGTTGTCGTCCTTTTTCACCATGATATTCAGATGATACTGGGCAAACCGGAGGGCAAGCTGGTCAAAATCATTATTTCCCCGTATGGTCACCTCATGATCTTTCCAGAATTCTTGCCACACTGCCTCTGACTCTGCCAGCAGTCTGTCATATCCCTTATCAGATTCGATCTGCAAACACTCCATGCCGTCTGCTTTCAGCCGATTAAGAACATCGGAGTGCTCTTCCTTTTCGTAAGCCAGATCCCTGGAAGAATGAAAGCAGGATATCTTTTCTAAGCGGATGGTTTCACCGGCCTCTGCTTTCACGGACCAGCGCAGATCCATAGTTCTTCTTCCCATAACCGGAAGAGGCTTTTCCTCCCGGCTTATCCTGCAGGCACTATGGACCGCCGCCAGCACCCGGGACTCGGTGGTTTCCGCCAAAAACTGCATGGTGATGCCGTCATAGATCCTGCGCCTTAAATTCTCAAAATGCATGGCCCCATGGTTTGTCACATCTCCATGAATTCCCGTTTCAATCACCAGCTGCGCGCTGTTGTCACAGGACAGCTCCAGGCATTCCGCCGCAACATGTTCATTTTTTAAGGACACAAACCGTTTAAAAACAGCCGTTACCAGAGTCTTGGACGGACATTCCCACACAACCTTTCTGGTGGTTTCTCCGTTCTTTAAGTTCATGATCCTGGAATACTCCATGACCTTACCTGACTGCAGGTTCAGACGATATCCGTCAACATAGATATCCATAGCAGTTACATCAGGAAGATTGGGAAGCTCCGTCACCTCTTCATCTCCCGCTTTATTGAAGGTTCCGGTGATGAACGTGTTCCTCACCTCTTCCACATACCGCTCTTCCAGAGCGTTTCGCATCCCTATGTAACCATTTCCCTGGGCAAAAACCGCCTCATATTTTCCCAGGTTCCGGACATCAAATTCCGTTTCCTCCATCAGCCAGTTTTTTAAATCTCCCTGACCCTTCAAAAAATTCATTGTGTTAATCATTATGCTCTCCTATATTGTCAGCCTTTTACTCCTGATGCCGCAACGCTGGCCTGTACCTGCTCCTGGGCCAGCGCATATAAAATGATGCCCGGAAGCACGACAAGGGTCAAAGCGGCAAACAGCTTTGTGTAGTCATATGAAAATGATTCGGTAAAAAATTGCAGCGCCACCGGCAGAGTCCTGTTCTTATTGGAAGAGGTCAGCAGGGAAGCGTAAAAAAATTCATTCCAGTTATTCAAAAACATAAGAATTCCGGCCGTAGCCAGCCCTCCTTTTGCCAGCGGAAGGTTGATCTGGAAAAATACCCGGAGAAAACCAGCCCCTTCCAGCCTGGCCGCCTCATCTAAGGATGACGGAATGGACATAAAGGTGGATTTTAAGATAAACACGGACATTGCCAGCCCCATGGATAAGTAAACCACCGCCAGACCCCAGATGTTGTCATACAGATTTATCTTCATGATCAGGGAAAAGATGGGCTGTGCCTTGGAATGGGAAGGGACCAGCAGGGTAATGGTAAACAAGGCAAAAATCAGGGATTTACCTGGAAAACGGTACTTTCCGATCACATAAGCGCCCATGGCAAAGAACAGCAGCGACAGGAGCGTTGAGGTAATGCAGACCAGAAAGGAATTGACCGCGTACCGCAGAAAATCGTATTTCTCAAATAAGTATATATATGGTTCAAAACTTATGGAAGTCGGCAGTGTAAATGGATTTCCAAGAATCTGGGCATTTGTTTTAAAAGATGACATGATCACCCAGAGAATCGGAAAGACCGATATGAGCACAGTAAAGACCATAAGAAAATACATACAAAACACAGTAATTTTTTTCTTCATTTCGCCCCTCCTCCTAATAGATGCTGTCATTCATACGGAATGTAATATTGACGGCTGCCAGAATGATTAAGCCCAAAGCAAACATGACCATACCGTTGGCATTGGCGTATCCGTATTTCATATCAGAAATGGAATTGACCAGAATTAATGGTATGTTCATAGTATCGTCCCCAGGGCCGCCTGCGGTCGTCAGCCTGATCTGCTCATACATGGCGATCCTGGAAGTGATGGAACAGATCACTCCGGTTCCAATGGCATTTCTGCAAAGGGGAAGCATGATATGACGGGTCAGCTGCCACGGGGATGCCCCGTCTACCCTTGCCGCTTCCACCACTTCCTCCGGGACCGCCATCAAATCATTTAATACCACCAGGGTTACAATCACCGCATAAAAGATCCAGGTGCATGTAACCGCCCAGAATGCATATGGGGACTGGAAGAACCATTGGACATGAAAGTCCGGAGAAAATTTTCGGATCAGGTTATTTAAAATACCCATATCATCATTGAAGATGAATTTATAAATCATGGCCCAGGCAGCCGCTGAGATCACATTAGGCACCATAAAGATCACTCTGGTGAATTTCCAGCCTTTAGGCTTTGCATACAGGACAAAGGCCATCAGCACGCCGAATCCTACGTGGAGAGTGGCGGCAATCACGGACCAGGCAAGAAGGTTTTTCAAAGATATGAGAAAGGTTTTGGAATGAAAAAGATCGATGTAATTTTTTAGCCCTATGAAGACCGGTTTGTTGAAGCCATCCCACTTTGTAAAGGATGTGGCGATTACTGTAAGGATTGGTGATAAGTAAAACAGCAAAAATATCAGGAGGGAGGGCAGTAAAAATAAGTAGCACCACTTATAATTCCTTCTCTCCAAAACAGTGGAATTTGATTTACCTGCTTTCATTTTCTTCCCCTCTTTCTAAAAAATACTGTTGCATTACACCTGTTCACACAGGCTTTTGCAACAGTATTTAACCGAATTCCCATGTTACAATGTTTAGTTTTTAGCTTCTTCCGCCTTCTGAGTCAACTGACTGCAGAATTCCTCCGGCGTAAGAGTTCCATCTGCAAGCTTAGGAAGCAGCTTTCCAAATTCCGTATCAGCAACAGAAGCCGGCATCACATCGAAAATAGATGCTGTGTATCTGGTATTTTCATCCATGCTTTCGGCAAGCTGGGATAAGATGCGGTTTTCTGCCTGTTTCTTTAAGAATTCGTCGCTGTAATCAAGCTTCGGAGCCACTCCGCCTTCGGTCAGTACCAGCTGCTCGATTTCTTCCTTGGAATCACGGAAAGCAAAGAAAGCTTTTGCCAGCTCCTTTTCCTCATCAGAAGCGGTATCTGCGATCCAGAATTCACCGAATACTCTTGGATTGGCAATAGCAAAATTCCCTGGATAAATATCTGAAGTCACTTCCTCACCGGTAAACCCATTTGACCACTTGTCTGCTGATTCTTCATCAAAATCGGAGGCCATCCAGGAACCGTTGCATATGAGGGCAGCACTCTTGCTCATAAATGCATTGGCTGCATCTGCGTAAGCTGCGCCAATGGTATTGGCTGATGCATTACTCTGAAGGAGTTTCTGCAGAATGGATATAGCGGAAACGATCTTTGCATCGTTGTAATCATACAGCTTGTCATCCACATACTGTGCCAGATATGTCTCTCCCCCCTCCTGATTTGCAATAAGGGCAGTGAGAAGAAGTCCTGATGTCCAGGCATTTTCCGCAGTCTGGAATGCAAACTTATTATCTCCGATGCTTTCCATGAACTCGTCAAGCTTCATATCCTTAACGGCTTTTTCCGGCTTATACATGGTATTGTTATAATAAAGACCCACAGGCTTTAACACGGAAAGGGGCTTGCAGATGAGTTTTCCGTCCACGGTGCAGTAATCCATGGAGTCATCAATCCAGTTATTTTTTACCTCCGGGTTCGCATTTGCAAAGTCGCTTAAGTCATATGCCATGCCATTGGCAAGAACTACGCTCTTAAACCACTGAAGATCGATACCACCGGAGCCAGGTGCGTGGACAATGGCGGGAAGCTTATTCTGCTGGGCCAATTGCTTAATCTTTTCCGCATACTGGGCCTGAGGAACCTCCTCGATCACGATCTTATACTTGCCTGCGTACTTCTGATTAAACCGTTCTACTTCAGGAAGAAAGAAAACAGCACCAACATTTTCACCTGCCAGATAGGTTGGAAAAGTCATCTGTATTTCCTTACCCGGCGCATTATCTGAATTGCCTGCCCCTGGTGCCGTTGTTTTACTGTTCCCACCGGAACAGCCGCTGATCACCGCTGCCGCAGCCATAACAGCTGCCATAATCCCCGCCAATTTTCTTTTCATAAATTTCCTCCTTAATATTTTTTTACAATTGTTTCACACTCTTGCCTTCCTCAAGAAAATATTTCGTCATATGAACTCTGGAATACTTTTCGTCATTCACCATTTTCATGAGAAGCTTTGCCGCATCGTAACCTTTTTGCCACATGTTCTGGTTGATGCGGGTGATAAAAGGATCAATGTATTTCATAAAGTAGTTGCCGTCATAACCGGTAATGGAAAAATCTTTTGGGCTCTGATATCCCAGCTCCTGAACTGCTCTTAAAACACCTATGGCCGTTAAGTCACTCATGCAGACAAACGCGGTCCCAGCCTCCTCTTTATATTCCTTCAGCAGTTTCTTTGTTCCTTCATACGCTTTCTGTTCCATAAAGTCCGTATAAATCACTTTGCAGCTTTTGGGATCAATGCCGTTCTTTTCAAGGGCATCTAAGTACCCCTGTTGACGTCTGATGGAAACATCGGACTTTTTCCGCCCATAAACAAGAATCAGTTTCCTGTGTCCACGATCGATCACGTACTGGGTGACCTGCTCAAACGCCTTTCTGTCATCTGTCATGACTGCTGATGTGCATGCTCCGTCCAGCTGGATATCAATGGACACACAGGGCAGGGCGGAGTGAGGCAGGCTTTTTACCAGAGGGTCCGTTATCCTGAGTCCCATTATTACGGCTCCTGATAATGAATATTCTCTGCAAAATGTGTCAAAATCCTTTTTTTCCTGTTCTTCCTTCCCAATGGAATACATGGCCAGATTGATCTCATGCTTCATCATGTAAGTATAAGCACCCTGGATAACATTCATCATGAACTCGTTAGACTGGGCCTCTTCCAAAAGTCCGCAAATGAGTAAGGCCACATTCTTTTTGTTCTTTGAAGACAGATTTTTGGCACTGGTATTGGGAACATACCCAAGTCTTTCCGCCGCCTCCACCACGCGCGCCCTGGTTTTGGCCGATACATCGCTGTATCCGTTTAATGCTCTTGATACTGTACTTACTGATAATCCCGTTTCCTGTGCCACGTCATAAATTGATTTTGCCATTCTACACCTCATTTTTCCAAAAACGTTTTTGGTCTTTGGTTTTTTTTAACACTTCATTTTAGAAGTGTTGCATGAAATACCTATTTACGAAAACGTTTTTGATGATTACAAAATAACATTTTCTTAGGCCTGTGTCAATATATTTTATATTGTTTGTTATAAATGCCGAATTATTGTCGCAAATTTTAGGCATATTGTCCTCCGGGCGTTTGCTTGAGAAGATTATTCTCATAACTTCCACGCGGATGGGAGCTATTCTTTTCTGTTTCGAGTGATATAAAAGAAAAGTACTATGAGAAATGAAAGGGTTTGTGCAATGGTGATGCGGACAGCCAGTAGTTCATCCACACCGGAAAATGTGACTACGTGCAGCAAATTGGCCGTGGTGTTATTTACAAAATGAGCCGCCATTCCTGCCCACAGGGATCCTGTAAGCTTATAAAGCATACAGTACTGAATTCCAAGCAGAGTACTGGTGACCACCAATAACAGGCCGGTTATAAATGCACCTGCAATGGACTGATTGCCGTCTATTACAGTTCTTAATGGCTGCATGATATGCCATACTCCAAAAAGAACGGAAGACAGGATACATGCCGCGGGAAAGGAATACTTTTCTTCTGCCAGCCTGACAAACAGTCCCCGGAAAACTCCCTCTTCCATTATTACATTGATCATGTTTCCTGCTATACAGATCATGATAAACAAAATGCTGTTTTGCATCCCCTGGTTGCCTAAAACGGAATAGCTGGTTACGTAAAACTTAAGTCCTGAAAAATCGCCTGTTGACGATTGAATCAGGATTTCAATTCCATAGCCTGCAGTAAAAACAACGGCACCAAGCAATGCTCCTGATAAAATAGTCCGGAGCACCTTTTCAGGAGAAAAACCGACTTCTGTCCATGAATACCGGAAAAACGGAATGGAGATCCCAAGCAGTAGAATGCCGGCCAGTTTATGTATAAATGCTTCACCGAACATTGATTGGTCCGTACGGAATATAAAATATTCTATTGTCCGGAATGCAAAGCAAATGGCATAGAACATAAGAATGATTGGAATTGGGTTTCGTTTATAATCCAGCATAGGGTTACCTCACTGACTGTTGGTTATTAAGTTGGTAAAATTTGGATGCCGCTGATTCATTGGGTCTTCTTCTGATAAATCCATGGGATGCACAATTATCTGCTATACAGGCAATTTTAGCATAGTGTATGAATATTTTCCAGTATCTTTAGGCAGCTTTAGACGGCTTCCATATTTTTAGACGGGGCCGGATTGCCGGGCTCCCGTCTTTTTTTCAGACAATATGCAAAGCACCTTTTTCATCTGTGCTCAGATTCATCTTTCCTTCAAACATGCTTCCGTCTTCCGTGACCCGGTATAGCTCTTCTTTCCAGATGATCCACTGGTTTTTTGCCATAGAACCGTTGTTGTTTAGATAATACCATTTGCCATCTGACCCGGTTTTCCATGTATCTTTTACCATAAATCCGGCACCGTCGAACCAGTACCAGTTTTCTCCGTCCTTATACCAATCGTTCGTAACATAATTTCCGGTATTCCCTAAGTAAAATCTCCAGCCGCCCTCTTCTTCAATCCAACCGGATTTATGCTGCTCTTCTGCCAGTGCTGCTTTAAAGCTATCCCAGGTATGTTCGGTATGATTGTATACATAAGGATTGGGACAGATTTTTCCCGTTACATCATAATGGCGGATTACGTGATCCGCCGGAACGCGGTACTGCTTCATTAGTTCTTTTGTCAGCCGGACTGCGGCTGCTACTGTTGCATCTTCAAAATACCAGTCTCTGCTTGTATCTGACTGACTTCCATTGTTCCTGACACAGAACTCTATTCCCAGGCTGTTGCTGTTGCGGCATTCCGGATGGGTATATGTTTTTGCTCCGCAATGCCATGCAATATCTTTGTCCTCAACGGATTGCCATATTTCTCCGTTGAATCCGACAAAATAATGGGCACTGGCTCCAATGTATTGGGAGGCGTAATATTTACAGTTTGCTTCTGCTCCTCCAAGAGCTCCTACGTAGTGTATTACAATATATTTTATTCGGTCTATTTGACCGTTGCTGTAGTTGTATGGTGTCAATAGTTTCTGAACTTCCATATTAAATTCCTTCCCTTAGGCCCACAAAACCCATCTCGTCTGCATCAAAGGATTCCCTGAAACGTTCAATCTCAGTGTAATCGGAATTCTTTAGATTCTCCTGTATTCCCAACAGTTCTATGTTTGGCATAGTTTTCGTTGCTTCGCTTTTAACCATTAAGTCACCTTGTCCTTTTTGTATTATTATATGATGGATGGGGCGGGAATGTACCGGGATTAAGATGGGCTTTTGATGGGCTTTTCATTGTTATTGTGATGTTTGTGATTTGTTGTTTAAAATATCTATGGCTTTAACAAGAGCCGCTGGGAGAGGCAGGCCCATAAGGCCAGCATTTTCTATAATAGATATGAGCTCGTTTGCCATAAAACCGATGATGACCGTATCTCGTATGTAGGAGGTTCCCAGGGATAAGTCTAGTCGGTGGGCGATTAATACAAATAGCATGGTCATGCATTTTCTGCATAGGCCTTTCCAGCCGGCTTTTGATTCCAAGGTACCTGTTTTTGTCTTCTGGCTGTTGTGGAATATTCCGGCTACAGCTAAGCCGGAGGAAAAATCAATGGTCATGAATAAGATCAGGGTGCCGATCGCAGTGTCCCAGCCACCGAAAAGGGTTGTGATCATATGGCCAATGATTCCGATTAAGACACATAGTGTGTGCTTCATTTTTTCTCACCTCATTTTTGATAATTTGTAGTAATTTGAAAATTGTTCTGTGTGAGACCTCTCACCTTCCCCAAATTCCTAAATTTTATAAAGCTCTTCTTTCTTAACTACCGAATGTAGTCATTAAGTCTACTTTCTTTATAAAAATTTTTATTCTTCTTTTTCAACGATGCAATCTTTAGCTACATGTACAGTGCATTGATCCCTCCTGCCTTGAATTGATTCTTATCATTTATTTTCTATCAAAAACTGTAATTTCACAAACTCTATTCTGCATCGTTCCACCTATTTTTAGACCAGAATTTTAGATTTCATCGTTGGTGTGAACCATAACTATTTTACTATTCCTCCTTTCTTTTGTAGTCATATCGTCTACATTTATTATCATACCCTGCTATATTATATTTGTCAATAACATTAGAAAATTTTATTGAAGGCCTTTCAATAACGTAACATAATGCTTCGGAAAAATACTAGAAGATTTTCGCCATTTACATGAAATGCCAAAAGTTGATCATTGCCGGAATAAAAAACATTTTCTAAACTCAGGTAAATGGTTACATATTATTTACAGTTTAGCAACTTGTATAGTATAATAACATTAAAATTTTCCAGAAAAGAATACGGAATTTTATTATGAGGAAACCCACCTGACAATTTCAGAAGAAACAAAAGAAGCTATTTTTGACATATATTTTATCTCTCTGTTTTTATGATGATTTTTACAAACTTTAAAGATTATGCATATAATAAAAAATAGTGAAACAAAAAGGAGGTAATGAATGGAAGAATACTACCATGGAACCGGAAAAATAAACCAGAAGGTTATAGAAGAGATAAAAGATTACTTATATCCGAATGTTTACCGTATTATTGTTATTGTTTGCAATATTATGTTTGCTATTATAGGGTTGCTTTTCATGCTAGTGGGAGCATTTACAAGCGCTGCTATTACTGCATCAGGAATTGTTATATTATGTGTCATAAGCATATGTCTTAAAGGATCTATCGCAAGAAAATTCATGAGTGGGCTTAAAGAAATGGGCATATCAGAATTGGTATATGATATGACTTTTTACGAAAATACCTTATCCATCAAAAATCTATCTGCTGAAAATGCCATAAATCTTGAATATAGGAATATTAATAGAATTATAGAGACAGATTCCATGCTTTTTTTCTTAACAAAGAGTAGTCTTCCTTTTCCATTGATGAAAGATTGCTTAGTCAATGATAAAAAATATGAATTGCTTTCTTTATTAAAAGAAAAAAACCCAAAAATAAAGTTCATTGGTATCTTGTGATTATTGAGACAGTTTTGTACCCCAAAATAGACAGTTTCAAAATACATCAAAAAAACAACCCCATACGACTTTTCAGAGCTAAACCTGATTATCGTGGGGTTGTTTCACCATAGGAGTGAGCGGGGCAAAAATGCTAATTATCCGGCAGCCTCCTATTATTTTTTTATACAAATTGAATGTTAACTTTTATGTCTGTTATGGGCGTGATGGTATCCGAATTATGGTAAAGATGCCGAGACATTAACCACTATTGCACCAATAGTCTTTCCTAAGGCAACAAGCCCTCCTTCTGGTCCTAAATAGAAGAATAGCCCAATAACTGCAGCAATAACCAGACAAACTACAACTGCCGTAGCGATTTCCTTCTCATGTTCTTTCACGAATGCAAATACCGGTTCTAAAACAGAGTTACCTCCCCCCTTTACTTTTTGACAAAATGTGTATTTAAATGTAAACTCAACCGGTGGAAACCCTACGGCAACCTGCACCTCTTTTTTGATTGCATAAGCCACATAAATCCAATTCCCTCCAGCATCTGATTTTAAACCAGCATCAAAAGCGGATACACCTATATCTATTGAGGCATTAAGATCAAACACAATGTCCATGAAGCTCTGAGCGTTTTCCAGTCCCTCTACGGAAGCAGTAAAATAATCTGTAAGAGCAATTTCACCTGACATAGCAACACCATTCGTTACATCACATACAGCAGAGGCAGGGTTATTCGCTGTATTGTCAAATAAAGTGGATTCTGCACTTGCCTCAACAATAATCTTTCCATCCGGGGGCACAGGAATTTCAACTGCCTGGTCTAACTTAATCATTTCAGACGGAAGCACGGCATTACACACCTCTAAAAATTCCCTGTAATAATCCAGCTGTACATTTTCGATTTCTTTAGCTGTAGGTGGCTTCGGAGCTTCTATTGCTTTCCCTCCATTACTGCCATAACCGTCTATTGTTGAATGGTTGCGGTTATACGTGCATTCCTGTACTCGGTCCAAGCTTGTATTGCCTTCAATCGTTGTAACATATTTCTCATCACCGTCAATTACGATGCCAGTATGGGCAACTCTCCCAAGCTCATTATTGTAGAAGAAAATAACATCTCCACGTTTTGGAATATACCCACTGTTACGCTTATAATATCTGCTTCTTTCTTTGTACCATGTGATTCCTGACGGACACCATGCGTAATTTGGGACCAAATCACCAATAACACCCGCCTGATAAGCACAATATGAAACGAACATTGCACACCAGGCACTTCCATTCATTCCGTACCACTGGCCATAAGGATTGATATTGTTAGCATTATCTTCCTTAAATTCCCACTTCAACTCATGCTTAGCTACATTAATCAGCTTTTCGACACCTTTTCCAGAAACGTTCACATGATACATCTCAAAGAGCTTTTTCCAGGTACCCCCGCCTACGACACCATCTGCCGCCAAACCATTTACCTTCTGGAACGCAATTGCAGCATCACGAGTCTGGTCATCAAAGATTCCATTCAATGTCACTAGAAAACCTAATTCATTGAGTAATCTCTGCAGGTATAAAGTCAGCGAACCGTTAGAGCCAGTCTTTAATGTTGAGGATATTGTACCACTGCCAGAAGTCCCACCCAGAAGCATAGCCTTTGTTGCTGTTCCGACCATACCATCGGCAGTTAAACCATTGTCACTTTGATATTTAAGTACTGCATTATAAACCTTATCAGTTGCTATACCGTCAACAACTCCAACATCATACCCCTTGTTACCCAATGCTGTCTGAATTGGTGTAATATCTTTACGCATCTGTTCCCAAGTAGCCGTACCAACAATTCCATCCGAAGCAATATTAACTTTCGTTTGATAACGCTTTACGCCTGCTTCAGTTCCAGTTCCAAAAACACCATCTGTACCATTCGGATTAATGCAATTAATTCGTAGGGCATACTGGAAATAAAGAACTCTTGGTCCGCGTGATTTTAGTTTCAGAGGCAAGGCATCCGTCGCTCCATCAGGAATATCACTCATAAGAATATCATATGTAGAAGGACCGACCTGACCATCAGCAGTTAAATAATTCGCTTCCTGAAACTGCTTCACGGCTTCTGCCAAAGCAGATGTTGCAATACCATCAACGAAAGGAACGCTATAGCCTCTGTTATGAAGACGCTTCTGTATTTCATTAATTAACTGCTTTAATTTATTCCATGTTGTAGTATCACATGTACCAGATTGAGTTATTCCATATCTAATCTGAAAATTTGATACTGCTGCGGCAGTACCAGATCCGTACACACCATCAATACTGCCCGGGCTGCAGCACATAATGCGCAGTCCATGCTGCAGATATAAGACATAATCTCCCCTATCTCCAGTTCTAAGTGGAAGCATCAATTCATCTCCACCATTTTCATCATTAAATAACCTTGCACGGGTAGAATTTCCCACCATACCATCAGCCGTCAATCCACGGCTTTTCTGGAAAGCAATGACAGCATCATAGGTAGTTTCTTTAGCAATACCGGTAATTGCTTCTTTATAAAAGCCCTTTTCCTTTAATGCCTGCTGAATCGGCTTAATTTCATCAATAAGACAATTCCACGTTTTATCACCGACGATTCCATCAGTCCCCAGCCCCCATTCTTGCTGAAACTTTTCTACTGCCGCCTGTGTTCCTGGTCCATAATTTGAATCAATAGAACCTGGATTGCAGCACATAATTTTTAATGCTTGCTGAAGGTATTTTACCTGAATACCCTTATCTCCGCTTTTTAATAACATATGGATCTCTCCTTTTTATATTGATTTTGTTAAATTGCAGCATAGTGTTAGTACAAAGTGATGAGGATAAAAATTGTAGTCATTTCATCTACATTATTGACAAAAAAATAATTCTTCTTCATCTCAAACAACCTACACAGCTTCTTAATTTCCTGCCTCAAACCGATAGCCATTGCCTATCTTTCCAAAAATCCATAGCTTAGCAAACCAAATTCTGCCACCTCCCTCCTCTTTTTCAGTCCAGACTTTTTAATTTCATCATTCTTCCAAACCACATCTGCCCTCCTTTCTTCTCTTTTGTAGTCACATTGTCTACATTCGTCATCATAATCCCATGTCCTATATTTGTCAACAACATTTTGCAATTTTGTTGAATATTTTTCTACACCGTGATATAATACCGATATGGAGGTGATCCTTTGGAAATAGGACAGATTATTAAAAGGAGACGGGAAGAGCTTGGAATCTCACAGGAAGAACTGGCACTGAAAGCCGGCTATAAATCCCGTTCTTCCATTAATAAAATCGAGGTAGACGGAAGAGGGCTTCCCCAGTCAAAGATTATAGCAATAGCCAATGCTTTGAGGACAACCCCGGCCTATCTCATGGGCTGGGAAAGTGATACTACATCCGCTTTTGACTATATCAGCGGACGTTTCGGGGAATATGCCGGAGAAATGATTGAGAACTTTCACCGTTTAAATGAAAAAGGGCAGAAAGAAGCCCTAAAACGTGTCAGGGAGATGGTTCATATCCCCGAATATGTAAAAAACCAAAGCCCGGTTAAGATTTTTAATACTGACAACAGAGCCTACCTGGAGCCGGTAGCCGCCCATGAACGGACCGACATCGAGGTGACAGAAGAAATGAAGAAGCACGATGATGCCTTTTTTGATGAATAAAAGATAACTCATTGAGGTGATTTATTTGAACTATGAATCTTTATTAGAAGAAGCGGATTCCCACGGAATCATCATAAAGGAACGGCCGCTGATAGCCAATGACGGCAGGATTAAAGGCACCCAGATACTGATCCGCCAGGATATGACAGACTGCCAGAAAGCCTGCGTTCTGGCGGAAGAACTAGGACACTACCATACCACCACCGGCGACATTCTGGACCAGTCCGATGTGTCCAACCAGAAGCAGGAACGTTCCGCAAGGCTTTGGGCCTACAATAAAATGATAACCCTAGATAAGCTGGTAGCGGCAAAAGAAGCCGGATGCCGGAATGGGTATGAAATTGCGGAACATCTGGATGTAACGGAAGAGTTTTTGCAGGATGCCATTCACTGCTATCAGGCTATATACGGAAAAGGACTGCAAAAAGACAATTATCTGATACTTTTCGAACCTTTTAACATCTATAAGATAGTGTAAGATATTTTCTGTCTTGCCGCCGCCCCTCTGCCACATATACTATCCAGAGGTGATATGTTTATGCAACCCTGCGAACTTGTAATTCTTATATCTACCATGGCCTGCCGTATCGCCGAGGGCCGGTCTGCTGATGAAATCGCTTTGATAAGTGCCATATTTTCACAGCTTGGAGACACACTGAGTACCATTTCAGCCCATCAGGATCTCTGTTGTGATAACGATGAAGAAAAAGACACCAGCTGCTGAAAGCAGCTGCGATAAAAGGGGATTCCGTAAAACCCGGTCCATAAAGAAAAGAGTGCTGCTTCCATGGATGAACAATCATCTATGGAAGCAGCACTCCTTTCTTACGCCTCAAGCAGAAAATCAGGTTTCTAAGAACCTGCCCTCTCAGGCAAATCTATTCCTTACGACCGGCAGAGCCATCATCCGGGAAAGGGTCTGTATTGACCGGGACCAGGTCTGCGTAAGCTTCCCGGACCTTTTTCTCCCTGGCTGCAATGACATCTCCGGCAATAATCTTTAATATATGAACGACGGGTACTGCCAGGACCATTCCCCATATCCCGGCAATTGCACCACCCACAGTGATTCCTATAACAATCAAAGCCGGGCTTAAGGAAAATGAGGTTCCCATAAGCTTTGGCTGTATCACATTTCCATCAATCTGCTGAGTAACAAGTAAAACCAGGCCAGCAATCGCCCCTGTATTGATCCCGCTTGTACACGCTATGATAATCACAACACCAATGGAGCCAAAAATCGAGCCAAAGTAAGGTACAATATTACAGATACCCAGCATAACCCCAAGCGCCAGCGAATACCTGGAACCAAGTATGGTAAATTCGATGGTGGTAATCGTACATAAAATCAGGGAATCTAAAAGCTGGCAGACAATAAACTTTTTAAAACTGTCATTGATAATGGTTCCATACCTTAAAGCTGCATTTCTGATGTTCTCGTGAAGAAACAAATCCATGAGCCGCTTCATCTGAAATTTAACATTATGAGTTTCCAGAAGGAAGTACACGGAAGATACAATTGTAATAAATCCGCTAAATATATGAGAAGTAACTCCCAAGACAGCATTTAGTGAGCCCATTACCTCTTTCAGTCCAATTCCCTCCAACACATTTTTCCAGGCAGTCTGAGGCGGCAAAATCTCTCCAAGCTTATCCAATAAGCCAAACTTTTCCAACGGCAATTGTTCAATAGCCGTTATGGCGTTATTATAATAAGTATTGAAATTTGTTATAAAATCCAATATGCTTCTCTGAAGCAGGGGGATTCCCTTGTTTATAACCAGAACAACAACAGAGATAAATAAAGCATAAATAATAAAGACACTGATCCCTCTGGACCTCTTTTGAAACGGACTGGATTTAATCCTGCTTAAGCGTCGTTCCAGCGCAGAACATGGGATATTCAGCAGATATGCTATGACAAATCCATAAAAGAAGGGAATAAGTACCTTAGTCGATGATTTAAGCCAAATCATCACATCCGAAACATTCATAACTATTTTATAAAATATAATGACCAGCATAGCAAGCAGCAGCCTTGATAAAAATACCCTTATCTGCTTTTTTTTCAACAATTCTTCCATCCTGACCTCCTTTCCAAATAAAGTAACCAAGTTTTACCCGTTAAATCGTTAAACCCTAATATCTTTGTGTCAGCAGCAACTCCACCGCCATTCGGTCATTTAACCTCCCGGTCTTAACTGCTTCTTCCGTTTCCACACACAAGTTTACATAAGACAGAATCTGACCTTTGGAAAACGTCCTTGCCTGAGGCATGATCTTTCCTGCTGCAAAAGGAGGGATCTTAAGCTTTGAAGCAATGCCGCCCTTATCCATTCCCTTCCCCATCAGCTCCTTTGCCTGCAGAATCTGATTAAACTGTCTGGCAATCAGAAACAGGATCCTCATGGGAGGTTCCTTTAAGGTGAGCAGGTCCTCATAAAGATCCATGGCCTTTTTTGTTTCCCTGTTCACGATCGCCGCCACCATCTCAAAAATTTTATTGGTTGTCCGGACTGTGCAGATGGTTTCCACATCCTCATCCGTAATAACCTCTCTACCCAGAGTATAGCTTATAAGCTTCTCCAGTTCCATACGGATATTTTCCATATCATCTCCGGCCATGTGAAGAAACAGTTCCATGGTACGTCCCGTGATCTTCTTTCCTTCCCTGGAAAGCATAGTCCCCGCCCATCTTGCAAGCTGGGCCGTATCCTGACGTTCCATTTCAACCGTATACCCCAATTCCTTCACCTTTTTAAACAGTTTGCTTCGCTTATCTACCTCTGATTCCACAAAGATCAGGCAGGTGGTATCCGGCATCTGGGAAAGATAAGATACTATTTCATCGGAAGCCGATTTAAAAAAACCGCTGTTCTCTACCAGGATCAGACGTTTATC
Organism: Lacrimispora sp.; assembly: GCF_032078915.1. GTDB lineage: Bacteria > Bacillota > Clostridia > Lachnospirales > Lachnospiraceae > Lacrimispora. Next base: position 13,116 of record NZ_DAMAUN010000044.1, on the reverse strand, counting down.
TGCGAAAAAAGGCATGGTATCTGCAAGGCTGATGACTTCCCGCACATCGATCCCTTTTCCCTCAAACTGATTAAAGTTCATGGTATCGCCTGCCGTAATGGCTGCCTTCATTTGATTTTTATAGCTGTTCCTCAAAAAGGCTTCTTCTCCATATAGAAGATAGACCGGCTTGAAGCTGCGATTTTTTATATCCTGAGTCAGCGTCTGCATGGTTTCCTCCCTCTTTGGCATGACTTTTTTATCCTCTCTAATTATAACGGGAGAACTACTCTCCGTCAACGAAACTTTCAAACCGGATCTTCTCCCCATCGGTCCACATCATTATGGCCCCTCCTTCTCCTGTTTTGAAAACTTCAGTTCCTCTCTCTTTTAAGCGGTCCAAAACCTCCGGATGAGGGTGTCCATAAGAATTACCCGCCCCATAAGACACCACAGCCCACCGGGGCTTTATTGCGTCGAGGAACGCCTCCCCGGAAGAATATTTCGAACCATGATGAGCCACCTTTAACACATTCACATCTGCCAGCATCTGCCTTTCCCCAGGCCTTTCAAGAAGCTTTTCTTCTCCTCTTTCTTCCATATCTCCGGTAAACAGCATGCGGCAGCTTCCATAGTCCATTTTTAATACTTCTGACTCCTCATTGGTGGTTTCCGGCCTGTCTTCTTTTCCTGGATACAGGCAGGTAATGCAAAGGTCCTCGACCCGGACCCCATCCCCTCCTGCCACGTACATCACTTTGGTCCCCCGCCGTTTTGCAAGTTCTTCCAGCTTCTTTATTGCCTCATTCTCTCTTCCATGATAGGGAAGCATGAGATTTTCAATTCTTATATCTTCACTGTTTTCCAAAAGATAGGCGACTCCGCTTAAATGATCCTGATCCCCATGACTGATAAATGCATAATGAATCACAGGTACTCCCATACTTTTTAAACAAGGCTCCAGGGAATATTTGCCCAGAGATTTTTTAGAAGAGCTTCCTCCATCCACTAAAACCGCAGACCTTCCTGCCCGCAGCAGGATGCCATCCCCTTGTCCCACATCAAGAAACACTGCTTCCAGACCTTTCACAGGACCTGGCTTAAAAAACAGAATGCCAAAGCAATACATCCCTGCCAGGAAAAGAACTTTTAATCCATAGAAACTCCTTTTCTTTTTCTCTTCCTTTTTCTCTTCCTTTTTCTCACCGGCTCTTTTAGCCTCATACTCCTCCCAGACTTTCAAACAGTAAAGCCCTGCAAACAGAATAAGTCCGTAAGCCGCCAGCCGTCCGGCCTCCGGTCTGCCAAAGGTCAGGCTGTACCCAGGAAGTTCTTCCATGCTCCCACAGATCCATTCATAAAAGGCAAGAATATAATGTCCTGTTCCTGCCGCGCCGATCCCAAGAAGGGGACTGAAGCTTCCAAGAAAGATAACACCGATTCCGGAACAAACCACCCAATCCATTAATGGAATAAGCAAAAGATTTAAAAACAGTCCATAGAATGGAATCTGATAAAAATGATATAGGGTAATTGGCATGGTGACCATTTGTACTGACACTCCTGTGGAAATAGCACTTGACAGGAATCTCTTCCTTCCAAGCCATTTTTCAAGGATGGGGCTTGCCCCTCCGATGGCATAAACAGCCCCAAAGGACAGCTGAACACCACCATTCGTAAGGAGAAGAGGTGACTTAAGTCCCAGAAGCAGCAGCGCCAGGGAAGCGGAGGATAAAAGGTCATAGGTCCTTCCAAGATAGGAGGCCAGAAATGCGACAGACATCATAATCACTGCCCTCATCACCGAAGGGCCGCTGCCTGTTAAAATCCCGTACAAAACAACCAGGACAGTTCCTGCAAAACCTGCGCTTCCCAGGCTCAGACCGGTTTTCCTCAAAATCCGGTAAAAAGAAAGGCCCAGGAAGGACATGTGCATACCGCTGATTGCAAGAAGATGGGAGATTCCGTTCTTCTGATATAGAGTTTTAATATCTTCCGGAAGCCCGCCCGTATCCCCTAAAACGGCTGCTGTTAATATGCCGGCATCTTCTTTGGCGGTATACTTATAAAGGAGGGCGCGTCCCCATTCCCTGACCTGGCGTATCCCATCTAAGAGAGGATCTTCTCCTGGATCCAGAATCTCCAGCTCCTTCCCAAGAAACCTTCCGTCAATCCCCAGCCCCTCATAATATCCCTTGCTGTCAAACTCCCCCGGATTCCTTGGTGACTGAAACGGCTGTACCTCTCCCTTTACTTTGATAAGCTGTCCCAGGCGCAGACTTATATCTTTATTATCGCCAGTTCTTGGGGGATATAACGACGTGTCTGTACCCGGCTCTCCTAAAAGCTTCACAGACACCATCAGATTTGGGACAAAATAGCAGCTCTCCTGCTTCCATACCTTAGTTTTCTTTAAAACAATCTGAAGAGATCCATTCTTTTCTTCAAAAGAAGAAACCCTTCCCTCTGCTTCCGCATAATCACCGGATAGCTCCTCAATGGTTCTTTCCCTTTCCTCCCACCTTTTGCAATCGTATCCTGCCCAGGCCGCACCCAGGTATAAAAAAAGAAGAGGCAAAAGAACCCAAAGCCGGTTTCTGCCTCTCCAATAACCATAAAGAACAATTCCGGCAGCTAAAAAAGCCGGAATTAAAAGCCAGGATGTCAAAACCAGCAAAGCGGCAGTCTCTCCAAGTACAAATCCCCCTGCGATCAGACATAATGGGCGTTTTATTGTTCTGTTCCTCCTATATCACCAGATACTTCTTCATTTTCCGCATTGTAATCCAGATTGCGCTCAAAAAGCTGGTTTAAGGAAATGGAATCCCGAAACATGACTTCCTGAGAACCGTTTACCGTAATCTGCACCTTATTGATGGAAGAGGCCGCAGCCAGGGAATTCACGATAGAATAAATCGGGATATATTCCTTTACCTCCAGGTTGTTATTCAGAAATGCGGAATCAAAATTAATATAACAGATATTTTCATTGACCGACACATTAAGAAGCTTTGTATCCTTCGGCAGAGTCGGATTCATCCCCGGCCTTCCCGGACCGGCGATCAGCTGTTCAATGACCAGCTTTTCTAAGGAAGTGTTTACGTTATGCACCACTTCTCTTGTTTCTTTCACCAGCTTCTCACCGGTATCATCAGAGAAATACAAGGGCAGTTCTGTCTTCTCATAGGAGTTGACGTTGCTGATGTTATCAATAAAATCAGTATTGGCCATAGGCCCTACCGGACTTCCGGAGCTGTCCATTAAGGGCTGTTCCGCAGTATACACGGCAACATAATCCACTCCTTTTACCTGAGTCAGTGTTCTTACCAGGGAAGCCCTGCATAGAATCTCCCTGGTTCCATTCATCATGGCATAATTGTTATCAAAATACAGATAAAGGACTGTGTCCTCCAGCTTATAGCGTTCAAAGCCTACCTTATCCGGAACCGCTGCCTGCCGGTCTAAGTCCTTTGGCACAGTGCGAAGCTGTTCCATCAGGTTCCTGATCCTCCAGTCCGTCACATCTTCCAAGTCCCCTTCCGGTTTCTGTGTCATGTGATAATCCTGAGGCTCTAACTTTGTCATGGCAGAGTTTAAATAATAGATCTTATACGCATCTCCAATGGTTTCCGCTCCCTTTCCTTCTCTTTTTCCACAGCCGGTCAGACATAGAAAGCACACCAGGAAAAGGAGCCCCCTCCTAAGCAGTTTCAGTTTCATCTAATAGCCTCCTGTTTCTAAGAAATATACGTGAGTGGGATCCGTACGGTAAATGTGGCGCCCTCGCCCTCTTTGCTCTGAAGCTTCAAGGCTCCCTGGTGCATCAGAACGATTTTTTTTGTAATGGAAAGACCAAGGCCCGTGCCTCCTGTTTCTCTGGATCTGGCCTTATCCACCCGGTAGAACCGCTCAAACACATGCTCCTGGAACTCTTCCGAGATCCCGATTCCGGAATCAGCCACCTTTACGTAAAAAAACTTATGATCCGCGTCAAGGGTCACCCGTACCCAGCCGCCTTCCACATTGTATTTGATGGCATTCTCCACCAGATTGCTTAATGCAAGGGACAGCTTCATCTCATCCACATCGGCAGTGACCTCCCGGATGCTTTCAAAGGTAAGCTCCACATTGCGTTTCCCGGCTATAGGGCGCAACCTTTTTAAGATCAGCTCCATCAGTCCGTTAATATTCACCTGGGCAATGTTTAAATTTCCCCCAGCAGTCTTGTCCATGCGGACCAAAGAAAGCAGGTCATCAATGATCTTGTTTTCCCGCTCGATTTCATCGGATATATCACTCAAAAATTCCCGGTATAGATCCGTCGGAACATCTTCCATTCCCATCAGGGAATCGGCCAGCACCCGGATGGACGTGATCGGGGTCTTTAATTCATGGGAAACATTCGACACGAATTCTTCCCTGGACTGGTCTACTGCCTTCAGCTTCTTTAACGTTAAGTTAATGGTTTCCGTAATCTGTATGGTTTCCTTATAAGCATAGGGGCTGATATTCTCGTCCATATCCCCTTCTGCCGCTCTGTTTAACGTCCGCTGCAGTTCCCGGAAGGGCTTCATCAGGAGATTTGCAAGTAGCACCACAATGATGGCCAGGACGGAAAAGATCATAAGCTGAAGAAATGCTCCCTTTTCCGATACCACAGAGATCCGGTTCAGCAAATCCTCTGTGGATGCTGTCACAATCATAACCCCGGCAATTTCCTTTTCCTGGCTGTTGGAATAAATGGGAATCGTCAGTGCCGAATAATGTTTATCAGTATTATATTTGCTGCTGTTCTCTCCGTCAAAGCAGCGGAGGACCTCCTCAGATATATTGAGCTTTCCCACAGAAAGGGAAAAGGTATCGCTGATGATTCTGAAATTCCGGTTTACCACCACGATCCGCCCATTGAACATATCTGCCTTTACGGACATTTCATTATCCAAAAGAGGGTCCCTTGGCTCCATGGTCAGGTACCCGATCCTTGTCATCTTGTTGCTTAAAATCCAACACTGGTTTTGGATGTCCTGCATTCTGGACTCAATGAGGTTCTGCCGGTAAGTACCCAGCATAACTGAATTCTGGATAAATACCGGTATGATTCCAACCACCAGAAGGGCAATGATTAAGGTAACCCGCAGGCTTATGGCATGTTTCTGATTAAAAAGCTTTACCTGGAACATGTCCCTGCACCTCCAACCTTATTTCTGTCATACATCCAGCCTTTTCGAACATGCAATAGCCAGTGCTCCAGGCCCAATGTGGCAGGATACGCTTAAAGAAAGATTGTCCACGTAGATTTCTCCCGTCTTTGGAAAAATCTCCTCCAGCTCCTTCTTAAATTCCATGGCAGCCGCTTCATTATTGGTATGGGCAATGGCAATACCGGTACGGATTCCTTCCGGATCTCCAAACCGCTCCTCCATATCCTTTTTCGCGGCCGTAATCATCATGGTTTTGGCCTGCTTCATGGTTCTTGCCTTGGCAAAGGCGTCCAGCTTCTCTCCCTGAATGGTAAGAACCGGTTTAATCCTTAAAAATGTCCCCAAAAGAGCCGCTGCCGGAGTGATCCTTCCACCCTTTTTTAAATATTCCAGCGTATCCAGGGTGATGTAAATGGTAGATTCCATTTTCGTCTCTTCCAGCTTTTTCTTAATGGCAGCTGCAGTCATTCCATCGTCTGCCATTCTTTTAGCTTCCATAACCGACTGCCTTTGAGTGACAGAGATCCTCTGGTTATTGACGACAAACACCTTTCCCTCGTAATCATCAGCCAGCATGAGGGCAGTCTGACAGGCACTGCTCAATCCGCTTGACATGGGAATGTGTACAACTTCCTCATATTCTTCTAACAGTCTGTTCCACAGATCCAGTAGATCGGCCGGAGATGGCTGAGAGGTGGAAATGTCCACCCCACCCTCCAGCTTTTCATAGAAATCCTTCTGTGTCAGGCTGATATCTTCATAAAACGTTTCCCCTGCCATCATAAATGGCATGGGTACTACGTAAATCCCAGCTTCCTCTCCCTGTCTTTGGGTGATTCCGCTGTTGCTGTCTGTTACTATCGCTACTTTCATTTCTGTTCTCCTTCATTTCCGTAAGCAATGAGCCAGGCGCTGGAATGCTTGCATTGATGCATCTGGCGAATGCTGTGAGAGTCAAAAAGTTCACAGCCTGCTGAGGACTTTTTGACTTCCGTAAGCAATGAGCCAGGCGCTGGAATGCTGAGAGGATCAAATCCCCCATAGCCTGCTGCACGGTATTTGACTACCTTGTCAGGGCTTCCTGTCCTTCTTCACCCGCAGACGTATAAAGCTGATAATACATTCCCCGCTTTAAAAGCAGCTCCTCATGATTTCCCTCTTCCACAATATTGCTGTCGGAAAGCACCAGTATCCGGTCCGCATTCTGGATCGTGGTAAGGCGGTGGGCAATGGTCAGTGTGGTGCGGCCTACTGCCAGACGTTCCAGGGACTGGGAAACCAGATGCTCGCTCTCGTTATCAAGAGCAGAGGTGGCTTCATCAAGAATCAGCACCTGAGGATTTTTAAGAAATACTCTGGCAATGCTGATGCGCTGCTTTTGTCCTCCTGAAAGCTTTACACCCCGCTCTCCCACATAAGTACTGTAGCCATCTTTAAGTCCTGTTATGAATTCGTGAGCTCCGGCCAGCTTTGCAGCCTGGATCACTTCCTCCTCGGAAGCTCCGGGGTGGCCGTATTCAATATTTTCAAAAACCGTTCCCGAAAAAAGATACACATCCTGCTGCACCACGCCTACGGTGCTTCTTAAGCTCTCTAAGGTCACATTCCTGATATCCTGGCCGTCAATGAGGATCTCGCCCTCCGTCGGATCATAGAAACGGGGGATCAAGTTGCACATCGTTGTCTTACCGCCTCCGGATGGACCGACAAGAGCCACCTTTTCTCCCTTTTTGATATCAAGGTTTATGCTGCTCAGCACCGGATTATGGTCATCCGGGTATTCAAAGGATACCTGATGAAAGGTGATATTTCCTTTTACATCATGAAGAGGCTTTGCACCTTCTTCATCAAAGATGTCTACACTGGCATCCATTAACTCCATAAAACGTTCGACTCCGGTTATTCCTCTCTGGAACTGTTCCGCAAATTCGATGATCCTGCGGATTGTTGCCAGAAGCGTAGTCACATATAAGGTGTAAGCCACCAGATCTCCGGGCTCGATCAGTCCCTTAATCATGAATATGCCGCCTGCAACGATGACTACCACATACATCAGGCCGTCAAACATCCGGATGGTATTCTGGAAAGCAGCCATGTATTTATAAGTTTTCCGTTTAATCTCCAAGAATTCCAGATTATCCCGGTTGAATTTTTCGATCTCAATTTTTTCGTTGGCAAACGCCCGGACTACCCGGTTTCCAAGAAGGCTGTCCTCGATCCTGGCGTTCAGCTCCCCGATGTGGTTTCTTTGATGTTTAAACGCCTTTCTCACCTGTAAGTTAAAGTAGGTACAGGATACCGCCATAACCGGAATCAGCAGGAAAATGATAAGCGTCAGGGGGAGATTGATCCCCGCAAGTATAATAAAGGATACCACCGTCTTTAAGAAGGCAATGAAAAATTCCTCCGGACAGTGGTGGGCAAACTCCGTCACGTCAAATAAGTCGCTGGTGATCCGGGACATGATCTGCCCAACCTTTGTATTGTTAAAATAATTATCCGACAGCTTCTGCAAATGTGCAAAGGCATCCTGTCTCATATCGGTCTCAATCGCCGCTCCCATGACATGGCCCGTGTAAGCCATGTAGAAGCTGGCCATTCCGTCTATTATTCTGAGACCAAAATAAAGGACACCGATTGCGATGATCGTACGGATTGAAAGGGACGTTACGTCTCTTAATCCCTGATTGGTAATATAACGTAAGATCAAAGGCAATACCATCTCACAGATGGTGGTAAGGGATGCACAGAATAAATCCATGACCATAACTTTGGTATATTTTTTATAGTAGGGCACAAAGCGTTTTAACAATGTGCCCGTTTTCATCTCATTTTGTTTCATATAATCCTCTACTCTGTAATCTTAATATTTTTAATAAGTCCCAAAGCCCAATCCCTTTCCCCCGGCTTTCGGCTTATAATATTAATGTTCATACGCTGCTCTTTGTAAAGTACCTGTGCGGACATCCCATAAAGGATCTCCCCTTCCTTCTCCTCCGGTTCATAAAAAGCAACCCGTGCTTTGGCCTTTTCTATGTCAAAATCCACGATTTCCGGCCCTTTCCCCTGCTCAAACCATTGCTTCTTAAACTCGGCCTTACGCCCTTCAAAAACTGCTGCATAGATGTAATAATCATGACCACCATACCCTTTTCCATCATAGTAATGGTCCATGCTGCCGCTATTTGACTCATCATAAAGAAAATTTCCCGGAATCCCAAAGCTCATATTGCCGATCTTTCTGTAAACCAGGTGCTTTCTGCATCCGATGGAAACCTCCTCCGGCAAAGCTGTCACGCCTTCTAAATCCACAGGAATGTGGCCGTCAAGGCTGCATACCTCCAAATACTCCTTCTTGGGGAAGGGAAGCCTGCGGTCCATGGAAAGCGTCGTTTCAAGGAACTCGATAATTTGCTGATTTACCTGCTCATCCTGCCTGCTGCGGGCCGACGGCATAAAATAACAGAACTGGTGAAGAAGGACCATGGCGCTGTTTCTGTAATAATAAGCATCCATTTCCAATTCATTCCATACAAAAAAATCCCTGGCAAATGCAACGCCTATACCAGAATGCATCATCCCTTTTATCTCTTTAAAAGAAAATGACCGAATATGGGTGACCAGTTTCCCCTCCTGACGATCCGGTATATAATAGACCGCAGGCCAGCAAAACATGTATTCCCCATCCCCGCTCCATCCGGATACCAGCTTCATAAGATCAGAAAACCACTGGTAAAAGTACTTCTGTCTCATGGCAAGAAAGTCCCTCTTTACATAATATCCGGTCCTGTCCTCGAGCCTGAGCTTAAGCTTTTCTTTTTTTGCCAGCCGCTCCAGAAAATCGATGGCTGCCGCATGAAAGCCAGGGCCGGCAATGTTCGTCTGGCTCTCTCCCTGAAGCTTGCTTTTGCTCCACTTAAGCCAGACATAGCCTTCCTGGCATAGCTGTACAATCAAAAATCCTTCGATCCGAAAACAGCGGTACCCCATTTCCTTTGCCAGCTCTTTTGCCATACCTTCCGCTGACTGGCCATTCCAGACCATTCCTGAAAATATTTTTTTCTTTGGCTCCAAAGAAAATCTGATTCGAATACTCATCTGAAACCCTTCCTAAGATATCTTTCTCTATTCTATCTTATTTTCATTAGAAATGGAAGCATAAAAAAAATATGGACAAATTTAATTTTCAGTTTACATAAACCAAACCTGCTGCCATCGGATAGAAAAGGTTATTCGTATACAAAAATGAGGGCTGCCCAGCACAATCACTGGAAAGCCCTCATTTTTGGCATAATTAAACTCATTTCACGAGTAATGATTTTCCTGTCATCTCTTTTGGCTGTTTTAATTCCATCAGTTCAATCAGAGTAGGCGCGATATCTGCCAGGCAGCCGCCTTCTCTTAACTTATAAGCCGGGTCAGCATTTACCAGGATAAACGGAACCGGATTGGTGGTATGGGCAGTAAATGGTTCTCCTGTCTCATAATCCAAAAGCTGTTCTGCATTTCCATGATCAGCGCAGATGAACAGAATTCCATTGGTTTCCTTGATCGCCTCAACGGTTCTTCCTACACAAGTGTCCACAGTTTCAATCGCCTTAATGGCTGCGTCTTCGATTCCCGTATGACCAACCATATCAGGGTTCGCAAAGTTTATGATTACACAGTCATATTTTCCGGACTTGATCGCCTCTACCAGCTTATCGCATACAATAGGAGCGCTCATCTCCGGCTGCAGGTCATAGGTGGCAACCTTTGGAGAAGGAACCAGGATCCTGTCCTCTCCCTTATTCGGCGCTTCCACTCCTCCGTTAAAGAAAAAGGTTACATGCGCATACTTTTCAGTTTCAGCAATTCTGGCCTGAGTCATGTTGTTCTGAGCCAAAAATTCGCCAAAGGTATTTGAAATGGCTTCTTTCTTGAAAGCAACCAGCTTGTTTTTAATGGTTTCATCGTAATCCGTAAAGCATACATAGGTCAGGTTTAAGCGTTTTTCTCTTGGAAATCCCTTAAACTCATCATCACAGAATGCTCTCGTTATTTCTCTTGCCCGGTCAGGACGGAAGTTAAAGAAGATCACGGAATCACCGTCGTTCACCGTAGCTAACGGTTTTCCAGCCTCTGTCACAACAAAAGGCTCCACAAACTCATCGTTAACCCCTTTGTCATAGGAAGCCTGGATTCCGGCAGCTGCCGAATCCCCATGGTTTCCTTCTCCCTTTGTCAGGGCATTGTATGCCCGTTCCACGCGGTCCCAGCGGTTATCCCTGTCCATTGCATAGTAACGTCCCATGACCGATGCCACTTTTCCTGTACCGATCTCCTTCATCTTTGCTTCCAGCGCTTCCACAAAGCTCTTTCCGGAAGCCGGAGGCGTGTCACGTCCATCCAGGAAGCAATGAACATAGACCTTGTCAAGTCCGTTTCTCTTTGCCAGTTCTAAAAGGCCGTAAATATGGGTGTTGTGGCTGTGAACTCCGCCGTCGGATACCAGGCCCCACATATGAAGGGCTGTTCCGGATTTCTTACAGTTTTCCACTGCCTGTAAAAATTCTGCCACCTCAAAAAAGTCGCCGTCTTCTATGGACTTTGTAATCCTGGTAAGCTCCTGATATACAATACGGCCTGCGCCCATATTTAAATGTCCTACTTCCGAGTTTCCCATCTGTCCGTCAGGAAGGCCTACTGCCAGTCCGCTGGCATTTCCTTTAACAAATGGGTACTGGCTCATAAGCTGATCCATGATCGGGGTCTTGCCTTCACAAACAGCGTTATGGTCGCAGTTATCATTTAATCCATAACCATCAAGTATCATTAATACAATCGGTTTTCTGCTCATAACTAGTTCTCCTTTTTCTCTATCGTTCTATTATAATAGAAGCATCTTATATCTATATCGTTATGCCTCATAAGTGTGGGAAATCTTAAAGAAATCATTGTCTCACAGTATATATTTTACATGATTTGCCCATTTCTTGCAACCGGTGAATGATGAAATAATAACCAGACTCCGGTACCCGCTTTTACGATGAGGAAAAAGCTGCCATCCCCACCATTTAAGGAAGGGGCAGCAGCTTTTACCCACTTATTTGTTGTAATTTACGATCTTTCCAAACTCCGGTTTTAAGGAAGCGCCGCCAACCAGGCCGCCGTCAATATCAGGCTGTGCAAATAATTCCGGCGCACTTGCCGCAGATACGGAACCGCCATACTGGATGCGGATAGCTTCTGCTGTTGCTTCGTCATAGATTTCAGCGATGCATTCGCGGATCGCGCCGCAAACTTCCTGCGCCTGCTCGGTTGTTGCAACTTTTCCGGTACCGATTGCCCAGATCGGCTCATAAGCGATAACCGCATTGGCCGCATTCTCTGCCGGTATATTTAAGAAAGCGATCTTGATCTGCTGACGGATCCAGTCAAGAGTGATTCCCTGTTCTCTCTGGGTCAGTGTTTCTCCGCAGCAAACAATGGGAGTGATGCCGTATTCAAAGGCTTTTAAAACCTTTTTGTTTACGGTTTCATCTGATTCCGCAAAGTATTCCCTTCTTTCGGAATGGCCGATCACCACGTATTTCACGCCTGCGTCTTTTAACATGGCAGGAGAAATCTCTCCGGTGTAGGCTCCTTTATCCTCATAGTACATATTTTCAGCACCGATGTGGATATTGGTTCCCTTTGCTGCTTCAATTGCCGGTATTATGTCAATAGCCGGAACACAGAAAATAACGTCTACCTCATCATTTGCCACCAGAGGCTTTAATGTATTCACCAGTTCAACCGCTTCGGTTGGGGTCATATTCATCTTCCAGTTACCTGCAATAATTTTCTTTCTGGACATAGTATCAACCTTCCTTTATGTTTGTCATTCAGAAGACCGGGATCTCCTGTTTGCAAGGCCCGGACAGTCATTCTTTGTCCGGGCCGGTATCGTAAGTCGAATTTCTTATTTATTATCTGCTGCAGCAACGCCTGGCAGTTCCTTGCCTTCTAAGAATTCCAGAGAAGCGCCTCCGCCTGTAGAGATATGGGTCATCTTGTCAGCAAAACCAAGTCTCTTAACCGCATTTACAGAGTCACCGCCTCCGATTACCGTAGTAGCATCGGAAAGCTCTGCAACTGCACGGCATACCTCTAAAGTACCTTCTGCAAAATTAGAGAATTCAAATACGCCCATCGGTCCGTTCCAAACAACAGTCTTGGCGCCCTTTAAAGCATCCTTGAAAAGTTCAATGGATTTTGGTCCGATATCAAATCCTGACCAGCCTGGATCAATCTCGCTTACTACCTTTCTTTCTGTATCATTAGAAAACTCCTTGCCTTCTAAGTTATCTACAGGAAGCAGCAGCTTTACGCCCTTAGCCTCTGCCTTTTTAATCATCTCTAAGGCATAGTCAAGCTTATCTTCCTCACATAAGGAATTTCCGATCTCCTTGCCCTGAGCCTTAGCAAAGGTATAAGCCATGCCGCCGCCGATGATCAAAGTATCAACCTTATCCAGTAGGTTATTGATTACGTTGATCTTATCGGAAACCTTTGCTCCACCCAGGATTGCCACGAAAGGACGTACTGGATTCTCAACTGCCTGGCCCAGGAATTTGATTTCCTTTTCCATCAGATAACCAACTACATTGGTTGTTGTGTATTTGGTTACGCCTACATTGGAGCAGTGAGCTCTGTGAGCGGTACCGAATGCATCGTTTACGAAGATGCCGTCGCAAAGGGAAGCCAGCTCTTTTGCATACTCATCTGCGCTCTCATCCTTGCCGTACTTCGTCTCTTCCACTCTGTAACGGGTGTTCTGAAGCAGCAGAACTTCTCCATCCTTTAATTCTTCAGCGGTCTTTCTGGTCTCAGGACCTGTTACCTTTGGATCGTTTACAAATTTAACTTCTACTCCAAGTCTTCACTTAAAGCGGGAGCAACCGGCTCCAGAGAC
>NZ_DAMAUN010000043.1:18350-49764 GCF_032078915.1 Lacrimispora sp. | reverse complement strand
TCTTTGCACTGGGCTTTCTGGTGAACCTTTTGCTGGCAAGATTTACGCGCTTTAAATATGTGCATTTGTCAGCCCATGTATCCTTCTTTTATGCAGGATTGATTGCAGCTCTGTTAAAATTCGGAACCAATTTGGCTTTTGTACCGCTTGTAATAATTGGCTCCATATTGTTAGGTCTGTATATGACCTTTTCCTGCGCCTATGTGGCGGTATTTATGAAGGAAGTAAAGGGAGGAGAGGGCTTTACCCTTGCCCATTCCAGCTCCATCGGAATTCTGATTTCTTCCCTGCTTGCCAAAACCTTTGGGAACAAGGAAAATGATCTTGAAAATTTAAATGTTCCAAAGAAGCTTAACTTCTTACGGGAGATGACCATTTCCTTAACCATTGTTATGACGGTTCTCTTTTTGATCATAAGCCTGATTTCCGGCCCGGCCTGGATGCTTGAAAACATTACCGGCGGACAGGATATCGTCGTGTTCAGCTTTTTACGAGGCTTGTCCTTCGGTATGTGGATCACAGTTATTATAACAGGTGTAAGAATGATGCTTTCTGAGATCATTTCCGCATTCCACGGCTTTGCCAATAAGATCATCCCTAATTCCGTACCAGGGCTTGATATCCCACTGCTTTTCCCCAATTATCCTAATTCCGTGATATTGGGCTTCCTGACCAGCTTGATTGCCGGTCTGATCGGTATGATGATCCTTGGATTTATTAATTATCCGATTGTGGTATTCCCGGCTCTGATCCCCACCTTTTTCACCGGTGCGGTAACTGCCATCTTCGGAAATGCCCATGGCGGACGCAGAGGTGCGATCATAGGCTCCTTTGTAAATGGTTTGATCCTTATTTTCGGACAGGCTCTGCTTCTTCCCATGATTGGAACGTATGCGCCGATCATGCGTATTTTAAGCGAGACAGATTATTCCTTTTACGGTCCGATCTTAGGCTGGGTGCTTAAGCTGTTTGGAGGCATCTAATGAAAAATTTAGTGTTTTACCTTACTTTGCATTATCCGGACAGGGAAACTTTTTTTAAGATTTTAGAGTTATTGGATAATGAAAAGGCCGGTTTTGTTGAAATCGGCATACCGGTTGACCAGCCTTTTGTAGACGGAGCTGTGATACGGCAGACTCATAAAGAAGCGTTGGAGCAAAGGATAAGCTCAGATGATGTGATACAAACGCTGGAAGAGATCCGCAGGCGCTTTACGTTTAAAGTTGTGTTAATGACTTATAAGGAAGGCGTGGAATATTTTCACCTTTCTGATGTACCGAAAGATTTGTATGACGGTTTTCTATGTGTGGATGGAGAATTTCCTACCGGATCCTTCCCGAATCAGATCACTGTGCTGGGCCGGTCCTTTCGTGATGAGGGCATAGCAAAGGCTCTTGCGCATAATGACCTGTTTGCCTATATTGTTTCCGGGGAAGGGAAAACCGGATCCTTTGATAAGCTTCCTACGGAATACGTTGAAGTTGTAAAAAAAGTAAAATCTGTTTCAAAGACACCGGCCTATGTAGGCTTTGGTATTAAATCCGCCGAGGATGTGAAGGAAGTCATGAAAAATGGTGCCGATGGTGCCATCATAGGGACGGAGTTCATAAAGCGTTACCAGCTTGGAGGTATGGATGCTTTGAAGGCTTATCTGGAAGAGTTGAAGTCAGCCGATGCATAGGCTGGTCTTCCAATCTGCTTAACATGACAAGGGGAGTGTTATGTTAAGCAGAGCAGAGGGCAATTTAGTATCCGGATCAATACTGCCGGCATGATAATAATATACAAAAAGATAGAGGCTGCATGATGGCCATATCAGATGGCAATGTACAAAAAATAAGTCTTGATTGGCCTGAAAAGCCATTTTCAAGACTTATTTTTTATGATAAAATAGCTGTTTTATTGTGAAAACCCTTATTGCAGATAGGAATATAATGATTTGATGCTAAAAAGTAAAAAAAAACAGTTGACAATAAGTGAATGATCATTTATTATAGGACTATAGAGGTGATGGCATGAGAAAAAAAGACGACGAAAAAGTGAAAAGCATAAAGGAAGCAGTAATCAAGCTGATCCTGCAGGAGGGCTTCCATGGCACTTCTGTCTCTAAAATCGCTAAGATGGCAGGGGTTTCGCCGGCAACGGTTTATATCTACTTTGAGAATAAAGAAGATATGCTGCACGATATTTACCTGGAATACTCAGAAGAAATATATGACTATATATTGGACAGCGTGAAACGGGAAATGGAGGGACGGCAGCAGATCGAAGTGCTCATCCGAAGCTACTATAACTATATACTAGAGAACAAGGAAATCTTCAGCTTTGTGGAGCAATTTTCCAATTGCCCCTCATTGGCCAACAACTGTTCCGGGAAAAAGGGCATTTGTAATATTTACAGCCTGATGTCGGATATGAAGAGGAGTAATCTCATAAGAAATTACAAAGAGGATAATCTTTTGGCCATCATTTTTCAGCCGGTGAAAGCAATTGCTGTTGATAACCGCAAGAACGAGGCACAGAAAGAGGATTTGCTGCAGGAAATGATTCATATTATACAAGACGCAATATTGCTTTAGGTTTTTACAAGCGGGATTATTTTGTGAATGTATTTTACAAAAAGTCTCGCATAAAAACAATTCCATATTAAATGAACATTCACTTAAGGAATACGCACAGAAAGGATAAAACTATGACAAATCATGATAAAAATAACATAGGAATCGTTTTCCCAATTTCCAACAAAGTTTTATTGCCGGACGTCGTGACTACGGTTCGTTTGGAAGCCCTTGACGAAACACATATGATGTATCTGGAAAACGAAGAAACAATAAAGATAGCTTTGCCGTTAAAACAGAATTTTGGTAAAAACCCAAAGAATGAGGAAGATTTTTACCGGACAGGCCTGACCTTTGAGGTCACAGGAATGGACCAGACGGATAAAGGGATCCTGCTTTCCGTAAAGCTGATGGAGCAGATCAATGTAAAAGAGCTGCACATAGAAAACGGGGTTATCTATGCCCAATATGAGCTAAGTCAGAATCAGGAAGATTTAGACGAAAAGAGCCGGGAAGAAATGCTTGGCTATATCAAAAACGTTACCAGTGAGATAAGCTCCAAATTTTCAGGAGGAGAACAGTACCAGAGGATTATCAATGAGTTTAAGGATCTAAATTCCATAATTGTGTATCTGTCTCAATTCCTTCAGATACCCAATGATGAAAAGCATGAGCTTCTGGAGATGTCCTTAAAAGAAAGAAGCCTTCGTTTCCTGGATTACATGCTGAAACAAAAGGAAATGATCGAACTGCAGATGGAGATTTCCGAGAAGTTCTCCGAGAAGGCAAACCGGTATTACAGGGAGTCCGTACTTAGGGAACAGTTAAAGGCCATTCAGGAAGAACTGGGGGAAGGCAAAAAGGACGAAGGAAAAAAGGAACCGGATTATTTAAAGAAGATCGAAGAGGCAGGTATGCCGGCTGAGATCAAAGAGGCAGCTCTTGAAGAACTGGAAAAGCTTGATGATCAGGGCCCCAATAAACTGGATTACAACGTGATCCGTAATTATCTGGATCTTTTGGTTCAGCTTCCATGGAAAAAGGAAGAGTCTAAGGACATTGATCTTGACGAGGCGAGACGGATTCTTGATGAACAGCATTACGGGCTGCAAAAAGTTAAGGACAGGATCATTCAGCATCTGGCAGTCATGCAGTTAAACAAAGCGAAAAAAGGTTCCATCCTTCTCCTTGTGGGGCCGCCGGGAACCGGAAAAACAAGCCTTGGAAAAAGTATTGCAGAAGCCCTTGGCAGAAAATATATCCGCTTAAGTCTGGGCGGTATCCGGGATGAATCGGAAATCAGAGGGCACCGAAGAACTTATGTCGGAGCCATGCCGGGAAGAATTATCCAGAGCATCCGAAAGGCAGGGAAAACCAATCCTGTCATGGTATTGGACGAAGTGGATAAGATTATGTCCGGCGGCTTCAGCGGAGACCCTGCAAGCGCGCTTTTGGAGGTTCTTGATCCGGAGCAGAACAACAGCTTTACCGATCATTACATGGATCTTCCTTATGACTTATCCGATGTTTTCTTTGTGGCAACAGCCAATTCATTGGAAAGCATTCCAGGTCCTCTCTTAGACCGGATGGAAGTCATCCAGATAACCAGCTATACCATGGACGAAAAGTTCCATATCGGCAAAAATCATCTGATCCCGGAGGTCCTTAAAGAACATGGCTTAAAGCAGGAGCAATTGGTAATTGAAGATGAAGTATTGCAGAAGATTATCAATGATTATACGTTGGAAGCCGGCGTGCGGGGGCTGAAAAAGCAGCTGTCCGGCCTGGCCAGAATTACAACGGAAAAAATCGTATCTAAAAAAGCGGAGCTGCCTTTTGTGATTAAGGAAAAAGACTTAGAAGAATATCTTGGCAGCCAGGTTTCCCGTCACGATAAGGCCCAGCAGGATAATCCTCCGGGAGTGGTTACAGGCCTGGCATGGACTCCGGTAGGAGGAGAAATACTCTTTATCGAGGCAACCGATATGCCGGGAAGCGGAGCAGTCATATTAACCGGAAAGCTGGGAGATGTGATGAAGGAATCTGCCAAGATTTCCTTAAGCCTGTTAAAATCCAGACTGCCTTTAAATGCCTTTAATTTTAAAGAAAGAGACCTTCATATCCACGTTCCGTCAGGAGCGGTTCCTAAAGATGGCCCATCGGCCGGAATTGCATTATTTACTGCATTGGCTTCTCTTGTTACCGGCAACAAGGTAGATTCAAGACTTGCCATGACCGGAGAAATCACTTTACGGGGAGCGGTCTTGCCCATCGGAGGCTTAAAGGAAAAACTTCTGGGCGCACAAAGAGCCGGAATCAACAGGGTCTTGATTCCTAAAGATAATGTAAGCGATTTAAAGGATGTACCGGAAGAAGTAAAGAATCAGCTTACGATCATACCTGTGGAAACGGTAGAGGATGTACTAAAAGAGTCTTTGGGGATTTTCCTGCCCAGAATCGAACATGTATACTTTCAAAAGGGCGTAAACGGATTATTTCCTGAAGGGTTAAACACACCACATAAAAATATTGAGAGAAAAGGGGTAATTTAAATGAATATGACAGTGACAAAGGATACTTTAATCGGAGAGGTCTTAGAAGCAGACCGAACCACCGCACACTTCTTTTTTGAAATGGGAATGCATTGCCTTGGCTGTCCCGCATCTGCCGCAGAGACCGTGGAAGAGGCCTGCATGGTCCACGGCGTTCCTGCCGAGGAACTGATCGACAGGTTAAATAAGCATATGTCAGAGTAATGGTCTTAACAATTTTAAAGGGGAGGCGTCTTCAAATGAAGATGCCTCCCTTTTATAATGTAATATGGCTGTATGATTAACCTCTGCCCAAAAGAGCTTCAGCCATGCTGTCATAGCCATAAACTGATGATACGTATCTTAATCCGTCCGTAATTTCGTTTTTGGAATAATCATGCTCTTCAAGAAAGTTAAAATCGATCTGATTTAAATGATAATAAAACATGAGCGCCATTTTAAAATGCTCCATATCGTCGGAATCCAGCTCATCCAATAATTTGTTTTCTGCCTCATTGATCTTTCCTGCCTGGATGAGGGCTAAAAGCTCAAGATAATTTGATGCTGTCTCCTGGTCTTTAAAATTAAGTTCGTCATTCTCCCCTAATTCAATATGAAAAATCAGCTTCAGCAAAGTTGTTACCATTTCATGAATCATGCGCATGATAAAATCATCTTGTAACATAAAATTCTCCTTTTTTAACCGCCGTATATTATAAGTATAAATTGTTATGATAAAAAATAATTTACCACAAATCTTAGAAAAAGTAAAATATATATAGTAAGAAAAGGATAAAATCCACTGCTATTGAAGGAAAAAGCAAAGTATGGTAAGCTGTTTTCAATAATGATGAAGAAATATCCGGTGATTTCGTATGATAAAGATTAAGCTTCGGGAGGATGCAGATGATAGAAACAGAATTGGCTAAGAAATTCATGGAACAGGTCACTCAATATACAGAATACAATATCAACATAATGAATGAGCAGGGGGTCATCATCGCCAGCCGGGATCCAAAGCGGGTGGGGACGTTTCATGAGGTGGCCTATTATATTGTAACCGGAAGCGAGGATATGGTGGTCACTTCCACAGAGGAGGATTATCCCGGGGTAAAGCCAGGGATCAACATGGTGATTAACATTGACGGAAGGCGGGAGGGAGTGGTAGGTGTCACCGGAGATCCGGGAGAGATAAAACCTGTCGCCCTGATTACTAAAATGGCCATCGAAGCCATGCTGAAATACGAAAAGCAGCAGGAGGAGCTGAGGCGCAGGAGGAATCAAAAGGAGCATTTCACAAACCTTTTGATTCATGTAGAATATCCGGACCCTGGGGAGCTGCGGAGCGTTGCAAAGCAGCTTAATTATTCGGAGAATATAATCAGGGTCCCCATCCTGTGTAAACTGGATGACATCAAGCCGGAGCTGTTTCTTAACATGATCAAGAACAGCCCCAGGCATGGGGCAGAGGACATCAGCATTGTCCTTGACAGCAGCCATGTCCTCATATTCAAAACCATGCCGGAAAAGTTATTTGCAGATTACAAATTCATCATAGAAGAATATTTAAGCACTGCTTTAAAATGGCTTAAAGAGCAGGAGAGGAGTTGTAACTTCTACATCGGCTCATTTCAGGGAAGCTTTACCCAGTATTATAATTCTTATCGGCACTGCAAGTGGCTGGAGGAAAATGCGGATTCCGGTTCTGCTGCTTTTTTTTATGACTATACGGGAAATTATGTGCGTTCCATTGTGCCCATGAATGAATTGCAATGGATGTTTAACATTTATGAGAGGGAGCTGAGTGAAGAATTTAAAAAGACATTTATGGAAATTGCTGAAGCTCTCATAAAGACAAACTATAATCTGGTAACGGCGTCAAAAGAACTTTTTGTGCACAAGAACACGCTTTTGTACCGCTATAATAAGCTGAAGGATACGTTGCATATCAATCCCATAGAGTCTTCTGCAGACCGGTTTTTTCTGGAGACCTTTTATAATTTTTTAAGAAAAGAACATTAGTTTTGTATCGGCAATACAAAAAACATGGGGTATATTGATGCTCATAGCAGTAGAGATCCTGGGGGCAATGGTGCTATGATACTTGTAAAAGGAGGGTTTTGTATATGAAATTATTGTTTGCATCTGACTCGTTTAAGGGGACTCTTTCCAGTGAACAGACCATAGAACTGCTGAAAAAAGCTGCAGCGGAAGTGTTTGATCAGTGGGAAGGTACCGGAATCCCCGTTGCCGATGGAGGAGAGGGAACCACGGATGCGGTGATCGCAGCCATGCAGGGAGAAAGAATCCCCGTAACCGTCTGTGGGCCGCTTCTTGATCCTGTAACCGCTTATTACGGAAAATTGGATGAGAAACGTGCCATCCTTGAGATGGCGGCGGCTTCCGGGCTTCCCCTGATCCCAAGAGATTTAAGGGATCCAAGGAACACCACGACCTATGGGACCGGAGAGCTGATAAGAGATGCTTTGGACCGGGGCTTTACCGATATATCCATAGCAATCGGCGGTTCAGCGACCAATGATGGCGGCATGGGCTGTATGAGGGCATTAGGAGTAAAATTCCTTGATTCGGAGGGCAGAGAGTTAGATGGAACTGGAAAGGATCTGGAAAAAGTCGCACATATCGATAGTTCCGGCCTTCACCCCAGGATTTCTAAGGTGAAAGTGACAGCCATGTGTGACGTCAATAATCCCTTATGCGGGAAAGACGGAGCCACCTACACGTTTGGAAAGCAGAAGGGCGGTTCCCCCCAGGTCCTTGATGAACTGGAAAGAGGAATGCAGAACTACCGGGAGGTGATGAAACGGGAACTGGGGATTGATCCAGATCAGATGCCTGGTTCCGGAGCCGCCGGGGGCCTTGGCGCGGCACTTCTGGTATTTTTCCATGCGGAGTTAAAATCAGGAATTGAAACGGTTCTGGATCTGATTGATTTTGATTCCCGTCTGGAAGATGTGTCTATGGTTGTGACCGGAGAGGGGCGCACGGACTGGCAGTCCTGTTTTGGAAAGGTAATACAGGGCATTGGAATGAGGTGCAAAAGAAAAGGGATCCCGGCTGTTGCTCTGGTAGGAGCTATGGGAGAAGGTGCAGAGAAGATTTATGACTTTGGGATCTGCTCCATTATGACAACGGTCAATGGGGTCATGGAACTGGATAAGGCATTGGAGAATGCCGAGGACTTATACTATCAGGGAGCTCTTCGGATGTTCCGTTTTATAAAAACCGGCATGGAAATACAGAAAAAGGCTGCGGATATTTAAATCTGCAGCCTTTTTCTGTATTTGTCAGTAGACAGGAATCCTGAAACTATTAATATTTATCATAAGTATCTTCCGGGGCAGAATCGTCCCAAGCAGTAGAATCGTCCCAAGCGGTAGAATCCTTCCAAGCAGGAGAATCCTTCCAAGCGGTGGAATCGCCCCAGGCAGCAGCAGCCTCCCGGGCAGAAGTTGGTTCACCGGTTGTGGAAGGTGCTTTATCCATCAGCTGAAATTTTCCTACCAGGGATTTTAGATTGCAGGCCTGGGCGGTCAGCTCTTCGGAAGTGGCTGCGCTTTCTTCCGATGTTGCGGAAGTGGTCTGTACAACGGCGGATATCTGGTCAATGCCGGTTGTAATCTGCAGCAATGCCTCAGACTGGGCGGCGGATGCTTCCGCGATTTCTGCGACCCTGACGGAAGAAATATTTGATTTTTCTACTACAAGCCGCAGCGCTTCTGCAGTTTCATCTGCTATTTTTGTTCCGTTTCCAATGGCAGTAATTGCGTTTTCAATAAGAACCGTGGTATTTTTGGCAGCTTCCGCAGACTTGCCGGCCAGATTGCGGACTTCATCGGCTACCACCGCGAATCCCTTTCCGGCGGAACCGGCTCTTGCAGCTTCAACGGCTGCATTCAGTGCCAGGATGTTGGTCTGGAAAGCGATATCGTCAATGGTTTTGATGATCTTGCTTATTTCGCCGGAGGTACTTGCGATTTCATTCATTGCTGAAATCATATCCCTCATCTTCTGATCACTTGTCAGCATGCCTTCGCATGCTTCTAGAGACAGGGAATTTGCATCTAAGGCGTTGGCCGCGTTTTCCTTTACCCTCTCTGAAACCTCGTTAATGGCTGCGGACAGCTCTTCGATGGAAGAGGCCTGTTCGGCAGCCCCCTGGCTTAGAGACTGGGAAGCATCAGACACCTGGGAGGCCCCAGTGGAAACCTGTTCGGAAGCCTGGTCGATCTCTAAAAGCGTATTGCTTAAAGTATGGCGGATGTTCTGCATTGCTTCCAGGATATACCGGTATGCTCCGGTGTACCTTTCCTCATTATCGGTCGTAACCTTGAAGTTGCCTTTGCTCATCTCGCCCAGAACATTATTGATATCCTGGATGATGAAATTTAAGTTTTCCGCCATATCCGTAAATGTTTTGGACAGTACTCCTATTTCATCCTTGGACTGAACCTCCAGCCGGATATCCAGGTCACCGGAAGCGATGCTGGCTGCAGCGGCCATCACGCCGTCAATAGGGCGAAGAGTCTTTTTTAAGAAAATGATGACAACCGCATTAATTATGACCAGTGCAAGGATTGCAAGAAGATTCATTAATGCAATGATCTTAATTACATCTTTATTCAGATCTTTCTTTTCCAGAGAACTTGAGGCCCACCAGGTCTGTGACCCACTTGTAATCGGATAATAATATCTGGATTCCATGGTTCCGTCGGATCGTTTGGTGTCAATCTGGAATGCGGTTTTAGACTGCTGCAGGGCTGTAATCTTAGCATAATCGGAAGGAGAAATCATTTCACTTAGGTTTCTTCCGATGTTATCGTTTGATTGGCTGTCAAAGACAATCATGTTTTCTTCCGTGTAGATATCAACATACATGGTTTTATATTTTGAATCTGAAGTTTTTATCTTTGAAAAGTTTGAAACGTTAATATCGGCCAGAATAACTCCGATGACGTCTTCCCCCTTCATAACAGGAAAAGCAATGGTACTCATCATGACTCCGTCGTAAGTATAAGGATCGGTGATATAAGCAGCCTTTGTTTCCTTGGCCACACGGTAATAATCCTTTGTGGAATAGTCGCTGTATGCTCCAAGAGACTGAGCGGTTTTATTTTGAGCTTCATTCTTGTCTATGTAGAGAGAATAATCCTTGACCCCGGGATCAAATTCCAAAGGCTCAAAAAATGCACCGATCCCATAAATATCAGGATTGGTGTCCACGGTTGACCAGGCAGAATTTAAGATATAATTCTCGATCGCATAATTAATTTCCTTTAGTCCAACATCGTATACCCTGCTCTTACGAACAGTGCTTTTCCAATCACCGATCGCGTTCCGGTCGTTGTATGCACGGTATAAGTAATCCTGCAAATTTTGGGCGGTTCCAGAAGCATCGTCGATTATGGCCTGTACCATGAGGCCATTCTGGGCGGATATTCCTGAAAATTCACCGTTGATTGCCTTTGAAACTGCTTTGCTTGCCTGTACTGCAGAGATTGCAATCAGCAAGATCAGACTCGCTACCAGTATGATTCCCATAGTAATGGAAGTCTTTGCAGCAAGTTTCAAATTGCTGAACTTTAGCTTTTTCAATATCTTCATAATTGTATTATACTCCCTTTGATTTAATGATCGGTTCTCGCCCTGTGGAGAGAGCGGGAAATTTTACCAGCAAATGGGTGAAAAAATATACTGCATGTTTTGCAGTAAATTTTATGGTTTTATGCAGGTAAAAGAAAAGAACCTCCTTTCGAGTTTTAAGAATGCTTGTAACATTGTTATAATACCTATATAACAATTATATAGTCGACATAAAAGAATAAAAAATAATAGTATATCATGATTTTTCAAAGAATCGCAGCAATTACTGCGACAATTCTCAAGGTTAATAGGAACACCTTTGGCCGCCCATAACTTATGGAAGCGGCCATTTTAAAAGAGCTGGAAGTGCTCCAGGTGCTTTTTAAACCACATATAAGATCGTCATTCCTCTTAGCTTTTCTTCGATTTGCTGTCTTAAAAACTGTTCCCCGTCGCTTCTTAAATCATCACGGTAGCAGTATTTTCCCCTTCCCCGCCCGGTCATGAGTTCCTTGTCATAAAGGCGTTCTGCCTGAGGAAATGCCTCTGTATTGATCGCGTTCTGAACGTAGCTGTAGGTCATGAAAATGATCTCAATGGGTGCCTGTTCCCTTACTTTTTTGGAAAGCCGGTCTGAGAGCGTATCAATCAGTTGAGCATACAGATCTTTCCAGCCTTCGGTCATAATGATGGGAGCAATCAAAAGTCCCACCCGGTATCCGGCGTCACACATGCTGTTTAAGGCGGTAATTCTGGCGTTTAAGCCGGAGGTACCTGGTTCAAACCGGGTGATGATGGGCTGGGGGTTGACACTCATCCGCATGATGACACGGCCGCCATGGCTGATGCCAAGAAGGGGTTCTACCTTATTGAATTTCGTTGGGAAGGTGAGAAATCCATAGCTGCTCTTGCTGAAATTTTCAATTGTCCAGGCCAGATTTCCGGTTATGGTATTTTCAAGAACAAGATCACTGTTGCTTCCGATCTCATAGGTATAATTTTTTTCAGAGCGGGCTCCGTGGTCCATGATTTTTTTCAGCATCTGCTCCCGGTTTACAAACAAACGCAAATAAGCGCATTTGTTGTAGTTGCATACCAGATAGCAGTAGTGGCACATGGCGGTGCAGCCGGAAGAGGTATAAGGAACAAGAAAATCCGAGACCTTGTGATTGGGAACATAGTTGTGGGTTTTGCGGACCCCTATGATGAGATGGTGCTTCATGGCTGGAAAATCACTGTTTGGACGGGTTCGCAGCTCGTCTATTTTATTGTGGCTTTTAATGGGAATCCATGGAATCGTGCTGTATTTTTCCTTTAGATACTGGCCCAGCTCATAGTCCAGGGATTCCGGTTCGTAATAAATCTTATCTGGGAACATAGGATACCTCCGATAAGGAGTAGTATGTGTGAAAAGTAAAGAGGTAAACCCGAAAAACAGAATAATTTTTTTGTTGTAATTACAACGGACAGAAACCCAGGAGCATAGTATGATAGCTTCAGAAAGCAAATATGAGGAGGCTATAAGGAATGGTTCGTAGAATTATTCAGATTGATAAAGAAAAATGCAATGGCTGCGGTCTTTGTGCAGCAGCATGCCATGAGGGAGCCATTGGAATGGTAAATGGAAAAGCAGAGCTTATGCGGGATGACTACTGCGATGGATTAGGGGACTGCCTTCCGACATGTCCTACCGGAGCCATTACATTCGTAGAGCGGGAAGCAGCCGCTTATGATGAAGCGGCAGTGGAATTAAATAAGAAAAAGGCTGAGGCAAAAGGACACGCTTCCTTTAGCGGCTGCCCTGGAAGCCGGGCTATGCAGATTGAACGCACAGCCGAAACAAAGAAAACGGCTGAGGCTCCTGTCCAGTCCCAGTTAAGGCAGTGGCCGGTTCAGATCAAGCTGGTTTCTGTGAAAGCGCCTTATTTTGAACAGGCGGATTTATTGATCGCTGCGGACTGCAGCGCCTATGCGTATGGGGATTTTCATCAGAAATTCTTAAAGGGAAAGGTCGTTCTTGTGGGATGTCCGAAGCTGGACCAGGTAGATTACAGTGAGAAGCTGACAGAGATCATAAAGAACAACGCCATTCAAAGCATTACGGTCGTCCGAATGGAGGTACCATGCTGCGGCGGTCTGGAACATGCGGCCTTAAGAGCCCTTGAGGACAGCGGCAAAGAAATTCCATGTGACGTAGTTACCATCTCTGTTGATGGGAATATTTTATAAATTTAAAAGCGGAATCCGGCAGATAATTGCACCGGATTCCGCTTTTAAATAGTAATGCCAGATCAAATCCGTCAGGTAGAAAGAAGTTATCCTTCATGGAGATCTTCTTTTAACGTGAAACGGTTCTTCTTATAGGTTAAAATCCCTTCATCCTGCAATTTGCTCATTTCATTGGACAGGGCGCTGCGGTCAATGGACAGGTAATCCGCCAGCTGCTGCCTGTTAAATGGAATATCAAAAGTGGAGGAATTGTTTTTTAAGGATTCGGCGGAAAGGTAGGAGAGCAGTTTTTCCCTGATGGTCTTTTTGGACATATGCTGCATTTTTTTCGTGAGGATTAAATTCCGCCTGGCAATGGAAGATAAAAAATTTTGCAGCAGGCGTGTGTGGAAGGTGCATGCAGAGGTGCACACGTTCATTATCCTGTTAAAATCCATAAACAGCACATCGCATTCTGAGTCAGAGATAACACTCATCTCAATCGGTATGGAGGGGATGCAGGCATAGGTTTCTGCAAAAATAGCGCCGGACATCGCCTCGGAAATAATGGTCCGTTTGCCCCAGAAATCCTCCTGTATGATGAGCGCAGTCCCGGTGAGCACCATTCCAACGGAACGAATGTAATCTCCGCTTCTTATAATAAATTCATCTTTTTTATAATGCTTAATCCGGGCCGACAGGCATTTTAGCATTGCGCTTATTTCCTCCGGCTGTACCCCGGAAAACAGGTTTGACTTTTTTAATATGGATAAGTATTCCTCCATTTGCCGCCTCCTTTTAAATTATTTTAATAATGTTGTAATTACAACAGAAATGATGAGATTATTATATTATAATCTACTTATAAAAGCAATAGAAAAACAAGGAGGCAACCAAATGACAGAGAAATTCATTAAAAATATGAAGCATGAAGAAATCGTAATGTTATCGGATCTGGTTCAGGCAAACGAAGGCCAGATCGTCAGCAAGACCCTTGCACAGAATGAAGCCCTTAGCATTACGTTATTTGCATTTGATAAAGGGGAAGAAATCAGTACCCACGAATCCAACGGAGATGCCATGGTGACTGTTTTGGAAGGAACCGGGAAATTAACAGTAGATGGAAAGGAATATCTGCTAAATGCAGGTGAGACCCTTATCATGCCTGCCAAAAAGCCTCATGCGGTTTATGCGGAAGAACGCTTTAAGATGGTATTGGTTGTAGTGTTTTAACCAGTTGGAATAAAAAGGACAGAATAGAAAGGTTGGATATAGATATGGACGGTAAGATGTTTTGCTTTCAGTGTGAGCAGACGGCAGGCTGCAGCGGATGTACGGGCAGCGCAGGAGTGTGCGGCAAATCTGCCAGCACTGCAAATTTACAGGATGAACTGACAGGCGCCCTGATCGGGCTGGCAAAGGCGTGCGGCAATAATTCCCCTTTGGAGACCACCACAAGAATCCTTATAGAAGGTCTGTTTACCACCATCACAAATGTAAATTTCAATGATGAAGTTTTAGTAGAGATGATCAAGAGAGTACGGGAAGAAAAAGAAAAGATCGTGCCTGATTGCAGCAAATGTACCTCTGTTTGCGGAAATACTTCCGATTATGATATGAAGAACATTTGGGAAGCGCAGGAAGATATCCGTTCCTTAAAATCTTTGATTTTATTCGGACTTCGGGGCGTTGCAGCCTATGCCTATCATGCTATGGTTTTAGGATATGAAGAGGAAGGAGTCAATCATTTCTTCTATAAGGCGTTGTCAGTCATCAGCTATGATCTGACCATGGAGCAGCTGCTTCCGGTGGTTCTTGAAGTGGGAGAGATCAATTTAAAATGCATGGAGCTGCTTGATAAAGCAAATACCACCGCATTTGGAACTCCGGAGCCAACCAAAGTGCCTCTTGCCATTGAAAAAGGTCCGTTTATCGTAATCACCGGACATGATTTATATGATTTAAAACAGCTTCTTGAGCAGACAAAGGATAAGGGAATCAATATCTATACCCACGGAGAGATGCTTCCGGCCCATGGCTATCCGGAATTAAAGAAATATCCTCATTTAAAGGGGAATTTCGGAACTGCATGGCAGAATCAGCAAAAAGAGTTTGATGACCTTCCAGCCCCCATTCTCTTTACCACAAATTGCCTGATGCCTGTGAAAAAGAGCTATGCTGACCGTGTATTCACCACAGAAGTGGTTTCCTATCCGGAAATGGTCCATGTAGGAGAGGATAAAGATTTTACTCCTGTCATTGAAAAGGCGCTGGAGCTTGGCGGATATGAGGAAGACCATGAAATGACAGGAATCAACGGCGGCAAAGAAGTCATGACAGGATTTTCCCATGGAACCGTATTGGGTGTTGCAGATCAGGTTATTGATGCAGTGAAGCAGGGAGCGATCAGCCACTTCTTCTTAGTAGGCGGCTGTGACGGCGCTAAAACAGGAAGAAATTATTATACCGATTTTGTAAAGCAGACTCCTAAGGATTCTATTATCTTAACCCTTGCCTGCGGAAAATACCGTTTTAACGACCTTGACCTTGGAACCATTGGTGGCCTTCCAAGAATCATGGATATGGGGCAGTGTAATGATGCATTTAGTGCCATCAAGGTAGCGGTGGCTCTGGCGGAAGCCTTTTCATGCGGGGTCAATGAACTTCCCTTGTCCATGATATTGTCCTGGTATGAGCAGAAGGCAGTGTGCATTCTTCTCACCTTGCTGCACCTTGGAATCAAGAATATCTACCTGGGGCCATCTTTACCTGCATTCTTATCACCAAATGTATTAAACTTCCTTGTAGAAAACTACGGAATATCACCCATCAGCACACCGGAAGAGGATTTAAAGAAAATTCTCGGATAATAAAAATTATAAAAAATCAGGAGGATTATCATATGATAACGAAAGAAATGTATATTGGAGAAATATTAAGAAGCAATCCAAAGGCAGCGGAGATTTTAATGGGCTGCGGCATGCACTGTCTGGGATGTCCGTCATCCCAGATGGAATCCTTAGAAGATGCATGTATGGTTCATGGGCTTGATGCAGACGCAGTGCTGGACAAGCTGAACCAATAAGGAAAGAGGTGTAACATGAGTGCCTTTTTAGGACCGATTCATACTTGGCTATACAACAAAATAAAATTTCAGGATGCAATGACTGACGCAATTTTAGATTTCGCAGAAGAAAATGGCTGGGTGAAAGAGCTTAGAGCCAGGACTGACAGCAGATACGGAGTGCTTGAAAAAGGAAATTTAGAGGATATGATCGATACGGGCAATATCCACGGCTGGCTGCAGGAAAAAGTGAGCCTGGTGGAAAACAGACTTGCTTATGTGGTCACAGAACTCATGGGACCAGATCAGGAAAGATTATCCCATATTGTTAATGCAGTCCTGGAATTTGGAAAAAGAAATTCTGCGGATAAAAATATCACTGTCCGCAAAGCCTATGATTATCTGGAAAGCACCTTGCTTAACGGTATGCCCTGTGACAGAGTGAACGAGCTGGTCCAGGAAACGGAAGACAGCCTGGTATGGAGACAGACCCAAAATATCCATGGCGCTTATTGGTCGATGATCCATGGAGATGTAACACATTACGATACCTTAAGAGAATCTCTGATAAAAGGAATGTTTGAGGATTCCGGACTGGAATTTCATCAGATTGAGGATCGGGTATATGAATTGAGGAGACGCTTATGTACGGAATAGATATTTTAATGAAGGAGCATGAGAACATTCTGACGTTTACCGGCTTTTTAAGAAGCATCAGCTCCGATATTCTGGAGGGGAAGCCGGTGGATGCCCCCCTGCTGCGGGAATGCCTTGAATTTGCAAGAAATTACGCAGATAAGCATCATCACGGAAAGGAAGAGAAGATCCTGTTCCGGATCATGATGGAAAATATGGGACCTGTTGCGGAAAAGCTAATCAGGAATGGCATGCTTGTGGAACATGATCTGGGAAGACTTTACCTTTCTGAGCTGGAAAAAGCCATTGATGAATATGAGAAAAATCCGGGAACAGAGTCGAAGCTAGATATCATCTCCAATGCGGTCGGCTATGGTGCCTTATTAAAGCGCCATATTGAAAAAGAAGATGAGGCCGCCTATGCATTTGCAGTACGTGCGCTGGCAGAAGATAAGTTAAAAGCTGTGGATGACGAAACGGAATCATTTGAAAGACAGGCAAAGGATCAGGGCGTGCAGGATAAGTACGAATCCTGGATCCGCGAAAAAACAAGGTAATAAGGATGGGACGGCCTGAAGGGGAAACAGGCCGTCCCGCCAGTACCTCTACCCGGCCTTCCTAAGATCCGGTGATTCAAAGCTGGTGAATCAGGCGGAGGAATATCAAAGGGAAATGGGGAATCTGCTTGCCAGGTTTACGGAATTCAAAGTTAAATATAATACGAAAATTAAAATCCTTTCAGAAAAGGAGAGCTTTTTCAGCGAAGCTGAAAAAATCATGAAAAGCATTGATGTAAGGATGCAAAAAGAAGAAAGTGGTTTATATCGTCTGGTAAGATAAGAAGAAAAGTCCCGGAGGCTGTACACGGATACCTAGTGTAACAGTCTCCTTTTTTGTTACAAAACCGTAAATTTGGGAAGGCTATATCTAAATTCCCTCATATAAAGAAAAGGTAAAGATTTGATAATATTCAGTATCATTTAATAAAAACGATTTACATTGTTATCATTTTTTTTTATACTTTTTAAGAAAGGTGTGGTAACAATGATAGGAAAGCGTATTAGAACTCTTCGGGAAGAAAGGAATTTGAGCCAAGAAAAACTGGCTGGAGAGCTTGGAGTGAGCCGGATGACGGTCAACAATTACGAGAATGAGAAGCGGGCGCCGGATATTGATTTTGCCGGGCTTATAGCGGACTATTTCGGAGTGACGGTCGGATATTTAATGGGAGCGACCGAGTACCGCTACAAGCAGGATGAAATCATTTCTCTTAAAAGAGCGGAAAAGCTGTTCCGTATTATGGAAAAGCTTCCCCAGCCGGAGATACAGGAGATGATCTCTTCTCTTATTGAGACCCTGGAAAAGTCCGTGGAGCTGGATATGACCGATGAGATTGTACATGTAGTAAATCTACTCTGTGTACAGGTTCGCAGGCTTTTATACAGCTATGATAATTTAATGGGCGACATTGCGGTCCCGGTTAAGAAACTTAAGGAACTGCCGGTTACGGAAGAGAGCATCAGACAGATAGTTCATGATAAGCCAAGAGCCGTTTATGATGCTGCATTCCAGTCGATCAAGCAGATTACCCAGGAAGTGAACTGCTGCGCGGAAACCATGGAGCGGAGACTGGAAAGGCTGATGGAAGAGAAACTTAAAGAACCAGTGAATGAAGAATGATAAATGAAAGGAGGATGATTAAGTGGAAAATTGGTATGTAGCTAGCATAGCAGAGACACTTGAACATTTTAACACGAACGAAAATACTGGAATATCGGATCAGGAGGTAGCAAACCGACAAAGCAAGTATGGAAAAAATGAGTTTGCAAAGCAGGAAAAAACTAGTTTGATCAAAGAAATCCTGCATCATCTTAAAGACATTTCAACGATAATCCTGCTTCTGGCTGCCTTGCTGTCTTTAGGGATGGCATTGAAGGATGGTCATGGCTTTATAGAACCAGTTGTAATCGTTTCTATTGTTATCTTAAATCTAGTACTTGCAATTACACAGGAGCGAGGCGCTGAAAAGGCCCTGGAGGCATTGTCCAGCTTAAACTCTCCTAACTGTATGGTTATACGGGATGGCGTACAAAAAGAGATGGATACAAGTGAATTGGTTCCAGGTGATATCATTAAGCTTCAACTGGGAAGCATTGTTCCTGCTGACGCACGCCTGATCACCAGCACCAATTTACAGGTGGATGAATCGGCGCTCACAGGAGAAAGCGAGCCTTCGGAAAAAGATGCAGATATTCTGCTGCAGGGCAGTGTTTCCATTGGCGACCAGCTTAATATGGTATTCTCCAGCTGTCATGTGACATCAGGACATGGGTTAGCCATGGTTACTGCTACCGGGATGCAAACGGAGATGGGGAAGATTGCAGGATATTTAAACAATTCACAGAAATTAAAAACACCGCTGCAGCGGCGTTTGGAGCGAATTGCAAAGTCCATCAGCGTCGTTGCCATTGCAGCAGCTGTATTACTCTTTACCATCGGTATTTTACAGGGAGAATCCGTTTGGTCCATGGTTATGCTTGCGGCCACGCTGGCTGTAGCAGCAGTACCGGAAACCTTAAATTTAATTGTAACCTTATCCCTTTCCCAGGGCGTTAAAAATATGGTTAATAAAAATGCACTGATCCGTAAGCTGTCCGCAGTAGAGACTCTTGGTAACACCTCGGTTATCTGCTCAGATAAGACCGGAACACTGACGCAGAACCGGATGAGCATTGAAAAACTTTGGATTCCTGGAAATGAGCCGTTTGGTGCCGGAGATGAATTTGTGAAGGATCAGACAGATCTTCTGACGCTGTTTGCACTGGCAAGCAACGCTTCTGTCCAGGAAGAAGAGGATGGTACTTTAACCATTATGGGAAATCCGACGGAGAAAGCCATCATGCGCCTTCTGCATGAAAAAGGCTTATCCAAAGAACGTATTTCTGAGCAATATCGCTTAGTAGGAGAAATCCCTTTTTCTTCCGAACGTAAGATGATGACCATTGTTTTGGAGGCATCCTCGGGAGGATATTTAATTCTTACCAAAGGTGCTCTTGACCGATTGCCTCTAATGGCATTTGATGAGGAGACGAAAAAAGAAGTTGACTATGTTCATAAGATTTTTGCAGGAGAGGCACTTCGTGTTCTGGCCCTTGGGAGGCGGTATGTAAATGAAGCTCCTTCTATGGAAAATCCGGAGGAAATTGAGCAGGATCTGGAATTATGCGGGCTTATTGGTTTAATTGATCCGGCTCGTCCGGAAGCAGCCCGGGCAGTGGAAAAGGCAAAGCTGGCCGGTATCCGTACCATCATGATCACCGGGGATCATGCGGCAACGGCAAGCGCGATCGCAAAAAACATTGGAATTCTTGGTGAAAATGAAAAGGTTCTCACCGGACAGCAGCTAAATGACATGTCAGATGAAGACCTATGCAGGAATATTCATCATTACTCTGTTTATGCCCGGGTTTCCCCTGAGGATAAGATCCGCATTGTTGAAGCATGGCAGGAAAATGGGGAAGTTGTTTCCATGACCGGGGACGGTGTCAATGATACGCCGGCACTTAAGGCAGCAGACGTTGGAATCTCCATGGGTCAAAGCGGGACTGAAGTAGCAAAAAGTGCTTCTGACATGATTTTAACAGATGACAACTTTGCCACGATTATAGATGCGGTATCAGAAGGAAGGAATGTTTTCTCGAATATCAGAAAAACCGTTTACTTTCTGTTGGTGTGCAATATTTCGGAAATTGTCATTATGCTGGTTGCCCAGTTAAAGGGCTGGGGGATCCCTGTAACACCGATCATGCTGTTATTAGTCAATGTGCTGGGTGACGGTATTCCGGGAATTTGCTTATCCAGGGATACTTCGGATCCTCGTCTTATGGATCGGGAGCCTATCCGCAGAGACGAAGGATTTTTAGCCGGCGGCCTTCTTCCGGTAATTATACAGCAGACCATTGCATGCTCGGTAGTGGTTCTGGTTGGATATTACATCGGTACGTTCCGGACAATTCCAGGAATGCAGGGACCATCTCAGGCAGTCGGCCAGACCGTTGCCTTTCTGGTTTTAGGCTGGACCTCCATCCTTCATTTATTCACAGTCCGCAGCAGGAAGTCCATCTTCAAACGAACGATTAAGGATAATCCTCCGGTATTATACAGTACCATGGCAATGATCGCAGTATTCAGCCTTCTCGTAGCATTCCCGCCCATTGGAAAAATCTTTGGTTTAACTGCTATAGATTCTTATCACTGGCTGCTTGCAGCTGCCCTTTCCATAATACCGACGATAGTAGCTGAGATTGGAAAATTCATTGATGACCAGACAAACATCCGCGAAAATTATGAATATCGACATCGTGTGATCCGTCACAGGATAAGAAAAGATGATGATTTTTAACCTCATCAAGCAGGGTCGCGGATTGCGAATATCCGATTGACTATAAGTTAGCGAAAGCTTTATAAATAGCAGACAACGAAAAGCCGTTTATCAATCAGCGGTCCAGTAATTGTTTGCTATTTTGTTTTTCATCAACAGTAAAAATCAATTGCCCAAATAAGCATTTAGAAGTATAATAATTGAAGTGCTTTTTTATTCCTACTTAATTGATAGTAAATTAAAGAAAGAGGTAGAATCAATTGTTAAACCAGTTTTCAAGAACCCAGTTGTTATTGGGTGAAGATGCCATGGAAAAATTGCTGAGTGCAAAGGTTGCTGTTTTTGGTATCGGCGGCGTAGGCGGATATGTGGTAGAAGCCTTGGTAAGAAGCGGAGTCCGTTCCTTTGTGCTAGTTGATGATGATAAGGTTTGTCTTACCAATTTAAACAGGCAGATCATAGCCACCAGAAAAACGGTAGGCAAATATAAAGTTGAAGTAATGAAGGACAGAATATTGGAAATCAATCCAGATGCCCAAGTGGAAATGCACCAGTGCTTCTACTTGCCGGAAAATGCGGATGATTTTGATTTTAAAAATTATGATTATGTAGTGGATGCGGTTGATACCGTAACTGCAAAGCTTGAACTGATCATGCGGGCAAAAGAGGCAGGCGTTCCGGTCATCAGCTGTATGGGCGCAGGCAATAAACTGGACCCTACAAAATTTCAGGTTGCGGACATTTATAAAACCACCATGTGTCCCCTTGCAAAGGTCATGCGCAGAGAGCTTAAGAAAAGGGGCGTAAAGAAGCTTAAGGTTGTTTTTTCCACAGAAAAGCCAACAAGGCCCCTGGAGGATATGTCCATCAGCTGCAGGACAAACTGTATCTGCCCGCCTGGAGCCAAACATAAATGCACGGAGCGGAGAGATATTCCCGGAAGCGTGGCCTTTGTTCCTTCTGTGGCAGGGCTTATCATAGCCGGAGAAGTGATCAAGGATCTGTCTCTAAATGGAAAGATGGGGAGGGAATCACATGTTTGACGGCAATGTGGCTCATGAGCACGATCTTTCATTGGAACAAATGAAGAAAATGAGCCCGGAGGAATATGTGCTTGTAGACGTCAGGGATCAGACGGCATACAATCATGGATTTATACCGGGGGCCATCAATATTGAAAAAGAAGCATTGT
This sequence comes from Lacrimispora sp., assembly GCF_032078915.1. Classification (GTDB taxonomy): domain Bacteria; phylum Bacillota; class Clostridia; order Lachnospirales; family Lachnospiraceae; genus Lacrimispora. The sequence continues at coordinate 27,590 of NZ_DAMAUN010000043.1, read as the reverse complement.
TAGACGGAGAGCCTTCCCTTCCAAGGGACAGGAAGATCATATTATATTGCTTAAAAGGAATCATCAGTGAAGAGGCTGCAGAGCATCTTGCAAAACAGGGATATGAAGCGTATAATCTTCGCGGCGGCTATGGAGAATGGCTGCTTCGGGCAATGGAAAAAGAGGATACGGGAAAAGAACGCCTGGAAGAAATAGAAAAGAGCATCCGGAAGAAATTTCATAAGGAACTGTTCAGTCGATTTGCGAGGGCCGTTAATGAGTATGAGCTGGTAAAGGAAAACGACAGGGTTGCCGTCTGTATTTCAGGGGGTAAGGATTCCATGCTCATGGCAAAGCTGTTTCAGGAATTAAGGCGGCACAATAAGTTTCCTTTTGAGCTTGTCTTTCTTGTCATGGACCCAGGCTACAACGAAACCAACCGGCAGGTTATCGAAAACAATGCAAAGCTTTTGGATATTCCCATCACCGTATTTGAAACCCAGATTTTTGATGCGGTTTATGATGTGCAGAAATCCCCGTGCTATCTATGTGCCAGAATGAGGCGGGGGTATTTGTACAGCAAGGCAAAGGAACTGGGCTGTAATAAGATAGCCCTGGGACATCATTACGATGATGTCATTGAAACAATTCTGATGGGCATGATGTACGGAGCACAGATACAGACCATGATGCCCAAGCTGCACAGTACGAATTTTGAAGGAATGGAACTCATACGCCCTATGTATCTCATACGGGAGGATGACATTAAGGGTTGGAGAGATTACAATGACCTGCACTTCATTCAATGTGCATGCCGGTTTACGGATACCTGCACGACCTGCAGGACCGACGGCAGCACCGGATCAAAAAGAATGGAGATAAAGGATTTGATCAGGCAGTTAAAGAAAGTAAACCCGTATATTGAAAGTAATATATTTAAGAGCGTGGAAAATGTGAATTTAAATACCATCATTGCATACAAGGAAAATGGAAATGTACATCACTTCCTTGATGGTTATGATTTGAACACATAATATTGGATCCGGAGGCTGTGTCTTATGAAGATTTCAACAAAAGGCCGCTATGCGGTAAGACTCATGATAGATCTGGCTGAGCACAATCATGGAGAATATATTCCTCTCATGGATATTGCAAAGAGGCAGGAGATATCGGAAAAATACTTAGAATCCATTGTTTCGGTTCTGAGTAAAAGCAATCTGCTCATTTCCCTGAGGGGAAAGGGCGGCGGTTATAAACTGGCGAGGAACCCGGAGGATTATACTGTGGGCAGTATATTAAGGCTCACGGAAGGATCTCTTGCTCCGGTTTCTTGCCTGGAAGGAGAGGTGAATGGCTGCACCAGGGCCTGTCATTGCCGGACACTTCCCATGTGGGAAGGTTTCAGTAAGCTGATTAATGACTACTTTGACGGAATAACCATAGCTGATCTGGTTGACAGCAGCGATTACTCAAACGATTACATTATATAAAATCAAACACAAGAGACTGCCAAATAATTCCCAATTATTTCCACTGGAAAAATGGTAACAAGAGTGTTATGATATGTTTGTAACATAAATGAAATACAAACGTAACACAAATGTAACAATTTCAAAGGAGGCAATTGAATTGAGAAAACTAACGGCACTTGGAATGATTACACTTACTTTAACGAGTATGATACCATTGACAGCGAATGCAGCAGTGGCAAGACCTTACAGTCAATGCAACAATGGAAGGAATGTAGTAACAGTGAGCAAGAACTGTAATGTAGATGATTTAAAGTCTAGATTGCAGCAATTAGGAGTTGATGGAAATAACATCGATTGGTCTAAGCTCATCAATAACGGAAATACAGGCAAGAATTGTAATAATGGTAACACTGGTAATACTGGTAACAACGGTAATACTGGCAATACCGGAAATACTGGAAATAATGGCAATAGCGGAAATACCGGTAACGACGGTAACACCGGAAATACCGACAATAATGGAAATACCGGTACTACTCCAGATGACTCAACGGGCAATTCAACCAATAAGTCCTATACCCAGCAGGTAGTAGATCTTGTAAATGCTGAAAGAGCAAAAGAAGGACTGGCTCCTCTTACCATTGATCCTAATGTTGAGAAGGCAGCAACCGTTAGAGCCAATGAGATACAGTCAAATTTTGACCATACACGGCCAAATGGCAGCTCATTCTCAACTGCTTTAAAGGAGCAGGGTGTGAATTACCGTGGCGCAGGCGAGAATATCGCATGGGGACAGAAAACTCCTCAGGATGTTGTAAATGCTTGGATGAACAGTGCAGGTCATCGTGCAAACATCATGAATAAGAGCTATACACATATCGGTGTAGGTAATACTCAGAATAACTCCGGAACACAGTACTGGGTACAGTTATTTACATATTAAAACTACTAATGCCTTGCAAATCAAGATAATATAAGGATTTATAAGGGGGATCATTAGTGAACAAGATGGGCGGCAGTCATTTGACAACTCTTTTCTGGGATGTTGTTAAATGGCAGCAGCCTTTTTTAATATATCCACAGTTTAATATATCCACAGTTTCAGAAGCATAGCATCTGTTGTTCAGTATATCGTAAAATTATGTTATACGAAGCGATTGTTATTGTTAAACTCATTCATTTCAATACGGACAAAATTTGCTATCATATCCCGATATAACTTTTCCACCATGTCAGGGTTCGCCCCATATTCCTCAGAAAGCTGTCTTACTTTTTGTATAACAGCCTCTACTCTTTGGGGAGCCGTGACATCTTGACTATCTTTCTTAAATTTGGAAGCATGTTTTACAAAGTTGCCACGCTCTGCAATAAGCATAATAATTTCTTTATCGATTCTGTCAATATTATTACGAACTTCCTCTAAACTTTTACATGCCATGTTATTTATCCCTCCGTTTAATTTTTTAAATGTATCACAGGCAATTCACTATAAAATGTCCGGCCTTTTTTGTTCGGCTCCAGAGATTGGGTGTTTCCAAATTATTTCAATCAGATAATCAGGGAACCATGAAAAGCAGCCGGGCCAGCCTTGTTGCATCGCTTCTTTATTGGCGCTGTTCCCATAAGCATCAATAAATGTGTGGTCATCTGTCATAAGGGTGGTTATTTTATCAGCATTATGTGAGTTAATTGTATTAATAAAAGCAAGAGCGGTTTTTCTAATCATCCGTGTTCCTCCGTCCGCATGCTACATAGAATCCGGCATAATGTTTCAAATACAGTCCTCAAATACAGTCCCGATAATCAACGGGAAAGAGCCGAAATTGTATTTTCATTTTTTGAGTATTCTTTTTAAGTAGGCGGCATCTAACAAATTCACTGTCTCAAAATTCCCTTTATAAAACACCCCCCAGTTATTGAAAACACAAGGCAGCTCCTTTGCTTTTTGCAGCGTATCCACTTGAATGAAAGATACAGGTACGTCATTCATTTCACAATACTGTTTTATCATCTCAATGTTTTGACAGACATAGGGGCATTGCATATCGTAATAAATTGTTAGCTCTTTGCTCTCGATTTCTTGGTTTTTAACATTTTGCGCGAACTTTGGCGTTGTTCCGTCAAAAGAAAGTGCCAGCAATTCATAGCCATTATCAGTCGTATCAACAACCTCAAAGCCGAACTTCTTCACAAATGATTGGTCAGAAAGAAAAGATTTTTGTTTTTTTGCCCCGAGCATACAAATACCGGATTTACCCTTTTCTTTTGCATCAGCCAAACAATACTCCATCAGTGATTTCCCATACCCTTTTCCTTTGTGATTACCAGTAACCCATAAGCAATACAGATAAAAATAGTTGTCACCAGTTATGGGAACCCAAGCTGTTTCAAGAGGAGCATATTCAATAAAAACCGTTGCCTTTTCATTTAACTTTCTAAAAACATGACCTTCATTTAGACGGTTTGAAAGCCATTGTTTCTTTGCGTCAATACCTTGATGGGGCTTTTTACTGCGGATAATGCAGCACAGATGCTCATTGACAAGGTTTTCTGTTGTTAAGTTCACAAAATCAGTATTCATGTGCGCCCTCGCTTCAAATTAATATCTATTACCGTTAAACTCAAGTATACTACGTTCGTTTATCCAAAACAATTAAAACCGCTTCATTTTACGGCTAAGCCGTCTGCATTACGGCATATTTTTCTTGACAAATTCACGTGACAGGTGTAGCATGAAAGTGCGGGTTACAATTGTCGCATGAAAGGGGAGTGACGAAATGGCAGATAATATAGAAAAAATATCGGATGCGGAGCTTGAAATACTGAAGGTAGTTTGGACTAAGAAGGCCCCCTCAACCTATTCAGAGATCCGCACTGCATTAGGCGGTGAAAACGGATGGGATAGTTCAACGATCCGCACTCTCATTCGACGGTTGGTAGAAAAAGGTGTGCTACTGCAAGAGAAAAAAGAGGTTTACTACTATATCCCCACTATTGCGGAAGCGGAGTTTATTAAGGCTCGTACAAAGGAGTTTCTGCACAAGGTTTACGGCGGGGATGCAAAGCACTTGATTTCTACTATGCTGAGTGCTGACGTTTTATCGCCCGACGAATTGGAAGATGTAAAAGAGTTTTGGAAAAGAGGGAGGGATGGAAATGAATGAGGTATTAAAGTTGTTTCTTTCCTTGTCTGTTTCCGGCTCAATACTTACCCTTGGGCTGCTTGCAATCAAGCCGCTTATTATAAATAAATTGAGCAAGCGCTGGCAGTATTATATTTGGCTCGTAGTCATACTGCGGCTTTTAGTCCCATTCACGCCGGAGGTCAGCGTGGTCGGCAGTTTTTTCGGTTATCTGGAAAACGCTGCTGCAGCTTCCCCCGCGGTTGTGGAGCAGGAGCGGCTTCCCGCTCAAATAGATCGTAACTTAGATATGCAAACTGCTTTGCCGGATGTCGAAAGTTCTGGCCCTGAAACTGTTTCACCGGATTATTGGGCCGATATAAAAAGCAGTATTTGGCTGCTTTGGCTCGGCGTTGCGGCTCTGCTGTTTGTTCGTAAGGTAACCAGCTATTATAGCTTTGTCCGATATGTTCATGCAGGAACCCGCAGAATTGAGGATGAAAGGTTTTTAGCTGTATACAAAGAAGTATCTACGGAAGCTGGGTTAAAAAAGCCGTTACCGATTTACGTGAATCAGCTTGTGGCCTCCCCAATGCTCGTTGGTATCTTCCGGCCAATCATCATTATTCCCGAGCTGGTAATAGACGATGCTGAATTGCGTTATGTTTTCTGGCATGAACTAACTCATTACAGGAGGTTCGATATTATCTTTAAATGGCTAGTTCAGATAACCGTTTGTCTGCATTGGTTTAATCCACTCATTTACATTATAAGCCGTGAAATCAATAGGGAATGTGAGTTGTCCTGTGATGAAGCAATTATCAGCGGTTTGGATGAAAATGGGAGGCTTCGGTACGGTGATACGCTATTGTCAACACTGAAAACAGATGGCACCTACAGCGACGCTATTGTATCACTAACATTAAGTGAGAATGCAGAGCTATTGAAAGAAAGGCTGACGGCAATTTTGAATTTCAAGAAAAGATCAAGAGTGATTGTTTTTTTATCTATTGTGCTGGCTGTCACATTTTTATGCGGAGCTGCTTTTGCGGGAGCACACACAAAAGATTCTATTGTAAACACTAATGGCAATCCACTGAATCAGAACGTACCGCAAAATCAAATCGGTACGAATAGTGACACGGCAAAGGCAGATCATTTTACACCTGTCGAGAGACCCAATGCTGATATAACGATTGATAACAAGGCCGCTGTCAAATTAGTTCCTACATCAGCGAAAGAAATGACAGTTGATTACGACAATACCTTATATCAGGTCTCTGTTGAAAATGAAAATGGCAACTGGAAGATCCACATCGTGTATACGGCTGATTATTCAGTATATCCCTCGGTGGTTGTGCATGTTCCCGATGTCATTTATGGAAATGTAAATTTGCAGATTAAAGAGGCTACCGCTTATTTTAATGGCGTGTTCCAAAGCGTTGAAACTATCAATGCCAATATGGCAGATTCTTCTATATTTTATACAATCCCGGTAGGTTTTACAGGGACCTTGAATGCCGACGCTCCAGATTGTTATTTTGAGCTGCTTTCTAAAGATGGGTATAGAAATTGTGACATTACAATATCCAATGCAGCTGCGTATGGAAATATTGAAGACGGATTTAGAAAGCATGGCAGCAGTCTTGTTTATGCCAGCGGCACACAAGCAGGGGTAGTTAAAATTGATTTGAAGAATGGAGGGTATGCGGAAATAACCTCTGATTATACGAATTCTGTGACATCTTTTTTAAATGTAGATGTTGACGAAGTAAATGTTGACGAAGAAGTCTCAATTAATGGTTTTTTAGCAGTAGGAGAAGAATATACGAGTCCCTTTTACCTTTTTAATATGAAAGCAGGTCAGGTATTTCATATCACCTATGATTATGGCTGGGAGGAGTATGAAGATAGAGGTGATTTTGAAGTAAGCTTGCAGGATGAAAGCAACCACAAAATAACTGCCCAAAAAGAATTAAATACAGCCAATGACACTGTGGATATTACTGTGCCTGCCGATGGGCGTTATCGCCTCAATTTTCGAGGAGTTAAAGCCAATAATCAGGACGGCGAAGTTCAGTATCACTTTACTCTTAGCTTCTCAAATTCTGTTGGGAATTGAAAAGTGAAAAGTTAGCAGGGAGGCAGTTCATTTGAAAATAGGGGAAAAAAGAAGGATTTAAGTTATTGCATTTCAGAATACAAAAATGTAGAGTGAGCGGTAAGGCATGATGACTAACAGACATTGCTTACCAATAAGAATAGAGCAGGGACAGTGTTAAGAGCGGTGCAGCAGCATTTTACTCTTGATGCAGTCCCTTGCTCTATTCTATCCCGAGCATTTTCATTTTTCTGATGGATTTCGTGCAGTTCGCTTACAAAAGCTGCTTTCTACTTTGCTTTTCAGCTATAGCAGATGTCAATTAAATTTTTACAACAACAAATGCAATATATACTTGACATTATGCAATGTATGATGTATGCTATGACTACGAAAGGGGGCATTCCATGAAGAACAAGAGAATGAAAATCGCCCGAATGGAAGCTGATATGAAACAAGAGGACTTAGCAAAAGCCGTAGGTGTTACCCGACAAACGATCGGGCTGATAGAATCAGGGGAATATAACCCAACATTAAACCTTTGTATATCGATTTGTAAGGCGCTTGGCAAAACATTAAATGACTTATTTTGGGAGGAATCGAAATGAATAAACAAAGTATACAAGACGAAAGAGTTGTAGCACAACGCCGTAAAATAAATAGTGAAGCATATAGTATTTTAATGATTGTGCTTCTTGGTTCCATACTCGTACAACAATTTTTACTGGACGCTCCGTTTGAACAATATGCTGTGGAGGTTATATGTTTTTTTGGTATGTCCCTATACATGACAATACGGTTTATGACCGTGGGGCTTGACATATTCGGTGAAGGTAAACGGGCCAAAACCCTTCCTTTTGTAAACAGTATCGTTGCCGGAATTGTAGTTACTGCGATTAATGGTATTTTGAACTATACACAGTACGCAGAAAAATATAAGGAAGATGGTATTGGTTATTTTATCGCCGTGCTGGCAGTTACTTTTGTCAGCGCAACCATTTCAACTTTTATTGTACTGTCTTGTCTTAATTATCTGAATAAGAAAAAACAGGCAAAAATTCAAAAGCAGTTAGACGAAAAAGAACAGGACGAATAGCTGTGCTTTTCTTTCGTTAATAAGCATTACCAGGCATTTTGCCTTATTCATATCATATGAATCCATAAACTGGAAGCAAGATATATGCCTTGCTTCTTTTCTTTGTAAAATTATGGGCCGAAATTCAGGCTGGTCCTTTGCATCATAGCAGCCTGCAAATCAGGCCGCAATATATGCTCAGTACCATTAAACTTTAAATAACTTTAAAAGACTGCATAAGGAAAACGGGACGTCTGCGAACAGACGCCCCGCCCCTATACTGCGATTCATTCAAAGCAGCCAGCGTTATCGTTTTATAAACACATGATTGTAAGGGGTTGCTTTATAAACTGCTTAGGATATACCCAGGCCAGCACTGGCATAGCCTGCGATGGTGGCTGCTAAATCGAGGCCAGCAGTGACCCCTGCGGAGAATATCAAAAGCAACCTGGTTCCTGCGGTAACAGGAATGTTCAGTCCGGTGGTGACACCGCTGCTGATACTGCCGATAGAAACTAATCCCGAGAGGGAAGGCGACAGCGTAACCACTGCGCCCGGCACAGCAACGAAGATGTTGTTAGGTGTAGTGGATTGGAACAACTGAGCGGTTACTGTTACAGTCGAAGTAAGCAGGTTGAGCGCAGCGCTAATGCTTAAATAGCCGGCCAAGGAGGTAATGATCCCATTCCTGGGCATGGAGAACGCCAAGTTCGTCAACCCTAGTAGATTGACTGTTCCGCTGGCAGCGGAAATGCCGGGAAGGTTACTTCCGAATCCAACTGCACTTGAGGTGTTAAGCAATCCTCCGAGTACTGTGGCCAAGGCAACAGGTGTACCGGAAGCAAATGGAATAATTGCTCCATCACCTGCCAAGCCAATAGGGCCAGTAGGCCCTGTGGGACCGGTATCACCAGTAGGTCCTGTGGGCCCCGTTGCACCAATAGGGCCAGTAGGCCCGATAGGACCAGTGGGACCAGTATCACCGGCAGGTCCAGTGGGTCCTGTTACACCAATAGGTCCAATAGGTCCCGTAGGACCAGTGGGACCAGTATCACCAGCCGGCCCAGTGGGCCCTGTTGCGCCAATAGGCCCGATAGGCCCAGTATCACCAATAGGTCCAGTAGGGCCTGTTGCACCGATAGGCCCAGTGGGTCCAGTATCGCCAATAGGTCCAGTAGGCCCTGTAGCGCCGGTAGCGCCGGTAAGTCCAATAGGTCCAGTAGGTCCAGTAGGTCCAGTAGCGCCGGTAGGTCCAGTGGCCCCAGTTACGCCAATAGGTCCGGTAGGCCCAGTGGGTCCAGTAGCGCCAATAGGCCCAGTAGGCCCTGTAGCGCCGGTAGCGCCGGTAAGTCCAATAGGTCCAGTAGGTCCAGTAGGTCCAGTAGCGCCGGTAGGTCCAGTGGCCCCAGTTACGCCAATAGGTCCGGTAGGCCCAGTGGGTCCAGTAGCGCCAATAGGCCCAGTAGGCCCTGTAGCGCCGGTAAGTCCAAT
>NZ_DAMAUN010000043.1:0-18250 GCF_032078915.1 Lacrimispora sp. | reverse complement strand
GTCCAGTAGCGCCAATAGGCCCAGTAGGCCCTGTAGCGCCGGTAAGTCCAATAGGCCCAGTAGGCCCTGTAGCGCCGGTAAGTCCAATGGGCCCGGTAGCGCCAATAGGTCCGGTAGGCCCTGTAGCGCCGGTAAGTCCAATGGGTCCAGTAGCGCCAATAGGCCCAGTAGGCCCTGTAGCGCCGGTAAGTCCAATAGGTCCGGTAGGCCCTGTAGCGCCGGTAAGTCCAATGGGTCCAGTAGCGCCAATAGGTCCGGTAGGCCCAGTAGCGCCGGTAAGTCCAATGGGCCCAGTAGCGCCAATAGGTCCGGTAGGTCCAGTGGGCCCAGCAGCGCCAATAGGTCCGGTAGGCCCAGTAGGCCCTGTTGGTCCAGTATCTCCTGGGCACCCTTTGGGTCCTTGACAACCCCTAGGCCCAGTAGGCCCTGTTATGATACAACGACGACGACAAGAACAATTATCATCATTAGACTCTATATAGTTATTCATATGGAATTTCCCTTCTATAATTATTTGCTTATATATGGAAACGTTATAAAGAATTTAATCCTTTATACCCATAGAATATGTCTGATTGTACATGTCTGTTAATTTATACCGGTTAGTACATTATACGAGATTTGCGGATAAGTAGTAGAAGTTCGTATTCCAAGCCCATATTATTGTTGGTACGTTTTTAAGTAGTTGGTTGAGAAAATATTTTAATTTTCTCAACCGGACTAAATTTAGTCTTCAAATATTGGAAGACTTGGTAAAGGATCTTCTATTGTTTTTGTTATATTACTAACTTCATGTGAGTCCTCATAATATTCTCGGTATTCATAAACACCGGTAAAGATAGCTCCTATAAAAGCCAAAATTAAAATTAATAGTCTTTTCATGATTAATGAACCTCCATAAATATTATGGTGTAAAAATGTAAAATGACAACCAAGATTTGAAAGGAAAATCTAATATTAAAATATAATAATCATGTAAATTAGTTTTTGACGGAGTAAGCAGAAGGGAGCAAATATGAGAGTAATAGTGATAAGAGACGCAAACAAAAACGAGGTAAATATATATGGTTATGGTGAATATGTAGGGAGAGAACCTTGCCCGATATTACATAACATTCCAAACCCTAAAATAGTACTTGATAATGGAAATGTTGTATGGGACTGTGAATGTTGGTGGGGAAATGCTGAAAGTTTTGAAAAGGAAAAGCTTCTTGGAAGAAAAATCAACATTGTAGAAAAAGAAAATTAAGATAGGGTAGTGTGTCCGGCATTACATAACCTTCCGGCCTTACTGACAGTGCCAGGGCCGGAGGGAGAGAGGATATTATTCTTTTAGATACTTAATGCAACATAGGAAAACCATGACATATACAACATACTTAAATATTTCAAGTATTGGAACAATAAAAGTTAAATAACTGAACATGGGAGGCCTCCTGAAATTTTATTTAATACAATTATATTATAACAAATTTTAAAAAGATAGTAGGCCATTCATTAAGATTGTTAACAAAATTAGAATTTTCAGGTGTTGTTGGAGAAAGGAGGGTATATGAACTATCCAAGAGTAATTCAGATGAAAAATATAAAACTAGAAAAAAGAATATGTTGCGTGTGCGGAAAACCGATACCTGAGCGAGGATACTTTTTTATACCATCTATAGGCAGAGGCAAGTATCTGCATTACAAGCCATGGGGTAAAAGCGAATGTTAGATGATCTATGAGAAAGAGCACGTAAACTGATATTTAGATAAACTATTGTCTTTGAAAATTTAATATTGATAGTTAGCAGTGATTGGTGTATCCTTAATTTAGAAATTCAAAAATTATGGAGGAAAAACATATATGTTTGATGAATTGTTAAAGAAAAATTGTTTTTCAACAGATGAAAAAGAGAGACAAGAAGCGGCTGATCAATTGGAACAGCTATATGGTTGCCAAATTAGCGCGATAGAGATGGATGAAAGTGTTTTGTTTGCACATCATGCAAGGGGATGCACTATTGTTGCAGCAAAAATATGTAAAAATGTAGTTATTTATCAAAATGTCACCATTGGCTCAAACTTAAAATATAATAAGCAGACAAAAGAATGGGAGAATGTTGGAAACCCAGTTATTGGAAAAAATGTTGTCGTTTCCGATGGTGCTAAAATTTTAGGCCCAGTAATTATAGGTGACGGCACTGTTATTGGTGCTGGTGCGGTTATTACAAAAAATATACCAGAAAATAGTGTTGCATACGGCGTGAATCAATATAAACCAAAAGACCCTGACTACGATTTGGTTTTCTACAAAAATATGATTGAGCCGGAAAAGATTGTTGCTGCATGTAATGCTTTGATTGCAAAGTATGAGTCGGATTATTGTGATTAAGCAATTATAATAAATTGTAATTGAACTACTAACTATTAAATACTGAGTTAGTAGTTTTTTTGCAAAAGAACTGATATTAAAGGGGCGAAAACCTATGATTTCCGCCACTGGGGTACACATACAATCATGATAGGGTAGTATCACAGAACTTCATATCAGTAACTAGGAGGAAGAAGTAATAAGAGGTGTTCTTGCGATGAAAGGAGTGCAAAATTCCCCTCCTATGTTTGACAATCTGTCCAATATTAATATATGTATTTTACATATAAAGTGTGAACAAGCTGTTAATTTAGAATTTCCAGGAGGTTAAAGTGAATAAAAGGCAGAATGCCACAGCCTTGCTTTAACGAATTTTGTAAGAATAATACAAGGTATGGAGGCTGCAAATACAGAAACTGCAGAATACCCCTCATAAGGCCAACACTGGATAATTGTTATAACGAAGACAAGCAGAACAAGGATTGTTGGAGAGGCTTTTAAAATTAGTGTTTCCCGGAATACCGGGAGAAAGGAAATTTATGAGATTAATTGATGCAGATGCTTTTAAACAGCAAATAGCAGCCGCAGCCATACAGAACGGTACAACGGAAGCTTCGAATAAAGCCAGCATAATGATGGATCTGGTTGATAATCATCCGACCATTCTTGATATTCATAATGTTTTAAGGGAACTGGAAAAGCGTATTGATACTCAGCTAAAAATCATTACCGGATTGAGTGACCCCGTATATTAATATGGATTTTCAAAAAGCATGGAAGCATACCGGCAGTGTAAATTGACTTTAGAAGATTTGATTCAGGAAAATTAGTTTTTGACGGATTACGGTACTTTGAAAACTTAATATTGATAGTTGGGAAGTTGGGTGGTATTCTATTATTGAAGATTACTTTATATAATAAGAAAGGTGAGAATTAATTGAATAATAATATAATAACATCATGCGAACACAAATATATTGTAGGCTACTCGTTAAGAATGCCTCAACCATTTTTTCGTAGTTTACCATGTGATCACTGTGGTTTAAGAATCAAATTGAGTTTTCCATGGCGGCTTCTATACATCTTCATATATTTTAGCGGCTTGTTCTTCGCCTATGGTGTAGCAACATCTGTTCATATAAGACTCTTAGGGAATACATTTTTAGTTTCACTCGCAATTTTCATTTTGTTAAGCTGGATAATCGAACAACTAAACAGGCTTATTTTAAGGTATGGAACATGGGTTGAAGTGGGATAAAAACAAAGTCTATCTTGAGTATAATGCGAATCCCGGCAAATTGAATAGAAGTGACTAATATCTATATTTTAGAGTAGCATACTTCTTTTTAACGAGGTTGAGGTACTGGATTTTGCCGGGCCATTTGAAGTCTTTTCAATTGCTATGGATACAGAATACAATCAAAAGCTGTTTACGGTAAATACAGTTGCTCAAACGAAAGATTTAATAAAAGCTCGTAATGGACTGAAAATTCAACCTGATTACGATTTTTACAGCAGTCCACATTTTGATGTCTTAATAATACCCGGCGGATATGGAGCAGAAGAAATTGAAATACATAATGAAACACTTGTAAATTGGATTAGGGACAGGGTACATGATTGTTATGTAATCGCATCTGTATGCACCGGCGCATTTTTATTGGCTGAGGCTGGACTATTAGATGGGAAACAAGCAACTACACACTGGATGGATATAGACAGATTGGAAAGGGAATATAGTAAAATTAAGGTTCAACGAGAGGTTAAGTTTGTAGATGAAAATGGTATCATTACATCCGGTGGTATTTCAGCCGGAATCAATATGTCTTTTTATCTTCTTAAAAAACTTGCAGGCGAAGAAATTGCCGCTGCTACAGCGAAAAGGATGGAATATGACATAGATATCCATAGCATATAAAATAGATTCAAATACGCATTATGAGCATAATTGGAAACTGGTTTGAGTTTTCCATTGTTTAAATAACACAAAGATAGACCAGTGAAAATGGAATATGGGAAGGTGATTAAATGCAAAGCAAAAATGATAAAGCAGACATTCAGTATTGCGACGAGTTGACGGTCATGCTTGCCCCTGTGAGGCATCCGTTTTGTTTTGTTGTTTGGTGATATTTGTATTTAAGGAGCATCTGCTGGAAGTACAGCAGGCCATCATCCGTTTCAACCAAGTTCATTAGCAAAATTCCAATTTGTCTGGCAGGTTGAAATGTATGTATTCTTGTGTAAACCAATAACTATGGAGGTCAATATGATTTATAGAAATGCTACGCTTACGGATATTTCTGCAATTTCAGAGCTGCAAAACAAATATCATGTCACAACCATCAGCGAAACGGATAAACTGGATGGATTTGTGACTACATTATTTACTGAGAGCAACTTCGAGGAACTCATTACTGAGGAAAACGGCATCGCACTCGCCTGCGATGGCGACCGCGTTGCCGCATATGTCATGGCGGCCTCCTGGTCTTACTGGTCGAAATGGCCGCTTTTTGCGTATATGATTTCGGACCTGCCCAAAATGCAATATATGGGGCTGACGCTTTCCGTGCAAAATTCCTATCAGTATGGGCCAATCTGCATTGATAAAGATTACAGAGGAACCGAGGTCTTAAAAAAGATATTTAATTTTTCCAGAGCGCAGATGAACAAACGGTATCCAATTCTGATCACTTTTATCAATCATGTCAACTCCCGATCATACGAAGCCCATACCAGAAAGCTTGGGCTTGATGTGATCAAAAGCTTCCCATTCAATAATAACAACTACTATGCTCTGGGATATGACACTGCAAAAGAAGTTTGAAATTTACTCTTGAAGGTTATTTATATCTGACGAAAGAAAGCAGGTGAATACTATGGTTGAAACAATATATTTTGCAGGTGGCTGTCTATGGGGTGTACAAGCCTTTATCAAAACACTAAAAGGTGTTATAAATACTCAAGCAGGACGAGCAAATGGTTATTCAAATACTCTCGAAGGCGAGTATGATGGTTATGCTGAATGCGTAAAAACAGAATTTGACCCTGAAATTGTAACTGTTTCTCAACTAATGGATTATTTTTTTGAGATTATAGATCCTTACAGTGTGAATAAACAAGGGAATGATGTGGGAAAAAAATACCGCACAGGCGTATACAGTAAAGTGCCCCGACATTTGGAAGATGCTAAGAATTATATAGCAGAAAGAGCAGATAAGGACAAAATTGTAGTTGAAGTTCTTCCACTTATGAATTACGTTAAAAGTGCGGAAGAACATCAAGATAGATTAGATAGGTACCCTAATGACTACTGTCATATTCCTGAAAATTTATTACACAAATATTCATAACTCACTGTTATGAGCATAATACGAAGCCGGAAAAATCAAATAGATAAAGAAGACTACTAACTATCAGTATTGAGCTGGTAGTTTTTTTGTGCTCAAAATAAAATTAACTAATTCACAAAACTGATTAGAAATCTCTTGTTCTTTTGCTTATCATTTTATGATGGGAATGGAGAATTGTTATTGGATTTTAAAAGACTGTAATGAGTAATGCGTCCGGATTCTCTTCATGGGTGCTAACTGCAATCAAAAATGATTTTGGATACAAGGCATTTCCCAAAATGCCCCTTCCATTGTATACAAAAAACAAAGATATATTGATTTGATATATATTAGTGTACATTGAAAACTCAATCTTGATAGTTAGTAAATATGATGATATTCTACTCATGAAGATTATTTATAAAAATGTGACCGTCAGATTAATCATATCTTGCGCAGGAGGTTGTAATTATGAAGATAGCACTCTTAGATGTTATTTCCGATGAAGTTATTAACCTTTTTCAGAACAAGATAACTTTATGATAGACTTTCTGGCAGATGATTGCGTTTATTATACCAGTTATAGCAAAAATGAAAATATAAAAAATGTTTGGGTAGCCTACGTTGACGACTTGCCGATCGGATGTGTTGCTTATCGTAAAAGATCTACTGATGTTGGTGAAATAAAACGTATGTTTATAAAGCATGAATATCGTGGACTCGGAATATCTAAATCATTGCTTGATATTGTTGAGCAACATACAAAACAGTGCGGAGACCATATGCTGCATTTGAGCACACGCATTACACTTGAATCTGCAATTACATTGTACCGACATTCCGGATTTTTTGAAACATTTCGCAATGGTCTTTATGTAGAAATGGAAAAGAAGCTGTAATTACAACTTACACTAATGAGCATAATGATATTCGTAAGATAGGAGTTTGTACCTTAGCGGCTATTGCTTTTCAATGTTTCAGAAGTTGGAGGGCAAAATGAAAAAAGAAAAACTTACACTTGAAAAAAATCCTGTTATTCTATAAGGTGAATATCTGACGATTATGTCTTTGAAAAGTGGAGAATTGTATTTTTGCTCGGATGTAGCCCGGGAGCTTTTTCAGCCTTCATGCGTATGTAGAGAAAGAATATATAAACAAAAAATCGCAAAAGAGTTGGAATTGGGTATAATAAATATGATAAATTGAAATCATTTATACAAGTTTTAGAAAAAATGAAATCAGAATTTAATATACAAGCTGTAATTCAAGGATGTACAAAATTTCCATTATTATTCAATGGAATTATTACACCCGCAGCTTGTTTTAATATAGATGCCTAATGTACGCCTTCATTTTCAAAGGCGCAAAATGCATTCAACTACCCGATATGAGTATAATCGGAATCTCGAATGATGTTCGCATTATTTATATAATGGGAATTTCAACAACTTATTGATATATACAAGACAGGAGAAGGCTAATGAAATCAAAACAAAAAAAATTGATCACTTTTTTCGTAATGTTCACAGTACTGTTCATCTTGGGAGCAGTTCCGGTATTTGCGGAAGAGGATGCTATACCGTCCATTAATCTGGATGTCATTCTTCAGAGTGATGGCTCTGCGGTCATAACGGAGATCTGGGATGTTCGCGGCGTATCCGGCGGTACAGAATATTACAAGGCTCTGAATAACATGGATGGGATGAGCGTCCATTCTCTTACTGTATGGGACGAGTCCGGAGCGCAATACAAAACCCTGGACGACTGGAATACAAAGCTCTCCAGAGAGGAAAAGTCCGGTACCTGCAGCATCCTGAAAACCTCCAATGGATATGAACTCTGCTGGGGCATTGGCAGCTATGGTAACCATCAATATACCATCCAATATACCGTAGAGGGATTGGTAAAAGATTATGGCGACTATGCAGGATTCTATCATCAGTTTATATCGGAGCTTTCAAGCGCTCCGGAATCAGCTTATATTAAAATCCGGATGGCGGATACACCTCTGACGACAAACAACGCCCGCATCTGGGCGTATGGCTTTACGGGAGAAGTTGAGATCGGGAGCGACGGCAGTCTTAATACTTTTTCTTCTGAAGCTTTGGAAGGCAGAGACTATGTAAATGTGCTCTGTCGCTTTGACAGAAGCTTGTTCCCACTGGCTTCCGTAGCCAACATGTCTTTTGAAAAGTTGCAGGAATCTGCAGAAAATAAAAACTCTGATACGGCTTTATATATCGTCCTTGCTGTTTTTGGGGCGGCTATTGCTGTGTCAGTCCTTTTAATCACATTCTTTTCTTCACGATATAAATTGGCAGACGGCACATCCGTGCGGCTTCCTGGTAAGAAGCAAATAGATACGAACTGGTCGGTTCCTTTTGGCAGCAGCATTCCTGCTGTATATTCTGCTATGCTGCTGCTACGCAAGGGCATTTCCTGTGAAAAGCTTATGGGCGCGTATCTTATCCGCTGGCAGGAGGCGGGGTATATCCGCATAGAAGAACGGGCAAACGAGGGAACTATAAAAAGGTCTCAAGAAGAAGCCATCGTGTTTAGCCAGGATAAAACACCGGGCCCAGGGGTGGAGCGGTCGCTGTACGAAATCTTATCCGACGACACTGACCGTGATGGCATTCTTTGGACCTCTGACATCGGAAAGCGGGTGGGAGTGCTTTATGAGAAACTCACTGCATGGGCGGAAGAAGTAAAAAGTGAAGGCGAAAAAGCATTAATCCGCTCAGGCGCGGCGGCAACGAACATAAAGGGGACTGTCCGGTTTACTGTATCGGGTTTTGAGCAGGCTGTCAAGCTGCTGGGATTCCGGAAATACCTGATAGAAATGCGCAGGCAAAGTGAAGGCAGGTCAGTACCGGGAGAACTTTGGGGAGATTATCTTGTGTTCGCCACCTTATTTGACATCGGAGAGAATGTCCTCGAAAGCATGAAAGCCCTTGACCCTGCATATTTTGATACCTTCGCAGGCATGTACGGCTGCAACGCCTACAGCATGGTTCACCTTATGATCATGACGAATCACATTTCGAGCGCAGCGACGCCAACCAATAACACGGGCGGGATCAGTGGGGGCGCAAGCCCGGCCGGCGGAGGAGGTTTCTCCGGAGGAGGCGGAGGCGGAAGCCGGTAATGGGGCAGCTTTCACTATAAGCGGAGTGCTGCTGTTTCTTGGAAACAAGTATGATTATCCAACTAGAAAAGGGAGGAAATCAAATGAATGGCGGGCAGCCGGATAGTCTCATAGTACCGAGGAAGCTGGGTAATGACAGTACTTTACAAAAGCAAATTTTATATAAAGCGCCCTTAAATAATCGGAAGCTCGGCTGGCGTTCGCATTATTTATTTAATAACCAGATAAATTGGAAGTTGATAGGTGGAAAGATTATGATTGAATATCGATATACAAAGGATTTTGATGAAAAGCAATTGAATTGATACGGCACCGTTACCCTGTAGGCTGGGGTGGGGCAGCAGTTCTTCGTACAGAGGAAGATCATTATTTTACGAGCGTCGCATTAGAGACTGCCAATGGGAGTGCGCAGTTGTGTATTGAAGTTGGTGCAATGTGTAAAGCACATAAATTAAATGAGAGAGTAACGCATTGTATATGCGTTGTGCGGGATGATGAACAATCGCCATTTAAAGTCCTTTCGCCTTGCGGGATTTGTCAGGAAAGATTGAGATTTTGGGGCGCGGCATATTCTGCGAATGAACTAGGACATTTTTCAAAGTGAGATTATGCTAATTAGTAGAGAAAAAGCCTAAGTAACGAAAAGGAAGGTTACTCAGGCTTGTACGCGAGATGTAAATTCTTAATTTAACAGTCATAGCCATCATCGCTTATAATGGCGCTGAGTGTGGCGTTACTTACATACGATATAGAAACAGTGGAAACAATAACAGTAATTACGACAAAATAATTGCAACAGCCATTTGTACAAAAATCATTGTCGCATACAGTAAAATTAATGGAATCAGCTTCTGTAGTAGCAACAGCTCTGGTATAATTATAAACATCACTGACCGGAATGGGTGTGGGCGGATCTAAACACTGTCTAAAAATTTGAAAACTAAAGCCGTCTATTACATCTGTACCTACATTTGCTGTAAATGAAAGTTGGATGTTGGGATGCTTAAATTCAGAAGCATCTATCGACAATGTTGCAAGTGCTACAGTTGTGCCCGCAGCGGTTAAATTAGGAAACGCAACAAAACCGGGGCTTCCGCATTTTAACTCAGTTCGGTTTGGTTTTGCTCGTTTTTTCTCGCAAAAACTTACGTCGTAATCGCATTTACTTATCTGGCTCATATGAAGACCTCTGCTATTCAGGGATTGGATACATTAATTGATAATATTTAAAGTGATTTCCCAATATTGTACTATATTATATTATGATAACTTTAAATATGTGAGTAGTATTGAATGCCTATTAAATTTAGTATTTAATAGAGTATTGCAGGAAGGCGAGAGCATGGAAAAACTATTAAAGGCGTGCTGGTGTTTTGTTATCCTTGGACTGATCTGGCAGGGCTTAGAATTACTCGTATATGGTCAAATCCAGCCAAGGGTAGTTGATGATATCATGGGATTTCTTTTCTTCCCGTTTATTTATAAGGCAATGAGTTAATTTGCCCGGCGAGTCCGGCATTACATAACCTTCCGGCCTGACTGGCAGGACCGGGGCTGGAGGGAGAAAGATATTATTCTTTTAGATATTTAATGCAACATAGGAAAACCATGACATATACAACATACTTAAACATTCCAAGTAGATATAAAAATAGTGTATAAAATGTAATCATATGAAACCTCCGTTTTTTTACTTAAGTATATAATAGGTTATTAGGAAATGATAGTAGGTAGGATATTAAGGTTGTATTACGAATTAGAATAGGCCGGGATATAGGCCCGGCCTGTGAATTAGAATTTTTTAGGGAGCGTGATACAGTGAGATTTTACAGCTTGGCAAAAACAAACGCAGAGCAGTTTGTAAAAGATGGGAAGAGGAATGTTCGTATTGCAAAGGCAAAGAGAAAAAACAGCTATGTTGTTCTTCTTAAAGACGAGAAGCCAACAAAAAACTTTGAGGTGTTAGAAACGTTAAACTGATATTTAACGTTTTAGTGTACATTGGATACTTAATATTGATTGTTAGTAGTTTATAAGATAAAATAGTGCTGAAGCAAGTACTTAGATTTGTTTTTAAATTATAGGGGGTAAAATATAAGCATGATCAAAAATGAAATTCTTGTCTTATTAACTCAACAATGGTGTGATTGGGAAGCAAGTTATGTTATTGCCGTAGCAAATTCTTTTTCTGATTATATGGTAAAAACTATTGCCATTGATGACTTGCCCAAAACATCAATGGGAGGTATCAGGGCCTGTATTGATTATAGTATAGAAAATTTCCATACATATGAAAACCTTGCCATGGTAATTTTACCAGGAGGTCTTTCTTGGGAAGAAAACGATTATGATGAAATAAAAGAATTCGTTAAAATACTTATAGAAAAGAATATTTCTATAGCAGCAATATGTGGTGCTACCTATTTCTTGTGTAAGCACGGTTTCCTCGATTGTGTTAAGCATACAGGAGATTCTTTAGATCTCTTTAAGCGTGCTAAGGGATACAAAGGAGAAAGCTTATATGTTTCTGCTCAAGTGGTGGTGGATGGCGGTTTTATTACTGCAAATGAAACTGCAGCTGTGGAATTTGCTTATGAAATCTTCAAAATTCTTAAAGTTGACAGTGACGAGGAAATGAGTCAATGGTTTGATAATTTTAAAAATGGGCAATTCGGTTAAATAAGGGGAAAGTTTATGTCTGACATTGATTTTTACATTATGCAATTTGAACTGGAAGTATAGCGCAGAAAAGTAATCATCCGGCGACGAAAAGGGATTGCTTTCTACATATGAAAAGGCAACAGACATTACACAGAATAAAATATTGAACCTTTATATATGCAACAGATAAATTTCAACTCAATATGGAAATCATGGACTACTAACTATTTTAGTAGATTTTTTATTTTGCCATGTAATTAGTATTTAATGTATTTGTACATTGGAGACTTAATATTGATAGTTAGTAAATTTGATGGTATTCTGTTCATGAAGATAATTTAAATACAATGAAAAGTTTGATTTGAATTTGTTACGAGAAAATATATGGAGGAAGATTTGGTATGAAAGAAATTGTCAGAACAGAAATTGATGAGATGTGGGCACATTCTGCAATTGTAGAGGCTGGGGATTATGTTTATATCAGCTATTGTATGAAGAATGAGGGACAATCAATCGAAAATCAAATAAACGGTGCATTTGATATTTTAAGTGATAGACTTAAAACAATAGGATTGACATTGGAATCTGTTGTGCAAATGGATTGTTTGTTTAGGGATATCAATGATTTATCGTTTTTAGGAGAAATTATCAAAGAAAGATTCCAAAGAAAATATCCAGCAAGAAAAGCATATGAAACAAAATTTATTAGAGATGGAATTGCCTTTCAAGTTGATGCGATAGCTTTCAGGGAGAATTAGATAATTGCTAGTGTATTGCTGGGTTATCTGAGCATAAAGCGAAGCTTATAAAATGGCATAAGTAAAGAAAACTACTAACTATCAGTATTAAGCTGGTAGTTTTTTTATTGCGTTAAACCGAGTTTTACTTTTCATGAGAAAAAAGGTATGAAGTTAAAGATATTATGTATGATTCCGGACGCCCTCTTATGCGATTGGAAAAGTGAGATACAACTATTGGAGAGGTGAAAGATGTCATTGCTTTTTCGTAAAAAGCACTCCAAAAGTTATGGAGTGCAAAATGAGATGAGTCAATGGGTTATAAATTGAACCCTACCAACATTAAAATACCAATTAGGTATAACGTCTTTTTTATCTGGAACCGCTTTGTAACCTGCTTTGACCATGGCTTCCATGAAGCATTGTGAAGTAATTTGGTGCCCTATATCAGCCCCTGTTAAGCGGTTGAAACGCGCTTTCAAACCATAAGCAGTCTGTTGATAGTTAATGCTTGGAATCATCTTATAGTTAAAAATGATGTGATCGATCAGAATACCCTGATCAGGAAGAGATAAGTCGGAAAAATGATTAGTCTTTATCATGGAACGTCTCCTTTCGTCTAAACTCAGTTCTGGCGTGAGCCTACAAATAAATTATATGAGAAATGTAATAAAATATGTCAAAATAATAGAAAAAACTGCCACGCGGCACCAAAGGAGAAATGCAACCCGGTACAAACCATTAAACTAAGATTTTCCTGAGTACATGCATAAATTGAGAGTGGCCGACAAAACCTGGGTAAGATTTTATCGGCCGAGTATGAACATGTGATACCTGTTCTTAAATAGAATATCATGCTTTACTGAAATAAATCTGAAAAATCATTTATTTTTTAGGCCGACAAGAGTGAGAGGTCTTGTCGGCTAAGTATGAAGTAGCTTTGTAAAAGGCGATTAGGCTACTTACGATGTTAATATAATGGAAAAATATGACAAAAGTTTGATGAATCTGTGAAAAGTTTGTGAAAAGGATGATATATAAATTAAAGTATAGCATGGATAAAGATTATTATATGTACCCTCATATTTTTGTGATTTTGTTTGTTTTTACGTATCAAGTATCACTGAACTTTGAAAGCTTAATATTGATAGTTAATAAGTTTGGTGATATTCTATTTAGAAAGATTATTTATATAAACTCTTTTTATTAACTGCGAAAAGGAGGAACTAAGATGGAAAACTGGTTTTCATTCGATAAAATTGATACGGATACTTACATTATCAGCGAATACCGCCATTGGGAAGAAACGCACTGCTACCTGCTTGTAGGGGAAGAACGATGTCTGCTTATTGATACCGGGCTTGGCATAAGTAACATTTCCGAAGAAGTGAAAAAGCTTACAGATAAACCGGTAACTGCCGTGGCGACGCATATCCATTGGGATCATATCGGTGGGCATGAATACTACCCGGATTTCTACGCGCATGAGGCGGAACTAAACTGGCTGAACGGCAAATTCCCGCTGACAATGGATACTATTCGTAATATGGTCATAGATCGGTGTGACTTACCAGAGGGGTATGATGTCAACACTTACAAGTTCTTTCAGGGAATGCCTACAAGGATACTAAAAGACGGTGATATCATCGATCTGGGTGGGCGCAAGATTACTGTACTACATACGCCGGGACATTCCCCAGGGCATCTGTGTTTTTGGGAGGCACAACGTGGGTATTTATTTACCGGTGACCTTGTCTACAAAGATACGCTGTTTGCGTACTACCCTTCCACCGATCCGCAGGCATATCTCGCATCGCTTGAAAAGATAGCGGCACTGCCCGTAAAAAAAGTATTTCCGGCTCATCACAGTCTGGATGTACAACCGGAGATTCTGAGCCGTATGCGAGACGCTTTCCTCCA
Source organism: Lacrimispora sp. (assembly GCF_032078915.1). Taxonomy (GTDB): domain Bacteria; phylum Bacillota; class Clostridia; order Lachnospirales; family Lachnospiraceae; genus Lacrimispora. Next base: position 4,102 of record NZ_DAMAUN010000043.1, on the reverse strand, counting down.
GTTGAAAGCCGATGGTAACCTTCATCATGGTGGCGGTACCTTTGATTACGGCGATTGGGCTGTTAGGCTGTGATATATATTTTGATTTATTGTACATGTAAGTGACGCATGATGAGCATAATGTGAAGCCAATAAAATGAATATACTAAGAAATTACTAGCTATCAATACTTAAGTTAGTAGTTATTTTATGCAATAATTTATTCATGTAAACTGATCTTTACCGCATTGCTGCACATGGAAAACTTAATATTGACAGTAATTAGAAATCTCTAATTGAAAATACCGGTGAAAAATCCACCGGTATTCAATCATCAAGTATGCATTTAATTCGAAAAATGGCAAAACGTTTTAGTGGTTGCTCATATATTCTTTTTTTAACCTGTTAAATTCCGATTCTAATCGGTAATCATTTCTCTTTTTTATGTATTCAGCAATACCATCCTTAAAGGACGGTTTGGCAAATTTAAAGATTCGGTACAGTAGGCGTATTCCCCAGAATAGAGAAAAGATGACACAAATGAGCACTTTTGTGCCATGATCCCAAATTACGGCGAATGATGCAAAACACAATAGGATAAGCATATAATCCAAGGCTTGGGATAATAGATTTTTCTTTATTGCCAGTCTGCGTTTTGCAAGTTCTAGGATAGTATTGTCGTCAGGAGTTTGAATGTTCAGGGTGCCATCAGAGTCAACATTTGTTGAAGAATTTACACTTTGTGCGATACTTTCTGTAATCATTAAATTTCCCTCCACATACTGTAGTTTCATGCGAATAGTATCTTCAGAGACCCATTCTGCCCGTTGATTTTTAACCAGTTGCCGGGCGCGTTTCAGATACGTTGGTTCCAAAGAAATATTGCTATAATCTACTACATTAATTTGTTTGATATAATATCACCTCTTTATATGTTTTTTGTTATGGGTGTCTCCCCGTGCAGTTCGTTTTTTATTATGGGTGTCTCCCCCTCTGCAAGTAATATCATATCATAGTTTTATTGTCTGCTCAACATTTTTAAGGATGTACGTGGTGGGACAAAAAAGTCAGATCGATGCAAGTATCAAATTTATGCTGAGAGGAGGAATTAATATTTAATATATGATTGTATATTGGGAATTTAATATATAGCTGGTAGCTTTTAGTATAATATTATTTTATTAAAGCAAAAGGGAGCTGAAGATATGAATTTGGAATCTGAAAGAATAATTATCAGAGATTTAAAATTAGAGGATGCTTCGGCATTTATAAATATGGCTTCCGATGGCTCGTTAATAGATATTTTTGGTGATTGTAGTGAATGTTCAAGATGGATGAATGGCAGGGTCAAAGAAGCAATTAGTATGTACAGTAGGAACGATCCGTATTGTGATTATTTAGCATACTCCATCGTAAATAAAAAGAACAATCAAGTAGTTGGTTCTGGCGACTGTAGTGCTTATCAAAACATTCATAAAATTGGAATTACTTATTTCATAGATAAGAATCATAGAAACTATGGTTATGTAACAGAAGCGATAATGTTGTTCACGAAGTGTTTTCTAAACAAGTATGATGTAAGCAAATTAATTGCAACAATAAGAACGGAAAATGTAGCATCATGTAAAGCTATAGAGAAAGCTGGGTATGAATTAAAAGAAACTAAAATGTACAAAGACATTAACGATACTTTGGAGCAGAAGTACAATTTTTATTTTTTTAACAAAAGCATGATTTAAAATAAATTTGTTATATAGTTATTAACTATCAGCATTAAGCTGGTAGTTTTTTTGTATTTAAATTATTCCATAAAACTGAGAGTGACCGAAGCTTTAGCTTCGGCCAAGGAATAAGAAATTAACCTAAAATGTAACCTTTTTTACTTATATTCCAACTGCGGATACCAAGGTCGGTGTTAAGTTCATATTTATCGCAACAATCGCTACAATGAATATTAACAACATGTTCTTCAAAATCAGGAATGAAATTGTGTTCTTCTAAGATTTTGCCTTTTCCACATGGGCACTCATATTCAAAGTGCTCAATAATGCCAGGACCAGTACCGTAGCCTGCGTGACCCTTAACTATTGAATTAGTTAATTTGGTTTTCATTTGTAAACCTCCAATATTACAAGTATGATATCAAAGCAATATAAAATGAGGATAATAAAAGTATAAACTTTTTAAAAAGTTAATCTGAAATTTTAGGAGGTATTAGCATGATGGATTTATATGTAGATGATGTGTCTTTGTTAGATATTCAGAGGAAAGAATATCTAGTTTGATTTATGATATACGGTCAATGGGTGTAAATGAGAAAATATAATTATGATTCTAAATGAATTAGTATTTCTCTTTCTATTTAAAATGCCATTGTTAAAATAATCGCCAAGGTACAATAGAGTACTACTCCATCAATATTTTTATTTCTCCAGCATCGAAAAGCCATTATTAAATCAAAAAACGTTACAATCACACGTGAAACAACAATAATAGTCATTGTATATACCTCCTGCCATGCTTGCATTATTCGTCTTGTTCTCCCAAAATGATTTTCCAGAGTTATATGCCGTAAAAATATAGTAGCTGGCAAGATCGGGGGCGCCTGCCGGCTGAGCAAAGGTTTTTACTTAGAGAAAGCAAGTATGAAAAATACAATCCTGTTTTTTTTAAGGCAATAATACCTGATACATAAATAAAAGAATGGTTAGTTTGATAAAATGTAGTTTTTTTGTAATGAACTACAGTAAGTCGGAATAGCAGAGTTAAAATTGATATGGCGCAAGGGATTTTTAGATATGAATGTCCTGAGTGAGGGGAAGATGAAATTGAGCATGGACAGAATTTTTGTCTTGTCTGTATCGAACCGTTTGAGTGGATAGAGTAGTATGATTAATAGTTTCAGAAGGAGGCTTAATGAAAAAGGCGGAGGTTAAGAGAGCTATTTCTATCTACAAACCACATGCTGGATTTTTCGATTTATTGGTATAGTCACAATCTCTTTCGGAAGAAGAATATGCGGAGGTACTTGATTTACAATACTTCTTAGCAGAAGAGAATAAAAAGTTTTCTGACAAGCAAGTAAGGAAAAATAATAAACCGACATGGGAAAAGCTGAAGATGTTATCTGGTGAACTTCAAGAAATAGTCTTTCAGCTTTGGAAACTTGATGAACTGAGATTAGATGAAGGAACTTTAATGACAACAAGAGAGCATATCATGAAATCAAATGATGTTAAAATGTCCTTGGCAATCGTGTTCTGCATTGTAGAGTATTTGCAACAGTCAGAAATTATCAAGGGTATTTCTATGGCTGATAAAGAAGAAATGATATCATTTTTTAGATACTTAATGCAGCATAGGAAAACTATGACATATATTGACTGGCTGATATTGGGCATGCAATTTAACCAAAGCAGTTGGACGATGGTTCGTTCAGCTGCTTTGGTTGGTCCCCTGTCTGATGAATCGTATGATCCTAAGCGCTTAACCTTTGAATCAATACAGAAGCATTAGCATTCACTTGTGTTCCTCCGGCCAAAGTTTGTAGCGTAACCGCAGCAGAACTTGTGTGATTTCGTATAGTTAAGATATCAGATGCGGCGGCAGTAATAATTACCATCCCTGGATTTGCCTGGGTACCAGCTCCTGATCCATATACTGAACCGGCAACTGGAGCTCCATTTTGAAAAACAGTAAATTGGTTGGGCTGTTCACCCGCAGCATAAAACCAAATGGCGTAGTCACCAGCGCTACCAATTTGGATGGTGGATGTTCCTGGTGCATGTGTGATGGTACCAACGATAATTCCATTGGTACTAAATAGTATATCTGCCTCTAAAGCAACAACTTGAGCATCCAGATTGTAGATATAAGCATATTCTGATAACCCAGCGGTACCAGAAGGTCCGGTAGGTCCAGTGTCACCGGTAGGCCCGATTGGTCCAGTATCGCCGGTAGCTCCGATTGGTCCGGTAGGCCCAGTATCGCCGGTAGCTCCGATTGGTCCGGTAGGCCCAGTATCGCCGGTAAGGCCGATAGGTCCGGTAGGTCCAGTGTCACCGGTAGGGCCGATAGGTCCAGTAGGTCCAGTATCGCCGGTAAGGCCGATAGGTCCGGTAGG
>NZ_DAMAUN010000042.1:0-50693 GCF_032078915.1 Lacrimispora sp. | reverse complement strand
CGTTCCGGTGCCACCATTCTCGGCGCCATGATCCTGGGATGTTCCCGGGCGGCTTCCGCAGAGTTTTCCTTTTTCCTGGGAATACCGGTGATGTTTGGAGCCAGCCTTTTAAAGGTTGTGAAATATGGAATGAATTTTACCGGATCTCAGATCTTCTATCTGATTTTAGGCATGGTGGTGGCTTTTGTAGTTTCTGTTTATTCGATTAAGTTCTTAATGGGATATATCAGACAGCATGATTTTAAATTCTTCGGGTATTACAGAATTGTATTGGGAGCAGTGGTGTTTTTGTATTTTATCATTACGGCTTTCCTTGGTTAAGGAAAATAAGAAAAGAGAGTTGATGATCAGCGTTATGCTAATATCAACTCTCTTTTTTATGATAGTTCATAAAGGTTCCTTTCTGACGGATTATGGTTGAAACAGCATCTCGATCCGTCCTTCGGCGGCCAGTTCATCAATGCCGTCGAAATTAAATTGTAAGCTCCGGTTCTGCGTGTTAAGCCCTTTTTTCATCTCATCGTAGTCCTTGACATTCACCTTTGTTAAACCGTAGTCAATATAGATATCACAGTCAAAAGCATTAGCGGTGTTGATTAAAAGCGCGAGGGGAATGGGGGTGTAACGCAGCTGGATATCGACTTCAATGGTCCGCATACCCATACCTCCTTTTCCTGATAGCCGGATAAACCCGGCATGAACGTGCCAACAGCATAGGGGGTTATAGAGATATCAACAGGATGAAGAGCCATATAGATGACTCTGATTTTATTTTATCATCTCTTGTTAGAAAAACAAGAGAAAATTGAAGAATAGTTAAAAAACAGGTTAATTACTAATAATAAACGGAGAATACGGATAGTATTCAGTAAAAAGAAACATGCCGGAGACAGTAAAAGCGCCTCTGGCATGACTTAAGTTAAAATACTATTTATGCATTTTCAGCAATTTCATAGATCAGACGCTCGGAATCTTCCCATCCCAGACAGGGATCGGTGATGGATTTTCCGTAGATGCCTTCTCCGACTTTCTGGCTGCCTGGCTCAATGTAGCTTTCAATCATCAGGCCTTTTATCAGGGAACGGATTTCCGGGGAATGCTTTCTGCTGTGCAGGACTTCCTTGGAAATACGGATCTGTTCCTTATATTTTTTGTTGGAATTGGAGTGGTTGGTGTCTACGATGCAGGCCGGGTTCTGGAGATTGCGGCGGCTGTACATCTCATAAAGAAGGAATAAATCTTCAAAGTGGTAGTTGGGGATGCACTGGCCATGCTTGTTGACCGCTCCCCTTAGGATGGTGTGGGCCAATGGATTGCCCTTGCTCCTCACTTCCCAACCTCTGTAGGTGAAATCATGAGCCTGCTGTGCGGCCACTACGGAGTTAAGCATAACAGACATGTCTCCGCTGGTAGGATTTTTCATGCCTACGGCAACGTCACAGGCACTGGAAGTCAGACGGTGCTGCTGGTTTTCCACGGAACGGGCACCAATGGCAATGTAAGACATAATATCATCCAGATATCCCAGGTTTTCCGGATACAGCATCTCATCGGCTGTGGATAAACCTGTTTCAAGGAACACATTCATGTGCATCCTGCGGATGGCAATGAGGCCTTCATGCATGTCCGGCTTTTTTTCCGGATCAGGCTGGTGAAGCATTCCCTTGTATCCTTCTCCGGTGGTTCTGGGTTTATTGGTATAAATTCTTGGGATGAGGATCAGACGGTCTTTTGTCTTTTCCTGTACCGTTACAAGCCGGTTCGCATAATCAGAAACAGACTCCTCATTGTCAGCAGAGCAAGGACCGATAACAACAAGGAATTTATCGCTTTTTCCTGTGAGTACATCGCTGATGGCTTGATCTCGTTCTATTTTAAGGGCTTTATATTCTGCGGGAAGTGGAAAGCGTTCCTTGATCTCTTCCGGGCTTGGCAGATTGTTTACGTATTGAAATCCCATGGCATCCTCCTGTGTATGTGATTATTCTGTGTTTTTTCTGTTGATTATATAACAGAACCCGTGAAAAATCCAGCATTCATTGAAAATTTAGCAATGTGCCTCCCTAAAGTGTTTCTTTTTAAGGAAAAATGGTGTATGATTGCAGAGAATGAAAAGAGGAAGGATGGATTTCAATGGAACGATACTGGAATTGGCAGGGAAACTATATCGGAGTAAGGCAGAGGGATTATTTAGCCGCCTGTGACGGAAGGATTCTTGGAAAATTCTATGGAAAGGAAATCTACGACCAGAATGGGAATTACATCGGAGAAGTGGGCAGGGGCGGCCGGCTGATAAAAAACAAGAACAAGGAAGAGTTTCGCCGCCAGGGGTTCAGCACCTATGTGAAGGGAACCATAACCGCGCCGTTAAAGGACTGCGCCCCTTATCCCATGATCCAGGGGTATGAAGATTTTTTATAATGGATGAGAGACGAGAATGAGGAAAGAAGGATAGCAGGAATGGTGGATTTAAGCAAACTGACAGCGGGAAAGAACCTGACTGAGGTGGAGGACAGTGTTCTCCGTTATATCATTGAACACATGGATTCCATGCTTAAAATGGGGGTGAGGGGAGTTGCAAAGGAAAATTACACCTCCACCTCAACCATTATGCGCCTGACAAAAAAACTGGGCTACAGCGGGTTTGTGGATATGTATTACAAGCTGCTGCCGCTTGTAAACCGGGCCAGGGACAATGAGGACGCCGGAATGCAGTTTATCAACAGCTTTTGCTCCAACTCTCTTTTAAAGTATAATACCTATGAAGACATCCGGGAATTTGCCAGGCGGCTGGGACATCTGGAGGTCGGTTACGTATTCTTGTACGCAACGGGCTTTTCCGCCATTCCTGTGGAATATTTAACAAAAAAGCTTCTTGTCCTTGGGATAAAATGCATTTATTCCAATGGAATGGATTCCATCGGTGTTTTTGAAAACAATCTGGAGAATATGAAAATGCTCATTGTAGTTTCCAGGTCAGGAGAAACGGACTGGGTAGCGGACCGGGTGAAAACTGCCAGAGAGAACGGCGTTTTTACCGTGTCATTTACCAATGAGGCGGAAAACCGGGTCAGCTCCATAACAGATATGCAGTTTCGCATAGAGGACAGCAATAAGCTGGATGACAGAAATATGATGGCAAACACATTTTTCCCCAATGTGTTCATGCTGATGGAGCTTTTAATCTACGAATATCATAAGGTGCTTCAAAATATGGATAAAAAAGAAGAATAAAGGTTCCGGATGACGTTTAAAATAGCGGCATCCGGACTTTTTTTGAAACCTGTTACCACTTGGAATAACAGGTTCCTATTCTTTCCCAAAGTATATACAAAGGGGGAGACGGCGGCTATAATACGGATATGAATTTCACGTGAAATGAAAAACAGATAACCATTCATTGATAGTTGGAGGAAAAGAGAATGAAAGATAAAGTGATGGATCAGTTGCAGCGCTTTTCAAAAGCAATGTTCATCCCGGTTTTGATCCTGCCCATCGCAGGTATTTTAATCGCTGTGGGAAATTTATTTACCAATGCAAAATTGCTGGAGCTTCTGCCCTTTATGGACAATCCGGTGACAAAGGGCTTTGGCACCATTTTGTCTGGTTCCCTGGTTTCGATCTTAAATAACCTGGGGCTGATCTTCTGTGTGGGACTTGCGGCAGGCCTTGCCAATAAGAAGAAATATGAGGCTGGTTTTACCGGTCTTTTGGGGTTTCTGGTATTCATTAACGCCATGAACAAGTTCATGACCCTGACGGGGATCCTGTTTACTGGGGAATCTTTAAGGGGAACGGGTCAGGCCATGGTGCTGGGCGTTCAGATCCTGGACATGGGCGTGTTCCTTGGAATTATTCTGGGAATCGTAACAGCCATGGTCCATAACCGGTTTTGTGAAACCGAATTTCAAAATGCGTTCCAGATTTACGGTGGTTCCAGGTTTGTATTCATCGTATTGATTCCTGTGACCGTTTTACTGGCTGTGCTCCTTACTTATGTATGGCCCTTTGTCCAACTGGGAATCACCAGCCTTGGAGGATTCATTAATCGTTCCGGAAACTTCGGGATCTTTATTTACGGTGCCCTGGAACGTCTTTTAATACCAACAGGCCTCCATCATCTGGTCTATACCCCGTTTTTATATACCTCTCTTGGAGGCATTGAAACCATTGGGGGACAGGTGTTTGAGGGGGCAAGGAACATTTATTATGCAGAAATCGCAGACCCTTCCATTCAGGTACTGTCCCGGTCCGTGATATGGGATGCAAGAGGAATTTCAAAGATGTTCGGCCTTATGGGTGCCTGTCTTGCCATGTATCATACGGCCAGACCGGAAAACCGCAATAAGATAAAAGCCATTCTGATTCCTGCTGCATTCACTTCTTTCATCGCAGGTGTTACAGAGCCTATTGAATTTTCCTTTATGTTCGTGGCTCCGGTCCTGTTTATTGTTCATGCGGGGTTAAGCGGACTCAGCATGGTGGTTCTTAATCTGCTGAATGTCCGTGCCATCGGTCCCAACGGCTTCCTGGATTTCCTGCTTTTCAATGTGCCTCTTGGAATCCATAAAACCGGATGGCCCATGTACATCGTCACAGGCCTTATATTTTTTGTAGTCTATTATGCCATATTCCGCCTTCTCATTACAAAACTGAATCTAAAGACTCTGGGACGGGAAACAGAAGGCATGGAAATGAAGCTTCACACCAAGGCGGAGTATAAAGAAAAGGTTGCTTCTGAAAAAGAGGGAAAAGACGCCGATGATGTGGATGCCCCGCTGATTATAAAAGCCCTGGGCGGTGCCGGCAATATTGAAAAAGTAGATAACTGCTTCACCCGTCTTCGACTGATCCTTACAGATCCGGACCTGGTACTGGAGGATGTGCTGAAAAACGGCACCGGAGCCAATGGCGTGGTGAAAAAGGGCAATAACGTTCAGGTAATCTATGGTTTAAAGGTAACTGCCGTAAGAAGGGCTGTTGATGAGGAGCTGGGAAACGGCGAAAGTAACTAACTGATAAACCAGACAAAGCAAGGAGGTAAAATATAGTGAAAAAATTCTCAATTGTAATCGCAGGAGGCGGAAGTACTTATACGCCAGGTATTGTAATGATGATGATGGATAACCTGCATCGTTTTCCCATACGTTCTTTAAAGCTTTACGACAATGACGGAGAGCGCCAGGAAACCCTGGCAAAGGCCATAGGCATCGTAATGAAGGAAATTGCACCGGATGTGGAGTTTTCTTATACAACAGATCCTAAGGAAGCCTTTACTGATGTGGATTTCTGCATGGCTCATATCCGGGTGGGCAAATATGCCATGCGGGAGCTGGATGAAAAAATTCCAATGAAATACCATGTGGTGGGACAGGAGACCTGTGGTCCCGGTGGAATCGCATATGGGATGAGAAGCATTGGCGGTATGATGGAGTTAATTGATTTCATGGAAAAATATTCTCCGGACTGCTGGATGCTTAATTACTCCAATCCTGCTTCTATTGTGGCGGAGGCCTGCCGTGTGTTAAGGCCTGATTCCAAGGTATTAAATATCTGCGACATGCCGGTGGGAACCAAGAGACGTATGGGATACATTGTAGGCAGAGATCCCAAGGATATGGATGTGAAATATTTTGGACTGAACCATTTTGGCTGGTGGACCAGCGTAAAGGATAAGGATGGGACAGACTTGATGCCGCAGCTTTTGGATTATGTGTCTAAAAACGGGTATCTGACGGAAAAGGCTGTGGAGACTCAGCATATGGATGAAAGCTGGCAGCTGACCCATAAAAAGGCGGCTGATTTATTAAAGCTGGAGCCGGATTTTCTTCCCAATACGTATTTAAAATACTATCTTTACCCGGATTATGTGGTGGAACACACCGATCCCAATCATACCAGAGCCAATGAGGTGATGGAGGGAAGAGAAAAAGAAGTGTTTGGCGCCGCAAGAGCCATTATTAAAGCAGGGACCGCAAAAGGCGGAGAGTTCTCCATTGACAATCACGCTTCCTTTATTGTGGATCTGGCCTGCGCGATTGGGTTCAATACCCGGGAGCAGATGCTCTGCATCGTGGAAAATAAAGGAGCCATCTCTAATTTTGACCCTACCGCCATGGTAGAAGTTCCTTGTCTGGTAGGGAATGAAGGACCGGAGCCTTTGTGCCAGGGGAACATTCCAACCTTTGAAAAGGGCATGATGGAAGAGCAGCTTGCAGTGGAACGCCTGGTGGTAGAGGCCTGGACCGAAGGAAGCTACTTAAAGCTGTGGCAGGCCTTAACCTTATCAAAGACTGTGCCAAGCGCCTTTGTTGCAAAACAGATTTTAGATGATCTGATAGAGGCCAATAAAGAATATTGGCCGGAATTAAAGTGAGATTTTCGCAATTAGATAACTAAAAAAGCTCTTAGGGAGACTTTAGCCTCGTCCTTTTGTCAGGACGGGGCTTTTTTGTGTTATAAATTAACATTGCATTCCATCGGTACGCAACAATGAAATGGTCTGAATTAAAATGAAAACGAAGGAAGCAAAAATATATGAAAGTATATTATTGACAAATACAAAAAATATGATAATATAAAATTGAGATATGAAACCAAACAAAAACAAAAAGAAAGGAAATGAAAGAATGAAACTAAGCGAGTTGACGGAAGCAAAGCTGGCAAATCTGTTTGACCATACCTGCTTAAAAGCCGGTGCGGTAAAAGCTGATTTTGATCAGCTGTGCAGGGAGGCAAAAGAGAATGGTTTTAAGATGGTTGCGATTAACTCCTCACCGGTTGCCTATTGCAAATCCCTGTTAAAGGATACTCCGGTTCATGTGGGGGCCGCAATCGGATTTCCTCTGGGACAGACAACCATCGAGACAAAGTGCTTCGAGACACAGGATGCGATTTCCCATGGGGCGGATGAAATTGATTATGTAATCAATATCGGGGAACTGAAAAACGGTAATTATGATTACATAGAAGAAGAGATGAGGCGGATCTGCGATATCTGCCGAAAAGCAGGTGTCTTGAGCAAAGTTATTTTTGAAAACTGCTATCTCGAAAAAGATGAGATCCGTAAAGCAGCGGAGATTGCCAAAAAAGTAAAGCCGGATTTTGTTAAGACCTCTACCGGGTTTGGTACAAGCGGGGCCACTGCAGAAGATGTGAGGCTGATGAATGAGGCCGTAGGAGAAGAAATCAAAGTGAAGGCAGCAGGAGGAATACGTGACTGGGAAACCTGCAGGCAGATGATTGAAGCCGGAGCTGAACGCATCGGCACCAGCAGCAGTTTTAAGATACTGGAAGGCTACCGTGAAGCTTTGAAGTCCGGCTATTAAAAGATGAGGGTGGGGAACAAACATGCTTAAAATTTCAGCTTTAATCAATGAAGATTTAATGATTACAGATTTATCGGCAGGCCATAAGGAGAAATGTCTGACTGATATGATTGCCCTGCTAAAGGCAGAAGGCCGGATCGAAGACGAAGCGGTCTTCCTTGAGACAGTGATGGAGCGGGAAGCGGTCGGACCTACGGGAATCGGCGTGCAGGTGGCAATTCCTCATGGTAAGAGCCACACAGTCAAGAGGCCAGCCCTGGTTTTTGCGAAAAGCAAAGAGGGTGTGGATTTTAATGCTCCGGATGGGAGCCTTGCCTCCCTGATCTTTCTGATTGCAGTTCCGGACACAACAGAGGATCTGCATTTAAAGATATTGGCAAAGCTTGCAAGAAGCCTGATGCATGAAGAATTCAGAAGCCGTTTACTGGCATGTGAGGATAAAAGACAGCTGTTCACTATTTTAGAAGAGGGGGTTTCTTTATGAAATTAGTAGCAATTACTTCCTGCTCCACAGGAATCGCACATACTTATATGGCTGCAGAGAAACTTATGATGGAAGCTAAGGCCATGGGACACGAGATCAAGGTTGAGACACAGGGGTCCATTGGTGCGGAAAATGTACTTACAGCGGAAGACATTGCCGCAGCAGATGCAGTGCTTATCGCAGCCAATACCGGTGTCAACAAGGAACGGTTTCATGGAAAGCGTCTGTATGAGACCAATGTGGAGGACGGGATCAACAAGGCCGGTGAGATCATTGAGAAGGCACTGGCAAGTACCTATATTTACAAGAACGCTGAGGCAGGTATGGAAACGAATACAGCGCAGCATGGGAAACAAAAGGTCAGTGTCTACAAACATCTGATGGCAGGTGTTTCCTATATGATTCCCTTTGTCGTGGCGGGAGGCATCTGTATTGCCCTTTCTTTTGCATTCGGCGGCATCCATTCGGAGGGGCCGATAGCACAGGCCTTCAGCATGATTGGCGGCGGAGTCTGCATGGCCCTGATGTTCCCAATTCTGGGAGGATTTATCGGACACTCCATCTCAGACCGGCCCGGCCTTCTGCCCGGCATGGTGGGCGGTATGCTTGCCAGCACATTGAACGCGGGATTTTTAGGAGCGCTGATCGGTGGATTTTTAGGCGGATATGCGGCATTATTCTTAAAAAAGGTGATTAAAATGCCAAAGGGTCTGGAGGGCCTGATGCCTGTTTTGATCGTACCGTTTTTATCGTCTGTAATTGTAGGGCTTACCATGATTTTTATCATCGGTACTCCGTTTAAGGCGCTGAATGTTTGGATCACAGAGTTTTTAAACAGCTTATCCGGTGTGAATTCCGCCCTTCTGGGATTGATTCTTGGGGCAATGATGGCGGTCGATTTAGCTGGGCCCATCGGAAAGGCAGCTTATTTCTTTGGGGTTGCATCTTTAACGACCTTGTCACCTGGAGAGACAGCACCGGTCATGGCGGCGGTTATGGCCTCGGGTATGGTTCCTCCGTTAGCAATGGCACTTTCCACCATCATTGCAAAGGATCGTTATACCACAGACCAAATTGAGTCGGGGAAGACGGCCTGGATCCTGGGAGCTTCTTTTATCAGCGAGGGGGCAATCCCCTTTGCGGCAGCCGATCCGGTCCGTGTACTTCCTTCTGTTACCATAGGAGCAGCGGTTACCGGAGCGCTTTCCATGATCTTTAACTGCGGGCTTGCAGTTCCTCATGGCGGAGCCTTTGTATTTGTTATTCCGGGGGCAGTTTCCAATCTGCCGCTCTACCTTGTGGCAATTATCGTGGGAACCATCATATCCGGAGTTTTGGTAAGCTTTTTAAAGAAACGCTGATTGAACAGCGGTGAGGGGAAATAAGGATGAGAGACATAATAAATATCTGTTTGATCGGCGCAGGGCGTGCAGGAATGATTCATGCAAGAAATTTCGTATCCCGTGTACCCTATGCGAAAATGGCGGCAGTCTGTGATCCTTCGGAAGCTGCATGCCAGGCGGCGGTGAAGGAGCTGGAGATTTCACTGTATTACACAGATTATAAGGAAGCACTGAAAAATGAAGAGATCGATGCCGTAGTCGTTGTCACGCCCACCGTGTTTCACCGTGAGATTGTGATAGCGGCCGCAAAGGCAAAGAAACACATTCTCTGTGAAAAGCCAATGGCCATGAATGAGAAAGAGTGCGAGGAGATGATCGCTGCCGCAAAGGCAAACGGCGTCAAGCTTCAAATCGGGTTCATGCGGAGATTTGATGACAGCTTTGTCTATGGGAAGAAGCTTGTGGAGGAAGGGGAGATCGGTGATGTGGTGCTTGTTAAATCTCTCACAAGGGGCCCAAGCATACCCAAGCCATGGATGTATGATATTAAAAAGAGCAACGGTCCCCTCGCAGAAGTTAACAGCCATGACATCGACACGCTGCGCTGGTTTACAAAAGGAGAATTTCAGACCGTATACGCTGTGGCTGGAAATTACCGGTGCATGGAGGCGAAAGAAGAGTTCCCAGATTTTTATGATAACGTAATACTGAATGCAAAGTTTGACAATGGCATTCTGGGAAGCATTGACGGCGCCCAGGGAGTGGGCTATGGATACGATGCGCGCGTGGAAATACTGGGAACCAGAGGACTGATCACATTAGGGGAGCTAAAGGATAAGTCCACAGTCATTTATACCAAAAATAAGGTTGGTAAAATGGATGTTGTGAACAGCTGGACCCACCTGTTCCGGGAGGCTTATATCAATGAAGACATCAGCTTTATCCAGGCGATTTTAAATGACCGGGAACCGGAAGTGACAGGGAAGGACGGTTTGATGGCCGTAAAGGTGGTCAATGCCGGAAATGAATCCATTGTCACCGGAGAGATTGTGAAACTTTAAGGTGCATGCTGCAGGAATTGTACCGCAGGGAACGTCCTGCAGGAAACGTCCTGCAGATGCAGAGCGTGCAGAAATATAAGGGAGTATTTATGAAAGCGATAAGATTATATGGAAAAGAGGATCTGCGTCTGGAGGACGTAAATGTACCTGAAATATCCGAGGATGAAGTTCTGATAAAGACAAAGAGTGCGGCGCTTTGCGGAACTGATATCCGGATGTACAAAAACGGTGCGTCAGGAATCGATAAGGATCATCCGCTGATCATCGGACATGAGATCAGCGGGATCATTGAACAGGCTGGCAAACAGGTACGGGGCTATCGTCCCGGCATGAGGGTTGCCGTGGCCCCCAATATGGGCTGCGGAACCTGTGACCGCTGTGTGTCCGGCAATACCCATCTGTGCGCGGATTATCAGGCGCTTGGAATCAACTTAGACGGGGGATTTGCCGAATATGTCAGGATTCCGAAAGCTGCGGTTATCCAGGGAAATATAAAAATTCTGGAGGACCACATGGGCTTTGACGAGGCGGCTGTGGCAGAACCGCTTTCCTGTGTGTACAACGGACAGGAGCAGGCAGGAATTCATCCCGGGGATAAAGTGCTGGTGATCGGAGCAGGGCCGATCGGTCTGATGCATGGAATGCTGGCAAAGATGCAGGGAGCAGGCATGGTCATGATGAATGATTTATCCGTAGAACGCCTGGCTTACTGTAAGTCTCTGTATCCGTATATGCAGACCATAGAGGCAGATTCCCTGCGTGAGACGGTGATGGGTCTGACGAAAAACCGGGGTGCGGATGTGATCATTGTTGCCTGTCCGTCGGGAGAAATGCAGTCCATGGCCATCGAGCTGGCAGGCTTGTTCGGCAGAGTTTTGTTCTTTGGAGGCCTGCCAAAAGACCGGGAGATGGTTTCGATCAATTCCAACCTAATCCACTATAAGCAGATCAGTATCCATGGAAGCACCAGAGCCAGCTTAAGCCAGTACCGCAAAGTCCTGGATTTTGCAGCAGACGGCGTTATCGACTTAAAGCAGCTGGTTACCCATGTCTATGAGATAGGCGACTATCAGACGGCGTTTCATGAAGCGGTGAAATCAAACGGACTCAAGCATGTGATACGATTTTAACCTCATTAGGCAGGCATCGAAGCGGATTGCGAATATCCGATTGACAATTGGCCTTCTCCTGACTTTATTTTTTCAGATATTTATAGTATATTAGATATAGTAAAAGCAGGGGTGAAGCCAAATGAATGAAAAAGAAACCGTATTTATGGAAGAACGAAAGCAGATGATTTTGAATTTACTGCAGGAGACCGAGAAGGTGACGGTAGCCTATTTAAGTGAACTGTTCAATGTATCAGGTGCAACAATCCGAAGCGACTTAAGAGATTTAGAGAACGAAAAGCTATTGCTCAGGACCCATGGCGGGGCAATGCGGATATCCAAGTCGGCATTTGAAATAGAGCCGCAAAAACGGGGAGAAGCTGCCGAATGCAAGGAGGCGATAGCCAGGGAGGCGGTAAAGTTCATTGACGACGGAGATACAATTGCTGTGGATACGGGCAGTACCTGTTATGCATTTGCCAAGTATCTGGGCAGTAAAAAGGATCTCCGCGTCGTGACCAACGACTTAAGCATTGCCGCTCTGCTTGACCAGTTTGAGGATGTTACGGTTTATTTCATCGGAGGTGTCATCCGCAAGCATTATAATTGTACCATAGGCGGCTTTGGCACCGCACCGTTTCAGGATCTGGTTGTTGATAAGGCAATTATGGGTACAAACAGTTTTACTCTGGCAAAGGGAGCGACAACCCCGGACGTGGGACAGGCGGAGATGAAAAAGCTGCTTGTGTCAATATCGGATAAGGTTTTCATCCTGGGAAGCAGTGATAAAATCGGCCGGAATTCGTTTGTGACCTTTGCGGAAAGCAATCAGATTGATGTGATCATTACGGATGGGGCGATCAGTAAGGCATATAAAGAAAGCATAGAGGACAGCGGTATTGAATTGGTGATTGCTGAATAAAAGGGAGTGGGGCTAGAAAATTACACTTCCACCTCAAACATTTATTTCTAAAAAGGCTGGGCTGCAGCGTGGTATGTGATAAAAACTGCAGCCCAGCCTTTTTATTTCTGCATGTTCTTTCCGCATGATATTGTAAGCACATAAAATACTTATACTACGGTATTACCTGACATATTCAAAAGAACCTAAATTACACCAGGCAAAAACATTTTGGCTTCTAATAGCAGCTTTTTTGGTGTATTAGATGTCGTTTATTAATATTCCATGTCCGTGGAATAACTGACCGTTCCTTCCTCTATACCTTCTATCATATCTATTACAGCAGCAAAATCGCTATGTCACCTTGCTTTATCAGCCATTTAAATGAAACTGGAACTAGCTGGGAATTACAAGGCCGCTTCCTCCATTCTTCTTTCTTTTCGACTCCCACATAGCCACTTAAACAATAAGCAGCAGGCATGTATTAAAGTTTACATGAATTGTCTTTCTTATTGACGTTCTGAGAAAGTTTACTTTCATTTTACTTCGGTTTGATGGATAAGTTTACATTGTGTATTTATACTGGAAGTGAAACAATAAGGCTGCATGATTAAGAAGTATCCGCAGCGCAGAGGAGGTGGCTTTATGCAACTGCATTTTCCGGCTTTGCCGGAAGAACTGACCAGTGCAGATCAAAAAATTATAGAATATATCAGCAGCCATACCGACGTATTTTTGTTTATGACCATCGGGCAGCTTTCAGCCTGTTTGGGACTGTCGGATGCCACGGTTTCCCGTTTTGCACGCCATGTGGGCTGCAAGGATTTTAAGGAGCTTAAGCATGTAGTAATACAACAAAGTACGGAACACAGGCCGGTGCAAAAAATAGCTGCACCGCTTTTGCAGGAGGCTGGATTCACTCTGCAAAATTGGTTCTTGGGGCAGCAGCATTGCTTACAAAAGACCCTGGAGCAGCTGGACATATCGGAGTTTGAGTGTGCTATTAAGTCGATTCAGGAGGCAAAGAGCATCTTTATTTATGCAAAAAATGCCTCATTCTCTCTGGGACAGCTTTTGTTTTTCCGCCTGCGCCGCCTTGGGCTTTCAGTGGTGCTTCTCCCAGCCGGTGGCGCTGAGGTGCTTGAAGGTTTGGCACAGGCAGGAGCAGGAGACCTTGTCATCCTGTTTAATATTTCCAGAGTTTCCCGGGAGGGACATATGATTCTTAAGTATCAGAAAATAGCTGCTTACCGTACGCTGGCCTTTACCAGCAGGCTATATGTACCGGATAAGCAAAAAGCTGATATACAGCTGTATGTTTACCAGGGTGAGGAAAAGGAATACCATTCCATGTCTGCCCCCATTGCTGTAGTAGATGGGCTGGTTGTGGCATTGTCGGAACGAATGGGATATGAATCTGCCCAATGGTTCGACAGACTAAAGAATAGGTACGTTGAAATCAACTGATTCTTCTAACACTGTGATTATTGTATATAGCCTGTCACTCAAAGTGAAAAATAAAACAAATGCAGAAAGTAGGAGTATAATGCCAAAAACTTATGTGCTGGATACCAATGTACTGATTCACGCCCCTTACGCTTTAGAATCCTTTGAAGAGAACTACATTGTCCTTCCTTTAGCAGTACTGGAAGAGCTTGACAGGCTTAAAAACTCCGATGGAGAATGCGGCAGCAACGCCAGGCAAGCGATTCGGTTACTGGAACATCTGCGTCTTTCCGGAAACCTCACTGAGGGCGTTCCCCTTTCAAACGGTGGATTTCTCCGATTGGAAGTAAACCATGTGGACGTTCCTCTGCCTGAAGGCATGCAGCCCAATAGCCAGGACAACCGCATCCTGAAAGTGTGCAAGGGGTTGTGCAATCAAGGGGAATCTGTCATTTTAGTTACCCGGGATATTGTAGTCCGGATCAAGGCGCAGATGATGGGAATTCCTGCGGAGGACTTTACTACCGATCAGGTTCCCGCTTCTTCGGGACAGTATACCGGGCGAGCGGAAGTATATGCTCCCGATGAAGCCCTGTCTTCTTTTAAGAAAAAAGGAGTGCCGGCGGAACTGCTTTACACCGTGGATGATGATGGGATATTTGCCCCGTTAAAACTTATTGAGAATCAGTTTGTACTGATCCGCTCGGATATTTCGGAAAAAAAGACGATACTGGGCCGCTATCAGAAGGGGAAAGTTGTAGCGCTGGCCTACAAGAATATCCGCCCTTTCGGGGTAAAAGCCCGTAACATAGGCCAGCAGTTTTTGCAGGAGGCCTTAATGCTTCCCGCTGATGAGGCGCCTTTAGTGATTGTAAAGGGTCCTGCGGGCACGGCTAAGACGTTTTACGCTCTGGCGGTCGGATTGGAAAAAACAGTGGAGCAGGCGCAGAAAGAATATCGCAAGCTTCTCATCTGCCGCCCCAATGCGCAATTTGATCAGGATATTGGATTCCTTCCGGGAAGTGAGCAGGAAAAAATCTCTCCTCTTCTCCGCCCCATCGTGGATAACCTTGAAATACTCTTAGACCATGGGCCCCAGGAATCCCGCTGGGACGAAAAAGAACTGCACGGCAGAATCGATTATCTTTTTACGACAGGCATTATCTCAGCCGAGGCCATGAATTTCATGCGCGGCCGTTCCATCACCGATACCTGGCTTATTATCGATGAGGCACAGAATCTGACTCCACGGCAGGTAAAAGGAATTGTTACCCGCGTGGGCAAGGGCACTAAAGTCATTTTGCTGGGAGATCCGGCTCAGATAGACCATCCACTTCTGGATGAGCGTACCAACGGCCTTTCTTATGCGGCGGAACGGATGAAGGGCAGCCCGCTCAGTGTTCAACTGGCGATGCTTCCTGATGAATGCGTGCGCTCAGATCTGGCCTTGGACGCGGCTCAAAGGATGTAAATACGGATGAGCAGTTGCACAAAAAATTTCTAACTGGTATTTTTAAATAAACACAAACTGGCACTTTCGATAAGACCAGTTTTAGAGCATAATAAGGATATTAACTTAGACTCTAAAATACCAGGAGGATTTATCATGTCAGAGCAATATGAACTCAATAAAAATCTGGCTCAAATGCTAAAGGGCGGCGTGATCATGGACGTCAGTACCCCGGAACAAGCGCAAATTGCTGAACAAGCGGGTGCGTGTGCTGTGATGGCATTGGAGCGGATCCCCGCCGACATTCGGGCAGCAGGTGGCGTTTCCCGGATGAGTGACCCTAAAATGATTAGAGGGATTCAAGCAGCGGTTTCCATTCCCGTAATGGCAAAAGTACGCATTGGGCATTTTGTGGAAGCGCAGCTTCTGGAAGCCATCGAAATCGACTACATAGACGAAAGCGAAGTACTTTCTCCGGCTGATGACATCTATCACATTGACAAAACTAAATTCCGCGCCCCCTTTGTCTGCGGTGCGAAAGACTTAGGAGAAGCATTGCGCCGCATTGCCGAGGGCGCGTCGATGATTCGTACCAAGGGCGAGCCAGGGACCGGCGATGTGGTGCAGGCCGTGCGGCATATGCGGAAAATTCAAAGCGAAATCCGGATGCTCACTGCATTGCGGGCGGATGAATTATTTGAAGCCGCGAAACAACTGGCTTCCCCATTGGATCTGGTGAAATGGGTGGCACAAAACGGCAAACTGCCTGTGGTGAACTTTGCCGCCGGAGGTGTGGCGACTCCCGCTGATACCGCGCTGCTGATGCAGCTGGGAGCGGAAGGTGTGTTTGTGGGTTCTGGTATCTTTAAATCCGGCAATCCGGAAAAACGTGCTGCCGCCATTGTAAAAGCTGTTACCAATTTCAATGATGCAAAGCTGATCGCAGAACTTAGCGAAGACTTAGGTGAAGCGATGGTAGGTATCAACGAGCAGGAAATCGCCCTCTTGATGGCGGAACGCGGAAAGTAGAGTGAGCACCATGCGAATTGGAATACTTGCCTTACAGGGCGCGTTTATAGAGCATGAAAAGATGTTGTCCAAACTGGGGGCAGACAGCTTTGAAATCCGGCAACGGGCAGATTTTACCGAAGAGATGAGCGGCTTAATTTTGCCCGGCGGCGAAAGCACGGTGATGGAAAAGTTGATGCGGGAATTAGAATTAAAGGAGCCAATCCTTCAAATGATTCAGAGCAGATTCCCTGTGATGGGTACCTGTGCTGGCATGATCCTGCTGGCGAAAACGGTTATCGGAGGTGAAAGCCATCTTGCCTGTATGGACATTACAGTGGAACGCAACGCATACGGAAGGCAACTGGCCAGCTTCAAAACTGAATCGGAATTCGGCGGCACTGGAATCATTCCGATGGTGTTTATCCGTGCGCCATATGTTGTGGATGTTGGTCAGGGTGTGGAGGTTTTGGCAAAGGTTGATGGAAAAATCGTGGCTGCCCGGGAAAAGAATATGCTGGCTTGTGCTTTCCATCCAGAGTTGACAGAAGATACGACCGTTCATTCTCACTTTTTGCACATGTGCAGATAAATGAATTGCTGTGAAGATGTTGCTCCTTTACAGCGTGGTTTTGATTTGCCTATGGGGAAGATTATTGAAGGACCTTACCCTGTTGTTTTTTCTAATGGAATTGGTGTATGGAATTCGGATTTTAAAGCTAAGGCACTGGAGCTGTTACTGGTCGCTCAGGTTCAATCGGAAAGGTGGTATATGTTGAACAGGACTACTGGCCACATAATACTTCTCTATGGGTTACTGATTTTTTAGATAATTCTCCTAGATATGTTTATCATTTGTATAATTATATTGATTTGTCAAAGTTTAGTTCTGAGAGCGGGGTGCCTACGTTAAATAGGAATGATGTCCATGATCATATGGTATCAATACCAAAACCTAAAGAACAACTTCAAATAGCAAGCTTTCTGAATAAGCTTGATAACACTATCGAGTTTCAGCAAGAAGAATAAGACAATCTAAAGCAGATAAGAAAAGGATTTCTTCAGAAGATGTTTCCAAAAGAAGATGCTTACCCTTAAATGATAGCTTTAAATCTGCAAAAAAACATATGTTCGAAAGCGCGTTGACAGCCTGAATTGAAAGTATTATAATGCAAATATCGATAAAAAGAACATATGCTCAAAAAGCTAAGAAAGACGCATAGGGTCAGAGTTTGTTTCGTAGCAATGTATGCAACAGTTTAATGATCAGAATAAACGTGATAAGCGGTAAACATTTTATGAATAAAATAGCAATTTAATGTGGCAGTATTTTCAATACTAATTTTCCTCTCATAGGCAAACTGTGTGGATGCATGATTGGGGTACGTGACGCTCTCTAACAGAAGATCATTGCGTTTCTCATTTCCAGTAACATTTCCTGCTATTTGCCAGGAGGCATAACACATAATGCCCCTGCAATCTTCCGGATTATAGTAGGTGTATTGGGTCCTGTTACAAACTTAATGATCATTTTAATCATCAACAAAGCTAGAGAAATTAATGTAAATCTCTACCCTTGCAGGGATTCCACCATCAACACGGGCAGCAAAAAAAGATTGATTTTAAGGAGGTAAAAATCTTATGATAAACAAAGCAATGAAACATTGGATACGGCTTCCATTGGAAAAAGCGTTCAATGTTCGTGAACTGGGTGGGATTCCTGCCTGCATCGGCGGGCAGACCTCATGGCACAGCTTTCTTCGGGCGGACGATATCAGCCGCCTGACTGACAAAGATATGCAATTTCTGCTGGAGTATGGTGTATCCACTGTAATTGATTTGCGCAGCCCCTTAGAAGTGGCTGAAAAACCTGATCGCCTGGGAGCAAGCTGCGGTGTGCTAAATGTCAATATTCCCCTGCTGGACGACGCGGATTTATCCAGGGCATCGCAGATGGAGTTCGTTGACCACATACACATGGATGATATGTATTTGGATATGCTGGAACGCAAGGAAGCTATAAAAAGCGTATTCGATGTGATTGCTGCTGATCAGGACGGTTGTGTGCTTTTCCATTGCTCTGCAGGTAAAGACCGTACTGGGGTGGTAGCCTTGCTCCTTCTCATGTTGGCGGGTGCAGATAAACAGGACTGCCTGAATAACTACATACAGTCCTATGTGAACCTGACACGGGACGAGGCCTACAATGACATGATGAAAACCTACAGTGCCGCACAGTATTTGATGGAATCAAGGCCGGAGTATCTTGAAAAGATTTATCAATATGTAGATGGTTTTTCTGGCGGTATTGAAGGATATCTTGAAAGCTGTGGGATCTCCAGTCACACGATTTTTTTTGTACGGGAAAGACTTTTGGGGTCTGGCTCATAGCGAAGTACAGTTAGGTTACAATCACGCAGATGCACGATTTTCAGTGCATCTGTCCTTTGCTCCACGAACCTCTGGTCTGATTAAAAGAGATCATACCTGTCATTCCTCCAGATACGCAAAGTCAATTACATCACACTCATTAAATTTAGCGAATCGTTTCATACACCCATTAACGGCTGCCTGAAGCTTTTTTGTTTGCCTGATTCCATCCTCATACCAGATGTTTTTGACAACCAGCGTACGTTTCTTTATGTCAGCAACTGCTTCCACGCGTCCGATAAAACTACCCCCATAAAGCATCGGTAAAACATAAAAACCATATTTACGTTTATCAGCCGGAGTATAGATTTCCCAGGTGTATTCAAAGCCAAATAATGCACGGATCAGCTTTCTGTCCCACATCATGCAGTCAAGCGGTGCAATCAGTTCACAGCGGGGTTTATAAGTATCGGTTTGTAATACAGTTTCTATAAGAAATAAATCCTCTGCCTGGCAGTAAAGAATGTCCTTTAAGCCGTCTACACTGACTTGCAGAATTTTTCCTTCATCAAGCAATTCTTTGAACATTTCAGTTCTTTGAGGAGTTTTTAGCCCCCAAATATTTAACCATGCATCGGATGGACGATTCCATAGAAGCCCTACTGCGCCTATCCGCCGAAGAACACGCCATTTTTGATGCTCAAATTCATCCGGCAGCGGGTCAGGAATGTCAAGGAGTTCGGCAGGTAAATGCTTATGGGTTAGGTCGTAATACTTCCGGGAGCCTTTTTTATGGTGAATGATCAGCTCACCGGTAGAATATAACTGCTCCAGCACCGCCCGTGACGCATTGGTATCGCCGCTCCAATTACCGCTCCAATGAATGGAAGAGTGCCAGTGTATGCTGCCCTGTATGGGTAGGGTGTCAGAGCCGACCGCTCCGTTTGCCTGGATGTAATCCTTCGTGTTTGCTTCCAGCTCCTTCAGTTCTTTGAAACGCCGTCCGCCTTCCCGTGCAGCATTCCGGTAACGTTCAAAATACGGCCAGTCCTCTGTGGGAATGATGGAAAGATTTTTATCGGGATAATCCACAAGCATTCGGTCGTTATACAGCAGCTCGTAAAGCGTTTGCTTTGTAAAGCCTTTGACACGGGACTGCAGCGTAAGCTCCGCATTCTTTCCGCAGGAATCAACCGGATCAAACTGAATACAGCCAGCCTGGCGCACAAAATCAAAAGCTCCCTGCTTACCCTTAAATTTGTGATCGCCCAGCAGCCCGTGTTTGAGAAGCATAAAATGTCTTGCCTGTTTATTAGTTAAAGTGATCATAGGTTTTCTCCCAGTATGTTTCCGGATTCGTAATTGTGCGCTCTTTTTAACGCGGTAATGTTCGCAATTCTAGATGCATCCATTCTACCACAATCCAAAATATTTTACTATCTTCCATAACTTCATATCGTGTAAACCCACGAATCTTTCGTCTGTTTGCCAGTCAATCCCAATCTTAAAAATTGTTTCGTTTGTTTCGAATTACATGCAAGAAATCAGTTTATTCTTTCTGGTAATCAGAAAATGTCGAAAAATGTAAGCGCTTTACCATATGAAATATCGAAAATAATGACCAAAAGCAAGTGAGAAAAATGTAAAAAATATACAGTAAAGACATAACGAAATTTAACTGTTTTGAGTAAATGTACTAATAAAAGTTAGGATTTATTTACAAAGTTTGAAATAAAAGTAAATATATGGTTGATTATTAATTTTCTACGCTGTAATATTGAACTGTAAGCGCTTACACTACTATTTGGGAGGGAACAATAATGAATGCTTTATTAAAGCGGTGCAGGAAGGCATTAGCTGTATTCCTTGCCGTGGCTATGCTGCCACAGTTTGGAGCATCCGGTGGGGGAACTGCTTATGCAGAGTTGTCCTCAGCACTGGATGGCATTAAGGAAGCAACGCTGTCCAACGCGGCGGCCACGCCATCTAGTGCCGATGCTTCTAAGGCATACGGGGCTGTCTCCGTGCTGGAGACAGTGGCTACGCCATCGGTTGCGGCTGCCTCTCCATCCAATGCAGAGCTTTCACTGACGGGTGAGAGCCGTTACAGCAGATCGGAAGGAAGCTATGATGTAACAAATGTAAGAGTACTTAAGCTGGCTTATGATGATACATCCATAACTCTGGTTTGGGACAAGCCGGAGAATTACGAGGATGTGGCAAATTACAATGTTTATTGTGATGAAGTAAAGATAGGAGATGCAAGAAGTAATTTCGCGGAGCATGCGGACTGGGCCAATACATATATGAACGCTTTTTATGGTTATTACGATGCCCAGGGGATAGATATGGTAAAGACGGATATCCATACCTTCCGGGCGGACGGCCTCTCACCGGATACCAGTTATACCTTTTCCGTTGCGGCTGTGGATAAAGATGGGACAGAGCTTGGTGACAGGGCATCCGTCATCTGGTCTACGACCGGTACGCCGGAAGTATTTGATATCCGGGATTATGGAGCGGAGCCGGTAGAAACAGGCTTCACCTCCAGCGGTGAGGAAACAGATGCCTTTATCGTAAATAATACAAAGGCAATCCAGAGCGCCATTGATGCCTGCAGCGAAGGCGGAAAGGTAGTGATTCCGTCAGGAATCTATATGTCCGGTTCTCTGTATTTAAAGAGCAACATGACTCTGGAACTGGAAGAGGGAGCGGTTCTCTTTGGTTCGCCCAATGTGAGCCACTATGACCAGAACTATCTTTTATACCCTTATTCTACCGATACCAGGTCCTGGGCCCTGATCAATGCCTACAGCGCAGATGAAAATGGATTGTTTGAAAATATCCGCATTGTGGGAAAAGGCACGGTTTATGGAAATGGGTGGAAATATGGTTCCGGCAGTACCATAAGCGGAGACGGTTATTCCCCGGCTTTTCAGAAAAGACAAAGCGGTGATCCTGACTGGACACAAGCAGAGCTTCAAAAATATGCGCTGAAGAACTGGGTGGCAGGAAGCAACAGCAAGGTTTCCGGAAGCAGCAATTTTGGAATATTGGCCAAGAGTGCTTTTGATATGGGGAAAGGAAAGGGACTTAACGACAGTGAAGCTTATGCCATGAGGCCAAATCTGATCGTACTCCGGGGTGTGAATGGAGTTTATATCGAAGGAATCACAGTGGAAAATCCTGCAAACCATACCATCGCGGTCCTTGACAGTGAACATGTAGTTTCTGAAAATGTAAAGTACATTACATACGATGCAAACAATGGGGACGGAATCGAGCTTGGCAATACCCAGGATGCAATAGTTTTTAACAATTTCTTCGACACAGGAGATGATGCGGTCAATTTCGCCACCGGTATGGGCAAGGGCGTGCAGGATACGGAACAGAGGCCGTCAAGCAATATCTGGACCTTTAATAATTTCCTCCGTGAATGCCATGGAGGTGCCATTGCGGCAGGCAGCCATACCGGAGCAGGCATTGGTGAAATACTGGTGGAGGATAATGTCTTAAACCACAGTGATATGCCGTTCCGCTTCAAAAGCGCTCCTGTAAACGGCGGCGGGGTATCTGATATTCTGATCCGCGACTGCGCCGTAGGGGATGCCCAACAGGTATTTACATTTAGTACCTCCTACTCCGACGCCAATCAGGCCGTAACGGTAGAACCGGCAGATAAGCCGGCGGAGTTCTATGAGATTGACGCGTACAATATTACGGCAGATACCATTACAAAGAATACGTTCGAAATAACGGCATCTGTGGATTATGGAAAGATGTTCCAGCCATGGCATACCCACCATGATTTGTATTTCCAGGATATTACGTTTACCAACATTGAACCGTCCCTGGCAAAAAGCTCGGAATCGCTGGCGGGTGTTTCCAATGCCGTATTTCACAATGTAGTCATGAACTGGAGGGGAATTGAGAAAAAGGACAATGACGCGGCAGCTTCTGATTACAAGGCATGGGGATCCGTAAAATTCTGCAATGACTTAAGTTTTACGGGAACCACGACTCAGTCCGCCGTTTCCTATGATGCCATGGCAAAACCGGTATGGCCGGATGATGTTCTGGCGGTCGCCAGTGCGTCCGAGGCCTCAAAGAGCGGATCGGAACGAAGGGTGAAACTAAAATGGCCTGCGGCTGAAGACGGGGAACAGGAGACCGGCAGCGGTGGAATCACAGGGTATATTGTAGAGACGTACTTAAATGATGAATTGATCGATGTAACCAAGCCTGTGGCCGGTACTTCCTGTGAACTTAGTGGATTATCCCCTGATATGACCTATGTGTTTAAGGTATATGCTGTCGATGCTCCGGGAAATAAGGTGCTGGGGCTCCTATATGACTGGACCACATCAGGAGGAGAAGACCCGGAAGTCAAAGAACCGGCAGATGGTAAAATCACATTCAGCGGAATTGGGTACACATGGGGAACTGCCAAATTCATATCCGCGAAGGCGGCGGATCCAAGAATACGGGGGTACCATGCCTATGTAAACGGCGAGCTTGCGGCCACCGTTTATAATTACCAGCTTGAAAAACCAGAGGCGGGAGAGATCAGCATGACCATCGGCCGTATGCTGGAGGACAGAAACGATGTATATCTGGAAGCGTTTACGGATTCGGACCAGATTTATGAGTACGAGGAAGAAACCGTAAAAACAACCAGGGCTTATGATTACCTTGCGCCGGTATGGAAAAGCAGTGGATTAAAGGTATCCTTATCCGGCAATGATTTCCTCCTTTCATGGAACGAACCGGAGGATGAATCAGGTATCTACGCATACCGTGTATATGCAGATGGAAAACCCGTGTATACAACCGAAGGGGATTACTTTAATCATGTCAACGGCGCTTATACCACAAAGAATACGTCCTTTACGGTGACAGGACTGGATCCGGCGGAGCATCACACATTCCGTGTAGAAGCAGCAGACCGCTGGTGGAAAGCCCTGAATGGAAGCGGACCGTTCCATTGGACCAACAGCGGCCCGGCAGCAAACTGGAACGGACCGGAAGCGGAAGTCCTCTGGAGATCCTCGGCATTCGGGCAATCCACAGATTTAAACTTTAGTTCCAATGTACTGGACAATAAAGTGGGGGTCAACTACACCTGGCCGGTAGGTTCCGGTGAGCCTCTGGGCATGGAAGGAAGACCGGTCCAGGATGTTGTGATTGAATCAAGAGGCGGAAAACTGCAGGCAGGACATGACGGTGTGACCTTTTATTATGCAGAGGTACCTGCCAATAAGAATTTCAGCCTGACTGCTGATGTCACCGTAGAGCAAATGGGACCGGAGAACGGAACTGGTCCAAACCAGCAGGAGGGTGCAGGCCTTATGGTCCGCGATATCAACGGCGCTCCCAGAAAGGACCCCTTAGAAGAAGGTTATGAGGAATATCCGGCTGCTTCCAATATGGTAATACTTCATGCAGGATCAGCAGGAAAAACCCTGAATGCGGATTTAAACTTACTGGCGGCAGCCCGCTATGGAGTTAACAGTCCGGCAGGAAATCTAAAGTCCGTAAAAACTACGGCAACCTTTGAAAAGTCCGTATCAAAAGCAGATAAAAAATATGCGCCGGAAGATGCCCCCTATTCGTCTAATTTCTATGGGACCCAGATGAAGCTTCGTCTGGAGCGGACGGATGAAGGGTTTAAGGCCTCCCATCTTGATGATGAGGGAAATGTGGTCAGCACCTATACCTTTACGGACAAAAATGTCACCCCCAACATTGTGGCTCATCTGGATGAAGATACCATGTACGTGGGATTCTTTGCCGCAAGAAATGCCCGTATGTCGGTGAAAAATATTTCCTTGGTATTAAGCGATGTAGAACAGGCGGATGAGTCACCGGCTTATATTGCCCCAGACGATGAATCTGCGTCACTTTATGTGGCATCTGCAGCCTATACCAATCGCCCTGCTTATACGGTTTCAGCTCTTACCAATCAGTCCGGCCGTATGACCGTAAGCCAGGATGGAGCGGTCATTGCGGCAAATAAGGAAGTCACAGGAGGGGTCCAGTTCACTTGCCCGGCTGTTATCACAGAAGATGAGGCAGAATTCAAACTGAGTTTTGTACCGGGCGAAGGTGCTGATGCTGGAAAAGAGAAGGTGCAGACCTTCCGCGTGAAAAAGGAAAGCTATGGGAATGACTTATATACGGCACCTGACGGAAGCGACTCCGGAGCCGGAACCATGGAGGCGCCCATGTCTATGGAGTCAGCTATAAAGAGACTGGTTCCAGGCGGAACGATCTACATGGCAGAAGGAACGTACGGACCGTTCCAGATTCCCATCAGTTCGTCCGGAAATAAAGATGCCAGGAAAGCACTGACTGCAAGAGGGGCGGTAAAAATAGCGGGAAGCGGAAAGATCTTTGTTCTGGATTCAGATTACTGGGATGTAACAGGTCTTGATGTGGACGGTAAGAATGTGGAAGGAAGCAGAGGCGTGATGATCCACGGCAGTCACAATGTGATGAAAGATTCCCTGATCCACAACACTTCCAGTGATGCGGGCCTTACGATCACAAAGTCGCGGGGCAGCAGGGCATTATGGCCCTCCTATAACCTGATTGAAAACTGTGAGTCTTATGAAAATATTGACGGCTCAAGGATCAATGCCGATGGATTTGCTTCAAAATCCTGTTCCGGCGATGATAACCGCTTTGTAAACTGCGTGTCTCATGATAATGCAGATGATGGCTGGGATCTGTACAATACCTTATCCGACGGTCCCAACGGAAGTACCATTATTGAAAATTGTGTGGCATACAATAATGGGAACAACGGATTCAAGCTGGGAGGAGAAGGCCGGGAGGTCAGGAACATCTTAAGAAATAGTGTGGCATTCCACAATAATCTGGATGGAATTACAGATAATTTTAATCCGGGAGAACTGACCATCGAAAATAATACCTCCTTTGATAACCGGCGTTTTAACATCATCATGCGTCCCAGTCCTTATAAGACAGGTTCAGACGGAAACTTAACAGCCGACGGCATAGTGGTAAATAATGTATCATATCGAACCGCTTCCTACAGTGCCTCCCTTGATAAAGTATACGATGATAAAATTGCAGCCAGAGAAATAAGCAATAATTATTTTTATCAGAACGGAATGAATGCCATAACAGCCGATAACTTCCTTTCCCTGAATCCGGCGGAGTGCTTTACCAGAGTTAATGGAAGAATTGTATTC
This sequence comes from Lacrimispora sp., assembly GCF_032078915.1. Lineage (GTDB taxonomy): Bacteria > Bacillota > Clostridia > Lachnospirales > Lachnospiraceae > Lacrimispora. Next base: position 24,976 of record NZ_DAMAUN010000042.1, on the reverse strand, counting down.
GGAGATTTCCTGCGTCCGGCAAAGGACAGTGTCATAAGGAAGGCAGGTGCAGGTGCGGATTTGCCGGGAATCAATGATCCGGATCCAGAACCGGAACCTAAGCCGGAACCGGAGCCAAAACCGGAGCCGGAGCCAAAACCAGAGCCAGAGCCTGTACCGGGAAAGAATACCGGCGGCGGTTCTGACTCAGACAGAGACTATGGCATAAAAAACCGTTCCGATGAAACAAAGGGAAGCTGGAAAAAGGATGGCGAAGGCTGGCGCTTCCAAAGACAGGATGGATCGTATCCCAAGGAAGAGTGGGTAAAAGTCAGCGGAAAATGGTACTATTTTGGACTGACCGGCTATATGGCCACCGGCTGGAATGAAGTCGGCGGAATCTGGTATTTTATGGATCAGAGCGGTGCAATGAAAACGGACTGGGTGATGTGGAACGGAACATGGTATTACATGAACCTTGACGGATCTATGGCGGTGGGCTGGATCAATGTCCATGACAAATGGTATTATCTGAATCATTCAGGAGAATGCCTGATGAATACGATCACGCCGGACGGATACCGGGTTGATGAGAATGGAGCCTGGGTAAAGTAAATCATGTCAGGTCTGATGAAAGAAGAAATGGGAAAAACCAACTGCAACCGGCCGGACGGATATAACTGATAAAGTGGATATGCACTTTCTGTAAGCCGGCTTTAAGATAAAGGTTTGTTTTCCTTTGCAGGCATGCAGGAACTTCATGTAATGGGATATTTCAATAAAAGCGAATCGCGCAGAGAGATACAGGGCTGACGTTCTTTAGGGTAGTAAATCTTGTGTTTATTGCCCCGATGCAGGTCAGCCCTTTCCCTATGTTCCTTTCGGCAGATAAGTCTGCACCTTGAGTTAAAAAACACTGATCCAATGATTCAGGCCCTCTTTCCAATGCTGCGGAAATTTCCGCATTGCTCGTTTGTTGACTCCACATCTTTAAAACTTTTATTCAGGTTTGTTGCTTTATCCTGCCTTATATTATATCAAATGTTTGATAAATTGTATCATTTCCTGTGGCTTGACATGATGGCTTTACCTATGTTAGGCTATTTTTAGTTGTACAGCGCTAACAACTTCATTCCTGTATTATTTCATTATTAAGTCGGTGGCGATCCCCGCTGGTTTATGCCCGTGCATGCCTTTGACGTATTTTGAATCGCACAGGGCAGTACTGGATTTTTCTTATCCAGGATCAATTATTTACTAAAATTCAACTGTTGAGGTATTTGATATCGGATGAAAGGATTTCCTTTCACTTACTTGGAAATTATGTAAGATTTATTAAAACGACCTATAATGGTCGTTATAAATTGCCATGTAGTTAGTTTAGACTAACTATGTAACAGACGGTGTCACAATACAGCCCAAGGTTTAACTTATTTCTGAAAAGAAATAGATAATTGAAAGGAGTAAATTATTTATGTTAAGAAAGAATAGCATTATATCTCTGACTTTGATAGTTATGCTGGTAGTCTCCTTGATGCCGGTATCAGCATTTGCCATAGAACCAGCCGCTGAAATCGTAGTTGGTGCGGATGAATATGAAAAAGACGATAAAGAGGAACCAGTTGCTGAAGTTGCAGATGGTGAGGCTGAATCTGAAGTTGTAGACGGTGAGGCTGAATCCGAAAAAGGCGATAAAGAGGAACCAGCCGGTGAAGTTGCAGCCGGTGAGGCTGAATCCGAAAAAAGCGATAAAGAGATACCAGCCGTTGAAGCTGCAACCGGTGGGGGTGAATCCGAAAAAATCGATAAAGAGGAACCAGCTGCTGAAGTTGCAGATGGTGAGGCTGAATCCGAAATAAGCGATAAAGAGGAACCAGCTACTGAAGCTTCATCCGGTGGGGCTGAATCCGAAAAAACAGATAAAGAGGAATCAGTTGCTGAAGTCGTAGACGGTGCGGCTGAATCCGTTAAAGCAGTACCTGTTAAAGCAGAATCTGTTTCTATTATTGTAGACGGCGTGGATGTATCCGATAAAATAAACAACAACTCCCTGATGGACGATTCGGGAGACTATGACTTCTCTAAGCTGGATTTGTCTGCAGATGATATCTTTGAAAATGGTGAAGATGATGCTTATCTTGTTTCCATTGGTGATAAAATGGAACTTGTTGGTGATACCACGCTGAAAAGATGGGTTGGCAATTGGGAAACCTGGCAGAGCTATATTTATCCGGATGCGGAAATGCTGACGAATTACCCCTATCTGGAAGATGTATGGGAAACTGCTTATGATGCTTACATAGCTGCCTTCTATGCGGTAAGCGAAGCGATGGGACAGCGGGCAAAAGCCATGTATCCCGATTCGGCATCATTGAAAGAGTATTGGTATCGCATGACCGGTACCAACGGTGTGTCTTCCCTTGTTGTTGCGGATGGGGAAACCGGCTGTCTCTTAACATGGATCGATGTGGATGGAGGAATCCTGGCCCAGGACAGCTATACCATGACCGGAAAAATGCGAAAGGGTCTTGAGGGCGCAATTATGTACATCTTCACGGCAGACACGCTTTCTGAGGGCAGCTCCTACAAATACTTCGTCACTATGGTTCCCGGTATGGAAGGTGACAGCGCAGCACCTATAGCAGCGCATTATCACTTCCAGTTTGGCAGCAGCCTTGACGATCTGCTGGTTTTTGGCCAGGATTACAACGGAGTCCAATCAAATATTCAAGATACCCACTGGTATGCAACCATGATCAGTGCGGATGATTCCGTCCTATCCAAATACAACGTGATCTTGAGTATGCACAGAGCGGCTAAATGGAAGTCGTTGCCGAGCCAAGGCAGTTCATCATCAAGTACCGACAGCGGTTCATCGTCAAGTACTGACGACAATTCATCGTTAAGTACTGACGACAGTTCATCATTAAGTACCGGCGGCAGTTCATCATCAAGTACCGGTGGCGGTTCTGGATCTAATAAGGATTATGGAATAAAAAACCGTACCGATGAAACTAAGGGAAGCTGGGAAAAAGATGGAGAAGGCTGGCGTTTCCAACGGCAGGATGGGACATATCCGAAGGAAGAGTGGGTGAAAGCCAGTGGAACATGGTATTATTTCGGACTGACTGGCTATATGGCAACCGACTGGAATCAGATAGGCGGGAACTGGTACTTTATGGACCAGAATGGTGCAATGAAAACAGACTGGATTTTGTGGGACGGAGCATGGTATTATTTGAAAACGGATGGATCTATGGCAACCGGCTGGACAAAAGTACAAAACGAATGGTATTATCTGAATCATTCAGGAGAATGCCTGATGAATACGATCACGCCGGACGGATACCGGGTTGATGAGAATGGAGCCTGGGTATGAATGCTGTTTCACTGACAGAAAACTCCTGAAGAGAAATAATAAAAAGAAGGGCCTTATGTTATATCCGGACTTATAAAAAAATGAAAAAAACCCCTCTTGACAAATAAAACAAAACAACATATACTAGTCAATAACTTCATAAACAAGTAAAAGCGTTGATAAGAACAAGTAGCAATACGATGGACCACACAGAAAGCAGCCGGCAGATGAGAGGCGCGTGGAATACGGATTGCGAATACATCTTTGAGCTTCGCACCAAACGGCTAAGATGCCAAGTAGGCTGCGACGGATTCCCGCACCCGTTATTGTGCTAGAGTATCGCTTCAGGTACTCAAAGAGGTAGACAGCGTGAGCTGTTTATAAACTTAAGGTGGTAACACGAGACTTCAGCCTCGTCCTTTTGATAGGACGGGGCTTATTTTAATGAGAAAAGGAGAATCATGATGACAATTTATGACGAATTGAAAGCCCGCGGACTGATCGCCCAGGTGACGAACGAAGAAGAAATCAGCAAAATGGTGAATGAAGGAAAAGCCATATTCTATATCGGATTTGATCCCACGGCTGACAGCCTTCACGTAGGTCATTTTATGGCCCTGTGTTTAATGAAGCGCCTTCAGGAGGCAGGCAATAAGCCCATCGCCCTGATCGGAGGCGGAACCGGTATGGTTGGAGATCCTTCCGGAAGAAGCGACCTTCGGCAGGTGATGACAGTGGAAACAATCCAGCATAACTGTGACTGCTTTAAAAAGCAGATGAGCCGTTTTATCGACTTTTCTGAAGGAAAAGCTCTTATGGTTAATAACGCAGACTGGCTGCTCAACTTAAATTACATTGATTTCCTCAGAGAGGTCGGCCCCCATTTTTCTGTCAACCGCATGCTGACCGCGGAATGCTATAAGCAGCGTATGGAAAAAGGCTTAAGCTTCCTGGAATTCAACTACATGATCATGCAGAGCTTTGACTTCTATGAGCTGTTCAACCGTTACGGCTGCAACATGCAGTTTGGAGGAGACGACCAGTGGAGCAATATGCTTGGCGGCACCGAGCTGATCCGCCGGAAGCTAGGGAAAGATGCTCATGCAATGACCATCACATTGCTTTTAAATTCTGAGGGAAATAAGATGGGTAAAACTCAGTCCGGCGCTGTATGGCTTGATCCGGAAAAGACTACTCCTTTTGACTTTTTCCAGTACTGGAGAAACATTGCCGATGCAGATGTGTTAAAATGTCTGCGTATGCTTACATTCCTTCCCATTGAGCAGATTAACGAGATGGACAGCTGGGAAGGCAGCCAGTTAAATGAAGCAAAAGAAATCCTTGCCTATGAGCTGACCAATCTGGTTCATGGGGAAGAGGAAGCAAAAAGAGCAAGAGAGAGTGCCAGAGCGCTGTTTACCGGCGGCAACGCGGCAGATATGCCGACCTGTGAGCTGGAAGAGGCAGATTTTACGGACGGAAACATTGACATCTTGGCAATTCTCCAGAAATCAGGCTTGGCTCCTACCCGTTCCGAAGCAAGGCGAAATGTGGAACAGGGAGGAGTAACTGTGGAAGGCGAAACGGTTTCCGATGTGAAAGCTGTTTTCGCGAAAGAGCAGTTTTCCGGAGATGGAATGATCGTAAAACGCGGTAAGAAAAAATTTGTAAGAGTAATTGCAAAATAAGAAAAGAAAATCCGGCTGGTTCCAGCCGGATTTTTTATGCTTCATGGCCATGACGGAATAAGCTCCGGATCTCTTAAAGTAAGTGCAAAGTGAAGCTTTTCATTGTAGGTTTCAAATTGAGGCAGAGTTTCATATTCTTTTCTCAGCTTTTCATAAATGCTTAATATGGGCTGACACCGGATAGCGGTCGTATCAAGGATATCGTCAAGATGTTCCGCTGCCAGGTCAACAATGGATTCATCCAGGAGGCCGTCATCCTTCATCCGGGTGAGGATGGACAGTATGCCGTCTGTTGGAAAGGAAGCCTTATAGCTTCTGGTACCGGTTAAGGCGCTGATGATATCGGCAACGGCTACGAGGCGTTCTTCCGTAGTTAAATCCTCGGCCTTCAGCTTTTTTGGATATCCGGATCCATTTAGTTTTTCATGATGACGCAGTGCGATGCGCTCAATGGTTTTATCAATGCTGCCGCCAAATATTTTCTCCGTGAAGTATACATGGGTCCGCATGATTCCCATGGCCTTTTGGCTTAATTTTCCCGGATACTCAAGAATTTCCACAGGAATGGCGATTTTACCCAGATCGTGCAGCAGTGAGCCGCAGAGAACCTGGTCTAATTGATCCTCATTTAAGGACAGGAGTTTTCCAATCTCATAGCTGATGCTGGTAGTGGTTATGGTATGGGTTACGGTGTAATGGCTTCTGAAATCAATGATAAAGACCAGCATTTTCAAATATTCCGTAGTCTCTTCTTCGGAAAGTGGAATGCTGGTTAAAAAGTCGAAGTATTCTGAATCTTTTCTCCATTCATTTTCAATGGAATCTTGAAAGTCAAGTCTGGCTGCAAGATCTACGATGTGAGGGGCAAATACGTTATTCGTTCCCTGTGAGATCAGCCGGAGGGTTTCCTCCCAGGAACGCTTTTCCAGTGACATGGAGACATCAATGCGGTCTGCAATGTGAAGAATCTGGGATAGATCTTTTAATTTCGTGCTGGGCTCATCACCTTGTTCCAGGAAATTCCAGGTGATGTGGTGTAAGAGCACTGCAGGAGCCAATTCCTTGAGGGGAGAAAAATATCGTATGAAAAGATAACCGTAGAAGGAATGATCCCAAATATCATCGGTTTCAAATTGAAGCATCCTGGAGATTTCTTCTGTCTTGTATGCTCCGATATCATGAAGCTGGGCCAGAAAACAGATATCCCGAAGCTCCTGTTTAGAATATTGTCCGGAATCCTGCAGCATACGGGAAATGATATAAGCTACGTGGGAACCGTGTTCCGTCAGCCGTGGATCAATATAATTACAGAAGCGCCGGATAATGCCTAAGACGCCTTTGTTATTTAAATTTTTAGTATATTGTATTTGCATGCTTGTGTCCTCCTATGTAGTCGTTGCTCTAAAATTAGTTTACCATATCAATCCATATATGGAAAGAAAAGAAAGGGGGCTATTGCATATTTAATTCTACTTAATATAGGAAAAGGTGTATGTAAAAAAATAAATTGATGTATGCTTATTTTTTTGTATAAATCCGAATTATTTGACTAAGGTATACGTATATGTTAAAATAAAGACTGATATGTAAATCTATGAAAAAGACAGGTAAAGTGAGGAATTGGCCTATGGAAAGTAAATACAGGCGTCTTTATAAGGAGCTGCTTGAAAAAATAGAAAGGCGGGAATACCGTCCGGGAGACAAGCTTCCGGCGGAAGGAGAGTTGATGGAGATATACGGTGCATCCCGTGACACTGTCCGCAAAGCCCTGGGGCTTTTGGAGGAAGATGGCTGCATCCGCAAAGCCAGGGGAAAGGCCGCTGAGGTGTTGGATAAGAGTAAGTTTAATTTCCCGGTATCGGAGATAGCAAGCTTTAAGGAAATCTACCGTTATTCAGATTCCAGGCCCAGAACCTTTGTGGAGAATTTGGAAATAGTAAAAAATGATAAAAAGCTGATGGAAGCCCTTCAGATCGGCCCGGAGGATGAGGCCTTTGTATTGGAACGGGTCCGGGAAATCGATGGGGAAAAGATCATTATTGATAAGGATTATTTTTCAAGGAAAGTCGTGGAGAATCTGCCTTTGCGCGCTGCCCAGGATTCTGTTTATGAATATCTGGAGAATGAACAGGGGCTTAAAATCGGCTTTGCCATGAAGGAGATCACGGTCCATACGGCAACGGATGAGGATTACCGGCTTCTCGATATGGGACGTTATGATATGGTGGTGGTGGTGAAGAGCTATACGTATCTGGAGGACTCTACCTTATTCCAGTACACGGAATCGCGCCACAGGCCGGACAAGTTTAAGTTCGTGGATTTTGCCCGCAGGAAGTTGTAATAATAAGAAGAGAAGAATGGGCGTCTCATATACTCCAGACGAAACGGTCTAACCCTATCTTACCAGGTCCGTACAAACAACTGCATGGGGCGTCGCTAGTCCGCAGACGGACAAGTTAAATTATCTTTTCTGCATATTGACAAAGATATACGTATATGTTATAGTATAATCACAAAATAAACGTATAAGTTTGGGAGCGCCAAAAACATGTATGAAGGGAGTATGAATATGGGTAAGTATGAGAGCGATGCCAGGAAACTATTAGAGTATGTGGGGGGAAAGGAAAATATAGGGGCAGTGACCCACTGTATGACGAGAATGCGTTTTGCCCTGGTGGATCCGGCAAAAGCGGATACCAAGCAGATTGAAACGCTTTCCAGTGTCAAAGGTACCTTTACACAGGCCGGACAGTTTCAGGTAATCATTGGAAATGATGTACAGTCCTTTTACAATGACTTTGTATCCGTATCTGGTGTGGAAGGGGTATCCAAGGATGAAGTGAAGAAAGAGGCTAAAGGGAATTTAAGCCTTTTGCAGCGGGCGGTGGCGGATATCGCGGAGATTTTTGCTCCATTGATTCCCGCGATCATCGTAGGCGGTCTGATCCTTGGATTCCGTAACATAATAGGAGAGATCAATCTTATGAATGGGGGAACCCAGACTCTCATTTCTGTGTCACAGTTCTGGGCAGGTGTTCATAGCTTTCTCTGGCTCCTTGGCGAGGCGATCTTCCATTTCCTGCCGGTAGGAATCACCTGGTCTGTTACAAGAAAAATGGGAACTACCCAGATCCTTGGAATTGTTCTGGGTCTTACCCTTGTATCTCCCCAGCTTTTAAATGCCTATGCCATGGCATCAGGCGCTGAGGTACCGGTCTGGGACTTTGGATTTGTGAAAATGGAGATGATCGGCTACCAGGCTCAGGTCATTCCGGCCATTTTAGCTGGCTTTGTATTAGTTTATCTGGAGCGGTTCTTTAAGAAGATTACGCCTCAGGCAATCTCTATGATCGTGGTTCCATTCTGCTCTCTGCTTCTGGCGGTAATCGCTGCTCACGCAGTGGTAGGTCCGATTGGCTGGGCGATTGGATCCTGGATTTCAAAAGTAGTTTATGCAGGGCTCACCTCCAGCTTCCGCTGGCTGTTTGCAACCTTATTTGGTTTTATATATGCTCCGCTTGTTATTACCGGCCTTCATCATATGACCAATGCCATTGACTTGCAGCTCATGGCAGAGTTTGGAGGAACGATGCTATGGCCTATGATCGCTTTATCCAATATTGCCCAGGGTTCAGCAGTACTTGGCATGATGTACCTCCAGAAAAAGGATGAGGAAGCAAAGCAGATCTCCATTCCTGCCTGTATTTCCTGCTATCTGGGAGTTACGGAGCCGGCTATGTTCGGTGTGAACTTAAAGCGGGGCTTTCCGTTCCTTTCTGCCATGATCGGTTCCGCCATAGCCGCTACGGTTTCCGTAGGAATGAATGTTATGGCAAATTCCATCGGCGTGGGCGGTATTCCAGGTATCCTGTCTATCCAGCCTCAGTATATGGGAATCTTCGGCTTGTGCATGCTGATTGCCATTGCAGTACCCTTTGCACTGACAGTCATGGTTGGAAAAAAGAAAGGAATTGTATAAATGGAGAGCTTTAAGAAATCATGTGTTTATCAGATCTATCCCAAATCCTTCCGGGACAGCAACGGTGACGGGATCGGAGATTTAAAGGGAATGATGGAAAAACTGGATTACTTAAAAATGCTGGGAGTGGATTGCCTCTGGCTGACCCCTTTTTTCCTGTCTCCTCAGAATGACAATGGGTATGATATCCAGGATTACTGCCGGATCGATCCTCTGTTTGGGACTATGGAGGATTTGGACCGGCTGACCGCAAAGGCCGGAGAGCTGGGTATGGGGCTGATGTTTGATATGGTTTTTAACCATACCTCCACAAGTCATGAATGGTTTCAAAAGGCTCTTAACGGCGATAAGAAATTCCAGGATTACTATTTCTTTAAGGAAGGAACTCCGGGGAATCCGCCCACCAACTGGCAGTCAAAATTTGGCGGCAGTGCATGGGAATATTCGGAGGAAGTGGGGAAATATTACCTTCATTTGTTTGATAAGACCCAGGCAGACTTAAACTGGGAGAATCCCATGGTACGGGAAGAGATAAAAAAGGTGATCCGGTTCTGGAAGGAAAAAGGGATCAAGGGATTCCGGTTTGATGTGATCAACCTGGTTTCCAAGCCTTCCGCCTGGGAGGATGATGAGGAGGGAGACGGCCGCCGGTTTTACACCGACGGTCCCCGGATTCATGAGTATCTGAGGGAAATCGTGGTGGATACGGGGTTAGATGCCGATGAGATCATTACGGTGGGAGAGATGTCCTCTACCACCATTGATCACTGTATCCGATATACCAATCCCGATGAAAAGCAGTTTAAGATGTGTTTTAATTTTCATCATTTAAAGGTGGATTATAAGGACGGGGATAAATGGTCTTTAATGCCCTTTGATTTAAAAAAAATGAAAAAGATTTTCCACACATGGCAGACTTCCATGGCCGAAGAGAACGGTTGGAATGCGGTGTTCTGGTGCAATCATGACCAGCCAAGGGCTGTGTCCAGGTTTGGTGATGATGGAATATACAGAAAGCGTACCGCAAAGATGCTGGCTACTGTCATACACGGGATGCGGGGCACGCCCTATATTTACCAGGGAGAGGAAATCGGCATGACCAATGCGAATTTCACCCATATTTCCCAGTACCGTGATGTGGAAAGCCTTCATTACTTTGAAATTTTGAAAGAACAGGGAAGAAAAGAAGAAGAAATTTACCGGGTATTAAGAGAGAGGTCCAGGGATAACAGCAGGACCCCTATGCAGTGGGAGGCGGGAGAGCAGGCCGGATTTACCACAGGCACCCCATGGATCGGTGTCAATGAAAATTGTGAGGAGATCAATGTGAGGGAGAGCCTTGCTGATCCTGATTCGGTCTTTTGTTACTATCAGAAGCTGATTGAACTGAGGAAACGCTGCAACGTGATCAGTGAAGGAAGCTATGAGCCTGTTCCACTTAAGCAGGAAGGGATATTTGCCTATCAGAGAAGCTGGCAGAAAGAAAAGCTGCTGGTCTTTGCAAATTTTACCGGAAAGCGCCAGGAGATAGAAGGAAGGGAAGCCTTGGACAACTGGGAGATCCTGTTATCCAATGACTGCGCACCAAAGATCAATGGGAAAAAGTTTGTGCTGGCCCCCTTTGGCGCAGTCATGCTGCATTCCTGTGAGAAGGTTTAAAACTCCAACAGATGCTGCACCAGAATTTTGAATCCCATAAGGATCAGGATCAGTCCGCCGGCAAATTCCGCTTTTGATTTATAGCGTGTTCCAAAGACATTTCCTACTTTAACCCCCAGGACAGACAGGGTAAAGGTGGTAGCTCCGATAAAGGAAACAGCTGGAACGATCTGTACCTGCAGGAATGCAAAGGTAACCCCCACTGCCAGAGCATCAATGCTGGTTGCTATCGCCAGCGGGATCATGTTTTGGGGAGACATAGGGGAATCCTCACATTCTTCCATTTCATTGCTAAAGGATTCCTTAATCATGCTGATGCCAATGGCGCCAAGCAAAATGAAAGCGATCCAGTGGTCAATGGAAGTGATGGCCTCCTTAAACTGCGATCCCAGCAGGTAGCCCATAAGAGGCATCCCGGATTGGAATCCCCCGAAATACAGGCCTGCGATGACTGCATTGTTCCAGCTCATCTTTGGCATGCATAATCCTTTGCAGATTGAAACCGCAAAGGCATCCATGGATAAGGCTACCGCGATGATGAACAATTCAAGTAATGACATGTGATATTCCTCCTATGTATAGGCTTAATAAATATATGCCATGGAAAAAAAGGAAATGAGTTAATCTTTTTTATTCAGCCGTATTTTTTCCAGATATTCAAAAAGCTCCGGGTCTACGTTGTCGAAGAGGCGGTTTTTCTTTGTAGGAATTCTCTCCAGATGTTCCTTCTTAATCTCAGTATTCGTCTCATCGATTTCTTTTTTTAAATCCCTGGCGGAAAGTCGTGTGCCGCCTGTTCCCAGGATGATGATCTGTTCTAACTTGTCTGAGGTGGCTACCCGTACCTGATACTTCCTGCCGATCTGTTGGGAGACCTTTTCAATGTACTGGTCTGCGGTTTCCGCTTCCTTGGTGAAAATCACATGAATGTTGTGGTATTTTATGACCGTGCCTGGGTTTCCCTTGACCTTGTAGCCGTCAAAAACCAGAATGACATTGCATTTTTTATAACCCTGGTAATTGCATAGAATATCCTGAAGTTTCGTTCTGGCGGAGTCCATGTTGGTCTCCGCCAGTTCCTTTAGCTCAGGCCAGGCAAATATGATGTTGTAGCCGTCTATTAAAAGATATTCGGAACTCATTGTTTGCCTCCTAATGAAGCAAGCGGAATGCTTGCATATTCAGTTGCGTGGAAAACCTATAGCTTCTTGATGCAGTTTACATAAATTTGTTTAAACAGTATGGTGGTTAAAACCAGAGACAAGATTTCAGCCAGAGGGAAGTCAAACCAGATTGCATGAAGTCCAAAGACTTTCGCGAAGAGCGGGTACCCCGATGGAGATCATGTGCCCGGAGGCATCGGACAGGAGTCAGACATAAAAAAAGCCCCTCCTGATTCTTTAGTAAACGTGTTCATAATTGTAACTGCTTCGACAGGAAAAGTCAATATTGTATGATTTTTTAGGTTCTGATTCCCAAAGCTGGTGATAATTTGTGAAAAATAAATATTGCTAGTTAAAATGGATTATGATATTATAAGTAAAATTCATTGTAGTGAAGTGATGAACTGTTATAAAACAGGCTTATACAGGGAATCATGAATCAACAGGAGTTTAACGGCATTCGGTGAGCCAAAGGCGAACCGAACTTCCGCTATATTGAAAAAGGCAGAGAAGGAGACTCTGGCCTATGGACCTCAACAGGAAGAGGGCGTCACCGACTGAGAGCGCCGTCACGTGGGACTTGGCTAAGGGAACACTCCGGAGCCGATATGCCGAAGCGGCAGTCAATTCTTAAAGGGATTGATTGTGACATGAGTAGGTATATCCGTACACATGCGTTAAATGTTTGAGTGGGGGCAATTGCTTATCCGGCTGTCATATCTGCGGCCGGAGGAAGAAGCAGCTGTCTCAATGCGGGTGGTACCGCGGGAACTTATAGCCATATAAATCCCGTCCCGGAATATGTAACTGTATTCCGGGGCGGGATATTTTTATGCTTAGCACTGCTAAACGATAAAGTACCCTTTACCGGAATCAAAACAATTACATTCAGGTAAGGAGAATGCAGATATGGAATTTATCAGAGGTGTTAAAGAAAAGGAGACGGTCCCTATGGACCGCATTAAATCCGGCGGTTATGAAGGCCGGACCGTAAAAATGGAAGGAAGCGTCCATACCATAAGGGATATGGGAGAGGTTGCTTTTGTGATCCTTCGGAAAGCAGAAGGACTTGTGCAGTGTGTGTATGAGGAAGGGAAAACGGATTTTGATTTAAGCCTTTTAAAGGAAGAGTCAGCGGTCCGGGTCACTGGAATCGTAATGAAAGAAGAGAGGGCTCCCCATGGGTTTGAGATCCGCCTTTTGGAGATTGAACTTTTGTCCCAGCCGGCAGAGGCCCTTCCTGTGGCAATCAGCAAGTGGAAATTAAACACTTCCCTTGAGACAAAGCTGACGCTGCGCCCCATTACCCTTCGAAATCCCATGGAGAGGGCAAAGTTCCGTATTCAGGAAGGCATTGTAAGAGGTTTCCGGGACTTCCTTCACAGCCAGGGTTTTACGGAGATCCGTACACCAAAGATCGTAGCCCGCGGAGCAGAAGGCGGCTCCAACGTATTTAAACTGGATTATTTTAATAAAAAAGCAGAACTGGGCCAAAGCCCACAGTTTTATAAGCAGACCATGGTAGGCGTATACGACCGGGTATTTGAGGTCGCTCCCGTCTTCCGTGCGGAAAAGCATAATACAACAAGACATTTAAATGAATATACCAGTATGGACTTTGAAATGGGATACATTGACAGCTATGAGGAGATCATGGAAATGGAGACAGCGATGCTCCAGTATACCTTTGGACTTCTTTGCGAGGAATATGAAGCAGAGCTTAAGATGCTTAAGGTCACACTTCCTGATGTAACCAATATCCCTACGGTCCGCTTTGCAGAAGCAAAGGAGCTGGTTGCCGGGAAATACAACCGCAAAATCAGAAACCCCTATGATCTGGAACCGGAGGAGGAAGTGCTTATCGGCCGGTACTTTAAGGAAGAGTATGGCAGTGATTTTGTATTTGTTACTCATTATCCGTCAAAGAAGCGTCCTTTCTATGCCATGGACGATCCGGCAGATCCTAAGTTTACCTTAAGCTTTGATTTATTGTTCAAAGGACTGGAAGTGACTACCGGGGGCCAGAGAATCCATGATTATGCAGCGATCCTCAAGAAAATGGAGGCCAGAGGCATGAAACCAGAGGATATTTCTTCCTATTTAATGATATTCCAATATGGTATGCCGCCTCACGGAGGCCTTGGAATCGGTCTGGAGCGCCTTACCATGCGTCTTCTAGACGAAGGGAATATAAGGGAAACCACCCTTTTTCCAAGAGATGTAACGAGACTGGAACCATAAAGAGGAATCACCCTGCGGGTATACCTTTACGCCCGGTGCCCGATAAAGCGGGGCAGGCTCTGAAACGGGGCGGACCATGCCCGGAATACGTGGGCTTGAAATATGAAAGGAGGAAGAAAAGATGGCACACATGATCGATGATGCTACAATCGAATACGTAGGAATCCTGGCGCAGCTTGAACTTGACCAGACAGAAAGGGAAGCGGCAAAGAACGATATGGGCCGTATGCTGGATTATATTGATAAATTAAACGAACTGAATACCGATGGCGTGGAACCCATGTCCCATGTATTCCCGGTACACAACGTTTTCCGTGAGGATGTGGTGGAAAACGGTGACGACAGAGAGAACATCTTAAAAAATGCTCCGGAAAGTAAGGATGGAGCTTTTAAGGTGCCAAAAACAGTGGAATAGGGGGGAGTCTTGTATGACAGTGAAAGAAATATTATCCCTCACGGCGGTACAGCTGGGGAAAAAAATAAAAGACGGAGAGGTTACCTCTGTAGAAGCAGTAAAGGCAGTCCTGGGTCAGATAAAGGCCATGGAGCCGGTGCTTAACAGCTTTGTGACCATAGAAGAAGAAAAAGCACTGAAACAGGCGGAGGAGGTGCAGAAGCAGATCGCAGCCGGTGAACTGACCGGTCCTCTGGCAGGCGTACCGGTAGCGGTAAAGGATAACATCTGCATTGATGGAATGAAGACCACCTGCAGCTCTAAGATCCTCTGGGACTTCGTTCCTGCTTATACGGCCACGGCAGTGGAGAATTTAAAAAAGGCCGGAGCAGTGATTCTTGGAAAAACCAATATGGATGAATTTGCCATGGGAAGCACCACGGAAACCTCGGCATACGGAGTTACGAGAAACCCATGGAACCCGGACCACGTTCCCGGCGGTTCCTCCGGCGGTTCCTGTGCGGCGGTTGCGGCGGCGGAATGCTTTTATGCCTTAGGGTCGGATACAGGAGGTTCCATAAGGCAGCCAGCCTCCTTCTGCGGTGTTACCGGATTAAAGCCTACTTACGGAACCATTTCCAGGTACGGGCTGATTGCCTATGGGTCTTCCTTAGACCAGATCGGTCCCGTTGCAAAGGATGTGACGGACTGCGCCGCGGTTCTTGAGGTTCTGGCTTCCCATGATGAGAAGGACAGCACATCCGTGGAGCGGAAAGACTGTGACTTTACTGAGGCTTTAAGAGATGATGTGAAGGGAATGCGGATCGGCATACCGGCGGATTATCTGGGGGAAGGCCTTGATCCAGAGGTAAAGGAAGCGGTTTTAAATGCCGCCAGGGTTCTGGAGGAAAAGGGAGCTATCCTGGAGACCTTTGACCTTGGGATGGTGGAATATGCGATTCCAGCATACTATGTGATCGCTTCCGCAGAGGCCAGCTCCAACTTATCCAGGTTTGACGGTGTCAAATACGGCTATCGGGCAAAAGAATACGACGGACTTCACGGCATGTATAAAAAGAGCCGTTCCCAGGGCTTTGGTCCGGAGGTAAAACGACGCATCATGCTTGGTTCCTTTGTATTAAGCTCCGGTTATTATGACGCCTATTATCTGAAGGCTTTAAAGACAAAGGCCTTGATCAAGAAAGCATTTGACGAGGCATTTTCAAAATACGATGTGATTCTGGGGCCTGCTTCCCCGTCCACGGCACCAAAGCTTGGGGAGAGCTTAAGCGACCCCTTAAAGATGTATCTGGGCGATATCTATACCATTTCCGTAAACCTTGCCGGACTTCCAGGTCTTACGGTTCCCTGTGGAAAGGATTCGAAGGGGCTTCCCATTGGAGTTCAGTTTATTGGAGATTGTTTTAAGGAGAAGAACATCATCCGGGCAGGCTTTGCTTTTGAGCAGAGCAGAAGCTATGAGATGCCCCCTGTGGCGGCAGCTGCTATTTTAAGGCCCGAGGGAAAGGAGGAGAGGTAAATGAGCAAACAGTATGAGACAGTTATAGGACTGGAAGTCCATGTGGAACTAGCCACAAACACGAAAATCTTCTGCGCCTGCTCTACGGAATTCGGCGGAGCGCCCAATACCCACACCTGTCCGGTCTGCACTGGTATGCCCGGTTCCTTGCCGGTCCTGAATAAACAGGTGGTGGAATATGCTCTTGCGGTAGGCCTTGCGGTAAACTGTCAGATCAACCAGTACTGCAAGTTTGACCGTAAAAATTATTTCTATCCTGATAATCCGCAGAACTATCAGATATCCCAGCTATATCTTCCCATCTGCCACGATGGCTGTGTGGAGATTGACACACCGGCAGGAAAGAAAAAAATCGGAATCCATGAGATCCATATGGAGGAAGATGCGGGAAAGCTTATCCATGACGAATGGGAGGATTGTTCCCTGGTGGACTTTAACCGGAGCGGGGTCCCTCTCATTGAAATCGTTTCAGAACCTGATATGAGAAGCGGGGATGAGGTGATCGCTTATCTGGAAAAGCTGAGACTCATCATTCAGTATCTTGGTGCCTCGGACTGTAAGCTTCAGGAAGGCTCCATGAGAGCCGATGTGAATTTATCTGTCCGTGAGACCGGTTCCTTAGAACTTGGAACCAGAACAGAGATGAAGAATTTAAATTCCTTTAAGGCCATTGCCCGTGCCATTGAAGGAGAGCGGAAACGCCAGATCGAATTGCTTGAAGAAGGGAAGCTGGTGATTCAGGAAACAAGGCGGTGGGATGACAATAAGGAATCCTCCCATGCCATGCGCTCCAAAGAGGATGCCAGGGATTACCGTTATTTCCCGGACCCGGATCTGCCGCCAGTGGCCATAAGTGATGAATGGATCAGGAGTATAAGGGCCAGACAGCCGGAGCTGCGGACGGAGAAGATGGCCCGCTATCAGGAGGAGTTTAAGCTCTCTGAATATGATGCGGATATCATCACCGGCTCTAAGCATATGGCGGATATTTTTGAAGCGGTCACCGCAATCTGCCGTAAGCCGAAAGAGGCGGCTAACTGGCTGATGGTAGAGGCCATGCGGCTTTTAAAAGAGCATGACATGGATCCTGAAAAAATGACATTTTCCGCGGAAAACCTTGCAAAATTAATCCTTTTAGTAGATAATGGTACCATTAACCGTACCGTGGGCAAGGAAGTCTTTGAAAAGATCTTCGCAGAAAACATTGATCCGGAACAGTATGTGGAAGAAAAAGGATTAAGGGTTGTTAATGACGAAGAGGAGCTGCACAGGGTAATTGAGGGAATCGTTTCCGCAAATCCACAGTCTGTGGAGGATTATCATAGTGGGAAAGAGAAAGCTTTTGGGTTTTTGGTAGGCCAGACCATGCGGTCCATGAAGGGAAAAGCCGATCCGGGAGCGGTCAACAGGATTCTTAAGGAACTATTAGGTTAAAGGAGTCTATATGAGGAGGAAAAAGAAATCTATGAAGCCATATGTTGAGATGACAAAGGAAGAGTTACAGGAACTGAGAAAACAGCTTCACGTTCAGTATAAGGAGTTTCAGGGCAAGGACTTAAGGCTTGATATGTCCAGAGGAAAGCCCAGCACGGAACAGCTGGATATCTCCATGGGAATGATGGATGTATTGAGCAGCGACGTCGATTTGACCTGTGATGACGGTACCGACTGCCGTAACTATGGGGTGCTTGACGGAATCAAGGAGGCAAAGGAGCTTCTTGCCGATATGATGGAGGTTGCGCCTGACCATATCATTATTTACGGTAATTCCAGCTTGAATGTCATGTATGATACGGTTTCACGTTCCATGACCCACGGCGTTATGGGAAGCACTCCCTGGAGCAAGCTGGATAAAGTGAAATTCTTATGCCCTGTTCCTGGATATGACAGACATTTCTCCATAACCGAATATTTTGGGATCGAGATGGTGAATGTTCCCATGACTCCAACCGGTCCGGATATGGATATGGTGGAAGAGCTGGTGGCAAACGATGACTCCATCAAAGGGATCTGGTGCGTTCCGAAGTATTCCAATCCTCAGGGAATTTCCTATTCCGATGATACGGTTCGCCGTTTTGCCCGGTTAAAACCGGCTGCCAAAGACTTCCGCATCTACTGGGACAATGCGTATACCATTCATCATTTATACGACAGGGACCAGGATCATCTCATTGAAATCCTTGCAGAGTGCAAGAGAGCCGGTAATCCGGATATGGTATATAAATTCGCTTCCACCTCTAAGGTCAGCTTCCCAGGTTCAGGTATCGCAACCATCGCGGCCAGCCAGAACAATCTGGTTGACATAATGAAGCAGTTAAAGATCCAGACCATCGGACATGATAAGGTGAACCAGCTGCGCCATGTACGTTTCTTTGGAGATATTCACGGCATGGTAGAGCATATGAGAAAGCATGCAGACATCATGAGACCAAAATTCGAAGCAGTGAACCAGATCCTGGAAAGAGAGCTGGGCGGACTTGGAATCGGTGAATGGACCAGTCCTAAAGGCGGCTATTTCATTTCCTTTGATTCCCTTGACGGATGTGCAAAAGCCATTGTGGCAAGGTGCAAGAAATCCGGTCTGGTCATGACCGGAGCAGGAGCTACTTACCCTTATGGAAAGGATCCCCGGGATAACAATATCCGCATTGCGCCTTCTTATCCTCCCTTATCTGATCTGATCCTGGCGATGGAATTATTCGCCCTTTGTGTGAAGATCGTAAGCATTGACAAGATTCTGGCTGAGAAGGTTTCATAAAAAAGAACGCCGCAAAATGATTGAATTACAGTCATTTTGCGGCGTTCCTTTACCAATTATCATCATCTATTCGAACAGTACCAGGTTGATAAATGCCTGGAATGATTCTGTCTGAAATTTGTCTTTATGAAACACCACATGATTCATACAGCTGATATCTAAGTTTTTCACTTCTATTTCAGTGACTTCCCCTCTTTTTATAGACTCATCGGCTAAAATCCTGGGAACAATGCCGATTCCGATATTTTCCTTCACCGCCTGCAGGATCACCTCCGAGTTGGTGCTTACCCAGTGTGGCTCGGCCGATAAATTGTTTAATGCCAGGGCACAGTCAAAGGTATCCCGGATGGTACAGCCCTGTTCTCTCAAAAGCAGAGGTTCTTCAATAAGCCGGTCAAGCGCCACCGGCTGTGCAAGGCGTTCTGCAAAAGGATGGACGGGAGCACAGATAACTGCGATGGGATAGGAGGAAAAAGGAATTTTCTCCAACTGCTCATCCGCTATGACACCCTCGATCAGACCGATATCCAATTCGTTTTTTAAAAGCTTATTTGTCAATTCAAGAGAATTGTTAACAGTGACCTTTAACTGGGTATCAGGGTTTGTCAGGGTAAAGCGGGATACCACTTTGGGAAGTAAGTAGCTGGCAAGGGTTACACAGGAGCCGATCCGCAAAGGAGCCTGCAGATGCAGGGAGCCGGAGTAGTTTTCCAGATCCTGATACAATTCCAGGAGAGGAATGACCTTAGACAAATAAAATTTTCCGTTTTCATTGATGACCACTCTTCGGGACACACGGTTAAACAGAGGAGAACCAACAGATTCTTCCAGTTCGTTGATGGCGTGGGAGATGGCAGGCTGGGTCATGGACAGCGCTTTGGCCGCTCCGGTGATGCTGCCTTCTTCACACACCGTTTTAAAGATAGTAAGATGTCTTAAGTTCATATCAGGGATCCTTCCATTACCAAGATGTTATATAACAATCTTCATTATATCATTTTGATAATGGTATGAACAGAGATTTAGAAAAAAATGTCAAAAATTTTTATAGCCTTACCATCATCAAATGGGCGGCCGCATAACTTCCATCCCGGTATTTAAAGCAGTACTCCCTGGTGCCGTAAATCTCGAAACCATACTTTTTATAAAGAGCCAGGCCCCGTTCATTTTCACTGACTACTTCCAGCTCCAACTGCTCATATCCCATTTCCCGAGCTCCCCTTATGATGGCTCCAAGGAGGTGGGAACCGATCCCAAGCCCCCAGTATGGCTTGCATATGGAGATGCCAAAGGTGGCCCGGTGGGCATAACGATCAAATAATGCAATGGGGTTGATTCCGGCATTTGCAATAATCTTCCCGTTTACTACGGCGCAGATCATCAAATCCTTCTGGCTCTTAAGGAGGGAAGAAAGAAAATCCTGTTCATGGTGGAGAGAAATGTTGATCTCATCTGCGTACCGGGACATATACCTGGTTTCCTCTGAAGTCTGGCTCATGTGTCTTAAGATAGCGGCCGCGTCGCCAGGGCCGGGACTTTTTAAGAGGCATGGGGTCCCGTTTTTTAACAGGACTTCTTTTGGTTTGTATTCCATGATTGTATTACCTCCTGAAAGGAAAAAGAAAGCAGCTTATTTTGCGGCTTTCTTTCTCTGTCTTAGTTTATTTGGAACCAGGTATCTTTACAGCCGTTTAGCAATGGCCTTTATAAATTCCTCACTGTTTAATGCTGTTGGATTAGGAATGGTAGTAATGAGTGCCAGATCTTTTGTCATTTCACCGGCTTCGATGGTATCGATGGTCGCCTGCTCCAGTTTATCCGCAAATGCGGCCAGTTCTGGGTTACCATCCAGTTCTCCCCGCTTTCTTAGTGCCCCGGTCCATGCAAAGATGGTGGCAACGGAGTTTGTGGAGGTTTCCTCCCCCTTTAAGTGCTTGTAGTAATGGCGCTGTACGGTTCCGTGGGCGGCCTCGTATTCATAGTCCCCATCCGGAGATACCAGGACAGAGGTCATCATGGCCAGAGAGCCGAAAGCAGATGATATCATATCGCTCATCACATCACCGTCATAGTTTTTACAGGCCCAGATATAGCCGCCTTCTGATTTCATGACACGGGCGACTGCATCATCGATCAGGGTGTAGAAATAGGTGATGCCGGCCTCTTTAAATTTGTCCTTGTAATCAGCCTCAAAAATGTCCTGGAAAATATCCTTGAAGGTATGGTCGTATTTCTTTGAAATGGTATCCTTAGTGGCAAACCATACATCCTGACGGGTGTCAAGAGCGTAATTAAAACAGCTTCTTGCAAAGCTTTCAATGGAATCGTTTAAGTTGTGCATTCCCTGTACGATTCCAGGGCCGTTAAAGGAATGGACCAGCTCCCGTGTTTCGCTTCCATCTTCTGCGGTATAGACAAGCTCTACTTTACCGGCTCCGGGGATCTTCATCTCAGATCCTTTATAAACATCACCGTAAGCATGCCTTGCTATGGTAATAGGTTTTTTCCAGTTCATCACACATGGTTCGATTCCCCTGACAACAATGGGAGCGCGGAATACGGTTCCGTCTAAGATTGCCCGGATGGTGCCGTTGGGACTTTTCCACATCTCTTTTAAGCTGTATTCCTTTACACGGTCTGCGTTGGGAGTGATGGTGGCACACTTGACGGCGACCTTATATTTTTTGGTGGCATTGGCGGAGTCAATGGTCACCTGGTCGTTTGTCTTGTCACGGTATTCCAGGCCCAGGTCGTAGTATTCTGTATTTAAATCAATATATGGCAGCAGAAGGTGTTCTTTGATCATCTGCCAGAGAATCCTGGTCATTTCATCGCCATCCATTTCGACGATAGGGGTTGTCATCTTAATCTTATCCATGTGTTTGTCCTCCTTAGAAATGTTCGTGTTATGCTATAGTATACGATGAATTATAAAATCACACAAGCGTTTCTATGTAAACTTATCCAGCCATTTTTCAATATTATACACAGTTTTCGGCTCAATGAAATGTTCTACCTTTTCCACCTGCTCAAGCTCATCGGAATTTTGATTGATGTAGCAGAAAAAACGGTGGAGGACTTCGTGGCGGAATAATAAATATTCTCCCAGCACTAAGCCGTCTTCTGTCAGGGATACGGTGCCGTATTTTTCAAAGCATACCAGCCCCTGCTTCCTTAAGTTTCCGACCATTTTTGATGCGGAGGAAGGCTTTACATGCAGGCATTCCGCCAGCTCTTTGATGCGGACAGGCTGGCCGTTTTGATGGATCCTGCATATCATTTCCAGATAATCTTCCATGGAAGAGGTGATTTGCGTATGCTCCAGAAGGGAGTAGCCCTTCAGAGTATAGAAATTATCGGTTTGGGCCATGGTTCGATCCTTTCTTTTAACCTTTGAATATTACTTATATTTATTCTCATATGAGGAGATCTATGAGTGGGTAGGGTAAAAGGCAGGATGATTCGTTTAACGTACCTTAATAGCATTTTGAACATGGAGTCCGGCCCAGGGCTTCAGCATCTGATTGCGTCATATGGGCAGGGCCTTTCATATTGCTGCAGTTTGGATTTGAATGATATTTTGTGCCGGTTCTGGACACCCATACCATTTTTTCCTTATTATTGCTTACAGCAGTACTTTGAGAGGTATCCCGGGCCGGCTGCGCGGCGGTTTCTGTATTTCTGTTTGACGTTGTGGTGTTTGTTGGAGAATTGGCGGCGGTTTTTGTCTGTACTGTGCCGGATATGACCAATGCTCCGTTTGCATCCACTGTTTTTCCATCGGGAGCCGTGGTATTGGTCAGGCAATAGCCGATATCATTGAAATAATAGCATTCTGATACACCGTCTGCATTTCCATCAATCCATTGCCAACTGCTTACCGGATAGGTGCCATCATCATTTTGGTACCACCAGCCTTTGGCATCCTGATTCCATTGTCCGGCAAACGCGGAAAAACTCATTGTAATAGAAAGAACGGCTGCTGCAACTAAAAGTTTCACTTTTTTCATGATTCTACCCCCATTTTAAATTTTAATTAAGATGTCTGTGGATTTGATCTATTCTGACTATTTATCAATTAAATTTTATCAAAATAATGAAAAATTCTCAATACAATTCTATAATAATCTTATCGAAACTGCATAGCATCCATGCCTCTTAGCTTAATGCAGTGGCTGCCCGTGCGGGGGTGGATGCGAACTCTTGCAAGGCTTTATGATAAATTATCAGATGTGATTTTATAAAAAAAAGTTTACATCAGAACCAAATCCGTGTATAATGAAATCTTACAAATGTAAGATTAAAGGAGAACCAATTTGCGTAATCATAAATTATGGAAAAATGAGAAATTTTCCGGACTTCAATTACTAGACCGGATTCCAAGGCTGGCGATCCTGACTGTTTTTTTCGGATTCCTGTTTCTGGTTCTTATTGCACGGCTGTACCGTCTTCAGATCCTGGAGGGGGCAGCGAATCAGGAAGAGTTCATGAGTTCCATTATGAAGACTCAGAGACTTGCCGGAAGCCGCGGAAACATCTATGACAGGAATGGAAATTTACTGGCTTCCAACCGGCTTTCCTATGATATTACCCTGGAGGATTCCCAGAATTACAGATCCAACAAAGAACGTCAGAGGTCCTTGAACGGAATCGCCTATCAGCTGATCCGCCTGGTTCAGGATGAGAACAAGCTGAATACAGTTTTGCCTATATCTGTGGACGAACAGGGAAACTATGGGTTTACAGAAGAAGGGTGGAAGCTCAGCCGTTTCAAAGCTGATTTTTATGGAAAAAGCACGGTGGATGAACTGACGGAAGAACAAAAAACCGTAACAGCGGAAGATCTCATGAAAAAATTATGCGGCAAGGAAAAGTTCCTGATTGAGGATACTTACACAGATGAGGAACAGGATCAATACGGACTGCCTCATACCCTGACTGCCAAGGAGATTCTGCAGATAGCAGACATCCGTTACGGCATTTCCTTAAATTCATACCGCAAGTACCTTCCATATCTGGTTGCTTCGGATGTGCCCGAGGAAGCGATGGTCGCAGTGTTGGAAAAGAAACGCAGTCTGCCGGGAGCGGATATCCAGGAAGGCAGCATCCGTGTTTACGACGGAGGAGAAAGCCTTTCTTCCATATTGGGGTATACCGGGCCGATTTCCGCCGATGAACTGGAAGCAGGGAATCGGGAAGATACTGTCTACACGAACCAGTCCACAATAGGAAAAGGCGGAATTGAGAAGTCTATGGAAGACCGGCTTCGGGGCCAGGATGGCATGGAACAGTTTTATACGGACGTCGTGGGAAACCGGAAATCAGACCCGGAAATTACCAGGGTACCCCAGTCTGGAAACGATATTTACTTAACCATTGACAAGGATTTGCAGAATGCGGTTTATCAGATGCTGGAACAGCAGATTGCCGGAATCCTTCTTGCCAATATGTCAGAGAGCAAAAGGGCGGACATGCCCAAAGCATCCGATGCCTCCCAGATCCGGATTTCATCGGATGAAGTGTATTTTGCATTAATAAAGAATCATGTCATTGATACCGGACGGTTTCAGGAAGCGGATGCAACGGATCTGGAGAAGGCTGTCTATGAAAGGTTTACGAATAAGAAAGAACAGGTTTTTAGGGAGTTTTCTGATTCCTTTGATGTTTCAGGCTCCGGGTATGACTCTTTAAGCAGTGAGGTGAAAGGTTATTATGATTATCTTCTGGATGTAGTAAAGAAGAAAAAAATACTTTCGGAAAAAAGCGGGGATTGGGACCGGAAGGAAAAAAGCTTCCGCCAGTATCTTTCCGACTGTATTGCAAATGGCTGGATTGATTTAGGCCAGGTGGCAGCCTCTGAAAAATATATGACGCTTGAAAACAGCAGAAGTCTGACGGAAGAAATGATCCTGGACAATTTAAAGAAGGATTCCGGTTTTGATTTACTGATATTTCAGGCAATGTTAACAGAAGGTACTTTGGCTGGGGAGGATGTGGAAAAACTCCTTTATGATCAGGGGATCCTATCAAAAGAAGACCCGGATTATGCCCTTCTTTTCAATGGAGAGCTGAATGCCTGGCAGTTTATACGTAAGAAAATAAAGAATCTGGAGATCACCCCAGCCCAGCTGGCGTTAAACCCCTGTTCCGGTTCGGCTGTAGTGGTTAACCCCAAAGACGGACAGGTGCTGGCCTGCGTAAGCTATCCGGGTTATGA
>NZ_DAMAUN010000041.1:33589-51230 GCF_032078915.1 Lacrimispora sp. | reverse complement strand
AGTTCAGTCCGGTTTTCCAGAGACTAGTCAGTCGTACTATTTGAGACATTATCTGGAACTAATTACAAAGAGGCTGGGGGTATCCTTTGATGGAACCATTATAAAAGGCGGTGTGGAAGGTATTCAAATGAAACCGGAAAAAGCCAACAAAAAATTCTTTGATCAAATGGAATCAATAGGCAGAACCTATGCCAGCAAAGGAATCATGGATTTTAACTTGAAAAAAGAATATGAAAAATCGGAGTATTTATCAAAAGGGACTCAAATATTATTTTCTATATTCTTCTTGACCGGATTAACGAACTACTATTGGGATTTCAATCTTAAGAAGAATAGTGCTTATGAAAAAAGATTTGCAAAACCATATACGGGATGAAAGCAAGTGGGGATTTTTTTTATAGTAAGGGAGGCATAGAGCGATGCGAGAGTATTTTATAAAAACAAACCGGATTGGTTTTTCCAAGTGGAGTGCTTCCGATTTGGATTTGGCTGCTCAGCTATGGGGAGATAAAGAGGTCACACAGTTTATTTGTGCTGCCGGAAAGTTTACACATCAGGATATCATTGACCGCCTGGATACTGAAATTCATAATGATGAGGTGTTTCATATACAGTACTGGCCTGTTTTTGAGCTTGCTACAGATGAACTGATTGGCTGTTGCGGTATCCGCCCCTTTAAAACGGATCCACATTCCTATGAGCTTGGTTCTCATCTGCGAAAAAAATACTGGGGTATGGGGTATGCCTCTGAGGCAGCAAGGGCCGTCATAAATTACAGTTTTGATATTTTAAAAGCAGATAAATTGTATGCAGGACATCATCCGCAAAATAAGGCATCAGAAAAGCTGCTCTTGAGACTGGGCTTTCAATATATTGGATTAAACTTTTATGAGCCGACGGGTTTGTATCATCCGTCCTATGAATACGAGACGTCAGCTTTGATTAAAGATTAGAGCAATTGAAAATTTAATTGTACCATATAAAAATTACAGGCCAATAGATTTTCTTGGATAGCTCAAGGAAAGTTTTAATGGGTCTTCTCATGAATGACCGATTTTACAGGCTAAGGATAACAAAATAAGCGCATCACGCCGAGCAACCACCACGCTGCTCGGCGTTAGTTCTTATTAACCCGAGAATTTATGAATCTGAGAATATTTTATTTCGTTTTGTTCTTCGTTCTAAATGGTCTGAAGAATGCGCGAATATCATCTGCCAGAACTTCGGGTTCCTCCATGGCAGTAAAATGACCGCCGCGGGGCATAGATGTCCAGCGGGTTATATTCAGATTTTGCTCAGCCCATTTTTTAGGTGGCAGCAAGACATCAGCCGGGAAAAGTGCAATGCCTGTTGGTACCTCTATGCGCCCCATCAAAGGCAAAGAATGCACGTTTTCATAATACATATTAGCTGATGACCCTATAGTATTTGTAACCCAATAGATCATTATATTCGTGAGCAGTTCATCCTCGCTGAACTTTTGTCGAAGGTCGCCGTTACAATCGCTCCATGAACGGAATTTTTCAATAATCCAGCCGGCCAAACCGACTGGTGAGTCAGAAAGTCCGTAGGAAATGGTCTGAGGTTTTGTGGATTGAATAGACATATAGGCTCCCTCATTGGAAATCCATTCTTGCGCACTTCTTTTGTATTGCAGTTCTTCTTCTGAAAGATCCTCTTGTTCTTTCGTATTTGCAAGACTTCTGATTATTCCGATGTCAGTCAGGTGAATTCCGTATAGAAGCTCCGGATGGTTTAATGCTAAATACCTCGTAATACCAGATCCCATATCTCCGCCTGCAGCAGCGAACTTTTCATAGCCGAGTTTTTCGGTCATTAGTTTAGACCAAAGCTCAGAAACACGACAATTGTTCATACCGCCACGCTCAGGGCGGCTGGAAAAACCAAATCCAGGGATTGAAGGAACGATTACATCGAAAGAGTCTTCCGGGTCACCGCCGTGGCGAGCCGGATCAGTGAGAAGAGGGATAATCTTCCGGTAACGCAAATAACTGTCAGGCCAGCCGTGAGTAAGAATAATAGGCAAAGGGCAAGGTCCTTTACCGCGTTCGTGAATGAAGTGCACATTGATACCCTCAATATCACTTTGAAACTGAGAAAAGCGGTTCAATTCAGATTCTTGTGCTCGCCAATCATAATGATCCCGCCAATACGCAATCAGAGATTTTAAGTAACCAATATCAGTACCTCGTTCCCAACTGGTATTTACTAATTGGTCTGGCCAGCGAACATGCTCCAGTCTGTATTTTAGGTCATCAAGTGTTTCGTTGGATATTTGGATATGAAAACGTTCAATGTCCATTATTTCTCCTTTCGATTATCGGTTCATGCAAATATTTTCACCATAATATGATGAAAAATAAATATATTTAAAGTGTACCATTTTAAAAATATGATACAATGAGAGAAATGAAGTTTTTAACTATACTATCTGCAGAGAGGGGAGACTGCAATGCCTCAATTTGACCGCCATAAAAACCGGACGGTAAAGATTGAATTTGTTACTGCCGAGGACTTTAAAACTCTTCCATATAAAGAGCGTTTTACAATTATTTTTATTACGGATGGAAATATCACAGGGATATTGAATGACCGCCCAATGAAAATATCTGCACCAGGTATTATGTGTTTATCGAAAGATGATACAATAAAAATATCTGACAGTAACAATATATCAGCGCAATCCTTCAGCTTTCATACAGATTTTTTAAACAGTACACGAATTTCCGAAAAACTGGACAACGTTTCAACGAATTTAAGAATACAAACCGGCCTTTCGCTTTTTCGCAGAGATCATTCACAAACCGGGGTACCCCTTGTAACCGCTAAAGCATATCCGCAGTTATTTGAGTGGTTTTTTGTGCTTGGAACAGAAGTGTTTGCCCAAAGCGATGCACTTTGGGTATGCAGAATAAAAAAATACCTTATACAAATATTGGGTCTGCTTGAGAATCTAAATCGCCAGGCGGAACAATCACCAGTTGATTTAGTTTTAGAATATATATACACGAATTATTCAAATAAAATTATATTGGAAGACTTAACCAGCTGTGCACACTTAAACCGAGTATCTTTAAATGAAATGTTTAAAGAAAGATGCGGATGTACGGCAATGGGATATTTGCAGTTGTATCGAATGCAAGTCGCAGGGGATCTTCTGATTCACACAGACATGAGTCTGAATGAAATTGCACGTTCAACAGGATTTGAATATGACACTTACTTTATAAAACAATTTACTGCTAAAAGAGGGGTATCCCCTACATCATATCGGAATATTTGCCGTGAACATGCCGCATCTATATAGGATGATTTCTCAAAAGCATGGTGCAGCAAGGGTGTTTGGGAGGAGGGATTCCATGTGAGGAATAAGAGCCGATGATTAAAATTTAAAAATGATGAATTCTAATTAGAAGGGAGATATTTAAGTGGAGTGTAAAATACGGGAATGGCAGATAGAGGATGCCGAAAATTTAGCATTAGTGATAAATAACAAGAAAATCCAGGATAATCTTAGAGATGGATTACCTTATCCCTATACTGCTGCAAATGCGAAAGAATACATTACCTCTATGTTGTCAGCGGGCAAGGAAGAGACATATGCTTTTGCAATTACGGTAGATGATAAAGCGATCGGAAGCATTGGAGTGTTCCGCTGTAACAACATTCATGTTAGAAGTGCTGAAATGGGGTATTATATAGCAGAATCCTATTGGGGAAAAGGAATTGGTACAAGTGCAGTGAAACAAACTTGCAGTTATATTTTTGAAAATACGGATATTATCAGGATTTTTGCAGAACCCTTTGCTTATAATACGGCATCTTGTCATATTCTTGAAAAGGCAGGATTCCAGTGTGAAGGTATCCTGAGAAAGAATGCAATAAAAAATGGGGTTATTCTCGATATGAAAATGTATGCACTGATTAAAGAAGATTGAAAAATCAGATATAACACGATCCATACTTTATATTAGGAAGGTGAATCCATGGGACATATTACAAGCAAAGATGCCTATAAGAATTTAGAAGAAAGAATCAATTGGTTCACACAAGGGGCTCCGCCAACGGAAAGCCTGTATAAAATTTTGCAAGTCCTATATACAGAAAAAGAAGCCAAATGGGTCGCATTATTGCCGGTTCGTCCATTTACAGCAAAAAAAGCAGCTAAAATCTGGAACACCAGTGAATGGAAGGCAGAAGCTTTTTTAGAGCATCTTTGCGAGAAAGCGTTACTTGTGGATTCATTTTATAATGGGGTACGTCAATTTGTAATGCCGCCGCCGATGGCAGGGTTCATCGAATTTGCATTGATGCGAACAAGAGGCGATATTGATCAGAAATATTTAAGTGAATTGTATTATCAATACATGAATGTAGAGGAAGATTTTGTTAAGGATTTATTTTTCGCTACAGAGACATATCTTGGACGAGTCTATGTTCAGGAGCCGGTTTTGACAAGTGAAAACACAATTCATATTTTGGATTATGAAAGAGCCAGCCATATTATTGATGATGCAGCTTATATAGGCCTTGGAACCTGTTATTGCAGGCATAAGATGCTGCATGCAGGCCACCCATGTGAAATAAATGCCCCGTTGGATGTTTGCCTCACCCTTGGAAATGTGGCCCGTTCTCTTGCAGAAAATGGGCAGCATGCAAGATTAATTGATAAGAAAGAAGCAATGGATGTATTAGAACGTTCTTATGCAGCGAATCTGGTTCAAATTGGCGAAAATGTTCGTGAAGCCCCGGCCTTTATCTGCAATTGCTGCGGCTGCTGTTGCGAAGCCTTACAGGCAGCGAGAAAATTCAGCCCAATGCAGCCTGTGGCTACCACGAATTATATACCTAACATTTCGGAACAATGTATAGGATGCGGTAAATGTGCAAAGGTATGTCCGGTATTGGCGATTTCCATGCAAAAAAACAAAGATGGGAAAGCAGCAGCTAACGTGGACGAGGAGGTATGCCTTGGCTGTGGTGTATGTGTGCGGAGCTGTCCTAAAAATGCCATTGAATTAGTACGAAGAGAGGTACAAGTCATTACACCGGTAAACAGTACCCATAGATTTGTGCTGCAGGCAATCGAAAAAGGAACCCTGCAAAATCTTATATTTGATAACCAGGCATTTGCCAACCATCGTGCAATGGCAGCAGTACTTGGAGTTATTCTTAAATTACCCCCTTTAAAACAGATGATGGCCAGCAAGCAGTTTAAGTCCATATATTTGGATAAATTATTGTCAAATAAGAGCACAAAAAGGTCGTAAAATGTATGCAGATACAATGAGGAGTAATTTCAAGATATAGCTTACTATAAAATCAAGAGGCTAAGTTTTTAGGTCGCATTTAAGGACCTGTAAACTTAGCCTTTTTATAAAGATGCAGAAAGGGAAAAATCTAAAGTAGCGTGAGCAATCAAGTACGATTAAAGCCTTTTGTTTCAGAAATCCTGATATTATGTTTTGTAAGGTAGATAAAGGCAAGATTGACTGCATAATTACATAATCTAACAGTAGATGATCAAGAGATACTCAAAAATATTTTAAGAAAAAAGGATATTTAAGGAAAAGATGACCCGAAAGAGCATATGGTGGATTTTTAGTATTAAATGGGCTGGCTTAATTAATATATTTAAAAGTTGAGTTTGATATATTTAATTTTTAAATTAATTATTTTAATATAATTATAAATATTATTGATTTTTATATTGACATATTTAATATGTGGTTGTATATTATAATCAAATACTACATCAGGAAGGTGAAAATATGAAATACAAAGCTCCGGGTAAATGTCCCGTATGCGGTGAGAAGCTTTCCATAACCAAGCTAAGCTGTCCCAGATGTTCTACAGCCATTGAAGGCGATTTCCAGCCTTGTGAATTCTGCCGTCTTCCAGAAGAGGATCTTGAGTTTGTCAAGGTGTTCATAAGATGTCGCGGTAATATCAAGGATGTTGAGAAAGAACTGGGAATCTCTTATCCCACGGTCCGCGGTAAACTGGATTCAGTCATAAGAGGTCTTGGATATGAAGTATCATCAAAAGAATTGATTAAGGAAAGTGAAGATAAAACAGCCGCAAGGAATGAAATTCTTGATCAATTATCAAGTGGTGAAATCTCTCCAAAGGAAGCAACGGAACGAATTAAAAATCTATAATTAATAGGAGGTCAGACTATGAGTGAACAACAGAAAATACTGGAAATGATAGAAAAAGGGCAGATTACCGCTGCCGAAGGGATGGAACTTTTGGAAGCTTTGAATGTGACAAAGGAGACAGAAGCGATCCAGAAGGTTGAAACCGTAACTGCTGCAAGACGAAACTATAAGTTCCTTAAGGTAAAGGTTACGTCGGATAACAGCTCCGTTAATGTTAATGTAAATATACCGTTGCGCCTGCTGACCACGATCAGTGAAATTGCTGATAAGATGACTACTATGGTTCCTGCGGATGCCAGAAGGGAGATGGAATCAAAGGGGATCGATATTTCCAGCATCGATTTTGCAAAGATCATCGAGGAGATCATAAACGGTACCCTGGATGACCCGAATATCGTTGATGTGGAAGCCTGGGATGAAGGCCATAAGGCGATGGTAAAGGTGAGAGTTTATGTCGATTAGGGGCTGTCGTTTTTTGTGGATCAAGCTCCGGGTTGAGAACAGAAGGTTCATACGTATTCCCTTACCAATCCCCTTGTATATCTTACAGGAATTATTGGACAGTTTTCAGGACTTATTGACTGCCACATGTTTTTTTATACCGAAATTGCCTGATCCGGGTTCAGCCGCCCCAATCACAATCTATTCAGTGAAAGAACTCGTTATCATGACTAAAAAACTGCTGGATTCTTTGGCCGGGGATGAACCATATGATCTTGTCGATATTACAACTGACGAAGTCAAAGTATTAATTAAAATCAGGTAAAGCATGTTTATTGGAGGTAATAATGTCGAAACTGTTCATAAAATATATATCTATAATAATAGCGATATATCTGCTGTCATTGGTAATACCCACGATTTATATTGGCAGTATCTCAGCGCTTCTTATTATGGGATTGGTGCTGTTAGCAGTAAACTTTATATTAAAGCCGATTCTGCTATTGATTACATTACCGGTCAGCCTGCTGACCTTAGGATTATTCAGCTTTATTGTAAATGCCTGGACGATCATGATTGCAGATCATTTTGTAACAGGTATAAGTATGGGCGGCTTTCTTAATTCACTGCTTGCCGCTTTTGTCATCGTTATCGTTAACCATATGCTAAAGGATAGGAATTAGGCGTCAAATGAAGAGGATAGTCCAAATATAACTTTGGACTATCCTCTTAAGCTGTCCGGCCTGGGCAGGGTAGGATTAACATATTAAACAATGATTAATCGGTAGTCAGTTTATGAATGATCTGCTGGTGCTGGGGATATTTTGCTATCAGATCATTTCTTTTAAATAACTCAAAATCTCTAAACTCAAATCCTGGCGATACCATGCAGCCGACCAATGCATATCCTTCATGATTCATAGCGGAACCAAATATATAATTTTTCGGCACTAATATTTGAGGTTTTTCACCATTTTCTATGTCGAGTCCAAGCTGTTCCGTGAAAAACTCTCCTTCTGGGCTGATCATATAAATCGTTAGCGGAGAACCTGAATGGTAGTACCACATTTCATCAGATTTAAGCCTGTGGAAGTTAGATACTTCTCCGTCCCTAAGTAAAAAATAGATACTTGTCCAAAGGATTCGAGACCCTTCAAATTCAACCTTTAAATCATTTGAGGTTATATTTTCTTCGGACGCATAAATCTCCTTATAAAACCCGCCTTCCGGATGCGGTGTCATGTTCAAGTTTTTAATAAAGTAATCTGCGGTATTCATAGTGTAACTCCTTTCAACTTTTCCTTATTTTATTATATCTTATTATTTGGATATGTAAATTTAAATCCACAAATTTCATGAATTTAAAAACTTTTTAATTTCACTGAACCAGGTTCGTCCACTTTATTATTTGAATTTGCCTCTGATAAGGAATTCCGGTACTTAAGCGGAGTCATACCGTGGTGACGCTGGAACATCGTAATAAATTTACTGCAGTTATGGTATCCTACCTGCTTTGAAACGCTGGAAACGGAGAGAGAAGATTCACTTAAGAGATTGCAGGCAATGGACATACGAAGAGAAGTCACATATTGATGGATGGACATATGATACAGATGAGAAAATCCTGCCTTTAATTTCTGCGTATTCAAATACACCCGTCCGGCCAGTTCCTGTATGGTGGGCGGAGTACATACCTCCAGAGTCAGAATATTATGTGCTTCGTGAAGCGCTTTTTGATCGTCCTCACTTAACAGTATGTTTTTTCCGGAAGGTAAGGTAATGATCAGTTGGGAGGGTCCTGAGAGAGTTTTCGTAATCATCTTCTGAGAGTAGGTTTTGGTGAGTTCTGATATGATCTCTAAAACTTTACTTTCTATAAGCATAGGGGTAAGAGTGTCAAGGTTCGCATGATATTCGAGGTTTTGGAGAAGCTGCAGCAGTATGGGAGAAAGTGAATTTTGTAAAAGGTTTGGTGGTAGATCCTCAAATCTGATACAGTAAGGCGCATAGGTTTTCGCCAGGTATTCCTTAAAGTATCTTTCTCTTATTACAATTTCAGCAGCATGATAATGCTGCCCCGCTTTCCAGGTCTGGGTCCCTTTTCTGCCGGTTCCAGTTAATAAAAATGAAGTGGGACATAATTTGAATAAAGGTTGTCCCATAAGCTGATATTCCGCTTCCCCTTTTAAAAGATTGCTCATTTGAAAATAAGGTTCTTCGATCGAAAATTTTAGGGTGAAAGTTCGTACAGGAGTATAATTACTGATAAATAGCTTATAATATCCCTCTTTCTCAAAGCAATAAATCTTTCCTAAATCCGGGTTTTTGGGATGGGAATATAAGGAATAAAACCCCATATTTTTAGGTTCAAATTGAAGATGCCGGAAAAAACCGGCATGATAATCATCCATATTTTTATATATCATAATGTAAATCCCTCTGCCTTCTTTGTATTTCTCTGTATTTTCTCATTTTAGCCCTTAAAAGGAGAAATTATATCCCCATCAGATGCTGCGCTTGACAACCGATATCATTTTCGCTATAATCAACCCTGTTCTGCCGGTTAGTCTGTTCTAACTCTTGCATTATAGGTTATTTTTAGAAGCATGTAAAGAAACTTTAATCAAATAATACGAGAAACAGCTGGCAGAATTTAGAAAGATTTGGAGGAATATCCATGGAGTTAAGCGCAAAAGGGCTTTCCCTGTGTTATGAGGGGAAAGAAGTGGTTCATCAGCTTGATGCTGGGATCAGGGAAGGGAAAATC
This sequence comes from Lacrimispora sp., assembly GCF_032078915.1. GTDB lineage: Bacteria > Bacillota > Clostridia > Lachnospirales > Lachnospiraceae > Lacrimispora. The sequence goes on along the minus strand of NZ_DAMAUN010000041.1, from coordinate 41,840 downwards.
ACAGCATTGATCGGTGCAAACGGGAGCGGAAAGTCCACCCTTTTAAAAGGCTTTGCAAGACTGTTAAAGCCTTCAGCCGGTGATGTAATACTGTTTGATGAACCTTTGGCGGCATACGATACGAAGGAAATAGCCAGACATTTATCATTATTGCCCCAAAATCCTCAAGCCCCTCTTGGAATCAATGTCTATGAGCTGGTCTGTTTTGGCAGGTATCCTTATTTGAAACGATATAAAAACGATCTGACAAAAGAAGACCATAAAAAAGTGGAAGAGGCCATGAAATTAACCGGTACCTGGGAATTTCGCGACAGGGATATTCATGCATTATCCGGAGGCCAGCGTCAAAGAGCCTGGATTGCATTGACCCTGGCACAGGACAGCAAAATTTTATTGCTGGATGAGCCCACCACGTTTTTGGATTTAACTCACCAATTGGAAATACTCAAGCTTTTAAAGAAGTTAAATCAGGAGTTTAAAAAGACGATCGTGCTGGTCATTCATGATTTAAATCAGGCGGCAAGGTTTGCAGATGATTTAATTTGTTTAAAAAGCGGAGATATTTTGTACAAAGGAGAAGTCCGGGATGTTTTTACCAGTGAAATGCTTAGGGATGTATTTCAAATAGATGCAAAAATTATTCTTGATCCAAGAAGCAACCGGCCGGCATTCCTATCCTATGATCAAGTTGAGAAGGCATAAAAACATGCAGTATAAGAAAAAATACATGAAAAAAACAGATCGTGCAATAGACTTACGAAAAAGGCTGTACAGGCTGATATTTGCTTTGGGAATCCTTATATGCGTACTTATAACAGCCAGTTTGCTGATGGGCTTAAAAAATTATTCCTTGAAAACCCTGTGGGAAATCGCCGTCGCATATGACCCTATGAATCAGGCACACCAGATTATATATACCGTACGCCTTCCAAGGGTCATAGGCGCTTTATTGACCGGCTGCATACTTGGCATCTGCGGACTGATTATGCAAAGCATCAGCAATAATCCCCTTGGCGACCCCTCCCTTCTTGGTGTTTCAGGGGGAGCCAGTCTGGTAATAGCAATTTGCTATGCCATCAGTATGAATATCGGTTCGGTACAGCGTTCCATAACAGCCATGGCAGGTGCTGCGCTGGCCATGCTGTTTGTCAGCCTCTTATCCAGTAAAATGGGAAGAAGAACGGATCCTCTGAAACTAATGCTTGCAGGAACCGCTGTTTCTAACTTCTTTGGCAGTTTATCCCTGATAATAGGAATCCGAAGCAGGACTTCCAGAAGTTTAAGCTTCTGGATAGCAGGCAGCCTTGCAGGAATTAATGCAACAGACATTTTGTTTTTGGCTGTCAGCTTACTTGGGATTTTACTTATTATTCTGCTTTACCGGAAGGATTTTGCCCTGATGGTTTTAGGGGATGAGCTTTCAACGGGACTGGGAGCCAATGTAGACAGAGCCCGTAAAGCAGGACTTCTGGTGGTGGTGATCGGTACGGGAATCAGTGTTTCCGTAATCGGAAATGTAGGATTTGTCGGACTGTGCATACCACATATAGCAAGACTGCTGTTTGGCAGCCGTTTTTCTTACTTACTTCCGGCGGTTGCCGTTATGTCGGCATTTTTGCTGGGAGCGGCAGATTTTATGGCACGTTCTGTCAGTGCACCTCTTGAAATTCCGGTAGGCGCTATTACAGCTCTAATAGGTGCACCGTTCTTTTTGTACCTGGCAAAAACTCAGAAAAAGCACGGAGGGGAGATTGCACAGTGAAACAAAAACAAACGGATGTAAGGTATCTTGCTGCAAAAAGGTACAAACGGATATTAGCCATCGGTATATTACTTATTGTTATTACGATTGTCATTTCCCTCAACATGGGAGCAATATCTATTTCTCCTGGTGATATGATCCGGACGTTAGCAGGGGCAGGAACTTCTAAAAATGAATTGGTACTGTTTTCTTTCCGCCTGCCAAGGCTGGCAATGATTTTGATCGTGGGAACTGGTATGGCACTCAGCGGAGCGCTTCTGCAGGGCATTACCAGAAATGATCTGGTTGATTCCGGAGTCATGGGGATTAATTCGGGAGCAGGACTTTTTGTCGTATTATATATTTACTTTTCCGGCGGAGATACACATATCGTAAATGCCGCCCAGTATTGGATACTGCCTGTGATTGCCATAGGCGGAGGACTTTTGACGGCAATGATCGTCTATTTGCTGACCTGGAGCAAAGGAATATCTGTTATAAGACTGCTGCTTACAGGGGTGGCCATAAATGCTGTCATCAATGCCTTGATTTTAATTTTCCAATTAAAAATGAATGAATACAATTTTAACAGGGCAATGGCGTGGTTATCCGGCGACATATGGAAAGCCGATTGGCCGTTGATCGCACTTCTTGGCGGATGGACTGTGATTCTTTGCATCTTTTTAAGCAGGCAGACGCAGGAACTTGATATTCTGAGGTTAGGAGATGAGTGGGGAGTAACCTTAGGTGTTAAGACGGAAAAGAGCCGTTTGCTGCTTTTGTTAACGGCTGTAGCCTTCGCTTCCATAGCGGTGGCAGCAGGTGGAACCATCAGTTTTCTGGGGCTTCTTTCGCCTCATATCGCGCGCAGGCTTACCGGTGGATTAAGTAAATATTATCTTCCTGTTGCCGCATGTATTGGAATCGGAATCACCTTGCTTGCAGACGTCTGTGCCAAATTTATATTTTCTCCTGATGGGATACCAATTGGGTTAATGGTTGCTATGGTAGGTGCGCCCTATTTTATATATTTGATCATAAAATATAATTAAATGTTTTTATACGAATTGAATGAAAGGATGCCGCTAAATGATTTATGCGGCTTTACTACGAAAATGAGTAGTATATGGTGTTGAAAATGAAACGACGAACTGGTATGTTTATAGGTCTGGGCTTGATCGCTGTAATTCTTACAGGCTGCGGAGCGAATAAGGAGACTGCTGCAACTGGCGCATCACAGGCGGAGAGCACACTGGATAGCACAAGTGCCTTTAAACCTGTAAAAGGCGGAACCCATACTTTTAAGGCAGTAAATGGATTAATAGAAATCCCTGATGCTCCTCAGAGAGTGGTAGTGCGTACTTATCTTGGAGAAGTTATGGTTTTAGGAATACCTGTTGCAGGAAGTGAAGAATGGAGTCTTGCGAATCCTTATCTTGATGAAGAAAAAAAGGCCCGGATAAAAGATGTTGGTTACCCCATGAATGTCGAAGAGGTTCTTGCTCTGGATCCTGATCTTATTATTACAGATTCAGAAGAAGGACTGGCCGAAATGGAGAAGATAGCACCTACGGTTTTTATCCCCTTTAATACCAATCGAGATATTAAATCCTCCATTCGTTATTTTGGAGAGATGTTAAATAAGCAGTCAGAAGCAGAAGAATGGATTAAAGCATTTGAAACAGAAGCCGCAATACAGGCTGAACGTTTAAAGGAAGCCGGAATGGATATGAATGCCAGTGTGGGTCTCTTTGAATTTGCCAATGGAAAAGTATATGCATTCGGTGATAATATGGGAAGGGGCGGACAAGTTCTGACATCAGGACTTGGGATGAAGCAGCAGGAGAAGTTACAGGAAGTCAGTGACGGACAGGGCTGGGCAGAAATTTCTATTGAAGCACTCTCAGAGTATGCGCCGGATTATATGTTTGTTACTATTTATACGGCAAATGGGGAACCAAGCAAAGATGTAGAGGAGATGAAAAAAACCTCTGTATGGAAGAGCCTTCCGGCAGTACAAAATAACAGGGTCATTGAATTACCTTTTGAAAAAATTTATTACTATGACCCTGTCGCTGTACTACAGCAGTTAAAAATCGTAACGGATTCCATACTAAATACCATGAAATAATATTTGTGCATTCATAAAGAGCAGAATACCTCCTGACAGCAGATGGCAGTATGGGAGGTGTTTGTATCATTGACTTTCTTTATCTCTAGGGATAAAATTAATAAGGCAACCAACCCCAAAGGACATAGAAAGGAGCAATTTATGTTATTCGACATTTTAAAATCCAGGAGAAGCATTAGAAAGTTTCAAAATAAGGAAGTTGAAAAAGAAAAGATCGATGTGATTCTTAAAAGTGCCCTGCTGTCTCCATCATCCCGGTCCATCAGGCCCTGGCAGTTTATCGCCGTCACCGATGCGGATCTGATCCGCCGGCTCTCTCTTTGCAGAGAACCTGGTTCTCAGTTTTTAGCAGGTGCTCCTTTGGCAATTGTAGTCTTAGCGGATAAAGGTGCAAGTGACATCTGGATTGAGGATACTTCCATAGCGTCAACGATTATTCAATTGACGGTACAGGACTTAGATCTTGGGTCGTGTTGGATTCAAGTAAGAGAAAGATTCCATACAGAGCAGGAGACAGCAGGAGATTATATAAGAGAAGTTCTGGAAATACCTGAGCAATATAGAGTTGAATGTATGATTGCCATTGGCTATCCTGCAGAGGAGAAAAAGCCATATGAAGAAAGTACACTGCTCTATCAAAAGCTTCATTACAACAAATTTTAGATCTAATTAAAATAGGATATTGCAAAAAAAGACCTCTTGCCGTAAGACTAAAATACGACAGGAGGTTTTAGTTATGCCTGAAAGCTATATAATATCGGTCCCATACGAACAAAAACAGGCCTGATATTGATATTATTCGATAATATATGCACTTAGAATCTCTCCGTAATAAGCGGTATGAAAATCTTTGTTTGCACCGTGGAATGAACTGTCTACATCCTGTGGGTAAAATGCGTTTCTGTATTCTTCGGTAATTTCATGCTCATCTTGCTTTTGCTTATATACGACCCTGCACTCAAGCGTTAAAGGAAGTTCCTTAATAGCAGGAACAGAAATAGCATTGGGTGTTTCAAGTGTCAGGTTAAGCTCTTTGATTTTATCAATGGAATGACCGGATTTTGTCCCGCAAACCCCCAGGATCTTTTTATCAAAATCACCATATGGTATATTTATCGTGAATTCAGGATTTTTTTCCAGTTGAAGTTTTGTAAAGCGATTTTCTCTAACGAAAACAGTAAAGATCGGTTTTGACCATTCAATTCCCAGGGTGCCCCAGGAAATTGTCATGGAATTCACCTTGTCATCTGTCTTTGTGGTAAGCAATACGCCTGTTTTTAGTGCTTTCATAATCTCATTGGTATAATCAAATACTTCTATTTCCTTTTTCATTGTGTTATCCTCCTTGTCATTTTATATTTATAATATTATGATAGGTTAATTATATTAGCAAGTATGCACTTTTAGGTTAGATACTATGAAAAAGGAGAGTGACAGCAACTATATCCAGCTTTCAGGGGCGGAGATACCAGTCTTGGACTTTTCAAAGAACAACCCCACTTGATATCCGTCAGCCACAGCGTAGTGAACGGTAATGGAAAGAGGCATAACTTTTTTAATTTTTAGGTTTCCAATAACGAGAGCCGTTTGGCTCGCGGCATAATAAACCATTATCAATAAGTTCCCGCCTGAGTATGAAATAATCTCCGAAAGTATGCCATTCTTCGCAGATGGAGTTCACTTCCTTTTCAGTATAATTACGGTCTGATTCAAATTTTTCTGCCAGATAACAGAGTGCAGCCATTCTAATGGTTTGCTTTTGAGGTAATTGCATTATTTTTCCGTGATCATCAAGAAATTTATCTATATTAATTTTATGTTCCAAATTCATCTTTTCCTTTCCAATAAAATAGTTACAACATTAAAATGAATGAAATGATCAGTTTCATCGTTTTACATGCCTTTTCCCCAAGAATAATTGTAGCTCCTGGTTACAGGTTTTTCAATAAACGCTCCGTAGAGTTCCACGATTGGCCTGTAATCCATTTACAAATTCCCGCTTGATGAGGACAGTCTAAAAAGTATGATATCGCCGGAGTATTTTCAAAGATACTGAAATCAAAGACGATTCCATTTCTCTTAATGGGATGTGCGCGTTCCATTCTTTTAGGAGGGCTGCACTTCAGGTTCTAAAAGGGCCAATGGAGATTTATATTGTTTTGCTTATGGGGTGTTCTCTGATATTGGTATTGTCAACACTATTCCAAATACAAGAAATGACATATCTTCAGTTATTAACGCCAAAAGAATTAACCGGGAAAGTCATTTCTTGTGTTATGTGTATTTGTATGTGTATGTGTACGGATCCTCTTGGACAGTTCCTCTATGGTATTGTGTTTGAAAAGATGGGAAGCAGCACATATTCCTTTTTATATGGCTGCTTTGATCATGTTAGGAATTAGTGTTTTTACCCGCCCCATGTTCTATGGAATGGATCATCCTGTCCTTAACGGGCATCGATCTCACGGATGAGGTTGACCATTTCAATGGCTCCCATCGCACAGTCAAAGCCTTTGTTGCCGGCCTTGGTGCCTGCACGCTCAATGGCCTGCTCGATGTTTTCTGTGGTCAGCACGCCAAACATAACAGGAATATCACAGCTTAAGGATATACTGGCAATGCCTTTGGACACCTCATTGCACACATAATCGTAGTGAGTTGTGCTGCCGCGAATGACTGCACCAAGGCAGATCACCGCGTCATATTTCCCGCTTTTTGCCATTTTAGAGGCAATTAGCGGAATTTCAAAAGCTCCGGGAACCCATGCGATGTCTATGCTGTCATCACGGACCTCATGGCGCTTTAGCCCATCCAAAGCACCGCTTAATAATTTCCCGGTTATAAATTCATTGAAACGTGCAGCAACAATGCCGATTTTAATATCCTTTGATACGAGTTTTCCTTCAAATGTTTTCATTGTAAGCTCTCCTTCAGAAATATATTAATAATTCAAAATATGGCCCATTTTTTCCTGCTTGGTTTTTAGATAAAACAGATCATTAGCGTTAGCATCCATCTGGATGGGAATTCTCTCTGTAATCTCTATCCCAAAGCCAGAAAGCTGATAGACTTTGTCAGGGTTGTTTGTGAGCAGGCGCAATGTTTTTACTCCAAGGTCACACAGAATCTGTGCACCGATAAAATATTCCCGCATATCACCATCAAAGCCAAGGGCGAGATTAGCTTCCAGAGTATCCATACCCTTATCCTGAAGGGCATAGGCACGCAGTTTATTGATCAATCCAATTCCGCGGCCTTCCTGGCGCATATAAAGCAGAATTCCGCGGCCTTCCTTCTCTATTTGTGTCATTGCTGCCGCAAACTGCTGGCCGCAATCACAGCGCTCAGAGCCGAACGCGTCGCCGGTGAGGCATTCGGAATGAACACGGCATAAAAGATTTTGGCCATCACCGATCTCACCTTTTACTAATGCCACATGATGCTCCCCGTTTAGCTTATTGATGTACCCATAAACCTTGAAATCACCGTATTTTGTCGGAAGATCAGCGCAGGTGGCCTGTTCAACAAGCTTATCTTTTCTTTTGCGGTACTCCTGTAAGGCTTTTATGGTAATTATTTTTAGCCCCCACTTTTCAGCCAGTGCCATCAAATCCGGTGTGCGCATCATGGTTCCGTCCTCCTGCATGATCTCGCAGCACAGACCGCATTCCTTTAATCCTGCCAGCCGCATGAGATCCACCGTAGCTTCGGTATGTCCGTTTCGCTCCAGGACGCCGTTTTTTCTTGCAAGGAGAGGGAACATATGACCGGGCCGGCGGAAATCTTCCGGCCTTGCATTGTCCTCCACGCATTTCCTGGCAGTAAGGCTGCGTTCTGCTGCTGAAATTCCGGTGGTGGTATCGATATGATCGATGGACACAGTAAAGGCAGTTTCGTGGTTATCATTATTATCAGTGACCATCTGGGGGAGTTTCAGCTTTTTACATAACTCCTCGCTCATTGGCATGCAGATGAGTCCTTTGCCATGGACTGCCATAAAATTCACATGGTCCGTGGCAGCAAATTCAGCGGCACAAATAAAATCACCTTCATTTTCCCGGTCTTCATCGTCTGTCACCAGAACAATATTTCCTTGCCGCAGCTCATCCAGTGCTTCTTCTATGGTGTTAAATTGAACCATTTTAATTCCTCCTAAAATCCATATTTTGTAAGAAAGTCGGCGGTGATGTTATGTTTGGATTGCTGTATGCCCATCAGCCGTTCCACATATTTACCGATACAGTCGTTCTCAAGATTGACCGTATCACCAACGCTTCTGTTTGATAAAGTAGTTATTGACGCAGTATGGGGGATGATAGAAACGCTGAACAAGTCCCTTTCAACCTTTGCTACGGTAAGACTGATTCCGTCGATCGCAA
>NZ_DAMAUN010000041.1:8902-33579 GCF_032078915.1 Lacrimispora sp. | reverse complement strand
GCAACAGATCCCTTTTCAATGATGTACCGCAGAATGCCAGGGGTGGTTTTGATCGTATACCAGACGGCATTATCGTCTTTTTGAATGGCAGAAACCGTTCCGGTACCGTCGATATGGCCTGAAACAATATGCCCCCCAAATCTTCCGTTTGCCGGCATTGCCCGTTCTAAGTTGACAGGACTTCCCGTTGGTAAACCTCCGAGAGAGGATCGGTTAAAGGTTTCGTGCATAACGTCGGCAGTAAATCTGCCTTGAGAAAATGTCGTAACCGTGAGACACACACCGTTGACAGCGATGCTGTCCCCAATGCGGACATCCTCCATGATTTTCTTTGCCTGAACAGAGATAGAAGAGGACTCTGCACCTTTGCGGACGGTTTGTATTCTGCCGATTTCTTCTATGATTCCCGTGAACACCGGATCACCTCGCTTTCCAATAAAATATCCTCCTCCATCCATGTAATGGCCGGCTTGCTTAAATGAAACGCCTGGCCCGGGCTGTCTATTCCAAGGCCCATTACCGGGGTTTTGCCGCTGCCGCCAAACAGCTTAGGGGCAATGTAGGTCTGTACTTTGTTGACGATTCCGCATTGCAGGGCAGACCAGTTTAAAGTACCGCCTCCTTCCAGTAATACACTGTCAATTTTTCTCTCACCCAGAGCTGTCATAAGGCAGTTTAGATCAATATGCCCTTCTTTTTCAGGAAGTACCAGAATGTTACAGCCTGCCTCCAGATAGGGCCGATGCTTGTCATGATCCGCATTTGCCGTAGCAAGGAGGGTATCGGTTATGCCTGCTGTAGTAACAAGCTTTGCTCTTAAGGGCGTCTTAAGATGGGTGTCACAGATAATGCGGAGCGGGTTTCTGCCGTTTTCCAGCCGGCAGGTCAGCAGCGGATCATCTGCAAGGACGGTGCCAACCCCTGCCATAATGGCAGAATAGCGGTGCCGGTCCTCATGAACACGGTGCCGTGCCGCTTCACCGGTGATCCATTGGGATTTTCCGGTGCGTGTCGCAATCTTCCCATCCAGGGTCATGGCGTACTTCATGATCACATAGGGTGTTTTGTTTTGGATGTAGTGAAAGAAGCTTTGGTTTAGAGCGTCACATTCATCTTTTAAAATTCCTTTTGTGACTTCGATTCCACTGGAACGTAACAGTTCAATGCCTTTTCCCCCTGCCAATGGATTCGGGTCACAAGAGCCGATTACCACATGGCGGATACCACTTTCCAGGATCGCGTCGGTGCAGGGGGGTGTTTTTCCGGTATGGCAGCAAGGCTCCAGAGTCACATACATGGTAGCCCCCTCCGGCGATGTTTCGCAGCTGGCCAGGGCGTTGCGTTCCGCATGGAGGCCTCCGTATTTCTGGTGATAACCCTGACCAATCATCTTACCATCCTTCACAATCACCGCCCCCACCATGGGATTTGGATTTGTCCAACCACATCCTTTCTTTGCAAGCTGTAAAGCTAATCGCATGTATTCCGTATCAGTCATACAACACCTCCAAAAAATAAAATGCCTTGAACAAAGTCGTTCAAGGCATATAAAAATCACGGGTACAGAAGGGTATATACTACAATAAAAAAACTCTGGAACAATAAAATGGTTCCAGAGCAAATTTACATATACACAGAAATACTGTGACTTATCATCTTCTTTTATCCAGACTATACTGTCGGCTTCGGAATTACACCGAATCATGCCTTGCGGCTCGTGGGCTTTACCACCGGTAGGGAATTGAACCCTGCCCTGAAGATATTATTCAATTAAAACTCATTATACTATGTGTTTTTCATTTGTCAACCAGAAATATATATCCTGTTTTGCATTAAGTGTTTGAATAGGCCAAAAGCAAACTGACATCAGAGCCAGAAACAGCAGTATGAAACCTATGGTATCAGCCCAAATATTATGTCGTTTAATGCAATATATACAATAACGAATAATGATTAAAACTTATTGACAACAAAATTCACAACTGATATAATAGGTTTAACGTTAAATCTACAATACATAACATACCACAAGGTAAGTTTAACGCAAAACTATATAAAAGCATGTCAAAGGAAGGGGAAGATTTATGAAAAAAACCAAAAGGCTTGTCAGTATGCTCTTGTGTTTACTGCTGGCCGCAACAACGTTAGTTGGATGCAAAAAAAACGAAACATCTGCGGTGGCAGCATCTTCAGAGGGAGCAGCAGCGGGGGCGCCTGTTGAGAAATTCCAGATCAAGCTTGGTATCTGGCCTGAAGATACATTAACTGACGATGTTAAGCTTCATGAAGGATATGTAAAAACCTTCAATGAGGCTCACCCTAATGTAGAAGTGATTCCGGCATATTACAAATACGCAACGGATACTTTCGTATCGTTAGCAGAGTCAGGGAACCTGCCTACTATTTTCGATACTTGGTTTACAGAGCCGCAGAAGTTGATTAATGGTGGCTTTGTGGCTGATATTACAGATGAATTAAAGGCCAGGGGCTGGGATGCAGCAATGAATCCTTCTATCCGCGATATGCTTTCCAAAGACGGCAGGATCTATGGACTTCCCCGTGATGGATACGCACTTGGTCTGATGATTAATGTTGAGCTTTTTGAAGAAGCCGGCTTAGTTGATGCAAACGGATATCCCCAGTATCCAAAGACTTGGGATGAACTTGCTATAACAGCTAAGACAATCAAAGATAAGACCGGTCAGGCAGGTTTTTGCCTTTTAGCGAAAGATGGCGCAGGCGGATGGCACTTCAGCAACATTGCCTGGGGATTTGGGGCAACATTTACACTATTAAAAGACGGAAAATATGTTGCTAATGTAAACAGCCCTGAGGCGATTGCAGCTATGGAATATGTGAAATCGTTAAAATGGGATTATGACGTACTTACTGCTGATCCGACCAATGAAGATTGGGGGACTGGTTTCGGTGCGTTAGGAACCGGAACAGCGGCTATGTATATGGCTGCTAACGATGCCGTAAACCAGCCGACTCAGGTTAACGGTCTTCCTGTTGATAAGTTATCGATCGTTCCTATTCCTGCAGGACCGAAAGGACAATACTCCTTATCTGGCGGAACCCCTTATATGTTCTCAAAGGATGCAACACCGGAACAGATCAATGCAGCTCTTGATTACCTTGAGATTATGGGAAAAGCACCCGTAGCAACAGATGTAGCGATTGCCGGCATGAAAGCGGATGATCAGAACAAAGTTAATAACAATGTACCTGTAATTCCTCGTTTCCCCTGCTGGGTCGATCAGAAAGTTTTGGATGCGGAAACAGCAGTAACGGAAGAATATAGTAACGTTGATATGAAGCTTTACAACGACTACTTTGATATTATCAAAACGGATGGCAACTTAAGAGCCGAAGAGCCTGGTTCTGCACAGGATTTATATGCGGAACTCACAAAAGTTCTTCAGGCAGTCATCACAGATAAGAATGCGGATATTCCAGCACTTATGAAAACAGCAAACGATAACTATCAGGAGATGTTAGACCAAAAAGTTAACAAATAAATATAGCAAACAGGCTGATGGGGATCTTTTGCAAGATGCCCATCAGCTTTGATAAGACATTAAAAACATAAGGAGGGCAGATAACGTGGCTGAAACAAAGCATAAACTGGCAAATAAGAAACATCGGACGGGGTTTAAAAGAAGAGATCTGACAGGATGGTTAATCATGCTGCCTACAATCCTGCTATTTGCATTTTTTGTGTGGGAACCATTGATTGAAAGTATCCGGCTCTCTCTTTATACAGCGAAAGGAATTCGCCTTCAGGAGTTTGTGGGCCTTCAGAATTATGCAAAAGTTTTGAAACACCCGGACTTTCTTGCGGCGTTTTCCAATACATTTGTCTATATTTTATGGTCCTTGATCATCGGGTTCTTTGTACCTATTGTACTGGCAATTCTCATAACAGAAACAACATTTTTAAAGAGCTTTTTCCGTGTTGGCATATATTTTCCTAATATCATGCCGGGTCTTGCCATGGTTTTGATGTGGGGCTTCTTTTTCCGTCCCGGCAATACCGGTGTTTTAAACATTCTATTGGAGAAAATTGGGGCAGCACCGCAGATATGGCTTACAAATCCCAGGTGGACGATCCCCTTAATCGTAGCTGTGATGACCTGGAAAGGTGCCGGTTCTACTGCATTTATCTATATGGCAGGTATATCAAACATCAATCCGGAGCTTTATGAGGCGGCTACCATAGATGGCGCAGGAATTATAAACAGAATGCGTTATATTACCATTCCAAATATTTTTGCTCTTGGTAAGACATTACTGATTCTTCAAATTATTGCAGTATTCCAGATTATTTATGAACCGCTGGTTATGACCAATGGCGGGCCTAATAATGCAAGTATTTCGATTATGCAATTGGTTTATAATTATGCCTTCAGGGATTTTAATTATCCTATGGCGGCTGCGTTATCCGTTATGATGAGCATTGTTTTAATTATTCTAAGCGGCCTGTATTTTAAATTCACCGCGTCAAAAGAAGATTAGGGGGGATTTGAATGTTTTTTGACAGTTACAGAAAAAAAGAAGACGGAGTCGTCCGTTTTTATGACCTTCATTCCAAACGCACCAGAACGTTGCTTATCATTATTTATTTGTTATGCATTGGCATAGTCATAGCTTCTTTGTTTCCTCTTTTATGGGTATTTTTAGCGAGCTTTAAGGACATTAAGGAGTTTAGAAGAAGCGCAACACTTCTGCCTTCCAATTTTGATTTTAATACATACATAAAGACTTGGAATGATTTAAAGTTCGGTAAGTTTTATATTAATTCTTTTATTTCCGTGTTAGGCAGTGTTGTAAGTGCCGTTATTTTTAATGGGCTTATCGCGTATGTACTTGGCATCATAAAGCCCAAGGGTCATAAAATCGTATTCGGACTGGTTATGTGGAGTCTTTTGATTCCTGCAACAACCAGTGTTGTAGCTTTATTTGTCAACATTAACAGAATCGGATTGAATCAATCCTTTTTACCGCTTTGGCTGTCATTTGGAGCCAATGCATTTTATGTAATATTATTTAAACAGTTCTTTGAAAGTCTGCCCCAGGAATTAATTGAAGCAGCTAAGCTAGATGGATGCAGTTATTTAAAGACATTTGCCAGAATCGTGCTTCCCCTGTCAAAGTCCATTGTTGTGGTAGTGGTTATCTTTGCAATTAATGCTGCCTGGTCTGATTTCCTTCTTCCGTACCTGGTTCTTAATGGTTCCGGTAAGGAAACGGTGATGGTAAGGCTGTTTATGTTCCGCACTTCCAATGCAACGGACGTAGAAATATTAAGAGCGGTAGCATTCTCAATCATACCTCCGATCGTATTATTTACATTATTCCAGAAACAAATAACAGAAGGTGCAGCAGCAGGAGCATTAAAGGGGTAGAATATGGCAAAATCAGCAGATCTTTATTATAAGGTACACCCGTGGAAAGTTACCGAAGAGGGATTTAACAAGGACTATGCTTTGGTTTCTGAATCTATTTTTTCACTGGGGAATGAATACATGGGCACCAGAGGCAGTTTTGAGGAAGGATATTCCGGCAGCAGCCTTATGGGAAATTATTTTAACGGCATTTATGAAAAGACGCAGCTTGAAAAATCAAGTTACAAAGGAATTGTTGACGAAACAGAGTTCATTGTAAATTCTACAGACTGGTTATATACCAGAGTGGAAGCAGACGGAGAATTATTAGATTTAAACACGGTGCAGTTTAGAGACTTCTACAGGGAATTGGATTTAAAAAGTGGCATTCTGACCAGATCCTATCTATGGATATTAACAAGCGGCAAGGAAATAAGACTTGAATTCATCCGCTTCCTGTCTATGAAAGAGGCAGAGTCTGGAGCACAGAAGATCATCATAACGCCTCTTAACTTTTCAGGAGAAATAACGCTTCATTCCGGCATTGATTTTACCGGGATTCATCAAATGACTGGGCGCAATATGTGGAATGTAGTTTCTAAGTCAGCAGATGAAGATACAATCAGTATGCTTGGAACTACCATTGGTACGGATCAGTCTCTTTTGGTAAGCTGCAAGTTCCACTGTGATTATGCAAAAAGGGAAGATGAACAGGAAGAGAAACGGTACATCAGAAAATTCACACTTTCACTTGAGGAAGGAAAAGAATCGGAATTCATCAAGATCATCAGAAACATCAGCAGAAAGGGTAGGGCAGAGTCTGATAAGAAAGCTTTTAAAAAGAAATGTGAAGAGAATGCAACCGTTTTACATGCATTGACTTATAGCAGATTAAAAGAGGATACTCTTGCATGGTGGGATGCAGCCTGGCAGGAATCTGATATAGAGATAAAAGGAGATAAGCGGAACCAGCAGGGGATCAGATACTGTATATTTCAGCTGCATCAGACGTATCACGGTGCGGATCAGGGAACGATCATCGGTGCAAAAGGATTGACAGGTGAAGCTTACAGCGGCAACACCTTCTGGGATACGGAGGCATACTGTCTGCCATTTTATATCTTTAACAATCCGGAGGCGGCGAAGCACTTGCTGGAGTTCCGGTATCTGACTCTTTCAGAAGCCATGGACAGGGCTAAAGCTCTTGACTGTGAAGGAGCCTTCTATCCTATCGCTACCATAACAGGAAGGGAATGCTGTTCTCTCTGGCAGCATGCAAGCCTTCAGCTGCAGGCATCCACGGCAGTCGCTTACGGTTACTGGCATTATGAAAATATTACAGGCGACAACGGATTCATATTTGAAAAGGGCCTTCCGATTCTGATTGAGGTCAGCCGAATGCTGGCTTCCAGAGGGGATTGGAGCGGTGATGGAACCAGCTATGGATTCTATGGAGTTATGGGACCGGATGAGTTTCAGATGATGGTAAATAATAATTGCTATACCAATTATATGGGGAAGAAAACCCTGGAATATACCTTGGATGTATTAAAAAGATGCTCTCAAACGGCACCTGACATCTATGGCGCTGTCATCAGGGACAGGGACCTGAAAGAGAAGGAAATTGAGAATTTTCGTAAGATAGCAGAAAATATGTACATTCCTTATGAGGAAGAAACAGGAATTTTTGAACAGCATGAGGGATATTTTAATCTTCCTCATATTGACATTGATAAAATACCTGTGGAAGAATTCCCTCTTTACCACCATTGGACTTATGACAGGATATACCGCAATAACATGTTAAAGCAGCCTGATGTTTTAATGATGATGCTCCTTTACAACAAAGATTTTACCAGGGAGCAGTTGGAAAATAATTATAACTACTATGAACCCAGATGTATCCACGAAAGCTCACTTTCCCCATCGGTTCACTCCATTTTGGCCTCTCAGCTAAAAAAAGAGGAGGAAGCATATAAATTCTTTGGTTTTGCAACCAGAATGGATCTTGATAATTATAACAGGAATACCGGGGAAGGACTGCATACCACTTCCATTGCAGCAGCCTGGATGAATATTGTATACGGATTCGGAGGAATGAGATCTGACGGGAAAGAACTTACCTTTGCCCCTTCTTTGCCAAAGCAGTGGGAAGGCTACTCCTTTCGGGTACATTTGAAAGGAGATATCTTATTTATTGCCATTGACAAGGATCATATAAGAGTATCCTCTAAGAAAGCAAGCGGCATTAAGGTTCTGATTTATGAAAAAGAATACACCATAGGTCAGGAAGAAGTGGCAGTTCCTATAATCCGTTAGGCAATGAGCCGCCCTATGGCGGCTCATTCTATTAGATTTATGCTGCTCAGGCAGCAGATTGAGAGGAATGATACATGATTAGCTGGAAGATCGAAGAGAATGGATATGATCCCCGGAAAACAACGAATCTGGGAAATAAATTTCTAACCGGCAATGGTTATATGGGAATCAGGGGAACACTGGAGGAGTATACGAAAGAACAGTTTCCTGCGATAAATCTGGCGGGCATTTATGATCAGGCAGGAAATGGCTGGAGAGAACCTTTAAATGCTCCCAATGGCCTATATACCAGTCTTTTGATCGAAGGGGAAGAGTATAGCCTGCTAAAAAAGGAGTGGCTGTCCCATAAGATGACTCTGAGCTGCAGACACGGACTATTCGGCCGTGAGACTGTATTTCAGACGAAAAAAGGAAGTATATCGTTACAGACGGAAAGATTTGCAAGCATGGAAGAAAAACACCTGATCGCCTTAATGGTAACGCTTACTCCTTCCTTTGACGGAGAGGCTGAGATTATAACAGGTATTGACGGTGATGTCTGGGATATTAACGGTCCACATTATGACAGCGTTGATACCGGTTCATTCAATGAATGTCTGTATGCATTTGGCACGACCCATGAGAACCAGGATCGTGTGGCCGTGTTTGAGTCCATTGGGCTTCCCGAGAAAACAAATCAGACGGTCAGCAGTGGTGACAGAAAAATAATGCGGCGCATCAGTATCCCATTAAAAGCCGGTGGGCAGTACCGGTTTTATAAATACATAGCTGTTTATACCAGCAAAGACGGGGAGAACTATCAGTCAGAAGCAGAAACGCTTGTACATAAAGCAAAGGAAGCTGGATATGAAAAGCTGCTGTCAGACCATAAAAACAACTGGGAAGAGAAATGGAAGGTCTCAGAAGTATCAATTGAAGGAGACGATGAGGCAATGGAAGCGCTTAACTATTCTCTTTACCATCTCCACAGCATTGCGCCAAGACACTCTGAAAGCCTGTCCATCGCAGCCAGAGGGCTATCAGGTCAGACCTATAAGGGAGCGGTTTTCTGGGATACTGAAATGTTTATGCTGGATTTTTTCCTCTTTACAGAGCCCCAGATAGCGAAAACACTGTTAAAATACCGGATTGATACCTTGCCCGGTGCCCAGAAGAAGGCTGAGAGCTATGGGTTTGACGGTGCTTTTTACCCATGGGAGAGTCAGGAGGGCGGATATGATGCCTGCTCTGATTACAATGTAACAGATGTATTTACCGGCCGTCCGATGAGAACTTATTTTAAGGATAAGCAGATCCATATATCGGCAGCAGTGGTTTACGGCATTATGCGTTATACCTTATTTACCGGGAAAAGGGATTTGCTGTCAGAGGGCGGGGCAGAAGTCATATTGGAATGTGCGAAGTTCTATTACAGCCTTTTGATCAAGAGAATTAAAAATGAGCGTTATGAGCTTTGGGACGTAATCGGCCCAGATGAGTACCATGAGAGAGTTAACAATAATGCTTATACAAATCGAATGGCTAAGTATACCTTTGATGCGGCAGTTGAAATTCTAAAAGAAGAAATGAAAGAAGCAAATAAAGATTCATTACAGAAGAAAGAGCTGCTGGAGAGACTGCAGGATGCGGCAGAACATCTTTACATCCCCGCACCCGGCGAAAAAACTGGTATTATTGAACAGTTTGACGGCTACGAGCAACTGGAAGAAGTTTCAATCGCTGAGGTTAAGGAAAGGATTCTTCACGAAAAAGAATACTGGGGAGGAGCTTATGGTGTGGCAGCACATACCAAGATCATAAAGCAGGCAGATGTTGTAACCATGATCAATCTATTCTCCGACGAATATGATGCGGATACACGTTATAAAAACTGGACTTATTATGAACCCAGGACGGAACACGGTTCTTCCTTAAGCGCCTGCATGTATTCCATGCTTGCCTGCAAATGCGGTATGTCGGATAAAGCCTATCCTTTCTTTATGAAGTCAGCCGGAGCAGATCTTGGAGACGGCGGAAAGCAATGGGCTGGACTTATCTACATCGGCGGCACCCATCCGGCAGCCAGCGGCGGAGCGTATATGACTGCAGTGGAAGGGTTTGCCGGTCTGCGGATCGAGGACGGAAAGCTTATAGCAGCCCCCCGGCTTCCCTCCGCCTGGAACAGATTATGCTTTAAGGTTTATTATCTGGGAGATTTGTATCAGATTACTGTTACTAAGGATGAGGCACAGGTAGAAAAAATCAGATAAAAATGAGGAGAGGGAATGCGTTTTGACATTCCCTTCTTACTAATATTAGATTGATATCACACTTTCTCTTTCAACAAGATGGATAGGAAGAATGATCTCATTGTCTGGTATCGGTTTGTTGTCAAGCTTATCCATGAGGAAGTAAACCGCCAGTTTGCCCTTTAAAGGAGCATCCTGATGAATGGTGGTAAGCCTTGGTGATGTAAGCTGACATAGGTTGATATCATCAAAGCCCATGACGGAAAAATCTTCAGGTACCCTTTTACCGGCTTGTTTAAGACCTGCCATGATTCCCGCGGCCAAAATATCCGCCGTAGCAAATATGGCTGTTATATCATTTCTGGCGGCTAATTGTGTGCCAAGGGTTATGGTGGTTGCCGTATCAAGTTCCTGTTCAAAAACCAGATTTTTACGAAAAGGAATGGAAGCATCCGCCAGAGCGCTTTTATAACCCTGAAAACGTTCGTAAACAACGCCCTTCTTTTTGATGGTAGGAGAAGCAAATGCGATATCTTTATGACCTTTGTCTATGAGATATTTGGTGGCGGTATATCCGCCGTCATAGTCCTGGAGGCCCACATTGCAGATATTCGGATGAGCTACATAGCTATCGATTAATACCACAGGTATTTTAAGCTTGGTAAGTGCTTCAAAAAATTCATCCTGAAATACACCGGTACAAAAAAGGCCGTCAACATTCCAGTTATGAAGAAAATTCATTAAATCCGAAGTGGTTTCTACGGTACGGAGCATTAGATAATAACCGTTTTCCCTTAAGGTTTTTTCAATGGAACCTATGAAGGCAGAATGAAAGGGATCTTCTACAATACTTTCTTTTTTATTTGAAGTCAGGTGACTGATCATCCCGATAACTTTAGAGGAGCTTGACACCAGAGCCCGGGCGGACATATTCGGAACATACCCCAATTGATCGATGGCTTCGTTAATACGGGTAATGGTCTCTGGTGATACACGTCCGGCCCGTCCATGAATCACATTGGAAACGGTGGTGCAGCTTACCCCTACAGCCTGTGCAATATCTTTTATTGTGGCCATTTTTATGTTCCTTTCTTTAGCAAGTTTAATGTTAAACCCAATTAGTAATAGTTTAGCATAATTAAAAGAGAATGTACAGATTAATTGAGGGACCCAAAGAGCAGGCATTATAATTTTAAAAAATTTCCTATTACAGAATGAAGTATCTGTGCAATTGGGTGTAGCTTCAAATAAATTACTTATTAGGATAAATATAAGGAGATATAATTATGATTCATGGAGTGATTTTTGATTTAGATGGAGTGTTGGTATCTACGGATGAATTGCACTTTAAAGCATGGAAGATACTGGCAGAGGAACTTGGCATTGGTACATTCACAAAGGAAGATAACAAGAAGCAAAAAGGTGTCAGCAGAATGGAATCTCTTGAAGTGGTACTGGGAAAGGGAAGTAAGAGATATACCCGGGAAGAGAAAGAGAAGTTTGCTGAGAGGAAAAATAATTATTATAAAGAACTCTTAGAGAAGCTGGATGAGCAGGCTATTCTTCCTGGGGCTATCGAGTGTTTAAAGATGATAAAAGGCAAAGGCATATTAATAGGTGTAGGTTCAGTGAGCAGGAATGCCCCTCTCATTCTTGAAAAAACAGGACTACTTTCTCATATTGATAAGGTAAGCTGCGGACTTGATATCACAAGGTCTAAACCGGATCCTGAAGTTTTTGAAGTTGCTGCAAATAAATTGGGTTTAAAAAATGAGGATTGCCTTGTTGTAGAGGATTCAATGGCCGGTATAGCAGCCGCTAAAGCAGTACATATGAAAACCCTGGGAGTCGGGCCAGAGCACGCACAGCTACGGGCAGATTATTCAGCACCCGGACTTGCGGCAGATATTGACTGGAACGGGATTTTAGGAGCATAAGGAGATAGGGGAAGGTATGAAAAAAGTGGGGGTTATATGAATGGTCAATAATACTTTTATTTATTGTAGTACCTTTAACAGTAATTATAGAGAAAACATTGAGCACGCAATTTAAAAGCGAGTTTGAAACTTATTGCAAGAAGACCAGGTATCGTCTGATACCTTATATCTACTAGGTTAAGCATAGTCAAACCTCCAAACTGATGTAGAATTACTCAGTTTGGAGGTTTTTTATGGCACTGCAGCCGATGGCACCAAAACCTTGCCCACTGACTTCCACTGAAGTAAGTCAGTGGTTTAATGACAAAACCGGGCGGTGATTATTGCAAGAGCATGTTGACACCAACCAGTATGTCTGCTTTAATTGTATTGTAAACTAGCTATTATTCAAGTACGCACATAGATGTTCAATACTGGTGTTAAGGTATAGTACCTAAAAAAAGGAGAGTGTGAATGGGTTTTTCATGTGTTTCAAAAGCTGAAGATTTAGAGAATACAGGATTTAGCTATACCTTATCTCTGATCAATGGAAAATATAAAATGGTGATATTATATTGTTTGAAGGAGTTTGAAGTAGTAAGATATAATGAAATGAGAAAGTATATCAAAACGATATCATATAAGACTTTGAGTACAATGCTGAAAGAATTAGAAGCTGACGGGCTTGTCCATCGGGAGGAATATCCGCAAATTCCGCCTAAGGTTGAATACAGCTTAACCGAACGGGGCAAATCCCTGATTCCAATTCTTGATATCATGTGTGAATGGGGGAATACCAACCGTACGACGTAACAAGGAACATTTGATTGATTTCAATAAGAACGGTGAAATAGTCTTAGATATCTGGGGAGGGGCGAGTGTGGACATACAATTTAGAAAAGGAACGGAAGAATATTTAGATAGTTGTATAAAAGCGATGGAACATTCATCAATGTGTACGGCTTACTTTCAATCGGAAGAGAGCAGAACGAATGCAGTGTTGGAAGGTATACATAGAGGAACTTTGTATGTTGCTCTGTGCAGCGGTGAATGCGCCGGATTTGCATATTTTATCCCGGAAGGTGCCTTTCACGCATATCATTATCTGCATCTCATTGCTATTAAAGAGGAATACAGGGGAAAAGGGATAGGTAAGAAATTACTGGAGTTTATAGAAAATATACTTTTTAAAAGCAGAGATAAAATATTCTTATTGGTTGGTGATTACAATCCAGATGCGAAGATTTTTTATGAGAAATCAGGATATAAGTACCTGGCAACAATTCCAAGCCTTTATCGTAAAGGGATAGACGAATTATTAATGATGAAGGTATATGAAGGGGGAGAGTAATTCAGGCAGAATCTCATGACATGTGGAAGCTGTAACGCTCAGTATTTATCGATTATAATGGTAATGGTTCAGCAGGCTTTAGGTCCGGCTTACTTAAGAAGGTTAATTGTTTATAATTTCAGCTTGGAACTTCAACATGAAGGTGGGGAGCAATAAAATGAGTTTAGACTTCAGTATCAAAACTCTTATATTTACAATTGTCATAGGGCATCTTTTTTCTGGGATATTAGGTATTGCCTACATGATCCAGCATAAGAAGGATTCTTCTTTATATATCTTTTTAATTGCAAGACTGTTTGATACAATTGCATGGGTTCTTCTTGGGTTACGGGACGTTATCAATATATTTATTTCAATATCCCTTGGTAATTCCTTTTTAATTATTGCTCAGACCACGCAGATTATTGCGTTCTTGATTATAAAGAAACGCTGTAACAAATTGATAAAGCGGGTATATGTTATTGCTTCCGTCATAACGATTATGGTAATCCATCTAGCCATATTACTGCAATACGTGGAGGGTGTGCGGATTACCGTGATGTCCATCAGTATGATTATACTTTGGTGCTTCCCAATCTATGTATTTTTGATGGATAAAAATTCATCGTTTTTACAAAAGACAGTTGCTTTCATTTATTTGGCAGGATTTATTTTGCTTATTCTAAGAGCATATATGGGAATCAGTTTAAGTGAATCCGTATATTTGATGTCGAATAATATATACAATGTCTTGTTTTTCATTTGCTTATATCTGATTATGCTGATCGGGAATATTGGTTTTATCCTTATGGCAAAGGAAAAGTCAGATTTGGAATTGACTAAGGTTGCCACATATGACGAACTGACGGATATATTCAACCGAAGAGCATTTTTACTACGGGCAAAAGAGAACATCTCATTATTTTCAAGAAGAAAGGAGCCTATATCATTCTTTCTTATTGATCTGGATAATTTTAAAAAGATCAATGATGATTATGGCCATTATGCAGGAGATATGGTACTAAAAGATTTTGCAGAGAAAATAAAACATCAATTACGGGATTATGATCTGTTTGGCAGAATTGGCGGCGAAGAGTTTACAGTACTGCTTCCGGGAACGAATGAAAAGGAGGCTTTAGAAGTTGCAGAAAGATTAAGAAGGATTGTAGAGAAAGCTTCTGTCAATGTTGGGAGAGATCATATTATAAAATATACCATAAGTATAGGAATCGTCACCGTTATTCCAGATGAACACACTTCTATTAATACACTGTATAGAATAAGTGATGATGCTTTGTATGCGGCAAAAAGGAATGGACGGAATCGGATTGAGGTAGTTAAATAGCAATGCCTGAACAGATAGAACGTCCGCAGGTTTCGCATCGGTTCAGAGCATGTATCTTTAATTTATTAAAACATACGAAAGGAGTCGTGCGATTGAACAATAAACGAGAACAGCTTATATCAGAATTAAGAAAAATCCAGGAAAACCAATACATGGTGGCAGAAGAACAGGATCCGTGGGATTATGTATTGCAGATGCTTGACCATATCGGTGATACGGATTCCGAGTTTCGTGATGATTTAATATATAATACCTTCAGTGAGTGGATAGAAGAGAAGGAATTTTTCAATGAAGAGCAGCTTAAATATATTCTTGCCATCCTTATGGATAATGAACATTTATTTTATCAAATAGGCAGTGACGGGAATGACAGTGTTTTTACCAGGACTTTTTCAGCGCTGGTCGTAGTTCTGGTTTTAATCAGACATAGAAAAAAAGCATTTTTAAGCACTGCTGAGTTTACGGATATCAAGAACAAAGTGATAGAATACTATATTTCGGAAAAGGACTTAAGGGGATATATTGAGAAATCAGAATGGGCACATGCAGCAGCACATGGCGCCGATGTGATGGATGAGTTAGTACAATGCCGTGAATGCAACGAGGATATAATTAAAGAAATTTTAAATGCTTTTAAGAAAATTTTGCATAATGGAAAATATATTTTTCATACGGAAGAAGACGAGCGTATCTGCCGTGTTGTTTTTCGAATCATGAAAGGGAATCTTTTATCAAACCAAGGGATTATCAACTGGATCGAAGAGCTAAGTGAATGTGCTGGCTGGCAGAATAACCGGATACAGTATATTGCAAGAGTCAATTCAAAGAACTTCATAAGGTGCCTGTATTTCAAAACAATGCATTACGACAATACATTGGATCTTATAAATGTAATATTCAATGCAGAAGAAAAATTAAACCGCTTCCATAAAATAGATCTGGAATTAATAGAAAATTAATTTTAACAGCTTCACTGACAGTAGTTGTCAGTGAAGTTGTTTTATTATAGAGATAACATCGTTTTCTCTCGCGGCCGATTGTTTGATCCGCGCTTGGAAATTAAAAAAAGGAGGATGTGTATATGAATAAAAACGTTGTATATCTTTATGTTTTTGATACAATGGCTGATTGGGAAATAGGTTATTTAACTGCGGAATTGAATTCAGGAAGATATTATAAGAAAGGCTTAGCCTCATCAAAAATCGTTACGGTCGGAACGAATAAGACTCCTGTTACCACAATGGGAGGCCTAAAAATATTACCGGATATAGATCTTGATGAGTGTACCATGGATAACGCAGACGCCTTGATTTTACCAGGCGGAGATACATGGACAGAACAGATTCACGATCCCATTTTGTCTATGGCAGAGCAGTTCTTAAAGGAAGGTATTATTGTGGCAGCTATTTGCGGAGCTACAATAGGTCTTGCCCGGAAAGGCTTGCTGGATCGAAACCTTCATACAAGCAATGACTTAGGATATCTTAAGATGATCTGCCCAGGCTATGGGGGAGAGCAGTACTATAAGCAGGAACCTGCCGTAACTGACGGGAACTTGATTACCGCGTCCGGAATAACTCCCCTGGAATTTTCCTTCCATGTTCTGAAAGCATTGGAGGTATTTTCTGCAAAGACATTAGATGCCTGGTATAATCTTTATCGGACACATAAAGCGGAATATTTTTATGAGTTGATGGATTCAATCCAATCATGAGGGGTATTCGAAGGGGCCGGTGATTTGGAATTTTTCAGTATACGAAATCCCGGCAGGTTTTCCTGTCGGGATTTGCCATGCCAGTTAAGCTGATTCAAACTCATTCTCCCCAGTAAGCCAGTGCGATCTTCTGCCCCTGATCAATTTTTGACCACTGTTCTTCTTCCGTCAGCTCGTTGCCACCGTCACAGGAAGCAAATCCGCACTGGTGAGAGAGGAGCAGGCGGTCTTTTGGGATGATTTCAGATGCCTCGTTAAGCAGCCGGATCACACGGGCTTCGTCATCCAGTGTATTGGTTTTTGATGATAATAAGCCCAGAACAATCTCTGTCTCAGGCTTATCCTGAAAAACTTTTAGCGCCTCAAGGGAGCCCGCACGGTCGTCATCCCATTCCAGGAAAAAGCGGTCATATTTTAACTGTTTTAAAAACAGGTTGGCAATCTTTCCATAGGAGCCGCCGCCCATATTCCGTGAATCGTAGTTGCCGCGGCAGTTGTGGGTCCACATAGCAAGCCCCAGGCTGTGGCCGAAATCAATCACTGCATTATTGATTTCGATAAATTCAGCCGCAAGTGCCTTGACCTCCTCCTGGTTGATGTGTTCGCCCGTATAGGGGGAATTGGGATTATCGTCTGCAAAAAGCTCCCAAAGACAATCATCAAACTGCAGGATTTTACCGCCGGCAGCAGCGTATTCCTCTACAAATTCTATGTACGCCTGGGTAAGCCCCGCTTTCAGCTCCTGTGGGTTATTGTAAACAGAGCCGTTTCCACCGATGTTATCTGACCATAACAGTTCTCCAAAGATATGGGATGGGGAGGGGATACAAAGCTTTGTCTCCTTATCTCCGGCAATGGACTTAAGCTGCTCAAAGACTTTAATGAAATGGTGATTCCTGCCCCTCAGCGGTTCCGTGATCTTAAGACCGATGTCCCGGCGGGTTTCGTATTTCCGGGAATCATCTTTGTCGCGGAAAAAGTAGCCGTGTTGTGCAATGTAACGGCTGACGCCGTGAAATCCCCAGACAAAGTCCAGATGCCACATGGACTTGGAATACTCGCCATCGGTAATGACGGTTAACCCATGTTTGATTTGTTTTGCGGCAACGTCTTTCGTGGACTCTGCTTCACACTGCTCATAGCCTTCAAAATCTTTGTAGAACGGGTAGGTAATATCATCCCGGTGCTCAATCTGGTTCTTGTATTTCAGCAAAGCTGCCGGGCGCAGCAGACTGCCTACTGTCTGGAATTTTTTGCTCATTGGGAAATCCTCCTTTATCAGGTACATCAATTTAGTAAGCTGATTGTACCATCCCAGGTGGACTTATTGGTAACATGAAAAAAATATGCCGGGTTATAGCTTTAGGCTATAGCTCATTTTTAATATCAATGCCATATTCGGCCACAACTGCTTTCAATTCTTCAAGGTACATTGCCGCCTGCCGTGACAACTGAATATCTTTGTGGGAAATCCAGCCAACCTCAATCGAATCGTTGACGCGAAGAGGCACTGCCGTGATATTATCCCCGTTTAAATCTGCGCTCACAATTCCTGTGGAAATCGTATAACCGTTAAGCCCTATCATGAGGTTAAAAATAGTGGCTCTGTCACCGACATGAATATCTTTCCTGGCGTATTCCGTACTGAGTATTTCTTCCGAGAAATAAAAGGAGTTGTAATCCCCCTGCTCAAAGGACAAACGGGGGTAATCAGCCAGGTCTTCAAGAGTTACATATTTTTTCCTGGCAAGGGGATTGGAGGTGCTTATAAAAACATGAGGAACAGCGGTAAAGAGCGGATGAAATTTCAGATTGTTTTCCCGCAGCAGCTTTTCTAACACCTGACGGTTAAAATTGTTCATGTAGAGGATGCCCAGTTCGCTGCGCAGGTTTTTTACATCCTCTACAATCTCAAAAGTCCTTGCTTCCCGCAGGGTGTACTCATATTCTTCTGCATCGGTTTTTTTCACCATATTCACAAATGCATTCACAGCAAAGGCATAGTGCTGGGTGGATATGGAGCACAGCCGCCGTGACGGTTTCTTATTCAGCCACCGTTGTTCCAAGAGACTCGCTTGTTCCACGACCTGCCGGGCGTAGCCCAGAAACTCCGCGCCGTCTGTGGTTAAAGATATGCCTCTCGGAGTCCGGGTGAGAAGTTCGTGTCCGATTTCTGTTTCTAATTCGCGAAGAGCGTTTGAAAGGCTTGGCTGGGCAATAAATAATCGTTCGGCGGCTTTGTTGATGGAACCGCAGTTTGCCACTTCTATAAAATATTTTAACTGTTGTAATGTCATCTCATGTTTCCTCTCTTACACAACCGGCTGTATTACCGCCCAAAAATATTCTGCGATTTCTTCCGGCGGCTGTTTCATATGATTTTTCAGCCACCACCGTACCAGATTGACAAAGCTCCCGGAAATATGATCGATGAGAAAGTCATCCGGTACAATGGTATTTTTACGGGTGTTCCCGCTAAATATGTGCAGCGTCACAAGCTCATGGAAATATTGATGAAAGTAACGCTGGAACAGTTCCCCATTTTCGCAGGTCAAAAGGATAATCATCGTCCGCCCATGCTCTCTTAAGTGGTAAAGAATATGGGTCACAATCGCCTTTGGCTCGCCGGTCGCCATTGAGAAGTCATGAGTCGGTTCTGCCTCCGGCTTATGGGAGATAACATGCTCAAACAGTTCCGCACACATTTCCCGCAAAAGATCGTCTTTTGTTGGAAAATGGGCATAAAAGGTGGTCCGGCCCACGTTGGCCTCATCAATGATTTGCTGCACGGTGATTTGCGAATAGCTGTTATGAATCAGCAGTTTGCTGAATGCTTCGAAAATAGCTTCCCTGGTTTTTCTTTGTCGTCTGTCCATATCCCTCTCCGTTTTGAACAATTTTGCAGATTTGTTCGGTATCGTACATTTTGAAAAAATCGTTTCTTGTATCGCTCAAATGCCATTGCTATACTAATAAAAGAACAATATGTTCTGTTATGAACTTATTGTACTGAAAAATGATGAAAGAATCAAGGAACATTTTGGAGGACAGATCATGTTGAAAAAAATTAGCGACTTATTTGCCGGTCTTACAATGACAATTATATCCGGTGCGTTTCTGGTGCTCAGCCTGATATTGCTGCTGACGGGTAAGGAGGTCCCTTTAAATCCGGCATGGATAACCATTCTTTTATCCGGATATCCGCTTACTTTTCTTGCAGTCACCCGATTGGTATATGAAAAATGGATCTCTTCCGCATTGCTGATCTCTATTGCGATGGCTGCCTCAATTGCCATCGGTGAGTTCTTTGCTGCCGGTGAGGTTGCCTTTATCATGGCAATTGGTGCAATTTTAGAGGAAAAAACGGTTGAACGGTCAAAAAGAGGATTAAAGCAGTTAATCAGTCTAACCCCCATGATGGGAAGAAGAATTCTTACTGATGCATCAGGAAGCCGGGAGGAAATGGTTCCGTTGGAGCAGATCCTGCCGGGCGATATTCTTCGTATCCTGCCTGGGGAATCGATCCCCGTAGACGGCGAAATAACGGAGGGTAACACTTCCATCGACCAATCGATCATAACCGGGGAATCACTTCCCGTGGATAAAAGCGTGGGAGATCAGGTTTTCTGCGGAACCATGAACCGTTACGGCTCGATTGAGGTTGTTACAGCCAGGGCTAATGAGGATTCTTCCCTGCAAAAGCTGATCCGAATGGTTCAGGAAGCTGAAAACAAAAAAGCGCCTATGCAGCGTATTGCGGATAAATGGGCGACTTGGCTTGTGCCGGTGGCATTAGGCATTTCTGTGGCAGCATTTGGAATCACATGGGCTCTTGGATATGAAATCACGGAAGCCTTAAACCGCGCCGTTACCGTTCTTGTAGTGTTCTGTCCCTGTGCTTTGGCTCTGGCTACCCCCACCTCTATAATGGCAGCCATCGGCCAGGCAACAAAGCACGGCGTTATCATTAAATCCGGTGAAGCATTGGAAAACATGGGAAAGGTGGATTGCATTGCCTTTGATAAAACCGGGACTCTGACCAGGGGCAATCTGGTGGTCGCAGATGTGGTCCCTTTGAAAGAAGAAGTAGGGGAAGAACAGCTTTTAAGTCTGACGGCTTCTGCAGAAGCCTATTCAGAACATCCCTTAGCCAAAGCGATTGTCTCTTATGCGAAAGAATTGCAGATGACCATAGAGCCTGCAGACGATTTTCAGATGCTGCCGGGAAAAGGCATCTCGGCAACGATCAGCGGACAGACCCTGCTATGCGGAACCGTAAGCTTCTTAAAAGAAAAGCAGATACTTATGGATGAGTTGGTGTTCATCAAATTAGAGGAGTTTCGTGCACAGGGAAAAGCGATGATACTTGTGGCAAAAGAAAGGTCACTCATCGGAGCGATTACCCTTTCCGATACACTGCGGGATACCGCTCATGGTGTGGTAAAGGAACTCCATGGCATGAATACCCAGGTGGTGCTGCTGACCGGAGATCATATTCAAGCGGCAGGATATTTTGCAGAGAAGACCGGCATTACGACGGTGAAAGCCGGGCTGCTTCCTGAGGATAAAGTAAACAATATCGCAGAGCTTAAAAAACAAGGAAAAAAGGTGTGCATGATTGGGGATGGCGTCAATGACGCACCTGCACTTAAACTCGCAGATGTAGGCGTGGCTATGGGGAGTATGGGGAGTGATATCGCCATCGAAGCGGCAGACATTGCTTTGACCGGCGACGATATTTCTATGATTCCATATTTAAAAAGGCTGTCAGATTCCACGGTTCACACCATAAAATTCAACATCACTGTGTCAATGGCAATTAATTTTACGGCCATACTTTTATCGGTGACAGGTGTGCTGAATCCGGTTACCGGTGCATTGGTACATAATGCTGGTTCTGTACTGGTGGTATTAAACGCGGCTCTGCTTTATGACCGGAAGTTTACTTAAAAAGAAGACCATGTATTTGCATGACTTTGTGCATACTATTTTACAAAATTCAAGGCAAATAAAAAAGAGTGCAGACCCTTAATCATTCAACAGGTTTTGCACTCTTCCATGATTATGTTACTATTTATGCAATTACATTAATTTTTTCTTTGATTTGTCTAATTTCAT
Source organism: Lacrimispora sp. (assembly GCF_032078915.1). Taxonomy (GTDB): domain Bacteria; phylum Bacillota; class Clostridia; order Lachnospirales; family Lachnospiraceae; genus Lacrimispora. The sequence continues at coordinate 12,222 of NZ_DAMAUN010000041.1, read as the reverse complement.
TTTCTACCTTCAATGCACCATCTAATTTCCGTGATAAATCCAGATGTCCTTCAGCAATTAATGAAATATTATGATTTGTTTCATCTTCTAGCGTTAACTGAATATCAGTTACATTATCTTCAATGGTATACATACGGCTTTTTAATTCTTGCGTATCTTTATATACCGCTTGTAATAATTCGCTGTCATTCATGCATCCGTCCTCCTTTTTATATGCAAGGATTATATCATAAACAGAGTGTAAATTCGATTTAATCATCTATCAAAGTGCGAGTGTTTCCGTTTGTAAAGCGAGTATCCACTTGTTGTTTGCCTTGTCAGGAATCGCACCTGACGGGACGCTTTGACATTGAGTTATTGTCTTGTCTGTCTTGCTCGGGATTAAATTTATAGCTTTGCTCTTGTAACCGTAATTCCATATGAGAATATTTCCTTGCTTTAAATCTTTGGCTTTTATTGTTTATTGTTCGTCTGTTTTGCGTAATATTTGTATGAGGGCAGCTTTGATAAAAAAGTAACAGATATACATACCATAGTTCCTGACTTTGAAATAAGTTCAAACTGTCCACGTACCGCAGGAACACGGATTTCGTATAAATTTTATAAATCTGACAGGAAATTAATAAAAAAACATAAAAAGTGCTACAATATAATACTGCGCTATTTTTTATAGAAAAACAGACAAACTATCTTTAAATAGATATTGTTATGCCGGAAGGATTTCTTAAATAAGGAGGAGCTTCAATTGCAGAGCTTTTTTGAAAAAACTAATTTTTATATAAATTCACCGTTTCTGCTGATTATCCTATTGCTGCTGTCTGCGTCGATCTGCCTTGTACTATTTATTTTATATTACCGGCGTTATCATTTTAGCAGGAACGTTCATTTCCTGGCCTGCTTCCAGGGAGAAGAAAATAAACTTGACCCAAGCGAGTGGGAGAAGCAGATGCTTGATCTGGCAGAAGGTCATGGTCAGGTCAGACTGGTGGGACGCAGCTTTGTTCTTAATGATTATAATCAGGCTGCTTATAAAAAACTGAATAAAATAAGAGACAGTATCTCCGCCGTATCCACGGATATCATTTCCCTGATTCCGGCAGCGCGCTGGCTCTTTGACAATTTCCAGATGCTGTACCGGGAAATTAAAAAGGTCCGTACATCAGGAACCAGTTATGCCGTATTGCCGGTTCTGGAGGGAAGGCAGTACCGGAACTTTCCCCGTATTTATGTTGTGGCAAAAAAGATGATGGCTCTTTCCGGCGGACACTTAAGTGAAGAAAATATTTCTGTGATGCTGAAGGCTTATCAGCAGAAGATCCCCCTTACGGACAAGGAAATCTGGGTTTTGCCGGAAGTGCTGGGCTTTTGTATTCTGGAAGAAATCATTGTAATCGCGGAAGAAATTCTTCGTATGATTGAAGTGAAATCAAAGGCAGAAAAGTTTCTCCGGGATAAGCTGGCAGATAAGAAGGGACCGGCCGATATATCAGCGCTGCTTTGCAAAACAGAGGATAACTTAAAGCTGAACTATTCCTTCCATGCCCATGTAATACACCTTTTGAAAAACCTGTCTTTTGATGAGGCTTCCATTCAAAAATACCTGGAACATCACTTTTCTTCCCTGGAGAGGCAGGTGAAGACCTCCGGCATATTCATGGAGGAAGGAAAGATTGAATCATTTCTTGAGACAAATATCCGGACCTTGATTGTCAGCCTGAGGGATATCAATGAAGTTGATGAAGAAAAGTTCTTTGAGGAATATTCTTATCTGGAGCAGATTTTATCACAGGATCCGGATGGGGTATATCCAAAGATGGATTTGGAATCCAGGGGCATGTACCGTGGAGTTATCGTTAAATTATCGCACCGTTACCGGCTGCCTGAGGAAAAGATAGCCGGAGACTGTCTGGAGCTTGCGGTTCAGGGCAGAGAGGATCTGCATTGTTCCCATCATGTGGGCTCCTATCTTTTGGGTAAGGGGTATCCGATTTTAAAAGCAAAGGCGTTAGGAAAGCCGATCCCTCAAACGATTAAGAAAAGGATGAACGTAAGCGGCTTCCTTTATTTCCTTACCATGTTCCTTATGATCCCGGGACTTTGCGCTTGTCTGCTCTATGCCTTTTGGAACCTTGGCGAGCCTCGGAATATCAGCCGGCTGGTCATCATCCTTTTACTTTCAATGCCGCTGTTAATGGGTATTTCCATAGAGCTTACAAATTTTATTTTTACAAGAAGAATTAAAGTCAGGAAGATTCCTTCTCTGAACTATCTGGAGGAAATACCAGAGGATGCAAAAACTTTTGTGGTTATGCCGGTTATTGTCTCCTCAAAGGAACAGGGCCTGGGGTACATGGAACGTCTTCAAAAGCATTATCTGGCAAACAGACAGGCCAATCTTTATTTTGCATTGCTGCTTGATTTTGCGGATTCCCCGGACGAGTTCATGGAAAATGACCAGGTGATTGAAAACGCCCTTGCTGCACGCAGAAGAGAGTTAAATGAGCTCTATCCGTCGGAGCAGCAGCGTTTTTCCCTATTCTTCCGCTGCCGTAAATGGAATAAAGCGGAGAACTGTTATATGGGATGGGAGCGTAAAAGAGGAAAGCTGGAAGAGTTTAACAGCCTTTTAAATGGAGAAGAAAAGGAGAATACTACCTTTACCTCTATTTACTGTGATGAAAAGCTCCTTCCCACCTTCCGGTATGTGATCACACTGGATGCGGATACCAATCTGCTTCGTGACAATGCCGCAAAACTGGTCGGACTGATCGATCATCCTTTAAATAAGCCGATTCTGGACCCGGCAGATCAAAAGGTAGAAGAGGGCTATGTCATCATTCAGCCCTCGGTAAGAAACCATATTGTGGATAAGAACGGCAGCAGGTTTGCGAAAATCTTTGGAGGAGAATCGGGCCTTGCCCATTACGGAACCGTAATATCAGATATTTACCAGGATATTTTTAATAAAGGAATTTATACCGGGAAGGGCATCTATGATAGGGAGGCCTTCCATAAGGTGCTTCAGAATAAGGTACCGGAAAACAGGATTCTCAGTCATGACCTTTTTGAGAGCTGCTATGCAAGGACGGCTTTTTCCAGTACGGTCAAGATTATGGACAATTTTCCAACCAGCGTTTTATCCTTTACCAAAAGGGAACACCGATGGCTGCGGGGAGACTGGCAGCTGCTGCCCTGGCTGTTTTTGAGAAAGACCCAGGACGGTAAAAACTTATGTGCGCTGTCAAAATGGAAAATCTTTGATAACTTAAGAAGAAGCATGGTTCCTTTAAGTAAGACGTTATTTGTATTGTTTAATCTGG
>NZ_DAMAUN010000041.1:0-8892 GCF_032078915.1 Lacrimispora sp. | reverse complement strand
AATCTGGCATGGATGCCAAAGGCATATTATCTTTGGTTACCCATTGTTTTCTTTAATGATATATTTACTCTGGTGATCCTGTTGCTTGCAGTTATCACCCAGAAGCTGATCCGGCCAAAGCTTGCCCTTGTTTATAAATGCTTTTTCAGGGAACTGGCTGCAATGCTTTACCGGGCATTCCTGGAGTTTACAATCACTCCATACCGTGCTTATGTCGCAACAGATGCAATGATCAGGACCCTGTACCGGATCTTTATCAGCAAAAAAAATCTGCTTCGCTGGAATACGGCGGAAGCAGTGGACGCCTCCATTGTCAATACCAGAAGAGGATATTTTATCACCATGTGGAGTTCTCTTCTTCCGGCTGCTGCCCTGGTGATCATCTTATTTATGGGTTATTTAAACCCGGCCGGAATGATTTTGACAGCAATCGTAATTGCTGACTGGTGCTTTGCCTCCCAAATCGCCTACGGGATCAGTCAGCCGGATAAGAAGCTTCAACTTAAAAATAAAGCACAGAACAATGAACTGCTTCTGGATACTGCACGCAGAACCTGGCAGTTTTTTAAGGCGCTTTCCACAAGGGAAAACAACTGGCTCTGTCCGGATAATTACCAGATTTCTATGGTTGAAAAAGTCAGCGATAAGACATCGCCGACCAATATGGGACTTCAGTTTCTGGCAATCCTGTCAGCCAGGGATTTGGGTTTTGAAACGTTAAGCTCAACGGTTGAAGTCGTGGAAAATCTGATGGAAACAGTCCAGAAAATGCCGAAATTCAATGGGCATCTCTATAACTGGTATCATATCGGGACCCTGGAGGTATTAAATCCTGCCTATATATCAACCGTTGACAGCGGCAATTTCCTGGGTCATCTGGTCGCTTTAAAGAACGGACTTTTAGAACAGATTGACAGGCCGGTTTATCCGGAAAACTTTCTGTCCGAGCTTAAGATTGCGGTTGAAAACAGCAATGAGGAAATTCGGATAAGGACAGGCAGTCCTGCCGGTAATGAACTTAAACCAAGGGTTCAAAGGATTGGGGAGTTGATCGACGATATTGCACAAATCCGGGAAGATTTAAGCGATAGGGAGCTTATCCCCCCGGAAGATTACCCCTGGACCAGACAGTTAATGAGCCTCATTGACAGCACTGTAAAAGAAGCAGAAGCTTTAAAACTGAAGGAGAAGACTTATTTTTCTTATCCTTCCCTTCGCAGTATTACGTCGGAGGACAATAAGTCTGCAAATAGCTTGATGGAACGGATCAGAGCGCTCAGCAATAAAATAGACTGCATTTTATCAAATGTAGATTTCCGTTTTCTATTTAACGAAAAGAGAATGCTGTTCCATATCGGGTATCATGTATCCTCCCACACGCTTGATGAGGGCTGTTATGACCTTATGGCGTCTGAATCGGCCCTTACAAGCCTTCTTGCCATAGCCATGGGAGAAGTGCCGTTAAAACACTGGAATAAACTGGGTAGACCGCTGACCATTGTGGGAGGCATTCCCTGCTTTGTGTCCTGGAGCGGTACGATGTTTGAATATCTGATGCCAAATCTCGTATTCAAAGAATATGAAGATTCCGTCTATGCCCAGACCTCCAGGGCGGCGGTTCTCCAGCATATGAAGTATGCAAAGGAGGCGGAGATACCCTGGGGGATATCGGAATCCCAGTATTACCGGTTCGACTTAAACTCAAATTACCAGTACAAAGCCTTCGGTGTTCCGAAGATAAGGCTCCAGCCGGTCCGTAAGAATTCCATGGTGGTTGCTCCCTATGCGACGATGCTGGCACTGGATATTGCAGAAGAAGAGTGTATGGAAAACTTAAAACGTCTGAAGGAATTAGGCGCTTACGGCACTTACGGTTTCTATGAATCCGTGGATTTTAATGTTCCGAATTCTGTGGAACTGACCCCTTATTGCATTGTGAAATCCTATATGGCCCATCATCAGGGGATGAATCTGGCTGCAATTAATAATTATCTGAATGGGGGAATTCTTCGGGAAAGGTTTCACAGGGAGATGATGATAAAAGCCACAGAAGTTCTGCTGGAAGAAAAACGCCAGTCCTATTTGATTTCCATTGCAAAGCAGGGATATACCATAAAGATCGGAAAAGCTCTTTTTAAAGAGGACATTTACAGCAACCGGTATGTCAACCGTACGGGAGTGAATCCACCGGTTGTGAATTATTTATCAAATGGTAACTATTCACTGATGATAACCACCGATGGGGATGGCTTCAGTAAATATGAAGACCGGATGCTTTATCGTTTCCGGTCGGATATTTATGCGAATACAGGTAATTATATCTATATCAAAGACATGAAACAGGGGAAGGTCTGGAGTGCCGCTTATCATCCGACCAGAAAGACACCGGATGCTTACCAGGTGATTTTCAGCCCGCACCAGGCGGAATTTAAACGCAGGGATGGAGATATCTCATCACACATGATTGTCAGCTTAAATGCAGACCAAAACTATGAGATACGTAAGGTTATCTTTACCAATCACGGGAACGAGGAAAAGCACTTGGAGGTGACCAGTTATTTAGAGGTGGTGGATGATACCCATCTGGCAGAAATCAGCCATCCTGCATTCAATAAGCTGTTTCTGGAGAGTGAGTACCTGGAAGAGCAGGACATCTTCCTTGCAAAAAGACGGCGGAAGGATAATGATGATGATAATCCTTATATGATGCACATGGTAAGAACCGGAACAAAGCTATGCAAAAAACTGGAATATGAAAATGACAGAAAACGCTTTATCGGAAGAAACAACACCCTGGAAAATCCGGATTCTGTGGTTAACAGCATTGCATTTTTAAATAATTCAGGCTTTTGCAATGACCCGATCATGAGCCTGCGGGCACAGATCTGCATAGGGGCAGGTGAAACCGCCTGCATTTCTTTCATTACCGGAGTGTGTGGGAGTAAAGAGGAAGCAATAAAAATCGCAGGGGAATTAAATGTAAGCTACCGGATCGATGATATCCTGGAGAAGTTCCGGCTTCAGACAAACCTGGAGTTAAAGTATTTAGAGATAACCAGAGCCCAGTTAAATGCTTTTCAGGACTTAATCAGCCCTGTCTTCTATCCTTCGGGCATTTACCGGGGGCCGGATGAAAATATAAGGCGGAACTTTATGAATCAAAGCTTCCTGTGGAAATTCGGAGTGTCCGGAGATAACCCCATTCTGCTTTTAATGGTCCGGTCCATGAAAGAGGAAAGAATCGTAAAGGATGCATTAAAGGCTTACGAATATTTAAGAATCAACCGTGTTATGGTGGATCTGATTATCCTGATTGATTCCAAGCATGGCTATCATCAGGAGGTGGATGAATTAATCAACGATATGACAAGCTCTCTTCGAATCTATGATTCCAGAAGCGAGAAGCCAAGCTTCTTTACGCTGCATACGTATGAGATGAAACCGGCGGAACTTGATTTGCTGTATACGGTAGCACGGGTCGTATTTTCAGAGAAAACGGGGATCTATTTTACCAATGGCAAAGCAAATCAGTATGAATTGCTTGAGGAATATTAGGCTTTAAGGAGGAAGGGTTTTGGACACAGTATATGCACCTACAACACAGGAAAAAGAAACAGAGAATTATGAGTTTTTTAATGGCTTCGGGGCATTTGCCTGTGAAGGCAGGGAATATGAAATTCTGCTGGAGGGTAATAACCGGCCGCCGGCACCCTGGATAAATGTTGTCTCAAATAAAAATTTTGGGTTCCAGATATCGGAGTCCGGCGCCGGATTTACCTGGAGCATCAACAGCAGGGAGAATAAGCTGACTCCATGGTCCAATGACCCAGTCAGTGACAGAGCCTCTGAGGCAATCTATATTCTGGATGAAATATCCGGTGAGGTAATGACTCCCATGTCATTAGGAAGGTCTGACCGGGGCACTTACCGGGTGAGGCATGGCTTTGGATACAGCAGGTTTCTTCATGAGGAAGCGCTTATTAATCAGGAGCTGACTGTTTTTACTCCTTTGGATGAGTCATTGAAGCTATGGAGCCTTACGCTTACAAACCGTTCGGATAAAGTGAAATATCTAAGCCTGACCTATTATGTGGAATGGGTTTTGGGAACCCAGGGGGAGCAAACCAACCCCTATATCCTGACCTCCTATAACAATGAACATGAATGCTTATGTTCAAAGAACATTTATACCATGAACTTTCAAAACACCTATTCCTACCTGTTTTCCAGTGAGACCATCATCGGTTATACCGGGGACAGGAAGGAGTTTCTGGGGCAAAAGGGCAGTGTCCGGGAGCCGCGGGGAGCGGAGGTCAAGCTATCCTGTAATACGGGGGTATGCTATGATCCCTGCGGAGCAATTCAGGTATCCGTTGCAATACAGCCGGAAGAGAGCAAGACGGTGTTGTTCGGGCTGGGGCAGAGCACCAGCCTTGAAGAGATATACAGCATCAGAAATAAGTACAGAGAAACCGCTGCTTCTGATAAGGAGCTTGAAAGGGTGAGAACCTATTGGGACGGTTTATTAGGGACGGTTAAAGTCAAAACAAAGGACAGGGCAGTGGATATCCTGGTGAACGGTTGGCTGCTCTATCAGACGGTGTCCTGCCGCATTCAGGCAAGAGCAGGCTTTTATCAGTGTGGCGGAGCCTATGGATACCGGGATCAGCTTCAGGATACCCTTTCTCTTCTCTTTGCGGATTCAAGCATTTTGCGCAGGCAGATTCTTATTGCCTGCAGCAGGCAGTTTGAAGAGGGAGATGTCCAGCACTGGTGGCATCCTCCCATGGGGATCGGTGTGAGAACGAGAATCACCGATGATTTGCTGTGGCTTCCTTATTGCACCGCTGCTTATATCCGAAGTACCGGAGATACCACGATTTTAAAGGAGCAAGTCCCTTATATCAAGGGTCCGCTGCTTAAGGAGGGGGAGCATGATATGATGTTTACCCCGGAAATATCCCAGAGCTTTGAAAGTGTTTATGAACATTGCAAAAAAGCCATCGACCGGACAAACTTCGGAGAACATGGACTTCCTCTCATGGGGGGCGGCGACTGGAATGACGGTATGAATGAGGTGGGAATAGAGGGGAAGGGAGAGAGTGTCTGGCTGGCATGGTTTTTCTATACGGTGCTGGGTGATTTCATTCCTTTGTGCAATCAGGAGAATGATGAGGCTTACGGCCGGGAACTGGAGCAGAAACGGGAAAGCCTGCTTCAAAGCATCGAAGAACACACCTGGGATGGAGAGTGGTATCTTCGTGCCTTTTACGACGACGGGTCGAAACTGGGATCCAAGGAAAATGATGAGTGCAGGATCGATTCCATTAGTCAGTCCTGGAGCGTGATATCAAAAGGGGCAAAAGAGGAACGGGCAAAAACAGCAATGCAGTCGGCATGGCGTTATCTCCTAAGAGAGGAGGAGGCCATTTCCCTGCTTTTGACGCCTCCCTTTAATAAAACAAGCAAAAACCCAGGTTATATCAAAAATTATATCCCCGGTATGCGGGAAAACGGAGGCCAGTATACCCATGCGGCAGTTTGGCTGGCGATTGCCACTTCAATGCTCCGTGATTATCACATGGCACAAACTCTGTTCACCATTCTTAATCCGATTCATGTGACACAAACCAGGAAGGATGTGCTCAGGTACGAGAAGGAGCCTTATGTCATGACGGCGGATATCTCCTTAAGCCCGCCTTATACCGGAAGAGGCGGCTGGAGCTGGTATACCGGATCCGCAGGCTGGATGTACCAGGGGTTATTAAGCTGGTTTCTTGGCATTCGGAAAGAGGGGAATGAGCTGATCATTGATCCGGCCACACCGGCAAGCTTCGGTGATTTTTCCATTGAGTATAAGTATGGCAGGTCCATCTATGAAATCAGGGTAGAGAGCAGAAGCAAGGGAACGCTGACAACAGAAGCAATCACTGTAGATGACAAGCTCATCAAGGGGAACAGGGTTTCGCTGGTGGATGATGGAGAAAAACATCTGGTTATCGTATAATGCCTTAACCCTATAGCAACCGGGATGGGGAAATCGGAAAGGAGGTAACATGAAGACTGACAGACGATTGAATCATGCATATAAAAATGCTGATGTTGTTTATTTTGATGATAATTCAAAATATATATTTTTTAGTGATATCCATAGAGGGGATGACAGCATCTCAGATGAATTTACCAGAAATCAGAATGTTTTTTTGCATGCATTAAATTATTATTATAAAGAAGGATATGAATATATAGAGGTTGGAGATGGAGATGAGCTTTGGGAATACAAGAATTTTAGCGTTATTCGTTTAGCCCACAGCGATGTTTTTACAGTAATCAAAAAGTTTTATGATGAAGGCCGCTTTATCATGTTATATGGCAATCATAATATTTATTTAAAGTCAAAGCGGTTTATCAGAGAAAATTATTATCAATATTATGATGAATACAACCAGATTCGAGTGGACTTATACAGGGGACTGAAGCCGAAGGAGGCTATCATTCTTAAACATAAGAAAACGAAACAGAAGATTTTTGTGCTGCATGGGCATCAGGGTGACGTTATTAATGATCAGTTATGGTTTATTTCCATGTTATTACTTCGATATTTTTGGAGGTATCTGCATATCGTTGGGTTTGGCAATCCAACCAGCCCGGCCCGTAATTTATTTAAAAGACATAAAGTAGAGAAGGTTTATGACAGATGGATAGAAAGACATAAAATGATGCTGATCTGCGGACATACTCACAGACCAAAGTTTCCGAAAGCAGATGACCTCCCATACTTTAATACTGGCTGTTGCATACGTACTCGTGGGATAAATGGAATTGAAATTGTAAATGGCATGATACAAATGGTTGACTGGAGGATTGCTGCCAATGAAAAAGGAGAATTGCGTGTTCACAGGACAGTAGTCAGAGGACCGGTACCACTTGAAAACTATGATTATAAAATCAATCCTTATTCGACACATTATAATAACTAGATGGAGTATGACCCCTGAACTGTTGCAAAGGCCGGAACGCTTGCCCTGATTACAGTTCAAGGGTTTTTCATCGGTATGGCTGTTTTGATAACTGAACAAAAGAATCTCTTGACATGAATGATAACTCTAATGTTATATTGTCTTTATCATTAAAATGAGGTTGAAAAAAGGAGGATATCATGAATAGAGGAATTGTTGTTACCGGAGGCGCACATGGGATAGGAAAACAGATATGCCTGGATTTCATTCAGGCGGGAGATCAAGTATGCTTTCTTGATATAGATGAAAAGAGATCGGCAGAATTTGCAGAAGAGAATCCAAATCTGTTTTACTTTTGCGGAAATGTGGCAGATCCTCTGACGTTAAAAAGCTTCATTGAATTTTCCCTTGAAAAGCTTGGACGGATCCATGTGTTAGTCAACAATGCCTGCCGTGGAAATAAAGGCATTTTAACCGGCTTAACCTATGAAGAATTTGATGATACCTTATCCGTCGGATTGAAAGCTCCATTTGAATTAAGCCGTTTATGTAAAGATGAATTAATTAAAAATCACGGAAGAATTATTAATATTGCTTCATCTCGTGCATTTCAGTCGGAGCCTGATACAGAAGCATATGCAAGTGCGAAAGGCGGAATAGTTGCATTGACACATGCTCTGGCGGTATCACTGGGGCCGGATGTTCTTGTTAACTGTATTGCTCCAGGCTGGATCAATGTAACGGAGCAGCAGGAATTCAGCCGTGAAGACCGCTTGGCAATTCCGGCAGGAAAAGTAGGAACGCCAAAGGATATTTCGAATATGGCGTTGTTTCTATGTGAACAGGATTTTATTACAGGGGAGACCATCACCGTGGATGGGGGAATGAATAAACGGATGATTTATCATGGAGATTGGAACTGGCATTATAACGCTGACTGAGAGAATGGATCTTTACAAACGCAAGCACTTATACTGAAATATAATGAAAAGCGCAGCCCTTTAAAAAGGACTGCGGTTTTCATTTGTGGTTTAACCTCATCAAGTAACGAAGCGGATTACTGTGTTACTTCCAATCGGTAAGCCAGGACTTGTCATTTGCAATAGCGGTAACGATTTCTTCTCCTGATTTGAAATTGTCAAAGGTTCCTCTGTTAATTTCGCTGATGGCTTTGCTTAACAGGTCTTCATAGTATGCTTCCGGTGTTATTTCGGTTGTGGTCTGGTGGAAATGCTGCTGGGATTCAGACGAGGCTATACGTGCATACTCGTCTTTTACCTGAGATATGAGGTTATCACGGTTCATACAATTTACTCCTTTGCATAAAAAGTCAATTATTTATCGTTACCGGGTTTGTGACGGCTGCCGGACTGCTTCTTAGTATTTCGGCTTTCACCATCTAATGCGCTCTCAGCCATGGTAGGGCCACCATTGGCTTTTTTCTTACGGATCGATTTTGGGTCAAGTTGTGAATCTTTTGCCATAATTATTCTCCTTAATATTAATAGGGTTATTATCTACAGGTAAAAGGATATTATTCGCGTTCGGATTTTGTATTCGGCAAGTGTTCTGCTGATACAGCCAGGACTGGAGAAGAACCTCATTGAAACATAGGAGCGTTTGTTCCAGAAGACGGCAGCAGGAACGTGTGCTGGGTGATATATTATTTGGAATATATATAAATGCCGAAAAAAGCGTTTAATATTTAACAAATTATACAATATGAACAATATGATTTCTTTATGTTAATAATATTTTCATCATAATGGGTTTGTGTTATCCTCGGTTTGTAGCAAAAACAACCAAAGGAAGTTTTGGAAGGGAAGGGGATTCATAATGAATTATTTTGAAGAAAGCTTAAAATTGCATGAACGTCATGCAGGAAAAATCGAAATCAGATCTAAGGTTCCTGTAGTTACCAGAGAGGATTTAA
>NZ_DAMAUN010000040.1:0-52285 GCF_032078915.1 Lacrimispora sp. | reverse complement strand
GAAACGAAACTGGCGGAGGAAACGAAACTGGCGGAGGAAACGAAACTGGTGGAGGAAGTGAAACCGGCGGAGGAAACGAAACTGGCGGAGGAAGCGAAACCGGCGGAGGAAACGAAACCGGCGGAGGAAGCGAAACCGGAGGCGGAAACGAAACTGGCGGAGGAAACGAAACCGGCGGAGGAAGTGAAACCGGAGGAGGAAACGAAACCGGAGGAGGAAACGAAACTGGCGGAGGAAGCGAAACCGGAGGCGGAAGCGGAACTGGCGGCGGAACTGAAACCGGAGGCGGAAGTAGCGGCGGAAGTGGAAGCGGTGGCAACTCCAGCGGAAGTAGCGGCGGCGGAAGTAGTAGCGGGAGTGGAAGCAGCAGTTCCCGTGGACCTGGAGGAAGCAGTAGCAATACCGGTGGACCTGGTGTTATTTCTGGAAACAGTGTCGACGAAGAGACCATCGAGGAAATTATTGTAGAAGACCAGACAACACCGAAAGGAATCCGTGAAATAAACGAAATAAGCGAAATAAACGAAATAGGTGAAATAGACGGTTTACCGAAAACAGGCGACACCAGTGTATCCTGGAACGTTTATCTATTGTTATCCTTGGCATCGTTCTTCGCATTTGCTTTATGTCAGTTAAGCAGTAAAAAAATAAAATAACATAAAAATGAAAAGGCGGTAAGGGAATGGATAAAAGAGATATTCCTTATCGCCTTTTCCATTTCCCTTGGTCTAAGCAAGGGGCCATTTATAGGAGGCCGTTGGATTATATTATTTTATTCGAGCCGGGGTACTGGTATTAAGACCCCGGTTTTTGGTATTAAAAACCAAAAGAAGAACTAAGGGAAAATGTATGATGATAGGGAAGTCTTCTCTCAATGGAAGGCCAGGAACCCGCATGGAGAACGTCTTTGGTCATGTATACGAACCCCTGACACTCCTTACATACAGAAACCCAGTTACAAAAGAAAAAATGTGCTATAATAGGATTCAAATAAAATTCAGGAGGAGTACCTATGGGGTATAAAGTACTGGTAGCGGATGATGAGTATATCATTCGCCGGGGGATTATCAGTTTTTTGAGACAATACAGTGATTTTGAGCTGGCAGCAGAAGCAGAGGATGGAGTGATGGCGTTAGAACTTGCAAAAGACATTTCACCGGATGTTTATTTTGTTGATATTAACATGCCATTTCTCAATGGGCTTCAATTCATTAAAAGCTTAAAGGAAATAAATCCCAGGGCGGTGGTAGTGATCATCACTGGTTATGACCGGTTTGAATATGCCAGAGAAGCGCTGAAGCTGGGGGTCTTTGAGTATCTTCTCAAACCTCTGATGGAAGGTCCTTTTGATGAGATGGTGCAGCGGGTCCGGGAAAGATTGCAGAGAGAGGCTAGTGAAGATAAATATCTTGATTGGGCGAAGAGCATGCTGGCACAAAACCGCACTTATCTTGCCTCTAACTTTTTACAGAGGGCTTTGGAAGGGCATTATACAAGAGAAGAAATCGGGGAACGTTCCCAGTATTTAAATCTGCTGCTTCCGGAGCCGTTTACAATTACGGTTGTTTCCCTGGAATATCAGAAAATGGAAGACGTAAAAAGCACCTGGAATGAAGATCTGCTGTTTTTTGTAGCTGAGAATATTGCAAATGAAATGTTTCAGGGGCTGGTGAACCCAAACAGCTGCCAGGACAGGCACGGAAATCTGGTGGTGATCTCTAAAACGGTGGCCCCGGAAATTGCAGAGGAGCAATCGGAGACCTATTGTAAAATGCTGGAATCCCGTTTGCCGGTACGCAGTGTAGTAATACAGGTGAACGGAGATGATTACGGAGTCTTAGCTGAAACCTATGAAACGGCTGTCAGCCGGTTGAAGGAGCTGGAAACCGGTTCCTCTGTGATTAAGGATGTGAAGTTCTATATCGAGGACAACTATTCACGGGAGGATTTTTCCTTTCAGGATGCGGCGGGTCATGTGAATCTGTCAGTTCCCCATTTAAGCAGGATGTTCCGCAAAGAGATGGGAGTCACCTTTATCGATTATTTAACCAGTGTCAGGATCCGCAAAGCAATAGAACTTTTACATAACGGCGAATTGAAAATTTACGAAATTGCGGAGCTTACCGGGTATGCAAACCAGCATTATTTCAGCAATGTGTTTAAAAAGAACCTAGGGGTCAGCCCTGCGGAATACCGGAGGCTGATTAAAAAGGATAACCAAGCCTCCGCCATGCAATGATTTTATACCTTTTACTCAAATTATTGCAAAGACTTTCTCTCCTCCTTCCGGCATAATAAACGTATCGTTAAAACCAAAAAGGAGGATCATCAAAATGAAAAAAAGATTTTTAAGCGTGTTGCTGTGCGCTTCCATGGCAGCGGTTTCCTTAGCCGCCTGCAGCAGCGGAGCCAGCAGTTCGACCGCAACCACAGCCGCTCCCCAGACTACGTCTGCACAGGCCGAGACCACAGCAAAAGCAGAAGAGACCACGGCTAAAACTACCGAGGCTTCAGGAGAAAAGCTGGTAGTCGGCTTTGCCCAGATCGGTCAGGAGTCCGGATGGCGTGACGCAGAAACCCTTTCCATTCAGACATACCCGTCTGAGCATGGGGATAAGGTGGAGCTTCTTTTTGCAGATGCGCAGCAGAAGCAGGAGAATCAAATTAAAGCGATCAAGAACTTCATCGAACAGGGCGTAGATGTTATTGGCCTTGCACCTGTCGTAGAAACCGGATGGGATCAGGTATTTGCTGAGGCAAAAGAAGCAGGGATTCCGATTATCCTTCTGGACCGCAGAGCGGACGTCAGTGAAGACTTATATGCAACCTTTATCGGCTCTGACTTCATTGAAGAGGGCAAGATGGCTGCAAAGGAAATGGCTAAGCTGCTCGGGGAAAATGGAAAAATTGTTGAGCTGGAAGGAACGGTAGGCGCTTCCGCAGCAACGGACCGCAAAACCGGATTTGATGATGAAATCAAAGCAAGCTATCCGGGTATTGAGATCGTGGCTTCCCAGACCGGTGATTTCACCAGAGCCCAGGGAAAAGAAGTTATGGAGTCTTTCCTTAAATCCAATAAGGATATCAAGGGTGTTTATGCACACAACGACGATATGGCCCTTGGAGCAATTGAGGCAATCAAAGAGGCAGGATTAAAACCGGGCGAAGACATCAAGATCGTTTCCATCGACGGTGTCCGCGGAATCTTTGAAGCAATGGCAGCCGGGGAGGCAAATTGTACCGTAGAATGTAATCCACTGCTTGGGCCGCTTTTATTTGAAACAGCAGCAAAGCTGAAGGCAGGCCAGTCTGTTGATAAATGGGTGAAATCGGTAGATGGCGTATTTACTGCTGATATGGCAGCTAAGGTACTTCCGGACCGCAAATATTAAACCGCGGGGTTGTTGCAAAAGTATATTACTATTTTTGCAACAACCCTTTTCATATCAGAGGAAATGCCCTCTTAATTGGAAAGCGAGGAGGAAACGCCATGAGTGCTGGGAATCAGCTTTTGACAGTGAGAAATATATCCAAGGCATTTGGGAAAGCGGTTATTGCTTTGGCTGATGTGCAGTTAGATTTGAATCGGGGGGAAATACATGCCTTGTTAGGGGAAAACGGTGCGGGAAAATCAACGCTCATTAAAGTGCTGACCGGAGTGGAAGCAAAGGACCGGGGAGTCATTGAGTTAGACGGAAGACCGATCAATCCGAGATCCACACAGGAAGCGCAGAACGAAGGAATTTCAACGGTATACCAGGAAGTCAATCTTTGCCCCAATCTTTCCGTGGCGGAAAATATTTATATTGGGCGGGAACCGAGAAACCGGTTTGGAACCATTAATTGGAAAAAAATCAATGCCGACGCCAGTGAGCTGCTGGATAAATTTGATTTACATATAAATGTTACGAAGAATCTGGATCATTACTCTGTGGCGATCCAGCAGATGGTGGCCATTGCAAGGGCCAGCGATATTGAAGCCAAGGTTCTGATTTTAGATGAACCCACCAGCAGTCTTTCCTCTGCTGAGGTAGATAAGCTGTTTCAAATTATGAGAAAGCTACGAGAAGAGGGAATGGGAATTGTCTTTGTTACACATTTTCTGGATCAGGTTTATGAAGTCACTGACAGAATCACCGTACTTCGGAACGGAAAATATGTAGGAACCTACCTGACGAAAGAGCTGCCAAGAGTAGAACTGGTGGGAAAAATGATAGGCAAGGACTATGCAGGGCTTAAGGATGCCATGAATGCAAAACGGCCGGAGGAAGCAGGGGGACAGGAAAATGAAACTTTTATTGAGCTGGTCAATGTCAGCAGTCCCGGAACGGTTAAGGGGTTTGATCTTAAAGTAAAAATGGGAGAAGTTCTGGGATTTTCCGGGCTCTTAGGTTCCGGGCGTTCGGAATCGGCCAAAGTTTTATTCGGAATAGATCCCATCAGCGAAGGAGAAGTAAAGGTGAAAAATGAAATGGTTCACCTCCATTCTCCCTTGGACGCGATCCGAAACGGAATCGCTTTTTGCCCGGAAAACCGGAAGACAGAGGGAATTATCGGAGAGCTTTCCATCTGGGAAAATATCATACTTGCCCTTCAGGTGAAACGGGGGATCTTCCATAAGATTTCAAGGAAAGAAGCGGAGGAGCTTTCGAAGGAGTATATTGAAAAGCTTCAGATCAAAACACCGGGCACAGAGCAGTTAATTAAGAATTTGAGCGGCGGAAACCAGCAGAAGGTAATTCTTGCCAGATGGCTTGCCACGGATCCGGAGTTTCTGATGCTTGATGAACCAACCAGGGGAATTGATATCGGAACAAAGGCGGAGATACAGAAAATTGTCATGGATCTTGCAGGAAGAGGGATGGCGGTACTCTTCATATCATCGGAGATTGATGAGATGCTCCGCTGCTGCACCAGGATGATCGTGCTCCGGGATATGAAGCAGGTAGGAGAGCTAAACGGAAAAGAAATATCGGAAGAAGCAATTATGCATATTATGGCTGGAGGTGAAGCGTCATGAGAGAAATCTGGAATCGTTTGACAGGAAAACAGTATTTCCGCCCCCTCATCATTTTTATGATAATTCTGCTCTTTAACGGTATTGTCAGCAAGGGAGAATTTTTCACACTTTCCATCGTGGATGGGCACTTATACGGACGTATTATTGACATTGTAAGAAATGGAAGCAAGCTCATGATACTGGCTGGCGGCATGACCATGATACTGGCAACAGGCGGAACCGATATTTCCGTAGGCTCTATCATGGCGATCAGCGGAGCTATTGCCTGCAGCATTGTAAATGGGAATATTTTTCCGTCGTTCCATGGGAATGTTGCCGCGGCGATTATTCTCGCGATCCTTGCAGGAACGCTCAGCGGCATCTGGAATGGCTTTTTAGTGGCTAAAATAAAGATTCAGCCAATTGTAGCCACCATGATTTTAATGGTGGCGGGCAGGGGAATCGCACAGTTGATTACCAGGGGAAAGATCGTTACGATTACTTCGGATGCCTATTATTTTATCAACGGAGGTTATATTCTCGGTATTCCCTTCCCCTTGTTTATTGTGCTTTTTCTGGTGGGTTTTTTAGTTCTATTTACAGGAAGAACAGCCTTTGGCCTGTTTTTGGAATCTGTGGGCTGCAATCCGACTGCCTCAAAGTACGTGGGCATTAAGGTTGACCGTATGCTGCTGGCGATCTATACACTTTCCGGAGCCTTTGCTGCGGTGGCCGGTTTGATTGAAAGCGCTGGGATTAAAGGTGCGGACTGCAACAATGCGGGATTGGGCATAGAAATGGATGCCATTCTTGCCGTAGCAATTGGAGGAACCAACTTAATGGGCGGGCGTTTTTCCATTCCAGCCAGCGTCATAGGAGCATTGATCGTACAGAGCATCACAACAACAGTACTGGCCCTGGGTGTACCGGCGGCCTATATCCGTGTGTTAAAGGCTTTGTTGATTATTATCATCTGTCTGTCGCAGTCAAAACAGTTTAAGGATCTGGTCATCAAGCGTAAAATGATAAACAGAAAGGTGGTTGGTAACTGATGGAGCAGACGGGGAAAAGAAAAAGGGTTCAGATCAATAATATTTCACTGGTTATCACCGTAGTGCTGTTTGTCCTGATGTTTCTGTTTGGTTCTGTAAAGTACAATAACTTTTTATCATTATCAACCTTTTTAAACCTCTTTAATGACAACGCATACTTAATGATAGCGGCTATCGGAGCTACCTTTGTGCTAATAAGCGGAGGGATCGATATCTCCATCGCCTCTACCATAGCATTTACCGGCGTAGGATCCGCTTACCTCCTGGAGCGTGGAGTTGCGGCATTTCTGGTAATCCTTCTAATGCTTCTTGCAGGAATCATCGTAGGCTGTACCCAGGGGGCCCTGATTCATTATTTTAAACTTCAGCCGTTTATTGTGACTTTGGCAGGCCAGTTTTTAATGCGGGGGCTTTGCGTTGTAATCAGTGAACGCTCCATTCCCATCAGTGATCCGTTTTTTAAGACCATGGCTCTTGGAAAGGTGGCAGTTCACTTAGGAGAAGCGAAAGCATGGAACGGGAAAATTTATTACTATGTATTTATCCTTTTGATCGTTTTTGCGGCTGCGGTCTATACCCTGAGATATACAAAGTTTGGCAGGTGCTTATACGCACTGGGAGGCGGTGAAACGTCCGCAAGCCTCATGGGATTAAATGTTGCAAGAACAAAAATCGCGGCATACGGAATCAGCAGCTTTTGCGCCGCTCTCGGAGGAATCGTATTCAGTTTTTATACTCTGGCCGGATTCGGGCTCCAAAATCTGGGGCTGGAGCTGGATGCACTTTCATCCGCTGTTATCGGCGGCACCCTGCTGACCGGAGGTGTAGGCACTGTGGCAGGTACGGTAGTCGGAGTCATGATAGAGGGAATTATCCAGACAATCGTTACCTATCAGAATTTAAATACCTGGTGGACGAAAGTTACCATTGCGGCGCTTCTTTGTTTCTTTATCGTAATACAGAGAATCATTGCGATCCGCGCAGAAAAATCAAAGGGGAAGAACGAATAAATAAAGCATAATGCAGTTGTAAGAGTCTGTTAACTTCGGTATACTGGATGAGGCAGGGAATATGAAATGAAAATAGGAGTGAGAGCAATGAAATATTGGAAGAAAAGATTCATGGATATGAAAATTCGTGATAAAATGATCAATTCTCATATTTTTATTGCGCTCATTCCTTTTTGCTTTGTCGGGTTATTGGGGATTATCAGCTCAACCAGAGAGGCGGAGCGCAATGTGACCCAGCATACATCTCTGCTGGTAGGGCAGGTGCAGCATACAACGGATATCTATATTAGCAGCATTGAAAAAACTGCGAATATGCTGATCCGGATTATTGAACCAATGCATTTAAATAAGATCCCCTCCGCTGAGGATGACCGCTGGAAAGAGTATGAAGCAGCGCTGAAAAACAGCTTTGAGGTGGTTGCGGAAACTCATGATGAAATTGCGGGCATCTTTTTTGCTACGGAGCATGATATGTATGTGGGAACCGGGATGTCCAGAATCTCCCGGGACCCGTTTATTAAGGAAGTCTGGTATGAAAAAGCAGCGGCATCTCCAGGTGAAATGCAGATCATCAGCAATGTTACCGGAAGAAATATCGTAACGGAGGCCGCCTATAGCATTGATGATGTATTTTCAGTAATGAAAGCTGTGACTGACCCGGAGACAGGGGAGAGAGTGGGCGTATTGCTGTTTGATGTAAAGCATGAAATCATTTCCTCCGCGATTCAGGATGCGAACATCGGTGAAAATGGATTTGTATTCGTCCTGGATGAGCAGAATCATTTAGTATATGCGCCAACCAATAAAATCGTCTATCGCATCCGCCCGGAATGGCTATGGAATGAAAAAGAGCCAGTGACCGCTGTTACCAATGGGGAAAAGTATCAGATCAGCTATCAGAAATCCGCCTATACCGGCTGGAAAACTGTCAGTGTCTCATCCTACCGTGAAATCATGGGCGGAATCAATACCATGCTGATCATGTTTGGCTGGGTTTTGGTTTTAACAATTCTCACGGTATTTATTGTGGCGGTAAAAATTTCAGAGACGGTCACAAAACCCATTGTCAGGCTCCGCAACTTAATGAAGGAAACGGAAAAAGGCAACTTATCCGTTCGGTTCGAAGGCAATTATCTGGATGAGGTCAGTGAGCTTGGACGGCGGTTCAATCAGATGCTTGAGCGAATACAAGAATTGATGGAGGAGGTTTATAAAGAACAGGAAAACAAGCGGAAAGCACAGCTTAAGGCAGTTCAGGAACAGTTTAAACCGCATTTCTTATACAATACTCTGGACACCATAGGCTGGATGGCCAGAGAGCATTCCGCTTATGACATTGTTCATCTTGTGGATGCTCTTACCAATGTTTTTCGAATCAGCTTAAGCAAGGGCAAAGACTATATTACCATTGAAGAAGAGATCCGTTATATTTCCAATTATCTCTTCATACAGAAAATCCGTTACGGGCCTAAGGTACAGTATGAAATTCAGGCAGAAGAAGACTGCATGAAGGTCGTACTTCCCAAAATGATCCTTCAGCCGCTGGTGGAAAACTCCATTTACCATGGGGTAAAGATGAAGAACGGAGACGGGCATTTAAAGATCACTGGCCGGGTGGAAGATGATTGGGTGAGCCTGGAAGTCTGGGATGACGGAAAGGGTATGGAAGAAGAAAAGGTTTGGGAACTATCCAGATTGTTAAATGAACCGGGAGAAGCAGGCAGAAACAGAAGCTTTGGTTTGTTTTATATTAAGGAGCGGCTGCGAATCCGTTACGGTGAGCAGTTTAAAGTATTGGTGGAAAGCAAAGAGGGGCAGGGGACGCGTATTGTTATACGAATTCCGAAAGAAGTTCAGAATGATCTTGAAAAAGGATAAAATGGAGAAAAGAACGAAATTGCTAATGGTGTTACTGATATCGGTATTTGTCTTTTTGGGGTACCGTATATATAACGGGGCGATTACTCAAACGGTTTATAAAAGCGATGTGGAGTACGTGATCGGCGTTTCTCAGGCAAACATGCGGGAAGCATGGCGGGTTGCCCTGATTAATGAGATCCAGGAGGAAGCGGGAAAGTATCCCAATATCAGGATCGTTACGGCAGACGCCACCTCCAGCGTAGAGAAGCAGGAAAAGGATGTTGACAGGCTTCTGGATTATGGCATTGACCTATTGATCATTTCTCCCTGTGATTCCAGCCGTCTCACAAAGAAAGTCAGAGATGTATATCAGGAGGGGGTTCCTGTGATTGTCATGGACCGAAGCGTGGAAGGCTTTGATTATAATCTGTTTATCGGTCCGGACAATAATTTGATCGGGAAACAGGGCGGAGAATGTGCGGCCCAGCTGCTTGGAAACGGGAAGGGAAAGATCCTCGAGCTTCGTGCAACGGCCGGTTCCCTTCAGAGCGAGGAGCGAAGCGATGGGTTTGATTCTGTGATCAGGGATTATCCTGATATAGAAAAGACTGTCTGTGATTTAAAAAACGATATGAAGGATCCGGCCTATGATGCGGTTTTTGCCATGCAGGAGGAACTAAAAGGTGTTTCTCTGATATTTGCCAACAATGATTCAGTAGCCTTTGGGGCATACGAGGCATTAAAAGACAGGAACCTTACTGAGAAGATAAAAGTCATCGGATGTGACGGCTTTACCGGAGAAAACGAAGGGGTAGACTTAGTGAGAAAAGGAAAGCTTGCGGCAACGATTTCCTGCCCTACAGGAGGGAAAGAGGCAGTGCAATATGCCATTAATATTCTTCGGAAGGAGAGCGGTGTTCCCAAGCAGGTTATTTTAAGAAGTCATACGATCTATCCTAAAAATGCTGGTGAGTATCTGGCTGCTCTTGACAGAGAAAGTATCGACGATGGCAGAAGAATTACCGTAGGATATTCCCAGGTGGGGCAGGAGAGCCAGTGGAGGCTTGCCAACACCCGCTCGATTCAGGAAGCAGCCAGGGAGTTTAATATGGAACTTCTCTTTGACAGCGCAGACCAGTCTCAAAAAAAGCAGATTGAAGCGATCCGGAGGTTCATTAAGGAGAAGGTAGACGTGATCGTGGTTTCCCCTGTGATCGAGACCGGATGGGATGAGGTCCTGAAAGAAGCAAAGGAAGCCAACATTCCTGTAGTGATGTCCGACCGAAGAATCGAGGCGGGAGATGATTTAACGACCACGTATATTGGCGCTGATTTTTTAGAGGAGGGGCGAAGAGCCATGCGCTGGCTAAAGGAACATGTAAAACCGGAGCATGGGATTGTTCATATTTTAGAGCTTCAGGGAAGTGAAGGTGCGACACCTACGGAAGAGAGAAAGAAAGGTTTTTTTGAAATATTAGAGGAGAATCCCCAGTACCAGATCGTATATACAGATTATGGTGATTTTACTTTCGAGGGAGGAAAACAGGTTGTCGAGGAATACATAAACAGTCACACCTGGGATGTGGATATTATCTATTCCCACAACGACGATATGGCCCTAGGAGCGATTAAAGCATTGGAGGCACATGGATTGAAGCCGGGGAAGGATATAACGATTGTTTCCGTGGATGCGACGAAAGAAGCGTTTCAGGCAATGATAGACGGCAAGCTGAACTGTGCCGTGGAATGCAGTCCGCTTTTAGGTCCTCCGCTTATGAAAGCGATCCGGGATATGATTGCGGGGAAGGAAATGCCTCTTCGGATTATAACAGAAGAAAAGGTGTACGATCAGTCGGATGCGGAAACAGTTATCAAAACCAGAGAATATTAAGGTCCGCCATTTTTATTGAAATATTAAAGAGATGTTATCTGCATCGGATTAAATGATGGCAGCGTTCACCAGTACAATTCAAAAAATAAATAAAAAAGTACTTGATTATTTGCAAAAAGTATAGTATTATAATTGTACGAATTGAATTACCAATTCGAACAATTAAAGAGCAGAAGTGGCGGAATTGGCAGACGCGCACGGTTCAGGTCCGTGTGGTAGCAATACCTTGAGGGTTCAAGTCCCTTCTTCTGCATAGCTATACTTAATGTCCTGTGGAGAACACCACAGGACATTTTTGCATAATCCGGTTAAAAGCCGAAGAATCGTTTTGCACTAAGTGGAATAGAGTTTCCCAATAATTGTAATTTAAATTATTAATTTTGGGTTGACAACAATTTTAAAATAAGCTATATTTTTATTATAATTTAGGGTGTTACCAATCGGGCATTACCAGACAATTATTCTTTTAAGGATATTGTCTGTTTTTTGTTTTAAGAGGATTTATATTATGTTCCTTAATTTTTAGATGTAAAAGTGAAAGGGGTGAGATTGGATTGAAAATTTTACTGCCATATAATAATAATATAATTCTTGCTGAAGACAAAGGACAGGAAATCGTTCTTATTGGAACCGGTATTGGTTTTGGAAAAAAAGCTGGTCAGGAGGTGGATATATCAAAGATTGATAAAAAGTACATTTTAAACGCGGATAAAAAAGAACTGATAAATCTGGAAGTACTGGACGGCATTGATGAGAAATTGATTATTGAAGTCCAGAGAATAATGGAATCCATTGAGAAATCATCATGCTTTCAATTAAGCATAGGAGGCCTGGTCTCATTATTGGATCATCTGGATGCTGCAATTAAAAATCAAGGCAAGGAAGAGGAACATCCTCTCAGATGGATTGTTAAAAGAATTTATCCTAATGATTACGAATTGGCAAGAAAAGTTGTCCAATCTTTGAATGATAGATTCGAGATTCATCTTAATGATTTTGAAATTACCGCCGTTGCACTTCATTTTATTAATAATGGTTTCAATCAATTACTGAATGAGACTATGAACACAACGGAGGTGATCAATAAATCCATAAATATCATCGAATATTCTGGTGCGTTTGTTCTGGATAAGAAATCAATAAATTATTCTCGTTTCGTCACCCATTTACGTTTTTTAATGAAACGTCTGGAACTTAACGAAGATATTAGCAATGAAGATGATAATCTTTACAACGCAATTTATGATTGTTCAAACAGCATCATTCATGAAACAACCGATAAGATTATTGAATATCTGCAATACCAGTTTGAAAAGAAAATTGGTAAATCGGAAAGAACTTTTTTAATGATTTATTTGAACAAGCTTTTAATTGAAAATAAATAATAGGGAGTCACTTTGAGTAGGCTATACCTGTAAAAGAGCAATTTCATTTGCTTCTTTTTCAGGTGTTTTTTATTTTAGGAGGTAGCAGAGATGGATTATGATAATTTATCGAAAACTATATTAAAAAATGTGGGTGGAGAAGAGAATATTCTGGATGTATATCATTGCATTACCCGGCTCAGATTTCATTTAAAAGATTCTTCAAAGGTAAATGAAAAAGAAATAATAGATTCTGAAGGAATTGCCGGAGCTCAGTTTAAAGGAAGGGAATTTCAAGTCATCATTGGAAATCATGTGAAAAATGTATATGAAAATCTTGTTTCTCATATGAATGGTTCCGGAAAACAAGACGGAGAAGTAAGTGCAGAAAAAACAAATATCATGACAAAGTTAATGGATACATTAGCCGGAGTATTCGTACCGGTTTTGCCGGCAATTACAGCAGCAGGTATGGTAAAGAGTGTTTTAGCATTGTTATTGGCTTTCAGGGCAGTTTCAGCAGAGAGTGATATTTACCAATTGTTCAATATATTATCCGATGCCGCTTTTCACTTCCTTCCATTCTTACTTGCCGTAACATCGGCACGAAAGTTTAAAACCAATGAATTTTTGGCGCTGACAGTAGCCGGTTCATTGATGTATCCAACAATTATAACAGGGGCAGCAAATGGTGGTGTCTTACATGTATTCGGTATAACAATCCCATTCATTAATTATTCTGCTTCTATTATTCCGATTGTGCTGAGCGTATGGCTATTAAGCAAGGTATATCGATTTATTGACAAAAGAACACCGGAAACAGTACGGCTTTTAATAGCGCCAATGCTTTCACTGTTTATTATTGTGCCAATTTCACTTGGATTAGTGGCTCCGCTGGGGAATTATGCAGGTTATTATTTAGCCAGCTTCCTTACATGGATTTTTGCAGTATCCGGTCCGGTTGCGGGACTCATTTTAGGGGCAATAATTCCACTGATCGTTATGACGGGCATGCACTATGTGGTGAATCCAATTGTGCTGCAAAATTTAAATCAATTAGGTTATGATTTTATCGCCCCATTATTCTTTTTATGCAATATAGCACAGGCAGGGGCAACGTTGGCTGTATTTACAAAAGCAAAAGACAAGAAGCTTAGATCACTGGCTTTATCTACTGGTATTTCCGCTATGTTTGGCATTACGGAACCTGCAATGTATGGCGTTAATATTCATGAGAAAAAACCGTTTTATGCGTCTTTGATCGCTGGCGGCATCGGAGGTTTTGTGGCAACGATGTTTGGTGTTAAAGTCTATGCTTTTGTCATGCCGGGAATTACCGGGATCCCCGCTTACATTACCCAGGGCGGTGATAATACAAACATAGCCGTGATTATTCTCAGCCTGTTAATTACATTTGCTTCATCTTTTGGATTAACCTTGATTTTATGGAAAGATAAGAAAATAAATATAAAAGAAGAGCCGCAAATAGTTCCGGAAGAAACATTGAATGAAGAATTTGTTCGAAGCCCTATTGAAGGGGAAATAGTATCGCTTACAGATGTTCCGGATACAATTTTCTCCAAGCAGATTGTTGGACTCGGGGTAGCATTCATACCGGAAAGCCGTGAAATCCGCGCACCATTTGAAGGACAAGTAACAATGATATCGGAAAGCAAACATGCAATCAGTTTAAAATCCAAAGGCGGAATCGAATTGTTAATTCACGTCGGCATTGATTCGGCAAAACTTGGTGGTGTGGGCTTTGAGGTAACAGTAAAAGCAGGAGATAATATAAGAGTGGGTGATAAATTGATGGAAGTAAATTTAGACTATCTGAAAGAGAAAGGGGTAGACATTATAACTCCTGTAATTGTAACAAACGCCTCCGTATTTAATAGAATTGAACTGCTTGGAGTAGGAAGTAAAGGAAGTTGGGAAACGAATATTATTGCAGTATTATAATTTTATAAGAAAGGAGTGTATTGATGTATTTGAATCTAAATACATAATACAAATAAAAAATGATAACAGGATTTCCAAATGATTTTTTATGGGGAGCAGCAACTGCAGCAAATCAGGTGGAAGGAGGATATAATGAGGGCGGAAAAGGACTTTCATCATTTGATGTTGTTCCTTATTACGAGCCTGAGAATAGAAAAAACTTAAAAGTTCTTACCTCTGATCTGACGGTAGAGGATTTTAGAAAAAATAAGATTGGAGGAGCGAAAGGAAATTTTCCCAAAAGACGAGGTTCCGATTTCTATCATCAATATAAAGAAGATATTAAATTGTTTGGCGAACTGGGACTGAAAGTCTATCGCTTATCCATTTCATGGGCACGGATTTTTCCTGATGGCCTGTCCGCTGAACCAAACAAAGAAGGCTTGGAGTTCTATAAAAATGTATTTTCTGAGTGTAAGAAATATGGAATGGAACCTCTTGTAACGATGTCTCATTATGAAATACCGGTAGATATTGTTGATCAATTAAATGGTTGGGAAAGCAAAGAAACGATTTATCATTTTGTCAGGTACGCAAATGTAATTTTAAATGAATTCAAAAACGATGTAACATATTGGATTATTTTTAATGAATTAAACATGACGGTTTTCAGTCCCTATACAGGCGCAGGAATTTTACAGGAAAGGATTGTTTCCAAAAATATTGAAACTGCAAAATATAAAGCGATCCATCATCAATTTTTGGCAGCTGCAAATGTAACAAGTATTGCCAGATCGATCAGCCCTAAGTTTAAAATTGGCTGCATGATCGCTCGCCTGGAAAATTATGCCGCTACTTGCAGACCGGAAGACCAGTTCTCGGCATTGTTGGATGACCAGTTAAACTGCTTTTTCTTAGATGTATCTGTCCGTGGGAAATATCCCGGATATATGACGAGGTTTTTTGCCGAACATGACATTGAATTTGAGATTACGGAAGAAGAAAAAAGATTACTTGCATCAAATACATCAGATTTTATTTCTTTTAGCTTTTACAATACTTATGTTGCTAAGTACGATGATACAGGAACCCGTGTATCCGGAAACCTGGTTGATAGCGAACCCAATCCGTATGTAAAGACAACAGAATGGAACTGGCCCATCGATCCCCTTGGATTTCGAATTACACTGAATCGACTGTATGATAAATATCAAGTACCACTTTTTGTAGCGGAAAATGGACTTGGTGCAAATGATAAATTGGAAGAGTCTGGGTCTGTGCACGATACCTATCGTATAGAGTATCTGCGTGAGCATATTGCTGCGATGAAAGAAGCGGTAAAAGACGGTGTGGAAATATTCGGGTATACCGTTTGGACAGCAATTGATTTAGTAAGCTGTGGAACCAATGAAATGAGTAAACGTTATGGATTTATTTATGTTGATGCGGATAATTACGGAAATGGCAGTTATAATCGTTTCAAGAAAGACTCTTTTGCCTGGTATCAAAAAGTTATTAAATCCAACGGAGAAATATTATAAGATTCAAGTCAATCGGATATTCGCGATCCGCTTCGCTGCTTGCTCATAGCCTCATAGTTGCTATCGCAGCTTGTCAGAAGGGTGCTGCTAAATCAATGATTGATTTACAGCACCCTTAATTTTATAATTTTGGCATACTCATGCCAGGTTCATAAACTGCATACTGGCTGCGGCCGTGTTTCTTTGCATGATAAAGAGCAATGTCAGCCTTTTCATATAATTCCTCAAATACGGTTCCGTCTTCCGGATAGGCGGCCGTTCCCAGACTGCCGGAAATATGAGCTTCCGGTTCCAGAGCGCTGCCGATGAGACTGCATAAATTTTCCAGGCGAGCGTACAAATCCATGCTGTAAGCCACATCTTTTAATAATATGATGAACTCATCGCCTCCCAGCCGTCCAAAGATATCATCACGCCTTAACGCGGATTTAAGTCTTGAAGCGGCGCGGTGGAGGGCCTTATCTCCAAACTGATGGCCGTAATTGTCATTCAGTTGCTTGAAACGGTCAATATCCAGCATGATAAGGATGTGATGCCCCTGGCTGTTTTTTAATGTATTGCGTATTGCATGTATGGCAGTTGCCCTGTTCAGCAAGCCGGTAAGGGAATCCTGTTTGGAAAGCTCCTGAAGATTCAGGGCCTCCCGTTTGGCTGCATCAATATCCTTAATGAGAATAAATGCCTTAATTGTATCAGTATAAGGATCAGAAACAATCTGCACCATGCCAATCCCCCAGTAGACGGTGGAATCGGGGCGTATACGCCGGTGTTCCAGCCGTAAGGACCGGTTCCCACGATAGTAGTGGTAGAGCAATTGGTTTTTATTGAAGAATTTCAGAAACATCTCCCGGTCTTCTTCAAATATGTGATTCTCTGCTATGTAGTTCATAATGCTGGAAAAGGAATTGGAGACATATTCCGGCATGGTCTGAGTCATTTCTCCAATGATTTCTTCAAATAAGTCAAATTTTAGATTATATTCATAATAGCCGATACAGTCCTTTTTCTGCTCACGCATGTATTCCATCCACTTCTGATATGCCAGTTCTTTTTCATATTGATCCGTAATATCCTGGTAGGATATGATTCCCCTGAGAGGTTTTTGCTCCTCAGTACACACCAGTGAGTATTGTGAGGAAAACCAATGATAATCTCCGGAACATATTTTCAGGCGTGTGATGCACTTTCCCTCGGGTATCCCCTTTTCCATGTCATCATAAAAATCCAGAAAGTCGGTGACGCTTTCCTTGTGCACAATGCCGTTTTCAATAAGGAATTCGGGGGAGAGCGGCTGGGTGTAGGGAAAGGGGAAAGTTCTGGAAAATTCAGGCGAGGGGGATAGGGTTCTGGAAGGGATGTCATAGATGCTTACAAGGCAGCCGGAATGCCGGCTTGCCAGCCGGTATTGTTCTTCACGGATCCGTAAGTGTTCCTGGAATTTTTTCATACATGTGATATCGGAGATCGCACAGTACAATATTTCCTCCTCAGGGATATAATTCAATTGCAAGGAACACCAGATGCAGCTTTTTTGTATTTTTGCTTTGAATTCCAATTCAAAGCTGGCTGCTTCACCTGTCAAGTGGCTGCGAATTTCCGTCAGCAGCTCCGGATATTCTGATTCACATACCATGTCCTGAAGGGAAGCAGGCGTTTGAAACAATGCTTTAATCGCCTGATTGGAATAAAGAATGGTAAGATCTTCATCAGTTTTAAGCTTCAGTATGCCGCAAGGAATGCGGTCTAAAAAAGTTTCTCCGTTCATTTTCACTTTCTCCCATAAGTGCTATGAAAATAGAAATAGGCCTTATATAGAATATATGAAGCATGTTGTCAAAAAATGCATAAAAAGATATTAATATAGAAAACATTTTGAAATAGATGAATTTCGGCTGACGGTCATAAAACATTGGAGGATTTTGACAAATTCGAAAAATAAATTCGTGCACATTGCTTAAAATAGAAGAGATCGTTAAGATTCGATTGACAATTTGTTACAATTGATATATTTTTAAAACAGAACTTATTTCGGAGACCGAAAAAAGAAGGAAGGCGTTGTACAAATATGAAAAAAAGCGGTTTACAGGACATGAAACGGGAAAATTTGCGATTGATCATGAATGTGATTTTAGAAAAGGAAACGGTTTCCCGTATAGAATTATCTGAGATCATAGGGCTTTCACCGAGTACGGTTTCATCTCTGACATCGGAATTAATAGAAAAAGGCTGGATCGTGGAAAATGGTGTGACCACATCCACGGGCGGCAGAAAAAGGATCGAATTATCGGTTAATGACAGCAAAGGATATATTGCAATTTTGGAAATTGGCTGGAGAAGGGCCGTCTTGCATTTTTTAGATCTGGCGCTGGAAAAAAAGCATAGCGTTCTGATATCCGATTATTACATTACCGGCAATGAACTGCTTGAAAAGGTCGCCCATTGCATAAGAGAGGATGCGGATAATTTTTGCAATGGGAAGCTGGCAGGAATCGGGCTTTTGTTCCAGGAGGATATGAGCCCCAGTGATTTTAATGTTATGTATTCCACCTCATTGTCTTCTGCCAGCATATCATTTTGTGAAGCGGTGAAAACCCAGTTTAAAGTACCCGTCATGGAAGAATATTCCCAGGTTTATTCCTTCCGGCAAATCATGAAAAAAGAAGAGAGTCCCAACAGTGCACACATTGAGATTGGGAAAAAAATTTTCGTTTCCATAACCTCCAATGGGACGTTTCTTGATATGACGGAGGGAAAGAAAGCGGATATGACCCCCTTTGTTGAAAATACCGGAAAAAAAATGACCGCAGACAAACTTTCCGAAGGAATAGTTAATATATTGCAGATGATCTGCATGATGTTTCCCATCGAAAACGTATATCTGTCAGGCAGGCTGGATGAGGGAGACCGTCTGGCAGAACGTGTAAGCGGGCAGTTAAAGAAAAGTCATTTATTAAAACACGCTGTTGAAGTCAAGGCAATAAAGCCTGTGATTAACCATATGGAAACAGATTTAGGTAAGAGAGTACTGAAAAAAGTAATTTATGAAATGTAGCCGTCCGGACGGCCGCCGGATGACCGCATTTCAGAGAGGAGATGTTAATGGATTTTAAAGAAGTGGTAAATGAAAACAGATTTACCCTGGTTGTCAGCCTGCCGGAAAACAATCTGGAACTGGCAAGAGCCGCATTAGAAGGAGGAGCCCAGGCAATTAAAGTTCATGCAAATGTATGGCACCGTGCAAGCGGCCATACATTCGGAACTTATGAAGAGAACCGGCAGTTCCTGAAAGAATTGATTGATCTATGCAAGGATGTGCCGGTTGGACTTGTGCCCGGAGGAGAAGATGCTTTTATTACAAGGGAAGAAAGGCTTGAAGTGGAACAAATGGGACTTCGGTTCTTTTCCTCCTACATTCACCATCTTCCGTGTTATATGATGGAGAGCCGGGTATTGACAAAAATGGCGGCTATTGATGATACGTATGATCAGAATACTCTGGAAGCAGTCCGGCAGTCCGGCATTGATATCTTAGAATGCAGCACTCAGCCGGGATCACGCTACGGGGCGCCGCTTAATTATGCAGATATTTTACGATATTCCCATATATCTGCTAAGGCTGGGAAACCGACTTTAATTCCTACCCAAAAGAAGATTTGCCCGGAGGAAGTAAAGCATCTTTATGAAGCCGGCTGCAAAGCCGTCATGATCGGAGCCATTGTTATGGGGAAGGAACCGTCTGCAGAACAGGTAAAAAAAGTAACCGGGCAGTTCCGGAATGCGGTAGATAAATTATAAACACCATCTAATTGAAAAATGGAGGATTTCGTATGTTACAGGGAACATGTATCATCATTGCTTTTCTTGTTATTGCAGCATTTATGATGGCAAAAAAACTGCCTACTTTGCTGGCTCTGCCCTTTCTGGCCGTTGTCATCTGCGTGATTGCAGGAGTTCCGGCAGTGGGAGTTAATGGGGAAGGGGCTCAGATTGGCTGGCTTTCCACTGTTTTAGAGGCCGGTACTGTCAGAATGGGATCTGCTATCATGGCAGTTATCTTTGGTGCATGGTTAGGACAGTTGATGAATAAGACAGGAGTGACCGAAAATATCATCAAAAAAAGTGCTGAGCTGGGAGGCGACAGGCCGTTAATTGTTACTCTGATCATGGTAACGGCAGTTGCACTTTTGTTTACTACTTTAAACGGATTGGGTTCAGTAATTATGGTGGGAACCATTGTTTTGCCCATATTGATTTCCGTGGGTGTTCCGGCCGTCAGCGCTGCCAGCATATTTTTGATGGCATTTGCAGTGGGACTCAGTTTTAATATTGCAAACTGGACATCATTTTCCAGCATATTCGGATTGGAAATTGATAAAATCAAAGGGTTTGAAGTCTATATGCTGGCTGTAACGCTGATCGCCACCATCATCCTGATTTTTGTGGAATTCAAAAAGAATGGAGTAAAATTTGCCTTTTCCGCACCCGTTTCAGATCAGCTCCAGACAAAGCAGCTGAGAGGAACAGCCGGTGGCCTTGCCATGATCACAGCACTTGTTCCCATCATTCTGGTAGCGTTTTTAAAGGTGCCCGTTGTTCCTTCTTTTTTGGCAGGCATAATCTGGATTCTGCTGTTTACATCCAAAAGCTTTTCCAAAGCCATGAATCTGCTTGTAAAAACCTGTTATGACGGAATTACCGATGCAGCGCCTGCAATCATCTTAATGGTGGGCATTGGAATCTTATATCTTGCAGTGACTCACGCCATGGTAAAGGAAGTGCTGAACCCATTTTTGCTTGCCGTAATACCAACTTCAAAAGTCGGATACATAATCTTTTTCTCCATTCTGGCACCATTATCCCTATACAGAGGTCCTATGAATCTGTTTGGTCTGGGTTCCGGAATAGCAGCCCTGGTGATCGGACTTGGGACACTGAATCCGCAGGCTGTTATGGGGGCTTTTCTTTCCGCAGAAAGGATCCAGGGCTGTGGGGATCCCACCAATACACAAAACGTCTGGACGGCTAATTTCGCCGAGGTAGATGTGAATACGATTACAAAAAAACTATTGCCCTATCTTTGGACGATTTCCGTAATCGGTGTGATAATCTCAGCATTCATTTACTTTTAAGCTAGGACAGGAGAATTGAATTTATGAAAGTACGCATCGGGATTGATGTGGGCGGTACCTTTACGGATGCCGCTGCCATTGATAATGAAACTTTTGAATTAATAGGAGTGGTGAAAACTCCTACGACCCACAATTCCAGGCAGGGGGTGGCAGAAGGAATTGTTCAGGCACTGCAGCGCATTATGGAGGATTGTCATATTAATCCGGATGACGTTGTTTTTATCGCTCACGGTACGACTCAGGCAACCAATGCACTTCTGGAAGGAGATGTGGCTCCGGTTGGAATTGTGACCCTGGGAAGCGGGTTGCAGGGGGCAAAAAGCAGGTCGGATACCAATATCAGCAATATAGAACTGGCAGCCGGTAAATTTTTGGAAAGCCAGAACGAATATGTGGACACTTCGGATAAAGACAGTCTGGGAAGCAGGATCGTGGATGCAATCCGCTCCTTAAGAGAACAAGGGGCTTCCAGTATTGTAGCTGCAGAGGCTTTCAGTGTGGATGATCCGTATCATGAGAATCTGGCTCTGGAAAAATGCAAGGAAATGAATATCCCGGGTACGGCTACCAATGAAATATCAAAGCTATACGGTCTGAAAATAAGAACCAGGACGGCCGTAGTGAATGCCAGCATTATGCCTAAGATGCTTGAGGCGGCGACTATGACGGAAACGAGCATCATAGAGGCTGGAATCAAAAATCCTCTCATGGTAATGCGCTGTGATGGCGGCGTAATGACCGTGGATGAGGTAAGGAACCGGCCGATTATGACAATTCTCTCGGGGCCGGCAGCCGGTGTTGCCGGCGCTCTGATGTATGAAAAGCTGACGGATGGCCTTTTTTTTGAGGTCGGCGGCACCTCCACGGATATATCCTGCGTAAAAGATGGCAAGGTTATGATCCAATATGCAGAAGTGGGAGGACATAAAACCTATTTAAGCAGTCTTGATGTCAGAACCGTGGGCATCGGCGGGGGAAGCATGGTACAGATAAAGGATGGTAAGGCCGTTAACATGGGGCCGCGAAGCGCTCATATTGCCGGTCTGGATTATGAAGTTTATACCGATGCCGACCTTATTAAGAATCCAAGGCTGATGACGGTCAGGCCAGTTCCTTCTGATCCGGAGTATGCGGTTATTGAATGTGACAATGGAGTACGGTTGACCCTCACCATGGCGGGAGCCGCCAATATTGCCGGTTACGTCAGACCGGAAGACTATTCCTATGGGAATGTGGAAGCAGCAAGGAAAGCCTGGAAGCCATTGGCAGATCAAATGGGCTGTACTGTGGAAGAGGCGGCAGAAAAGGCTATGGCATTTGCAGCAGCCAAAAATGCAAAGGTTGCAGAACAGCTTATAAAGGACTATAAAATGCGCCCGGAACAGACTGTGTTTGTAGGAGGCGGAGGCGGAGCGGCCAGCGTGGTTCCTCATCTTGCAAAGACCATGAAGCATAAATACCGGATCGCAGGCAACGCCTCGGTGATTTCTACCATTGGTGTCGCTCTTGCCATGGTACGGGATATGGTAGAACGGACGGTGTCAAGTCCTTCCCAGGAAGATATTTTAAGCATTCGCAGGGAAGTGGAACAGAAAGCAATCCAGAGCGGCGCCGCGCCGGGGACCATTGAGGTTCATGTAGAAGTGGATACGCAAAAAAACCTTTTAAGGGCAATTGCTGTAGGTGCCACGGAAATGAGAAGTAAGGTCTTAGGCAATACAAAACTGACGGTTGATGAGCTTCTTAAGATTTGTGCCGAAAATATGGATATGAATCCGGGAGAGTTATCCATAACTGCTCAAAATGGAGTGATGTATGCCGTACAGTCCCAGAGACTGGAAAAGAAATTTCTGGGATTGGTGAAAAAGAAAACTACTCCCCTTCGGCTGATTGATGAAGAAGGTGTGATCCGCCTTCAGAAAAGCAATGCTCTGGTTTCAGAGGTGAAGATTGTGGACTGGGAAACAAAAATCGAATGGTATCTGGAAGAGCTGACGGTGTTTAATGATGGCGGTGCCAATCTGCCCAATATTTATCTGGTATCAGGGAAACGGGTCATTGATTTATCCGGGCTCCAGAGCAAAGCGCAAATTTGTGCACTGGGAAATGCGGAACTGACGGGTTTTGGCAAGGATGAAAAGGTTTTGATCATTGCGACCGGCCGGACAGAAGGATAAATGCGGATAAGGTGGTGATTGGATTTTGAATACGAGTTCCATGCCGTTTCCGGGGAAGGAATTGGCACAGGATGAATTAAGCCGTGACAGCTGTTATCATAAAATCCGGTCCGAGGACAGAAAAAGGATCACAGACCGGGCGTGGCAAAAGGGAGAAGCGGCAGCAGAAATGATTTTTGGGCGTTACAATGGGGAAAAAGATTTTTTTAGAATTGCAGCAGAAAGCGGTTTAACCTGCGAGAAGGTTGATGCTGATTATGTTGTGGGAAACCAGAGATATTTCAGTGATTATCTGACCGGACAGAAGAGGATCCATCTTTATTTGAGATCCATTTCACTTTGGGCAAAAGAAAATAAAATGGAGATGGGGGAAGCTATGAATTTGATTTTAAGCCATGAATATTACCATTTTCTTGAATGGAGTGAACTGGGATTTACAAGTAAAGAATATCTGGTGCCAATGCTAAGGATTGGCAGTCTGAAAATCGGACGGACCGGGATCCGGGCACTATCAGAAATCGGTGCTCATGCCTTTGCCTGCCGCTATGATCAGCTGATAAAGGAGGAGAGATATGAAACAGAACTTAACCTATGATGTGGTCATTATTGGAGGAGGACCAGCCGGTACCGTAGCTGCAATTGCCAGTGCCAGATCCGGAGCCAGGACCCTCCTGGTAGAGCAGAACGGATACTTAGGCGGTATGCTTACGATGGCCGGAACGGGTCCCCAGATGACATTCCATGCAGGAAATACACAAGTGGTGCAGGGAATTGCGGAGGAAATTATAGCGCGTATGGTAAGAGAAGGCTTTTCTCCAGGCCATATGGAGGATTTTGTGGGGTATGCCAGTTCTGTAACCCCGTTTGATGCAGAAGGAATGAAGCTGATTCTTGAGAGCATGGTGAAAGAGGCCGGAGCTGATCTGCTCTATCATACCGTCTATACAGGCTGTGAATGGGAGGACCGCAAGATTTGCAAGGTGCGTTTGTATGCAAAACAGGGGTTCTTTGATGTATCCGCATCCGTGTTCATTGATGCATCAGCAGATGCAGACCTGGCCACCCATGCAGGAATTGGAAGTGTTTACGGCAGGGAGGAGGATCATCTGGCTCAGCCAATGACAATGAATGTCAAGGTATGCAATGTGGATCGGGATAAGATGATTGAATATATAAAGAATAATTCTGATGATATGCTTGAGACCATTCCATTCGTACGTCTGCAGCTGATTCCCAGAAGCGGCATGCAGGGGGCGTATTCTGTTATCAGTAAGGCAAAGGAAAATGGGGAATTCCCGATTGACAGAGATATGGTGCTTTGCTTTGAAACCAACAATTCCGGAGAATACATCCTTAACATGTCCCGGATCATTAAAAAAAGCGCTCTGGATTCTTTTGATTTAACGGAAGCGGAGATAGAGGGCAGAAAACAGGCACATGCCATAGTTGCCTTTATGAGAAAAAACATTCCTGGATTTGAAAATGCAGTTATCGTTACCACAGGGCCGCATATCGGGATCCGGGAAAGCCGCAAGATAAACGGTGCTTATCGGTTAACTGCATCCGATTTATTACAGAACAAAATGTTTGAAGATGCCATTGCCATGGGCGGCTATCCCATCGACATCCATTCCCCTGATGGGGGAACCATGGAGCATCATTATTTGAAAAAAGGAAGCTGGTACTCCATTCCATACCGTTGTTTGTATACAAATGAACTGGATAACCTATTGGTAGCCGGGCGATGCATCAGTGCGACTCATGAAGCCTGTGCTGCGGTCCGCGTAACGCCCATACTGATGGCAATCAGTGAAGGGGCCGGTACAGCGGCAGCGATTGCGGCAAAACAGGGAATAAGTGTTGCATCAATCGACGTAGCACAGCTTCAGAATCTATTAAAGGATCATGGCGCTTTTCTTGAGCCGTATGAATGAACGGAATTTAAGATTCGGAAAAGCATACCATGATTATCTCCGGTACAGGTACACGGGTCTGCCGCTTTCCATCTTTCTTTGAGGCTCACCCTGGATCAGCGGTATGGCATATTCCAGAAATTCCGGGGAGATATCCGTGCCATTGCCGCAGATCCACTGGGCTGGGAACAGCTTTTCCTGATTGCATACTTCGTTGACATCAACGGTGATGCATTCCATGGAATAAGGGGAGTTTCCTGTGCGGTGAAAAGCGACCATTCTTCCGGTAAGACCTTTTAACGCGGCCTTTACTCCTTCTGAGCCCGCTTGCACGGATTCT
This sequence comes from Lacrimispora sp., assembly GCF_032078915.1. Lineage (GTDB taxonomy): Bacteria > Bacillota > Clostridia > Lachnospirales > Lachnospiraceae > Lacrimispora. The sequence goes on along the minus strand of NZ_DAMAUN010000040.1, from coordinate 27,068 downwards.
TCTATGTCGGTTGCAGAAGCAAGCATGCCGCTGCAGCGCTGGTTTACATTCAGTTCAATGGAACGGACCTTTACACCAAAACGGCTACGTACATAATTCTCCAGCATTTTACCGCTTCCGGTCAGCATTTTATGACCAAAGGTGTCCAAACGGACTTCATCCGCGTATTCGCATATAAATTTGCCCTGGGAATCAGAGAGTCCTTCTGAGATGCAGATAATAACGGAATTGTGTTTGTTAAGGGCAGCTTTTACATCCGAAGCAAACTGCTCAAAATCAAAATCCGTTTCAGGAAGATAGATAAGCAGGGGATTATCGCCATCAAATTTTCTGGCCAACGCACTGGCAGCAGTAAGCCAGCCTGCATGACGGCCCATCAGTTCTATGATGGTGACGGACTTTTGCTGGTAAACAGAAGAGTCCAGAACGATTTCACGGACGGTATCAGCCACATATTTGGCAGCACTGCCGTATCCGGGAGTATGATCTGTTAAAATCAAGTCGTTGTCAATGGTTTTGGGAATTCCAATGAAACGGATAGGACTTCCATGATAGGCGGCGTAGCGGGAAAGCTTACTTACCGTATCCATGGAATCATTACCGCCAATATAGAAGAAATATCCGATATCCATAGCTCGGAATTTTTCAAAAAGAGCAGGATAAAAGGGAGAAGACAGATCGTCAGGAAGTTTATAGCGACAGGAACCTAAATAAGCAGCAGGTGTTAATTTCAAAAGCTCCAGCTCTTCTTCTGTCAGGTTATCTGTTAAATCCATATAATTGCCGGACATGAAGCCTTCTATGCCATTGAGCATTCCGTAAACCCTTCCGATTTCAGTCTGGGCCATTCCTTCCTTGATGACGCCGTAAAGGCTTGCGTTGATCACAGCGGTTGGTCCGCCGGATTGTCCTACGATTGCATTTTTCTTCATGTAATAATATCCTCCAAGTTTGCATATGCCATGGGCACCTTCCCTATTCTATAATAGAAAGAGTTTCTTTGCAACTGGGAAATAATTGGCCCATAAAAGGGAGGAGCCGGTGAAATGTGACTTTCACCGGCCAGTTATGAAAAAAAGTTTTATTTTTAACAAGTTTGGAGTTCCTCTTGTTACTATCTTTATTATATAAGACAGATGTGAAAAAAGTTTGTAGAAGTTGTAAATAAATTTTGTACGTCTTGTGAAAAAACTGTGAATGAATGGTATAAGCTTTTTATAAGTGATTACAACTGATTATGCAACTGTAGCTGATTATAACTGAATAATTATGAAATAAGAGTATTATAAAATCGCATTGGTAGTAACGTACTATACAACAAACTATACAACACTATAAAATCTTCTCTATTTCCGTCCTAAACCATTCAATGTCCATGTGAGTATAAACTCTATCTGTTAGGTCTTTTATGGAATGTCCCATAAATTTTTTCCTGGCGTATTCATCAACTCCATATTCTTTTGCGAATGTTGAAAAAGTATGCCTGCCATCATGTAGAACATGACCCAAAATGCCAAGTTCGGATTCTTTCTTCAACAGAGAGTTTCTGAATGAATTTTCAATGTATCTATACGAACCGTGAAATTTTTGTGTTCTTCCAAACAACATAGGCCTTCCTATGTCAATGGCTTCATCGTAATATTTTTGAATTATTGGTAATACCTTTGGATGAATGGGTACTGTTCTATTAATACCATTGCTAGTTTTTACTCCGCCAGTATATGTCCTGTTTTCTAGATCAATGTTATTTACGGCAAGAATAATGACCTCACCTGGACGCCAGCCAGAGTAGCATTGAACAATAATCATGTCAATGAAAAGGTCACCGCTATTATCCCAGAGAATTGCTAGCTCATCTTTAGTGTATGGCCGGCCCTCTCTGGATTTTTGACAGTCCCCTTTGCTTGTGTTTGTTGTAAACGTCCTAGCATAGTTTTCTGTTACAATTCGTCGGAAGACAGCATAATCAAAAAGAAGATTATACAAAGCTTTAATATTGCCTTTTATTATATAAGTTGCAGCAATCTTTCTACCGGCATCGTTCCCCTTTTCACCAATTTTATAGGCAGTTTTTATATGTTCTTCAATAATAGGTGGTAAAAAGTCAACGACTTTGATGTTATAAGCTGGTCCGCAATACTTAAAAACAGCATCATACGATTTGCGCCTATTACCATCTAAGTTATTATCTGATATGTACTTTGATAACCACGCATCATATAATTCTTTGACAGTTAAATCGTTTTTTAAATCATACGGATTCTCTTTATATCTCATGATTGCTTTATATGCATCTATCTTTTTGGACTTGTCAACATTTTTTAGACACAAAGTTAAGTTGATTTTATGAGTTTTCTCGCTCAAACTGTGCAGGAGAAATATAGCCCAGTGCAGAATGCATGCGCTTCGTATTATAGTATAGTTCAATATATTTAAAAATTTCCATTTGAGCTTGTTCTGGTGTTTCAAATCTAGCATCCAGAATAAGCTCTCTTTTTAAGGTTCGATAGAAAGACTCCATCATTGCATTATCATAGGGATTCCCTTTTCGGCTATTACTATGGATGGCTTTATGTTGTTTCAATAGACTTCTAAAATTACCGCTTGTATATTGTGAACCTTGATCGGTATGAACAATTAATCCATCTTCCGGAAGTTCCCGGCCATATCCCTGCATGAAAGCCTCCATTACGAGAGTATCTTTCATGCTTCTTCCCATGGACCAGCCTGTGATTTTTCTGGAGAATATATCTAAAAATACAGCCAGATATAAAACGCCTTTTTTCGTTGGCACATAAGTAATATCGCCAAGCCATATTTTATTTCTCCCAGTAGACTGAAAGACTTGGTTCAATAGATTTGGTCTTTCTTCCATTTGAAGAGAACTATGATAATGCTTATATCGATACCGGGTTCCCTTAGCATATAAGCCCATGGAGCGCATAAGTTTCTGGACACGTTTATGGTTAATCTTTAAACCCTCGTTTTCCAGCACCTTTGAAATTCTTAAACAGCCGTATCTCCCTTTATGCTCTTCAAATATTCGTATGATTTCCTGACTCAGTACCTTGTTTTCAATGGCACGGTCAGATTCTTTACGCTTTAAATATTCATAAAATCCAGAGCGGGATATATTGAGTGTTTTACAGGCCCTCTTGATGTTGTATTTTTCCTGATTATCCTTTAAGAACTGGAATCTCACACATTCTTTTTCTTCAAGAAGGCCCGGAATTTTTTTAACAATTCAAGTTCCTCCTGCAAATGCTTATTTTCATTTTTTAATTTATTTATTTCATACTGATAATTATAAAGTGCGCACCCATGACCAGGGAACGCACTCTCTCCATACTCTTCGTATTCACGAATCCAGCGATATAAACTATTATAATGAATTTCCAGTTGCTTAGCTACTTCAGAGACAGGCATCTCATCATGAACAACAAGCTTTACCGCTGCTAATTTAAAATTCCTATCAAACTTTCTTCTTACCATAAACCATCCACCTTTCACAGAATTCTCTTATCTAAGTGTCTAGTTTATTATACCATGCTCAAAATCCACTTTAAGGCGCCGTCCAAAATAAGGGTGGCACCTCCTCGCTCACCATTAGAATCGGAGGTGAACTATGTTTATATATATTATATATATCATCGGATCAAATCATAAATTCCAAGGCCAAGCAGGAATAGGCCAAAGGTAAGCAAAAGCAAATTCATTACTATGCCAAAGCGTTTGCTCCACAGTTCGTTCTCGCTATATTGAAACGAAAGATCCTTCCCGAAAAAGCGCTTTAAGAAGATAAACTGATTGGTGCAAAGGCCGAATATATGCCAACCACTCAATAAATATCCAATGTATACCAGTACATACCTATCTAATAGACCTGTAATGGTAAGGGCAATTCCCCCTATAATGGGAAAAGCAATCAGAAAAATACCAACTGTCATCCGCGCTGGTATCGGCAACTGCGATCTCTTTTGGTCACTCATGATTGTTACCTCACTTTTAGTTCGCTTTCCCTCCAAACCTCAACAAGCTGCAACAGAGGAATATTACGATCACATTGATTATATCATATTTATTGCTAATTTTAAACAAAAGAGTATCCAATATGAATAATTGACCTCGAATATTCACAACGACAAACCCGGCAAATCGGCATCTGGAAAACGGCATTATAAAAGCAAAAACCACTTTCCAAAAGAACATGAAAATTATTATTTTGAGGAGGAAACTTATGAAAGCAAAAATAGCTATAGAAAAGCTGAAAACCATGTATCCAAAGAACTGTAAGATGGTTAATGGAAGAATGCAAGGTGGTTTTGACGATACCACTTGTGAAGAGGGAGAAGCCATAAACGCGGCTATAAAAGCTTTGGAAAAGCAGATTCCTCAGATGGCAGTTTCAGATGGTAGTGATGAGCAGGATTGGGTCAGATGCCCATCGTGTAAGAGAATAATTGGTGAGAATGATGATATTGATATATCAGATAAGTTCTGTGCTTACTGTGGTCAGGCTTTAAAATTCTAAACTGAAATATAGGAGACAAAAAGCATGGGAGACATGAGGGAAGTTGGAGAATTCTTAAAAGCAGAAGCAAAAAAAACGTCATCAAATCAGGGTCGCTAAGACACCGGATAGAATTCAATAAGTGATTTCTCAATTTGAAAGAAATGGTATCGAGTACAAATTACTCAATGAAACAATAGGCCATTTTCATTGTTGGAGAAAAAACGATACAAAGCTTTTCCAATTTTGGGCAGGTACAGGAAAATAATGGGGCGTAAAAATGGGAGAGGCATTCACAAACTTATCAAGATGCTATTGGCATGAACTAGATTCGCATAATTAACCATATTGTTGAACTCGACAAAATGGTTTGAAGAAAGGAGAATAAATTTGAATGGTTGGGTTAAATGGGTAAGCGTAGCAGTTGCAGTTTCCATAGGGATTTTTATTACGAAGAACCCTGGTTGCTTATGGGCGTTTTTCATTCCGGTCTTCTGTGAATAACGGAGGTATATCGGCTATGAGATATAACTTACATATGCTTTTACGAAAGCTCATAATGTTGTGGACCGTGAAGAACTGCGGAACCTGCGAACATTATGATGGAAGATTTGGTAATGAGAGTTGCTTCTCCTGTGAACGAAGCATAAAGGCGGTGGGATATGAACGAAGGTAGAAAATATACTATTTATGCTGTTGATTTTGACGGGACCTTATGTGAAAGTGTCTGGCCCGGAATTGGTAGTCCTAACACTGCTCTGATTAAACATTTGATTAAAAGGCGAAGAGAGGGGAACAGAGTAATTCTCTGGACTTGTAGATGCGGAAATCGTTTGGAAGAAGCTGTTTCATGGTGTAATTCTCACGGTTTGAAATTTGACGCTGTAAATGAGAATCTGACGGAAATGATAGAGCATTTCGGTAATGATTCACGGAAGATATTCGCTGATGCTTACATAGACGATAAGGCAAAAGTAAAGGCCCGGTATTGTATTCCATATAAGGCGGTGGAATAGATGGATGAGAATCAGCTTAGAAAGTACTGGTCTGCTTATACGGATTCATGGAAATTTATGAAGAATCGACAGATGGTTAAGCCAGAGTATGTTGAGCAGATGATAAAGAAGCATGATAATCCGGTCATGGGCCGGCTATTTTGTCTGGTGGTTTGGCAGGAGATAAAACGGATTCAATCCGGCGGTACTCCTCTTCAGGATAAGCAGTATGAGGAGTGTCTTACCGGAGCATGGAAACTGTTTAAACAGTACAGCGAACCAAATGATACTGATGAATACTGGAATGGTCTTGTTGATATGATCGGGGCCATTTCCAGAGAATATAAAAATTGCTACTTTATAAACAACCTCCTGATTCACGTAACCTTGGAAGAACTTGAACGGATTTGGAGAACAGCAAAGTAATAATAGAAAGGAGCCGACCTCCGGCCGGGGTAATGCTATAGCGGGTCCTTTTTGAAAATGGTAAATGTAGAAACATGGAAAGATACTTACATTTACGGCGAACAGTATCAAGTAAGTAATACTGGTACTGTCAGGAATAAGATAACAGGTCATATATTGAAACCACAATTAGATAATAAAGGATACTTACGTGTTCGAATGAATTTACATGATAAGAAAGCAACGGCGAAAATACATAGACTTGTAGCGGTCGCATTTATCCCTAATCCGGAGAATAAGCTGCAGGTTAATCATATAGACACAGATAAAAGAAATAATGACGTTAGTAATCTTGAGTGGATAACTAATGGAGAAAATCAAATCCATGCTTATAAGATGGGGCTATATCGTGTTACAGGCCAGGGCGGCCGCAAGAAAATCCCTGTATTAAAGGTAAATCTGGTGACTGGTGAAGTAGAAGGAAAATATTCTTCTTTAGCAGAAGCTGCCAAAAGTAATAATATCCACAGTACAAATATTGAAAAGGTTATAAGAGGCGAGAGGCATCATGCTGGTGGGTATGCATGGAAAAGAAAACATGAGGATTGATGATAGCCAGGAACAGTTTAGAATTGCTTAATGTTAATATATTATTGCACATTGGAAATTGAATATTGATAGTTGATATAGTATACGCTATACTATTATATATAGAATTATAAAGGAAGTAAGTATATGTATGATCAATATAAGCGGCTTATACAAGATAAAAATATAAGTACAAATGAAGTTATGGATTACATGATAAAGTATGTTCCAAAAAAGTTATATAGATATCGAACATTTAATAATTTTTGGAAAAATAATTTATTTGATGGCGAGATATATCTTTCGAAACCTAGCCAGTTTAATGATCCATTTGATGGTGTCCCCAATATTAAGATTAATAAATTCTGGGATATATGTGGAAGAAAGATATTTTATGATAATACGGGTATAGACATTGAGCTAAACATGGAATCTGCAGAAGATATCTTTGATATAATACAATTGGAAGTCAAGCAATTTACCCAGGAAAAGATGAGGGTGGCTTGTTTTTGCGAACAATGGAATTCACTTTTAATGTGGGCACATTATGCAGATTCCCACAAAGGATTCTGTATAGAATATGATACCACTATGATTCCTGATCATACAAAGCGTTTTTTTCTTCCTGTTATATATCAAAAACAATTTTATGATTCTACATATGATTTTGAGGGTAACCAATATAATTCATTTAATTTCTTATTTCATAAAGCTCAAGAGTGGGAGTACGAGAAAGAGTGGAGAATTGCAGTTTATGAAAAACAAATTAGAGCAAATATTAATTTGAAAGATAGCATTACGTCTGTAACTCTTGGAATTAATTGCCCAGAAGAATATAAAAGAGAAATCATGATTTGGGCCAATACAAACAATAAAGCTGTTTATCAAACAAGTGTTTTATATGATAAATATGAACTTATGAGAACTATAATTTAATATATTTAAAAAACCAACTATCAATTTTCAGTTATTGGTTTTTTATTATAAAAAATCAAGTAAAACTAGTAGTTTTTTAACCAAAAATTAAAATAAAAGCCGGGGCATAGAGACCCCGGTAAAAAAATAGCTCAAAAAGAACATACATTCGAATCATAGACAATTAACAAGCGGCAGAGTCCCCGACAAAAGTTCTTCTACCGCTTCACGCTTAAGGATATTATAAATCAATTTGTCTCCTTAAGCAACTGAAATTTATAGATAAGGAGATTACATATTGTGAATGGACAAACTGTTAAAGCACAGGTTATAAATAATATCATTGTTGCCATGGCAGGGCATGTGGCGAAAGAAGTTCTAGACATTCTTCATCAGGTGGTAATAAAGGAATTTGTTAATGTCAATATGGAGGAGATTACAACTCTTCCGGTAGAGTATCAGAATGATGTGGATCAGAAAAACAAATACATTATTCAGCTATTCATTGTTAAGAAGAAAATCAAAGATAATACAAAGGAAGCTTACCTTGGTACGGTAAAAAGTCTGATTACCCTGATTGATAAGCCACTGGATAAAATTGAGGAATCAGATATCAGTTATTATCTTTCATGGTACGAGAAGCGAAATGTTAATGCAGGCGGCAAAAAGAACCAAGCTGTGACTGTGAATAACGAAAGACGTTTTCTATCTGCGTTCTTCACTTGGATGCGGAAGGAAAAGTTAATAGGTGAAAATCCGGTGGAAGCTACTGATCCGCTGAAAACGGTTCGAAAGCCGATTGATTATTTCAAGCCAGAAGAGATGGCAAAGATGAGAGATGCTTGTAAGAAACCAAGGGAGCGCGCCTTAATAGAAGTGCTACGGAGCACCGGTGCCAGAGTCGGAGAGTTGGTTGATATTACTATTGATCAGATAGATTGGAGGACCGGAGACATTGTGATTCTGGGAGAGAAGAACGACAAGTATCAGCCCATCTTCTTAGATGATGAAGCTCGATATTATTACCGGCAGTATCTTGACTCCAGGAGTGATGATAGTCCGTTTATGTTTCCTCACTGTAGGGAACCTTATGAAAAGTTGTCAACTTCCGGGATTCGGAGCATCTTAAAAACTATTGGCAACCGGGCCAAATTGAAATGCCGGGTATATCCTCATAAATTGCGTAAAACTCTGGGAATGAACCTTAAAAACAAGGGAGTGGACCTTGGCACCATTCAGGAGATTTTGAGGCATTCCAGCCCATCAGTGACAGCTATTTATTATGCTCAGTCTACACCGGATACATTAAGAAACGTGAGGGAGAGATGTTCAGCATGATGAAAAAAACGGTCAAGGAACAATTAAAGAGTTTGGTTGTGCTTAATACTGCCATCGTTGAAGCTGGAGAAGAAATCCAGGCAATACAAAAGGAAATTAATACATATGGCTATGATGAAAAATATGTCTCTGCCCTGAATGAAATGAAACAGAAAGCTATTTACTATCGGTATCAAAAGGTGAAGATTTGCTTGGAGCTGTATGATAAAATCGAAGCCTTGGAAGATGAGCAGGGGAAACGTTTAATGAAATATCGGTATATAAGGGGCTGCCGATGGGAAGAAATTGCAGACAAAATGGATTATAGCACCAGGCAGATATTCAATATACATAGTAAGGCCATCCATAATATTACCTACAAAATAAGTGTGTTTTAGAAATCAAAAAACCTTAGAAATCACAAACTTCCGTGGTTTCTAAGGCATGTTATCTATTTATTCTTGAATTACTTAGAATAAGGAATAAAGAGTTTTTATTAAGGTTATCAATGTATTAGCTAATGTAATATAAGGAGTATACTTTGTTAGTTTGTCTATTATTTTATTTGCGTCATTACTTGAAGTTTCATTCGATTTAAGCTTATATTTGAAGAGTTCTAAATCCTTTTTATCTTCAAATGCTATACGATTGTCATTAAGTAAGCCATCTATACTATTAGATATATTATTAGTAATATTTTGAACAATATTTACTGTATTGTTATTTCCGTCAATTTGTGTATTAATTACTATATTTGGTTCTTTATTTTTAAATGCTTCAATCTCTGCATAATAATCTCTGTAAAATAGGCTTATAATTCCGCTATCTGATTCGGATATATGGGCCTGATTTTTAAAGGCTATATTAACGCTATATAAACGTCCTTCATATTCTACGAACTCTGAAAATCTTTCTTCTATTTCCTTTCTTTTATTTTGTTGCCATATAAGATATGGTACACGAATAAAAGTAGTGCCATTTTGATTATAAATTGTATAGTAAATACTTTTGTTTTGGTAATCAATCCTAGAATCAATTAAGCTCAATAAGACAAAAAATAGGATTGCAATTGATAAATATATTAAAAGATGCATTTTTTCTCCAATTAATCTTAAGTATATTTTGTAATTATCATAAGCTTAGATACGTAATGTTCTGAAATTCTCTAAAATAATTTGCAAAGATAATAACAAGTTAATAAAATTATACTATGTATAGTAAAAGGAGTAAATAAGAAAACAGTTAAAAAGTAATTTTGCATAGAATTGCACTGGTTATTAATGATATGCTGTATGTATATTGGAGGTGCTGTTGCATGAATAGTTTTATAAGTTGGATTGGTGGAAAAAAGCTATTACGAAAGCAGATACTGGAACAATTTCCAGATCAGGGCTCATACAGCCGGTATATTGAGGTATTCGGCGGAGCCGGTTGGGTCTTATTTTCAAAGAATAAACATGCTCCGTTGGAAGTATTCAACGATGTAAACGGGGAATTGATTAATTTATACCGGGTGGTTAAATATCACCCGGATCCACTGCAGAAGGAACTGGAATGGCTGCTTATGTCCAGGGAGCAGTTCTTTGATGAGCTAAGCAGGAACACCAGAGGAATGACCGACATACAACGGGCCGCTCGTTTCTTCTGCCTGATCAGGGAGAGTTTTGGGTCAGACTGCAGATCATTCGGTGTAAGTTCCAGGGATATATATAAGGCAGTTGATTATCTAAAAGCAGTTTCTGGACGATTAAATAGGGTGGTAATTGAGAACCAAGACTTTGAACGACTGATAAAAACGTATGACAGACCAGATGCATTATTCTATCTGGATCCTCCCTACTACGAAGCGGAGAAATATTATCCAGATCGATTTAATCCGGAAGACCATAAACGGCTGAGGGAGTGCCTGGGCAATATTAGAGGGAAATTTGTATTGTCTTATAACGATTGCCAGCAGATACGGGAATTGTATGATAGATATACAATCATTGAAGTTGACAGAATGGATAATCTGGTTAACAAGGATAGGAGCAGAAGATATAAGGAATTGAATATAATAAATTATTAATGCTTTTCTTTTAATTTAGGTAAAAATAAGAGGGTATCTATTACGGATACTTTCTTTTTTTATAATGCACGAAAAAAATCATATAATAGTTCTAAGATGTGCTATACTAATTAAGTACGAAGGGAAAAGCATGTTTGGGGTAAGCAAGCTGTTGGATATGGGACGATAGATGAGATTTCTGATTTTAGGTTATTTTCTGATAAACGTATAGAAGAATTATTATCAAAGTATGGCATTTAATACAATTTGAATTAAAATATATAGGCGGTTTCCAGTGCGTAAAATTATAGGAAACCGCTTTTTCGAGCATGTGAAGAAATCTCTGTAATTGTGAATCTTCTATGATATTGATTGGGCTGAATTCTTCTAAAAGTAGGTTCAGCCCTTGATTTATATATAACAGCGCATGCTGGGCATGTCAAGAGCAGACGGAACTTTCCGTCTGTTTTTTCTCTTATGTCAAACTATTATTCCGGTAGGCGTCCCTCGTACATAATGCTCAATTCACCGTAAACTTGGCCCCAGTTACGGATAGGCATACTCCACCTTTTTGTGGCTTCAAAGGTTGACAGATACAAGGCTTTTAATAAGGCCGTATCACTTGGAAATACACTTCTTTGGCGGTTAAGCTTACGATATGTAGCATTTAAGCTCTCTATGGCATTTTTAGTATAGATAACCTTACGAACATCAGAAGAGAACTTAAAGATAGGAGAAATAGCGTCCCAGTTCTGTTTCCAGCTCCTCATAGAGTTAGGATATTTTTCTGACCATCTTTCTGTAACTCGCTCCAGAGCTTACAATGATTTTTCCTCCGTTGGCGCCTGATAGATTGTCTTTAGGTCTGTTGCAAATGGTTTCCGTTCTTTATCAACCACATATTTCAGAGTATTACGTACCTGGTGAACAATACATCTTTGATATTCTGTTTTGGGAAATGCGGTTGAAATTGCTTCTTTGATTCCGGTTAGGCCATCTGCACAGATAAGTAAGACGTCGTTCACTCCACGATTTTTAAGGCCGTTTAATACAGATAGCCAGTACTTTGAACTTTCGTTTTCCCCTACTTCAATGGTTAGAACTTCCTTGCGTCCATCGAGATTGATTCCAAGATCAACATAGGACGCAAGTTTACGAATGACGCCGTTATCTCTTACGGAGTAATGGATGGCATCAATATAGAGTACTGGATATATTTCAGAAAGAGGACGATTCTGCCAGTCTTCGATTTATGGAATTATTTTATCAGTTACATCCGATATAAATCCCTCAGAAGCTTCAAAGCCATAGTTATCATAAAGAGTATCGGAAATCTGTCTGGTGGTCATTCCCTTAGCGTACATAGATATGATCTTCTGATCAATATCAGAAATGTCTTTCTGTCTCTTTTTCACCACCTGTGGTTCAAAACTGGATTTGCGGTCTTGGGGGACATTGATCTTCATGCTTCCAAAACTACTGTTAACTTGTTTTGTTTTATAGCCGTTACGAGAATCATCATTATCCGATCGTTGGGATTTATTATAACCAAGATGGTCATCCATCTCTGTTTCCATCATTTCTTTGATAGTGCCGCCAAGAAGATCTTTAAAAGCCTCCTGAATATCCAGAGCAGACTCAATGTCATACTCTTCAAGAAGCTGCCGGATAATGTTACGTTACCCATCTGTCATTTGTACTTTGTGTACTGGTTTCTTTTCTCTCGCCATAATAAAGGGCCTCCTATGATTTTTTATTTTATCATAGAAGACCCTAATTTACAGAGAAACTTTCACATACTCACTTTTCTATTTTCCCCTATCTGAATATTCTGGGTTCAGACCATCTACGTCTGTCGAATAAGAAACCTCTAAGTTAAATATTTGACATGTAACTATTAGAAGATTATTGTTCATTCCAAACTTTCAATACTGGTGAAAAAAAATAATTATATTGGTTGTCTTCTTCTGACATTATTGTTTCGCCGAGTTTAATTCTACCATAAAACCCTCTACTAAAATCAGTAGAATATGTTATAGTTTTATCGTTTTTAACAAATACATTTGTTACTAATGCTTCGGTTTTTCCCTTTTGCTCTGATGCTCTTTTACCACTGGAAACATATTCATCCATAGTTCCTACCCAAACTTCAGAAGTAAATATAATTGCATTAATGTTTTCGTTTCTTACTTTCTTAGAAAATTCTTGCCAAAATATGAACTTTGATGTTTGATCTCCGAAAACTGCTTGAATAATTTCCCAATTCATATCACCATTTCTATAAAATAATAATGCAACATGAAACTTATCTTTGACTAGTATTTGTTTTGATAAATCCACAACGAAGTTGGCAAATTCATATACACTAGGGCTATTAGTGCTGCTTTTTGTTAATCCATCTATAATTTTTCTATATTTTTTCTTCATATCATCAATTATGTTTGAATTAAACTCGACTTTTTGAATAATCAGCTGTCTAGAAATAAAATTTTTTAAATCAATTAATTCTCTTCTGCTATTTAACTCTTTTTCCATACATATTGGAATATTATTAATATTAACTTCAAAAGCGTGATCTTTAAAAGCAATATTACATGAGTCTATACTTGCCCCAATTATTTCATGAGCTTCTTTAACTAAACCATATAATTTTCCAATTCCATAAGCCACTAAATATAGTAAGTCGCTTTCGGGGAATTCAGATATTCGCCACACTCTTTCTACCGCTGCATATACGTCCATATCGGCAAGTTGTTCGTCAATAATGTTTTTTTCTACCAAGTGTTGAAGTAACTGTTTGCCAGATATAAAAATAGGGATATTTGATTTAGCTTTTAAAATGGTTTCATATGTATAAATTGTAACTGCTGCTTCGCTATAAATCTCCAAATCTTTTTTATGTACTATTTCAGTCCTGGCGTCACATAACCATTTCATTATTTTATCTTCTTTTAAATCTTTCTGCCATGGTTCATACCAATTTGTAAAGTTAGGAATAGTAGATTTCTCATTTTGCAAAGCAAATGTAATATTTCTTAATGCTTGTATGGTTGCATTAATATTTGTGCGGAATCCTTCAGGATTGAAATATGCTTCACTAGCTTGATGCCATAAAAGATGAACCTCATTAAGTTTTCTATGGGTATTTTTTATCTTGCATAATTCGCCTTTATTCATATCATCACCTATTCTTCCCTTATAGATATTTTTAAATCTATAATAGACTTAAATATACATTTATGCAACTCGAATTTGACATATTTTATAACGATGATATTGATTTATCGGGTGATGCAATTTATGAATAAGAGATAGAACGATTGTAATTTAGGTGTGGGCAATTGGTGGCTCATTTTTTGATATAATAAGATCTGGATTTGTTGGGATTCCTATTGACATTGATAAATAAAAAAATATACATTATCATTAGGTATCTATTAAGAATTCTTTGATTCATATTGAAATAGTACTGGGGGAATAAAGTTGATTAATTTCAACGAGATGAGCAAAAGAGAATACGATGAACTGGGTTTCTTATATGAGAAGAGGTATGGGCCTTATAAGCCATTTAATAAGGGGATAATTGTAGACGGTGACATCAATCCTTACATAAGGCAGCTTATGGATATTACTTTTGAGAACAAAGTGGAAAAAATCAAAATAGACACTGTAGAAAAATTCTTGTTCAACAAAATATCTAGAGAAGAATCACGCAAAATTTTGTCGTTAATCCTGAGGAATAAAATTATATCCGAACAAGGGAATTTGCTTATGAGCAATGAAGAATATTCAGAATTCACTCATAAAATATTAGATGAAGTAAAGATAAAAGTAAAATCAGCAGAACAAGAGTGTGGAGCAAAGGAAGCAAAAGAAACAAAAGAATTTAATATACAACTATTTATTTTTTACTTGATGTTGCTAGCTTTTTCAATACTTTTGTGTGCTTTGACATTTTGGGTTTTTGGTTTTGCTTTAATGATTCCAGCATTTGTAATGACCATTGCATTGGTGTATAAATTTACAAGGTGATTAATAAAATTTGCTTTCCTCCTGGCCAATAAAAGTTTGTTAATAATTGTCGCTTTTATACAAAAGAAAAGCCCTGCATTATCTGCAAGGCTGAACCTCTCCGACATACCGATTGGGGGCAGCTATGTCGGCATCTGTTATACAAATAACACAAAAAAATTCTTGTCAAGGGTTGATTTAAAATTTATTTTATGCTAATCTGAAAAAGCCGAGGGGGCTCTACAAGAAATACTCAAGGGTATATCTTCCGGACATTGAGAATTTATCATGGTGATTAAATCAGGCAGGCGAAGGAGCAGAAAAAGCTTTGAAGCCTGCTTTTTGTATTCATAAATTCGTATATTTTGGCCCTATGTATTATAAAAAATATATAGACATAAAGTATTATTTATAATATACTCTTAGGCTTTCTGTATCCCCTGAGGTAATTAGATGTATGGGATGTATAGTGATTTAATATCTAAAAGATATTGACAGATATATAATGCTATGGTATTATCTGGAAAATGATATATATAAAGCGTGCATATGCTAGCCTGGTTGGCCTTGACCATATGCAATGTCCCCGCAATAGGCGGGAAAGAACCAAGACTTATAGTCCTTGTGTTGTACGGTATCCACTCCGTATGGCGCGAGGACTTTTTTATTTGGCCCGTAAATAGATTTGAAAAGTGTAGGCAAGAAAACCTCCATGGAAGATACCGGAAACGCATTAAAGGGCATTTGTGAACGTAAAAACGGCATTTAATTCCATAGGTTATAGAACAAATATAACTTTGTGAAAGAAATTAAGATTGCGAGGTGATCAGATGCAGAGAATAAGTGATAAATGCAACCGGGAAAGCTGCAGGTTCTGTGAGGACGGAAGGTGTACTGATCAGGAACAGCGGAATGAATGTCTGGATCTGTTGAACCAAATCATTCCACTTCCAGATGACCGGATAACATTTGCACTGTCAGATCAGGGATTTAAAGTTAGAGTTTATAAGCTTTTGGGACTTCAAGAGTATTTTCCCAGGTATTAATATATAAAGCTCTTATATGTGTCTGTATGATGATTATATGATACCTGTATAAGAGACAGAAAGGAGTTATATAAGTTATGGCTAAGACAGATGATTATACAGTAGATGGCTTTGATATAGAGCTTAATACAGATGATAGAGATACAGATGATAGAGATTATATTAATAATATTACAGCTACCATTATGGAGATATCTAATGAGTTCATAAAGAGACATAGTAATATTAATCTATGTTCTTCTCAGGGATTATCTGAGTTATTAAAAGATATAGGACGTAAGTATAAAGCAGATATTAATAATATAAAAGAATTAGATATACTATGGGATATCTATACAGTTATCTGTTGTACTTGCAGGATTAAGCCTACGTTACTTAGATTTGGTATGATGATTAATGTAAATAAAGATACGTTTAATAGCTGGTTAAAAGGGGAATATGATGGCCGGGTCGCTTCTGGCCACTCCGTAACGGCACAAAAATGGAAATCTGAATGCGAGTCAAGTCTGTATGACGAGGTAATCCAAACTGGCAATATCGGCTGCATGTTCGCCCTAAAAGCCAACTATGGGTATCGTGACAACGTCCAGATCATAGCCTACGATGACAAGGTCGGGAAGCCGGAATACAGCCGAGCAGAGATCGAAGAAAGAGCAAAAACGGTGGGCCTGCTGTCGGGATCTGCCGATGAGTTGCCGGATTAAGGCATAAGAAAAGCCCCGGCGATTGCCAGGGCAGGTGTTAGATCAGCTGTATATGCTTTTGTAATGCGTCTTCGACTTCTTTCGGCTGAATACCTAAGTATCGTTGAGTAATGGCAGTACTGGAATGTTGTAAGAGCTGTCGTACAAGTTCGATATTGTAGCCATTGTCTGTGTAGATAGAGGTTGCAAAGTATTTCCGGAAACTATGAGTACCTATGTTATCAAGATTTAATGCTTCACAAACCAGTTTTAAATGCTTTTGTATGGCTCTTTCGCTTATGTCAAATAGCTTTGCGCGGCTTGAAATGCCGTTATCAAGTGCATATTGCAAGATGTAGTTGTAAATCTCATTTGGTACTGTAAATGTTCTTTGCTTCCCGGTTTTTGTTTCTGTAATGTCCAGCCTGTAGCGGTTACCGTCTTTGATTATGTCGCAGGCGTGGAGTTGTAGGACATCGCCAATACGCAGGCCTAAGTTAGCTTCCAGTACTAAAGCGGTTGCTATCCGGTTGTTTGGTTTGCAGATGGTCCCGTCTTTGGCTGTGAAGCCGGAGCGTATTGTGCCAATTATAAATCGATAAGATTCTTCGGTTAATGCAACAGTCTTTTTATTCATTCTATACTCCTCCTAAAGTTCGTAAAACACATTAGATAAGTTCGTATTATTCCCTATAGACACTATACCATACATTGAAACCATTGTAAATACGTAATAGTTCGTATATTGTATATTTTACGAACCTTGAAAGTGCAAGCTGGATAGGCACCCGGGAGGGGGTCTAGAGTAAAAGCTTTTCGGGCGTAGTTAGGTCCCGAAGTTCCGAAAAATTTAAAAAAGGCTTTTCGTCAAAGTCAGGAATCTAATCAAAAGAGTAAAGGAGCAAATGATATGGTAGACCTTACAGGAAAGTTTATAACTACTATGACAAATAAAGAAAGTGAAAGACTGCTTAGAATGGCATCTGCACGAGGATACAGAACAGATATTGGATTGAAAGCATTGGTCAATAAGAGACTTTTCCATTTTTCTGAATTTCCTAGGTGGATATCTACACCGGATTTTTTTAAGGCACCGAATAATTTATATACATACCAGGAATTATTTGGAGAAGAAGATGAGGAGATGAACAGAATATTATCTGATTCATTGCACTTCTGCCGGGCTCATGGATATAGCCTTTTCAGAATTTATGTTGATGAAGAAACAATGACGTATAAGGGAAAGGCGATTGCCAAAGGGGATTCCGGGGATCGTAAAGAAATTGGATTGAGTATTGGGAAACCGATTAAGCTTTCAAAGGCTGATATTGAATTGCTTGTAGGATGTCCTGTGGAAATTGTTTCTTAGAAGAGCAACTTTTAAAATTTTCAAAAAAACAAAAAGGCTTTTCCCGTGAGGATACAAAATGTTCAATCGTAAACTATTATTCGCCAAAAGGCATAGAGGAACTTTCATGTTTGCCTTTGTAAATTTCAAGACCCAGGAATGCTATGAGTGGTATATCCAGTTTTCTTTGAAAACCCCCTGGTGGATTCCTAAATATGATCCATATTACCTGAATGATGGAAAGTGGCCATTAGTCGGCTGGTTGTTTTTCTATTTTGGCAGACATACTAGAGGAGCGGTAATCCCATGTAAGAAAAGTGAAATCATTGAGGGTAAAAAGCCATTGGTTGATAAAGCCGAAAATCTGTATTTGATTTATAACCTGCCTGATGAAGAACTGGCCAGGAAATTCCGGCGGACAATTCTCCGCTATAACTGTGATGTTGGGATTGAGAAAGATGGCGATAACGTGACAGTAATTAATACGGTCCGGTCCAGAAGATGGATTTCCATTTTTCTCAAAAAATAAAAAGGCGTTGATTGCTGTGAAGAAAAAGTTATATATGGCGGTTGAAACAGATAAATATGAGTTGCCGCTTTATGTGGCTGACACATTAAGGGAACTGGCTGATTGGTCCGGATTTAGTATTGGATATGTGTTGAGTGCAATAGCGCATGGTTATCCTGGAAAGAAATCTGGAATGAAGTTTCTGAGGATTGAGATTGATTTTGATTACTCCACTGGATCCAAGATAAGATTGGCCGTTGAGGGAGGTAAGCTATATATAAGTGTTGCAGATGGTGCGTGGGTTGGACAGATCACGCTTACTAGACATACGTCAGGAAGCAAGACATGCGGTTCGATTCCGTATATACCTGTTTAATAGGCTATTGCCAAAAGGCAAGGCACAAGATTTTGATTCCTGCATTTCCCTGTTTGAATCCGGGTAGCCCGATTTTGCACATTGGAAATTGAATATTGATGGTTTGTATGATATAATCTTGATATTACAAAAGATAGAGGTGAATAAATGGAAAAATTTGTGGAGTATACAAATTTCATTTTGGCTGTAGGCATTATTTTAATATGGCTTACGCTTATAATAGCGATCCTAGTTACATGGATTTTTAGTAAATATGAAAATCAGAAATTTTTTAAGGCAGCACAGAAATCATTAGAGCTTGATGACATCAATAAATCCATGACAGGATTGAGAAATGATTATGAGGTGTATAAGAATAAAAGATTTGGATTTTCTAGCAACTCAATTGTTGAATTGTGCCAAAAGTTTGATAGAAAGTTAAAACTTGAAAATAATATAAATTATATTGACAAGCTTGAAAGAATTATTGATAAATTTAAGGATGAATATCGTCTTGATGATGATAAAATAGACAGTGTTGTTAATAAAGTGCGTGAAAAGAATGGTAGTGAAGAAGCTAGAGAACTAAAAGAATTTATCATACAGTTAATGGCTTTTAATCGTGGAGTGTTGTTTGAAAAAGATAGATATTATAAAGATATGATTGAGAAAATGGCACGAAAAAAATGGATAAGTAATTTGGGTTATATTATTGGTTTTATAGGAAGCATAGCTTCGGTTTATGGAATCTTCTTTTAAAGATAATACAAAAGACCAACCATCAATATTTGGAGGTTGGTCTTTTATTGCGTAAATGAGGTGGCATTATGGACGTTTTCCAGTTTTGCTTACGTAACTTCTGCTCTTACTGCCCGGATTTTGATCCGGCGATTGAAAAGGTGGATTGTACCTTGATTGGAGATTCCTCACAAAAGACTATGAATAATATCCGATGCCAGAATGAGAGCAGATGTAACAATATTGCTGAGAATTTGAAAGGCAAGGTTTGAATATGCCATTTAAAGAAAATGAATGTTACAGTACGGTGCTTATGTGTGGCTCTGACGGAATAAAAATACCACTGCATGAGATTCCGATACTTAATTTTGAATTAGTGCCAGATGAAGAAATGGAAAAGGCCAAAGCTGATTTACAAAAGCCTATATCTCTAGATTTCTCCATGGATTTGATATTGCCGACGGAGAATTGTTTGCAGTTTTATGTGGCCTGTGCACCTTGGAGCAGATACAGCAGAATAACTGGCGGCGGCTTCATGGCTTGCCTATGAAAAGGAGATAATGATATAGGAGAGAGTAAACCAGTAGTAATATATCGTTGCCGCCGGTGCGGTAAAGAATTTCAAGAGACAGGTACTGTAGAGAGAAACATGCGGGTAGATGGTGTTGATGTGCCTATGGGTCCAGTTTATCAGTACCATCTTTGCTATTATGGCATATATGGACTGGGTGATTTAATTGGAGGATATGAGGTGAAAACAAAAAATGAATAGAGGCTATACAGCGAAAGAGGGGCTAGAAATGGGGGAAAGCATAATGTCAGGTTTGATAAGAGGTTTTGAAAAAGCTATGAATCCTCTAGAAGATGGATTTGACGGGCAGGCAGATATTGAGGTTGACAGTAATGGAAAGAAATGGGTATACTGTCCTTGGTGCCATAAAAAGCACTTCCCAATAAATGATGGGGCAATTATAATTGGATTGCAGTACAGATGCAGGAATAGTCACTGTAAGAAAGTATTTATTATTGGAGAATAATAAGAGCACATGATAAAATTATAAAAAACAAAAGAGGAAAATTCATGACGAAAATATGGGGGCTTGTAATAGGTGATTTATCAATACTTGAAATTATAAGTATTATAGTAACAGCATTACTTGCTTTTTTGACATTGCAGCTTTATATAAAACAAGTAAGATTTGAGGAACATGACAGAGGTCCTCAATTTAATGTAAAAATAGTAAGTGGGATCCCTGGATCAACGGAAGAATTGACCGATGCATATGATCAATATCTTGAGATTAGCAATAATGGAAAAGCAATAGATAATAAAGAAATTGAAACAGCTGCAGTCTTAAATATTGGAATGACTAAAAATGAAAATAGTGAAACTTTAAAAGGCATTTGCTATAAGGTAGATGATTTTTTTACTTCATTTTATGATCAGGCATATTTAAGATATGACAAAACAGGAATTATAAGTAGAAAATCTACATCTTTTCATTATTCTCAAATAATGGGAAAGATATATGGTGTCAGTCAAGAAATTAACGACACTAATGATGAAGATAAATTTCAAGTATATGAAACATTTGACTATTATGTGAAAATATCTTACATAGATTTTGATGGTAATAACAAGGAAAATTATTTTAGAAATGAACACCCAATAGGTAAAGCGGAATACGAAAAAGTTTCAAAGTTTAAAACTATTAATGCAAATCAACAAGAAGAAGGTATGAAGGAAATTAAGAATGATTTGCTTAAATTAAAAAAGAATTATAAATAGAGCCGAGAGCCGATGAGCCGAGAGCCATTTACTTTTCAATGAAAGGTAGGTGGCTCTTTTATTATGGATTTCCATGAACACCGGGAAATAATCAAAAAATTAAAGCGGCAGATTGGAACGCTGCCGTCTTACGATATTCTAAACATTCTTCTGTCAGAACTCCAATATACAATGCAGGATAATCCGGATTTGCCCGTTGAGGACCGAGATTTCATCATGACCTATTCCGGGTTCATTAAGAAATGGGCCGTCACAAGGTTTGTCCAGACCATGGATATACGCTGGGATGATCTGTACTGGAAAACTTTACATTTTGAGGCTCCATATTTATTTGAATCCTATCTGATTTACCTGGAGAAGAACCGGGAAGCAAAGGACCGCTTTTATTTACCGAAACGCAAGCAGTTGAATAAACACGGCTTGATTCAAGCAATGCAGGATCTGGAAGATGATAGACTGGATATCTTAAGCATATCAATGCCGCCTGGGACGCAGAAGACAACCTTGGAGAAGTTCTTTGCCTCGTGGGTAATAGGAAGCACCCAGATGATTTCAGCTTATTCTATTCTCATAGTGGTGATATCACCAGAATGTTCTACGACGGTATATATGATATCACAACAAATTCAGATGAATACACTTGGAACGAAATTTTCCCAGATGTGAAGCTTGAAGGTACCAATGCCAAAACGGAAACGATTAATTTTAAAAAGTACAAGCCTTTTCCCAATATTCAATGTACCTCAATTGGTTCAAAGAACGCTGGTAAGGTTAGGTGTAATCGTTACCTGTATTGTGATGATCTGATTGGTGGTATTGAAGAAGCCTTGAATAAGGTCCGGTTAGATAAACTCTGGTCTCTGTACAGTGTTGATGGCAAGCAGAGAAAGATGGACGGCTGTAAAGAAATTCATATTGCGACAAGGTGGTCCGTCCATGATGTGATTGGGAGAATAAAGAATTTATACCACTATAGTGACCGGGTGAGATTCATTGAAGTTCCCGATATTGACCCGGTAACAGAGGAATCGAATTTTGATTACGAGTACAATGGTTTCTCGGTGGCTTTTTTCAATGATCAGGCTTTGGCCATGGATGATATTTCTTATAAGTGTCTATATAAAAGCCAGCAGATTGAACGTGAAGGCTTGCTATATCATGAAGATGAATTAAGGCGATACTTTAAACTTCCAGAAAGAGAGCCTGACGCTCTTCTTGGTATTTGTGATACGAAGGACAAGGGTTCAGATTATATGTTCCTACCTTGCGTGGCCCAGTATGGAAGTGATTATTACTGCTTGGATTGCGTTTGTGATGATAATTCTGACTACGGCGTTCAATATGAAAGGTGCTCCAAGATAATAGTGGATAATAAGCTGCAGCAGTGCCAGTTCGAAAGCAATAACGGTGGTAGCCGGGTAGGGTACGAAGTAAATAAGCTGGTGGAGCAGAAGAATGGTCGTTGTAATATCACAACAAAATTCACTGATAGCAACAAGGAAACGAAGATTATCGTAAATGCGGACTGGGTAAAGAAACATGTTTTATTCAAAGACTCTTCCCTGTATAAGGCCAAAAGTGATTATGGGGTAATGATGAGTTTTCTGCTTAGTTATTCTGTCAAAGGCAAGAACGTCCATGATGATGTACCCGATGGCTGGGCGCAGTCTGCATTATTTACACAAAATATGGGTGGCGGTAAAGTGACCGTCTTCCGTAGACCATGTTAGGAGGTTTACCATATGGCAAAAAAATTGAGGAATCCTAAAAAAGAAAACTTAAGTCTATGGAACTCTTATCATAGCATGAAAAAACGCTGTTTAAATCCGAATTGCAAGCGTTATAAAGATTACGGTGGAAGAGGAATAGAAATATGTGAAGAATGGCTTAAAGGATTTGATGAATTTGCAGATTGGGCAAAAGTAAATGGATACAGGAATGGATTAACAATAGAACGAAAAGATGTGAATGGCAATTACGAGCCGAATAACTGTATGTGGATTACTAGGCAGCAGCAGGCCTTCAATAAAAGAGATTCAATATTTGTTACTTATCGAGGGCAGACGAAAGATTTAATGGTGTGGTGCAATGAAATGGGACTGATGTATGATACAATTCATAACCGCATTACTAGTGGGTGGTCTCCTGAAAAAGCATTTGAAAGCCTTGCTAACGAAAAATCTTTTGCTCAATTGTGTAGAGAGCATGGTTTAAAGCCAGCAACGGTTAGAGATAGAGTTTACAAATTGGGTTGGGATTTGGAAATCGCATTAAATACGCCAAGCGCAGGCCTGGGAGCCAATCAGCAGACTTATATGAGGAGGACTTTATGAAATTGTCGAGGGAATATTTAGCAACTTATACATATCTAGAATCCGAAATTAAGCGTATCAGGCGCAGGATAAAATACTATGAGAACAATCCCTTGTCTTCTGAATATGGGATTGTGAAAGGTTCTTTGAAGCAGTTTCCCTATACGGAATGCCATTTCGTGGTTTCAGGAGCAAGTGTGAAATCAAATGAGGAAAGAGAAAGGGCGGTCAGGCAGCTCCTAATTGACTTAAAAGGCAATGAACAACTTTTTGAGGACATGAAGCTGGAGATAGAGTGTTTTCTTGAAAAGTTAGGACTGGGACAGTTGGAGATTAAGCAAATACTATATTATCGGTATGTTGAGCGCTGGCCATATGAAAAAATTGCAAAAGAATTGAATTATGACAGAACAACTATACAAAAGAAGATTGATAAGTTTTTAGAAGTGTATTATAATGGTGATTAATTTTAAATGCTTCATATTGGCTTGATTAATAAAGTTTTTATACAAGAGGAGAATTGTTTTGGATTACGATAAAGGCAAAGAGTTATTAAAAGATTTTAATACAATTTTTAAAGACCAAAGAGCAGTAAGTAAAATAATTTCTTTTTTAGAGTTAGTACAGATTGTTTTATTTTTTTGTGTATTATTTGTTCATTATTGGAACTTTTTTGAATATATCAATATGCCGTTAGTCCCCCTATTTGATTATGGTTTGAGAAGTGTATTACATAATTATACGCCTTTTATATTTATTATTGCTATATTATACTGTTTTCCTATTAAATACTTTTTAGAAAAATTAATAATATATTTAGAAGTAACCCAGGAGATAAAAGTATTTCCACTTTGGAATACTATTGAAGATTTATTAGGAATTGCATTTGCTTCGATAATAGCATTGTTTTTTATAAATTGTTTAATAGAGTTTAATCATGGTTATAGAACATTCGATATCAAAAAAAGATAAAGTATTTATTATTTTCTTTTGTTTATTTTTATTTAGAATCTTTTGCTGGATATATGAAAAAAACAAAAGATATTGGGATTGTGTAGAAAAAAAGTATACACCATACTTTGATAGTAAAGGAAATAGAATACCTAAAGAGGGTAATGTTGTATATAATTCTAAATTATACAAAGTGTTTTGGGAAAAAGGGGACAATGATGATTTGAGATGTAAAGGAAAGTGGTATCTAACTGAAGATACGTTAGGTCCAGTATATTTGAATATACTGCTAGAAGATGCGGTAAAAGATGAAAGTGGTAAAATTAAAATATACAAGGATAGAATGGGAGAAGAAATATAACTTATGTGTTATAAATATTTTTCCCACATTTCCCATTTCTAATATGATAAAATGATATCGTGGTATAGAATGAATAAAGCGTTGTCCTAGTGATGGCGCTTTTTGTTATGTCTGGAGGTGGGAGTTTGGCGTTTGAAGGCTGGCTGCTTAAGATAAATGGGACAGTGTTTCCGAATGAGTTGATTGCGCTTGAATCATATAAATGTACGCCGGATCAGATAATGGACCTGGACCCCTATCGAGATGGAAGCGGAGAGCTTCACCGTAATGTGTTGCCTCATACAGCCACCTCCATGGAGTTCTCTACCACACATTTGCGATTGAGGGATACTGAAAGGCTGAATGCTTTTTTCCCTCACGGAAACAGAGTAAAAAGTGAAATTGAATATTGGAATCCAAATACGTCCTTATATAAATCGGGGGCGTTTTATATTTCCGATATTCCGTATGAAATTTTATATGTTGATGAGAAGAAAAAGGACATTCTCTACAAGCCGATTAAAATAACGATAACCGAATATTAAGGAGGTCAATGCTTTGCTGAATATTCCTGAAGAAATAAAGGAGTTGTTTCGAGCGGATAATTTAAGTGCCGATACACAAAGGCATCTAAAGCTTCGTTTCTATGATGAGAAAATAAATTTCCCGGAAAATGTTCTTTTTCATTCAGATGAATTATTTCCCGTTGATCAGGAGCCAATATACATCATTGATAACAGACAGATAATATCCGAATCCCTTACGATAGAAGAGAACCTATGTGCAAGCCAAGACTTGGCATTTGGAGAATGTAATTCATCTCAATTTGAAATAACAGTTGCTGATGTACTGATGGATTTAACCGGGAAAGAATTTGTGGTGACGGTAGAAATCGGCGGCTATGAATTGGCTATGGGGATTTACAAGGTCGATAGTTTTGTCCGAGAACAGGCTGACAGGCGGCGTAAGAAAATTGTAGCCTATGATCGTATGCTGTATTTTGATATTGACGTGGCTGACTGGTACCAGGGATTAACCTTTCCCATGACCTTGAAACAGTTCCGGGATTCACTTTGCGAGTATGTCGGCGTTTCCCAGGCCACGACTAATTTACCTTTGGACGATATGCAGCTGACAAAGACTATTGATCCGGAGCAGTTGGATGGCCGTAAGGTTTTAATGGCCATCTGTAAAATAAACGGTTGCTTCGGAAATTTTGATAAGACTGGTCGGCTTACATATAAGTTTCTAGGATTTTCAGGTTTGTTTCCGTCAGAGTCCTTATATCCATCTGATGATTTGTTTCCATCAGAAATGACCAACGCAGAAAATTTGTCTCGGTACAAACAGTCTGAAACCTATTATGAGGATTTTGTAACAAAACCAATTAACAAAGTACAGATTCGGCAGGAGGAAGGTGATGTAGGGGTTTCTTACGGGCCGGGAAAAAACTGCTATATCATTCAGGGGAATTACCTGGTTTATGGTAAGTCTGCGGATGAACTTCCATCAATTGCGGCTACGGTATATGAGCAGATATCCAGCAGGATATATAAACCGTGTCATATTGTAGGACCGGCACTGCCATGGGTGGAGGTTGGAGATGGCATTATTTGCTATACTACCGATGATGTTATCGAAACTTACTGCTTTAAGCGTACCATGAAAGGTATTCAGGGCATGATGGATACCTATGAATCTCAAGGAAGTATTGAGTGGGAACAGAGTTTCGGACTTGGTGACCAAATTATTCAACTTGAGGGTAAGGCGGCTGTTATTAAAAAGTCTGTGGAAGAAGTATCCGTAAGGGTAACTGACCTGAAAGCAGAAACCGAAGCAAAGTTCGCTATTACCGCTGAACAGATCCTTGCAGAAGTCACCAGGGCAAAGCAGGCAGAGGCTTCTTTGAGCATCAGGGCAGATCAGATTGCTTTATCCGTGACAAACCTTACCAATGCGCCTTTAATACATATGGAGAATTGAAAGCAGGATATGAGTACTATGATGGCATTAAAACCGAGGAAGATGGCTTGGTAAAAGTGGACAGCGCAGAATTTACCCAATGGCTTGCAACTCAGTATCTCCCGGAATGTACAAGCCATGAATAAAGGAAATTATTTAAGAGAGCGAGGAATTAATTCCCTGCTCTCTTGTGGTAGTGTGCCCAGCGGGCGCACGTTCTAATGGGTGAAAGTCCCTAGTCCACCCTG